>NZ_JBIAQX010000001.1:953020-1078732 GCF_042889445.1 Streptomyces sp. NPDC002602 | reverse complement strand
CCCTGCGGCCCCCCCCCCCCCCCCCCCCGCGGCGCCGCGCACCCGTCCCCCCCCCCGGGGGCCCCCCCCCCCGGGCCGGGGGGGGGGGGGGGGGGGCCCGCCCCCCCCCCCCCGCCTCTCGCGGCTCGCTACCAGTCCCCGTCCCGGACGGGCTTGCCCGGGCGGGGGGCGTTGCCGAGCGAATGGGTCTGGGACTGGGTCGGGGCGACCCACGGGGTGTGGTCGTCTCCGAGCCAGTCGCCGACCGGCTTGACCGCACCGAGGGTGTCGGTGGCGGGCAGGTCGGTGCCGCCCTCGTCGTAGTGGTCGAACCACGGCAGCCCGGCCCGGGTGTACGCGGCCCGGTCGACCGGCGAGGGCGGGGCGGGCTCGCCGGTGATGCGCCGCCACTCGGGCGGGGTCACCAGGTGGACGAAGACGCGTGCGGCCGGCTCCTCGGCCCAGTCCGACAGGGGCCGCGTGTCCTCGTACACCTCCTGGCGCATGGAACCGCCCACCCCCAGGCCCATCGCGGGAGCCGCCTGCGCCGGGGCCGCGGCGCGGGCGGCCATGGGCGCGCTCCCCGGGGCCGCCGGCGCGCCGGGGGCGGCCCCGTACCCGCCGAACGAGGACGGCATCGGCGGCGGGACGAGCCGGGCCCGCTCCTGCTCCCGCCAGCGCAGCAACGGCTCGGGGTCGAGCGGGAACGCCTGGAGCTGCACGCCGCCCGCGGTCTCCTCGCCGGTGACCTGTCCCTCGACCGTGGCGCCGAGGCCGAGCGGAACGGCGACGAACTGTCGCACCGTCCCCTTGCCCGAGTTGATCCCGTCCAGCCACGGCTGGCGCGGGAGCACGACGTAGTTCTGCGGGCGGCGCGCGAGCCGTCCCGTCCACCGTTCGCCCGAGACGGCGCAGACCTTGCCGACGCCGACCTGGAGCGCCGCGGGCTCCCGGGTCCCCGCGAAGCTCAGCCACATCGCCTCGCGCAGGTGGACCGGCAGCATCACCCCGCCCTTGGCGAGCCACTCGGCCGGGACCGTGTCCGGGTGGTCCTCGACCCGTCGCAGCGGGAACTCCCCGAGTCCCGGGGGGAGCCCGTGCGTACCCGACTCCGGGAGGCGCAGGGTTCGGATGAACCTGATCTGCGCGCCGTCGCCGAGCTGCAGCGCGTTCCCGTTGATCCGTACCGAACCGTTCGCCACGCCGTTCCCCCTTGTCCGGCTACGCCCCGGAACGACCGGTAAATCTTTGGCCGAACCGGATTGTTACCCTCAAGTTTTCCTCAGATGTAGTGACGGTGTGCCCGTCGCCTTCCTAGCTTCCTCATACACGTGCGCGACGACCCCGCGGTTCCGCGCGTGCCCGGACCCTCACCGGCTCCGCTCCCCGCGCCACCACCCCGTACCGACCCGGTACTCCGCATGACACCGTTCACCCCCCCGTTCCCGCGTGATCCGCGTTCCCGAGGAAAGAGTGCAGCATGAAGGTTCCCAAGGTCGGTGCGGTCGCCGCAGTGATCGCCCTCGCCGTCACCACCTCCGGGTGTGGCGGTGACGACCCCAAGGAGCCCATCGGCATCGGGATCAAGTTCGACCAGCCCGGGATCGGGATGCGCGAGCCCGACGGAACCTTCACCGGTTTCGACGTCGACGTCGCCACGTACATAGCGAAGGAGCTCGGCTACAAGCCGAGCGAGATCGAGTTCAAGCAGGTCTTCAGCTCCGACCGGGAGCTGTTGATCCAGTACAACGAGGTCCAGTTCGTCGCCGCGAGCTACTCGATCAGCGACAAGCGCAAGCAGAAGGTCGACTTCGCCGGCCCGTACTTCATCGCGCACCAGGACCTGATGGTCCGGGCCGACGACAACAGCATCACCAAGGCCGAGGACCTCAACTCCAAGAAGCTCTGTTCGGTCACCGGCTCGACCTCCGCCGAGAACGTCAAGAAGAACCTCGCCCCGAAGGCGAGCCTGCTGGAGCTCGGCAGCTACTCGGAGTGCGTCGTCGCCCTCCTGGCGCGCGAGGCCGACGCCATGACCACCGACAACTCCATCCTGGCCGGCTACGGGGCCCGGAAGGAGTACGCGGGCAAGTTCAAGCTGATCGGGTTGAACCTCAGCAACGAGAACTACGGCATCGGCATCAAGAAGGGCAACGCCGACCTCCAGCGCAAGATCAACAGCGCGCTGACGAAGATGGTCTCGGACGGCTCCTGGGACGCGGCCGTGAAGAAGAACTTCGGCCCCGCGAACTACAAGAGCGAGCCCGCCCCGCGGGTCACCTCCGGCAACTGACGATCGTCGGCGCCCGGGGCGAACCCCGGGGCCGACGGGCGGCCGGCCGCACACGGCCGATCAGGCACCGCCGGCCCGAGCCGCCCCCGGCGGACCGGGAACCGAGGGCCGGCGACCGCGGGCGTCAGACCAGCGGGGCCTTGCCGCGCAGCACGGTCAGGAACTCCCTCATCCAGGCCGAGTGGTCCGGCCAGGCGCGGGCCGACACGAGGGTGCCGTCCACCACCGCCTCGGAGTCCTCGAAGTGCGCCCCCGCGGCCTTCATGTCGAGTTCCAGGGCCGGGTACGCGGTGACCCGGCGGCCCTCCAGGGTGCCGGCGGCGGCGGTGATCAGGGGGCCGTGGCAGATCTGCGCGATCGGCTTGTCCGCGTCGGCGAAGGCGGCCAGGATCCGTCGCACCTCGGGGTCGTTGCGCAGGTACTCGGGCGCCCGCCCGCCCGGGACGACGACGGCCTCGTAGTCCTCCGTCACCACGTCGGCGAAGGCGATGTCGGCGGGCCAGGTGTAGCCGGGCTTCTCGGTGTAGGTGTCGAACCCGTCCTCGAAGTCGTGCACCACGAAACGGAGTTTCTTGACCGCCGGGGCCGCGATGTGGACCTCGTAGCCCTCCTCGCGCAGGCGCTGGTAGGGGTAGAGGACCTCCAGCGACTCCGCGGCGTCGCCGGTGACGATGAGGATCTTCGTTGGCATGGGCTGCTCCCGGTGGGGATTTCGCACGGTTCGGGCCCTCGCTACCGTGCCCTCGCCCCACCGCGGACAAACACAAGATCCGCACGCCGGACACATGCTTTTTACCTGTTGGGCGCATGACAATGTCAGCCTCGCTCTGCCACCTGACACCCCGCCAACCGCCTTGGCGGGGACGGTGCGTGATGGAGAGGCATCCCCCACGTCATGAGAATCTCCCGATTCGCCCCCTGTGCGGCCGGCCTCGCGGCCGCCTCGCTGGTCCTCATACCGGCCACCGCCTCGGCCGGCTCGCAGCGGACGGCGGCCCCCCACGCCGACGCGCCCGCCGCGGCCGGCGCCGACGCGGCCTACGACGACTACTACGCCCCGGCGCAGGGCAAGACCGGCGCCGCGCTGAAGACGGCGCTCCACGGCATCATCAAGACCCAGACCAAGGTGTCGTACGACGGCGTGTGGAACGCCCTGAAGGTCACCGACCAGGACCCCGCCAACCCGAACAACGTCATCCTCGTCTACTCGGGCCGCTCGCAGTCCAAGACCTCCAACGGGGGCGGCGCCAACGACTGGAACCGCGAGCACGTCTGGGCCAAGAGCCACGGCGACTTCGGCACCGCGACCGGCCCCGGCACGGACCTGCACCACCTGCGTCCCGAGGACGTGACGGTCAACAGCACCCGCGGCAACAAGGACTTCGACAAGGGCGGCAGCCCGGTCTCCGAGGCCTCCGGCAGCTTCACGGACTCCGACTCCTTCGAGCCGCGCGACGCGGTCAAGGGCGACGTGGCCCGGATGCTGCTCTACATGGCCGTGCGCTACGACGGCGAGGACGGCTTCGCGAACCTCGAGCTCAACGACACGGTCAACAACGGCTCCGCCCCGTCGATGGGCCGGATCAGCGTGCTGAAGCAGTGGAGCCGGCAGGACCCGCCGGACTCCTTCGAGCAGCGCCGCAACCAGGTCATCTTCGACACGTACCAGCACAACCGGAACCCGTTCATCGACCACCCGGAGTGGGTCGACTCCATCTGGTGACCGACCCCCGGCAACCATGACGCCCTCCGGCGGTTGACGCGCGTCAGGCCGGGTATTCGCAGCGCACAGGCTGCGTTCCGCGCCCGACGGCGGCAGCCGACGGAGGTACGTCGTCATGAGTGGAGCCGGACTTTCCGATCACGAACAGCGCGCCCTCTCCGAGATCGAGGCCCAACTCAAGGGTGATCGGTCACTGAACCGTCGACTGCGCTCCGCGAGCCTGAGGCAGCGGATCGTGGCGGCCTGCGGGCTGGGCGCGCTGACCGTGGCCCTCCTCGTCGCGGCCGCCATCACCGTGGCGCAGCCGCTGATCTGGTCCTTCGCGGCGGCCTGGATCCTCACCGTGGTCATGTCGCTGCCGCTGATCGGCCAATGGGCCCGGCGGCGCTGGCAACTGCGCGACCGCACGCCCCGCCGTGAGCCCCAGGACCCGCAGAGCCGCCCGGGCCCGGTTCACTGACCGTCGGGTTCACTGGCTGCCGGGTTCACTGGCTGCCGGGTCGGTGACGACGCGGGCGTGGCCGAGCCGCGTGTCCGAAGGCGCTGTCGCACAGACCGAGGTTGAGCGAGCCGGCGATGGCCGCGTCCTGCTTCTCGCGGCTGCGGCCGAGGGCCCGGTGGGAGTCCCCGGACAGCCGGCGGTGGATCAGCGCGGCGTCGAGGCGGGCCGGGTCGGTGGACCTCTCGAAGCCGCTCGCGAGGGCCTGGTCCGTGGTTCGTCGTTCATGGACCGATCCGATCGACGCGGACCGGTGTCGGCCAAGGACTTCAGCGCAGCCCGTCGGCGAGCGAGCGGAACGTGGCCCAGTCGAGGCTCGGGGTCCGGGAGTCCCAGAGCTTCTGCGACACGGCGGCCAGCGGGAGCCGGATGCCCTCGGCCACCTGTGCCTGGGTCTGGGCCCCGGCCAGGTCGGCCCAGACGGCGAGCCGGCCGCCGAGGATCTGGTCGTCGTACGAGGCGGGGACGGGCGTCGTGCCGCGCAGGACCAGCGGGGTCCACTGCTCGTAGATCCGCTTGCCGGTCGGGTAGGCGAAGTCGTTCGGCTGGCCCAGGACGTAGTAGAGGTACTCGTCGTTGAGGTTGACGACCTTGCGGCCCTCGCGGAGGTAGGCGAGGGGAGGCCGGGCGCCGAGCTCCTTGCCCGTCCAGTACTCGACCTGGAGGTCCTTGGCGGCGGGGACCACTCCCCCGGCGAAGAAGCCGTCGTTCCAGGCCTTGAGCGTCTTGCCCGAGGGGCGGACGACGGCGGCCCGGTCGTTGAGCCAGCCGGCGGCCAGGTCCTGTACCCGCGCGGACGGCCCGTACCGCTGTCGGGCGGCGGCGGCGAGCTGCGGGAAGGAGGCCTGCGGGTCCTTGACCACCAGGGCCTGGTACTCGTCGGCGCCCAGGTGCCAGGCGCCGCCGGGGAAGAGCGGGATGTACTCGCGCAGGAGCTCGTCCACGAGCTTCGCCGACGCCGGGTTCGATATGTCCACGGCGCCCTTGACCGGGCGCCCCCGCACGTCGCGCAGTTGGAGGTCCGGGTGGGCGCGCAGTACGGCGCCGAGGTGTCCGGGCGAGTCGATCTCGGGGACGACGGTGATGTGCAGGCGGGCGGCGAGCGCGGTGATCCGGCGTACGTCCGCCTTCGTGAGGTGCGGGGTGGAGACGATCTCCGGATGGGAGGTGGACTCGATCCGGAAAGCCTGGTCGTCGGAGAAGTGCAGACCGAGCTGGTTGAGCTTGAGGTCGCCCATCTCGCGCAGCCGGTCCTCGATCCAGTCGGGGGTGAAGTTCTTGCGCGCGATGTCGAGGTTGAGGCCGCGCTGCGGCTTGGCGGGGGCGTCGCGCACCGTGCCCTCGGGGGCCTTGCCGGCCGTGCGTATCTCCTGTTTGAGGGTGCGCGTGCCGTAGAAGACGCCGGCCTCGTCGGGCCCGGTGATGCGTACGCGGCCGTCCCCGACGGTGAGGGTGTAGGACTCGGGCGCTCCGGAGTTCTTCGCGCCCAGCGCGAGTTCCACGTCGCCGGGGCGCGGGGCGGCCGTCTGCGCGAAGCCCATCCTGAGTTCGCCGGCGAGCAGCCGGCCCTCGTCGGACAGGGCCGCCGCGTCGGCCGGCCGTACGACGACCCGGGCGGCCGGCGCGGGCTTCCAGCCGGGGCCGCGGGCCGGCGCGTGTTCCCGTACGGCGGGGACCGTGCGGGGGGCCGTGGACAGCGGGTACGACGGCTCGGGGCTCGGTTCGGGGGTGGGCGGCGCCGACGGGGGCGGCGCACCGGGCGTGGTGCCGGTGGCCGGCGGGGTCTGCGCACCGCCGGCACTGTCCGCGCCGGCCGAGCATCCGGGCAGGACCAGGGAGACCACGGCGGCGACCGTTGCCGTCGCGATGGCCCGACCTCTCCTGTGCCTCGTCGATTGCCGCATCATGCGCTCGTGTCCCCCGTACCCAACCTGGCACGGGGGACACGGGCTCGCGACCCGGGAGGGCTCAGACCAGCGCGGCGAGGGTCTCCAGCGCGGCGGCGGCGAAGCCGTGGTCCTGCTCGGGGGCCCCGCCGCCGACGCCGATGGCGCCGATCAGCCGGCCGTCACGGTGGACCGGGAGGCCTCCCGCGATGAACAGCAGCGGCCGGTCCAGTGCGGTCGGCAGGGTGTGGAACGGGGCGCCGGGCAGGACGGCCTCGACGAGGTCGGCGGTCGGGGCGTTCAGCTGGAGGGCGGTGTACGCCTTGCGGGTGCTGGTCTCGCCGGAGATCAGGACGGCCCGGTCGTCGCGGCGGAAGGCGAGCGGGTGGCCGCCCGCGTCGAGGACGGTGACGCTGACGGTGACCCCGGCCTCCTCGGCCGCGGCGCGGGCGGCGCCGAGCAGCAGTTCGGCGTCCTCGGTGGTCAGCGGGGCGACGGCGGTACGGCTGGCGGTGGTGGTGCCGGACATGGGGGTGCTCCTGGGGTGTGGGGAATCGGTCGGTCGAACGGGGGCGAACGGGGTCTGACGGGGGAAGCGGGTTCAGTGGTGTGCGGCGACGGCCGTCTCGGGAGTCGCGGTGGCGACGACCCGGCTGCCGGCCGCGCGGGCGTTCGTACGGCGCTCCAGTGCGCCGGAGACGACGGCGAGGACGAGCGCGGAGGCGGCGAGGGCGGCGCCGACCCAGTTCGGGGCGGTCCAGCCGAGGCCGGCGGCGAGGACGAGCCCGCCGAGCCAGGCGGCGAGGGCGTTGCCGAGGTTGAAGGCGCCGATGTTGACGGCGGAGGCCAGGGTGGGGGCGCCGGCGGCCTGGTCGAGGACGCGCTTTTGCAGCGGGGGCACGGTGGCGAAGCCGAGGGCGCCGATCAAGGCGATGGTGACGGCGGCGCCGAACCTGTGGTGGGCGGTGACGGTGAACACGGCCAGGACCACGGCGAGCGCGCCCAGGGACACGTAGAGCATCGGCATGAGGGCCCGGTCGGCGAACTTTCCGCCGATGAGGTTGCCCGCGACCATGCCGAGGCCGAAGAGGACGAGCAGCCAGGTCACGGAGGTGTCGGCGAATCCGGCGACGTTGGTCATCATCGGGGTGATGTAGGTGATGGCGGCGAAGACCCCGCCGAAGCCGAGCACGGTCATGGCCATCGCCAGGAGTACTTGGACGTTGCGGAAGGCTGCCAGCTCGTGGCGGATCCGGACGCCCTCGGGGCGGGGCAGTTCGGGGACCAGTTTGGCGATGCCGAGCAGACCGAGCACGCCGAGGCCGGCGACGATCAGGAAGGTGAAGCGCCAGCCGAGGGTCTGGCCGACGAGGGTGCCGAGCGGTACGCCGACCACGTTGGCGACGGTGAGGCCGGTGAACATCATGGCGATGGCGCCGGCCTTCTTCTGCGGGGCGACCAGTCCGGCGGCGACCACCGAGCCGATCCCGAAGAAGGCGCCGTGGGCGAGGGAGGCGACGACGCGGCCGGCGAGCATGACGCCGAAGGCCGGGGCGAGGGCGGAGATGACGTTGCCGACGACGAACAGGCCCATGAGCAGCATCAGCATGCGCTTGCGGGGGATGCGGGTGCCGAGGATGGTCATCAGCGGGGCGCCGAGGACGACACCGAGCGCGTAGCCGGTGACCAGGAAGCCCGCGGTGGGGATCGAGACGCCGTAGTCGCCGGCGACCTCGGGGAGCAGGCCCATGATCACGAATTCGGTGGTGCCGATCCCGAAGGCGCCGATGGCGAGTGCCAGGAGTGCGAGAGGCATGAGGGGGTGCCCTTCAGGGGGGAGGTTGCCTGTACTGCCGCTTCACTTGCTGTCGCGGCTTACGTGCGTCCACATTAATTGCAGACGCGGGATATTTGCAAGCGCGGGCTATTGCGGCCGTGGCCTATCCTGGGGGAACCCGCTTCGAGCAAGGAGCCCGCCCATGACCGCCACGGACAGCGCACTCACCGCCCTCTCCCAGGGCTGGTGCGCCCTCTCCCTCCTCCACGGCCGGATCGAGGCCCACATCGAACGCGCCCTCCAGGCGGGCCACGAGCTGAGCGTGCGGGAGTACTCCCTGCTGGACGTGCTCAGCCGCCAGCACAGCGGCCCGGGCGGACACCTGCGGATGCACCAGGTGGCCGACTCGGTGGTGCTCAGCCAGAGCGCCACGACCCGACTGGTCAGCCGGCTGGAGGACCGCGGACTGCTCAACCGCTACATCTGCGACACCGACCGCCGGGGCATCTACACCGACGTGAGCGAGGCCGGCCTGAGCCTGCTGACGGCGGCCCGACCGACGAACGACACCGCCCTGCGCGAGGCCCTCGACGAGGCCGCGCGGAACCCGGAACTGGCCCCGCTGGTCGCGGCGGTGGAGAACATCCGCACGGTCTCCGCGTAACGCCCGGCACCGAACGACGAGACCCGGGAGAGAAGGCATGGGCCTTCTCTCCCGGGTCTCGTGTCGTTCAGGGCCCCCGTGCCGGCACGGGCCGAAGGAGCCGGCCTGGGCCGTCTCTTCCGGATCTTGCCTGACCCGCGCCGCCCGGCAAGATCCGAAAGAGCCGGCCTAGCCCCGGCTCGGCGTCGGCGAGGACGAGGGGGCGGACGAGGGCTGGGCGGACCGGGACGGGGACGGCGGGGGCGCCGAGGCCGAACGCGACGGGGGCCTCGGGGAGACCGTCGGGCTGCTCGGTGTGGCCCTGGGTGCTCCCGAGCGGGTCGCGCCGGGGGCCGGAGGCCGCGACACGGGGGGCTCCGCGCTGCCGCCGGTCGGACCGGGCGTCCGGGGCGGGGTGGGGCCGGGCGACCGCTGCGACGGGGACGGGGTGAACTCGGGCGGCGCGGCCGGCGGGACCGGGCGCGGCGGGGCGGTGTCGGGGGTGAGCAGGACGTACGCGGTCACCGCCGCGGCGGCGGCCGCCAGGCCGGCGACGGACCAGGACAGCCGGCGCAGCCACAGCGCGGTCGGCGCGAGTCGTCGCAGGTGGGGGCCGGGAGGGGCGGCGGGGCGCAGTGCCACGACGGTCACCTCGTCCGCCCGCGCGGCCAGGGCCTGCCGCAGCCGCCGCTCGACCTGGCGTTCGTCGGCGTCGTACGTCATACCCGTCCCTCCAGAATCCGTTCCAACGCGTCCAGGGCGCGGCTCGCGTTCGATTTCACTGCGCCTCGGCTGATCCCGAGGGTGTCGGCGATCTCCGCCTCGCTGAGGTCCTCCCAGTAGCGCAGCACCAGGACCTGCCGCCGACGTGGGGTCAGCCGCCCGAGCGCGGCCAGTACCTCGCGGTGCGACTCGTCGAGGACGACGGCGGCCTCGGCGGACGGCATGTCGGCCGTCACGGGCGGGTTCCAGGCGCGGGCGGTGCGTCGTCGGCGAAGGACGGAGCGGGAGGTGTTCACGACGGCGGTGCGCAGGTAGCCGAGCGCGTTGTCCACCTCCTTGATCTCCTCCCCGTGCCGCCGGTAGAGGGCGGTGAAGGCGTCCTGCACCACGTCCTCGGCGGTGGCCAGGTCGTCGACGAGGAGCACCGCGAGGCGGACCATGCGCAGCCGGTGCGCGTGGTAGAGCTCACTGACGGTGGGCGGGGTCGGGGCGTCGCCGTACCCGGTGGTCTCCCGGGCGTTCGTGTACGCGTACCCGCGCCCGGGCGCCGCGGGGGCGGGTCGGTCGCGGCGGAGCAACAACGCCCACAGGCCCCGCCACGCCCGGCCGAAGCCGGGCGTGAGGGGGCCGACGGTTGGTGCGAGGTGGAGCACGGGGGTCCTCAGTTGGCGGCGCGGCGCCGTACGGCGTACAGGGCGCCGGCTCCGGCGGCCATGAGGCCGACGGCCCCGGCGCCCAGCGCCACGTTGGTCGAAGAAGAGCCAGTATGCGCGAGTTCAGCCCCGTCGGACGAGGGCGAGGAACTCGGGGCGGCCGGGGCGGCGCTCGGCGTGGCGGTGGGCGGGGTCCCGCCCGGGCTGGTCGGGCGGGGGCTCGGCTTGGCGCTCGTCGAAACGGAGGGCGTGGCGCCCGGGACGGACGGGGTCGCGGTCGGGGGGGTGCTGGGCCTGGGGGTGGGCCGGGCACTCGTCGGGGCGGACGGCGAGGCGGACGGTATCGCGCTGACGGCGGGCGCCGGGGCGGCGCTCGACCCGCCCTGCGCGGCGAAGGCCGGGCCGCCCAGGGCGACGGCCACCCCGGCGGCGACCGCGGTGACGGTCGCCGCCCGGCGGGCGGACAGGGTGACGCGCTTCAGGTTCTTCACGGTGGTACTCCACGGTCGTGCGGTCGGGACGAGGACGCGGAACCACGCCCTTCACCCCCGCACGACGCGCGACCTCCCCGGAGGTTGCCGCCGTTTCCGAAAAACTTTTCCGCGTGTGCCGTGAGGTGTCCGCGTCCGCCGGTTCCGGGGCCCGCCGTCAGGCTCCGCCGGGCGGTCCGGGCGGCCAGGGGACGTCGGCCAACAGCGGGAGCAGCACCTCCTCTTCGTGGTCGAGGTGCGCGTTCAGCGCGTCCGACATCCGTCGCAGCTCGCGGCGGAAGCGCTCCGGTTCGGCGACGGCGAGATCGCCCAACAGGGCGACCAGCGCGCCTTGGAGACGTGCGACCGCACGGTGCTCCTCGCGGAGCCGGTCGAACACGTCGGACAGGCCGGGGTGGTGGACGGCCATCCCCGGGAACAGGTGCGCGTCCTCGGTGGTGTGGTGGAACTCCAGGGACTGACAGAAGGCCAGGCACCGCTGCCGGATCTGGAGCCCGAGCGACGGGGGCAACGGGTCCCCGGGGCCCGAGTGCGCGGCCCGTGCGGCGAAGTGGGCCTCGACCTCGGCGCCGACGTGCCGGAGCTGCGCCCGTAGCCAGGTGTGCGTCTCCAGCAGTTTGTCGGCCAGGGTCGCCACCTCGCGCGGCGCCTCCCAGCCGTCGGGTTCGGCCCGCCGCAGTTCCACGACGGGCAGGATCCGGGTGGTGCGGGCCTGGTAGTCGGCGTACCCGGGGGATCTGCTCTCCACGTACGCGAACAGTTCCGCGCGCCGGGGTTCCTCGGCGGGGACGGCGAGGGCCTCGAAGCCCTCGGTCCCGAGTTCCACCCGTACCACGGGGTGGGCGAGCAGGTTGTGGTACCAGTCGGGGTGGCGGGGGCCGCCCAGGTCGGAGGCGACGAGCAGCAGGGCGTCGTCGTGGCGGACGTATCCGAGCGGGGTGGTCCGCTCGGTCCCGGTCCGGGCGCCGGTGGTGGTCAGCAGCAGCAGGTCCGCCCCTTCGAAGGGGCCGCCGACCTTGCCGTGGTGGGCGCGGAACTCCTCGATGACGGATCGGTTGAACGGTGTGGGCATGCGGATGTCTGTCTCCGGAACGTGGTGGGGGCGCGCACGGGCGGCGCGGGAGGTGCGTGGCGGCGCGTGCGGCGTGAAGTGGGTGGCGGGAGGCCACGTGGCGCGGATCGCGAGGCGGGACGCGAGGGAAGAACGAACGCCTCGGGCTGCTCGGCGTCAGATGCGGAGCGCGGAGTGCGAACTCATGGAGTGTCCCCTGAGTGAAGGGTGTTCGCCCGACCGCCGGCCGGCCCACTGCTCTTGGCCGGCGTCACGCGACACCGGTCCTCATTACACGCACGCGGCGCGCGTCTGTCAACGCCGAGGATCGTTCCCGGAGATGCCCGGTGATGCCTTGTGATGGCCGGTGATGGCCCGGGCGGGATGTTCGGGCCACGCTCACCGGGGTCGGCGCGGTGCCTCTGCCGGGAGCGCGGCGCCGGTTCAGCCGGCGGGTACCAGGACGACGGCCGTGCCGTACGCGCACACCTCGGTGCCGACGTCGGCGGCCTCGGTCACGTCGAACCGCATCATCAGGACGGCGTTGCCGCCCCGTGCCTTCGCCTGTTCGATGAGCCGCTCCATCGCTTGGTTCCGGGTCTCTACCAGGGTCTTGGTCAGCCCCTTGAGCTCGCCGCCGATCATGGACTTAAGGCCCGCGCCGATCTGGCTGCCCAGGTGGCGGGAGCGCACGGTGAGGCCGAAGACCTCGCCGATGACCCGCTCCACCCGGTAGCCGGGGACGTCGTTGGTCGTCACCACCATGACACCGGTCTGCTCGGCGCCGGGGCCGCCGCCGTAGTCTTCGATTCCCATGCGTCCCACTCTGGATCCGCGGGCCGTGCCGCGCATCCTGGCGGCCGTCAGGCGGGCCAGAGCGTCCACCGGTCGCCCAGCAGCCGGAACCTGCCCGAGGCGACCTCGCAGAAGGACAGGCCCTCCCCCGTGAACGTGCCGTTCGCGGGCTCGAAGGCGTACCTCTTCGACACGCCCTGGTAGGGGGTCGTGCGCACCGTGGGCAGCGGGTCGCCCCGGCCGATCCGCGGCCGCCCCAGGCCCTCGGCGCACCGGGCCGGCAGGTGGACCGCGTCGTAGGCCTCGGCCGCGTACAGGGGTGCGGCGGCGTTGCCGTGGCGGGTGCGGTAGGCCGCGGTGAAGGCGCGGGCCCGGGCCGACGACGCGGTGGCGGCGTCGAGCACGGTGGAGACGATCAACCATCCCTCGGCGCTCGGCCCCGCCTCGGTCAGGAAGTGTCCCGGCCGCCGCTCTCGCCCTCGCCCGCCCACGCCGCATGACGCCCCCGCCCCCTCGCCGGACCACCGTGTGGGTTCACCGTTTCGATCCCGGGCCGCGACCACCCTGAGTACGGTCACTCAACCCACCGAGCAGCAGGCGAAGTTGACTCCCGGGCCGTGGCGCAGTGCGGGCCGCACGGCCGGCGGGCACCCCGACGCGGCCCGGACGACACATTGGGCATTTCGGGCGAAACGGCGGTGCGCCGCCGGTGCCATGGGGCGCCGCGTGGTCATAGTCGTCCCTGGCAACCGCCAGGTTGCCGCCCGGCCCGCCCGTCGCGGTCGGGCGGATGTCTTTGCAGAGGAGCCGGCTCATGCTGAAGCCCACCAGGACCATCCTCGCTCTCGCCACCGGAGGCCTGGTGCTCGGCCTGGTCGGCGCGGGCACCGCCATCGCCGACGAGGGCCCGATGGACGACATGTCGGGACACGAGAAGGTCATCCTCGACGGTCACGACGACTACGACGACGGTGACTACGACCGGCCGCGCCACGCCTGGGGCAAGGTCGTCTCGCGCGGCCCGCTGAAGGTCCGCAGCAAGCCGAGCACCCGCGCGTACGTCCTGGGCAAGGTCCAGCCGCACCAGAAGCTCGCCCTGGAGTGCAAGACCCGCGGCGAGCGGGTCGACGGAAACAACATCTGGTACCTGCTGGCCGACCGGGACCGCGAGAACGTCAACGACGGCATGAACGGGGACGAGGACCGCACGGAGCGCATGAACCACAAGGACCGCAAGGACCGCTGGGTCTCCGCCCGCTACGTCGACAACTTCTCCCCCGTGAAGTGGTGCCGCAACTGATCGGTGACGTCCGCGTCCTGACGGCCGAGGGTCCGGCCCCCGCTCACGGGGGCCGGACCCTCGGCCGTCGTACGGGCGCTCGTGGTCAGTCCGCCGGGCGCACGCTCCGCGGTCCCGCGCAGCGCGCGCCGTACGCCTCGACGCGCGAGCGCAGTTCCCGGTCGGCCGTGACCACGACGCACTCGCGCCCGGTGTGGGCCGCGACGAGTTCCACGATCCGATCGTCGCCGCTCCCGGGCGCGGAGTCCACGCGCACCCCGGGCACGGACTCGACGCCCCGGGCGGCGCCTTCGACGACCAGGACGATCTCCTCGCCGGCGTCCCGTTCCGCAAGCCGGTCCCGCAGCCGCTCGGCGGCGGCCCGACGGTCGCGCCACCAGCCGTCGGGGACGGACCCGACGACGTTCGCGCCGTCGACGATCAACACGGTGCCGGTCGCGTTCACGGTGGCCGCCCTCCGTCAGAAGTCGCCGTAGTTGACCTGCCAGGTGGGCAGGCCCATCCGGCGCCAGACCGCGACCACCCGGTCCCGGTCGTCGAGCGAGACGCGCACCGCGTAGCGGTGGCGCACGTGCGCGTCGAACAGCTCGGCCTTGACGACGTCGTCGCGTCGGGTGTCGCCGGCCGCGCGCATCCACAGCTCGTCGTACGGCACCTGATGGCGCCTCAGCCAGGACTCCGTCTGCGGGCGGTGTTCCTCGCCGCGTCCGGACAGCAGCACGACGACGTCCCCGTGGGCCCGCCGGAAGGCGTCGAGCGCGCCCCGCACGGACTCGTTGAGCCGGTCGAGTTCGCAGCGCGTGAAGTCGTACGGCCCCCGATCGCCGATCAGGGCGAGCGTCCCGTCTATGTCGCACATCACCGCGGAGGGCAGCGCCGGGTCGGCCACGTACGGCTCGACGGCCGGCTGGTCGTTGAGCCACTCGGCGGTGAGCTTCCAGCCGCCCTTGCGGGACTTGGCGTGCTTGTCGGCCAGGATCCGGATGATCTCCTCGCCGACCTGCCGCTCGCGGGCGGCGTCCCGACGCAGGCACTCCTCCAGCGGCACGTCGGTGAAGTCGTGCACGACGAAGGTGGCGCGGCCCCCGACGGCGGCCTTGAGGCGTTTGGGGATGTTCGGGGTGAGGTGGGTGTTGTCCACGACCACGTCGAAGCCGCCCTCGACCGCCGCGCGCAGCGCCGCGTCCTGGATCTCCAGGACCGTCTGCTCGTGCTTGTACGAGTGGCCGCGCCCGTGATCGTGTCCGTCGAGCATGCCCCGGAGGTCGTCCAGGTTGACGCGTCGCATCCGGCCCCCGGATTCCGCCTGCAGGGCGCGCGCGGCGGTGGTCTTGCCGGAGGCGGGCAGGCCCGTCATGACGTGGACCACGGGCAGGGGACGCACGGGCGGCGCGTCGGCCGCCGGGGGTTCGCTCGCCGCGGGGCCGGGCTCGACGGCCGACGGCACGCCGGCCGACGGTCGCGGTACCGAGGGCCCGGCGCCGGAGGGCCCGGCGGACGAAGACGCGGTCGCCGACGACGCGGTGACCGTACGCCCGGTGACCGGGGTGACAGGGGCGACCGGCTTGCCCTCCGTGGCCGACCTGGCCTGTGCGGGTACGGTGCGCGCGCCGTCGCCGGGCCGGGGTGCGCTCTCCTCGTCCGTCAGGAAGGGGACGGACGCATCGGGTCGGAGGGAACGCCAGGTGAGCAGCTCGGTCGACTTCCCGTCGAGCCGCAGGAACATGGTGGAGCGCAGGATGCCGGCGGGCAGTTGCTTCGCGGCGCGCGCGAAGGCACCCCGGTCGGCGGCCAGGTGGGCGAGGCTCGCGAAGGCCTCGTCGATGGTGCGCTCGCGCTCCGCGGCGGCCTCCTCCAACCGGTCGATGACCTTGCGGACCCAGGCGTCGAACTCGTCCGGGACCTGCGCCAACAGCGCGTCGAGCGGCTTCCCGCCCCAGGCCCGAAGGTCGGCGACGGTGCACTGAAGGCCTTGGGCCAGCTCCTTCGTGGACAGGCCGGCGAAGCGCTGCACGCCGTGGCTGCGCCAGATGTCCCGCTCGTTGACGCCGGTGAGCACCCTGTGCAGGCGCACGTACTCGGCGATCTTGGCCTTGGCCCGGACGCCCGAAGCGAAGCGCAGCACGTACCCCTCGGCGTCGGTGCCGGTGGACGTGCCGCCCCCGAGCAGGGTGTTGGCCTCGGTCAGTGCGACGAGTTCGGCGAGGGGCATGGCGGGCCACACCTTGACGACGTCGCCGACGGCCCTCCAGTGCGCGGCGGCCTCGGAGAGGGGCACCTCGGTGCCGTCCGCGCCGTACGCGGCGAGGAGCACGAGGTCGCGGCGCTCGCCGTAGTCGACGACGATCCGGTTCTGCGGGTACAGGATCTCGGCGAGGTAGGTCACGCCCGGTACGAGCGCCGAGGTGTCCAGGCCGTCGAGCCGGCGCTGCGCCCAGGTCGCCTGGACACTGATGAAGGAACCCTTGGAGGCGACCCGCCAGCGGTCGGCGTAGTGGAAGACCACAGCGAGGCTGCCGTCGACCTTGTCGTAGACCTCGAACGGCTCGTCGGGCAGCGCGGGGGCGTACGGTTGGCCGGACTCGTGCTCGCCGACGTTGAAGAACTTCGGCAGCGGCAGGGCGACGATCCGCCCGGTGGTGTCGTCGGCGACGAGACCGCGGCAACGCCTGGTGACCTGGTTCCAGATCTGCTCGTACTGCGCGGTGCGCGTGTACGTGTAGATGGACAGCGGCAGTTCGGGGTGCGACTTGCGGGTCACGTACCCGGCGTCGATGGCCGCCGCGAGATCCTGGGCGGGCAGCAGTGCGTGAAGAGTCAGGTGATCCTGGCTCATGGGGTTCCTCCCGGTTCGAGATGCCGCATTCTCTCGTGCGGGAGACCTGCGCCGATAGTCAATTATGGCCGGATACCCGGGCTGATCAGGGATTCCTCGGTGGCGTGCGGGTTCCGCGGGCTATCGCGAGATGCAGAGCTCGTTGCCCTGCGGGTCGGTGAGGGTGGTCCAGACGCTCGGCCCCTGGCGGCCTTCGTGGAGGCGCTTGGCGCCCTTGGCGACGAGACGCTCGACCACGGCCTCGTGGTCGGGTCCGGTGCGCACGTCCAGGTGGACGCGGTTCTTGACGGTCTTGGCCTCGGGTACGCGCTGGAAGAGGATCCGGGGCGCGACCTCCAACCCGTCCGGGTGGCGGATCCCGGCCCCCGCCTTCCAGACGAGGACGCCGCGGTGGGTGGTGGTGTCGTCGTCGGTCGCGTGTCCCGCCTCGATCATGCTGCGGATGAACGCCTCGTCGCTGGGCTCCACTTCCCATCCGAGGGCGTCGGCCCACCAGTCGGCGAGCGGGTGCGGGTCGATGGAGTCGATGGTCACCTGAAACGTGTAGGCCATGCCGGGACCCTACTGAGTGGCGCGCCGGCGCGCCACAGGAACGTGGTCCGCGTCGTTTCGCCCGGGTCGCCCCGGCGATCGGTACCGTTTCCGGCACGTTCGGGCTTCGTCCGCCGGACGTCATCGGCCACTGCGCCTCATGGGGGCATCGGATGGGATCCGACCACGCGGGGAACGACCGGGGCGGGATCCTGCGGGCGCTCGCGGACCGACTGTTCCCGCCGGCCGGGGGCGGAGGCGGCGGAGCCGCCCGGCCGCACGGGCTGCTGCCGCCCCTGCTCGTCGTACTGACCTTCGTGAGCGGTCTGGTGGACGCCGTGAGCTACCTCGGCCTCGACCACGTGTTCGTCGCCAACATGACGGGGAACGTGGCCCTGCTCGGATTCGCCCTGGCCGGGGACCGGGAGTTGTCCGGCGCGGCGTCGATCCTGGCCCTCGCCGCTTTCCTGCTGGGGGCGTGGGCCGCCGGACGGTTGCGCCGGTCCGGGGCCGGGGGCGGGAAGGGACTGTTCGGTCCGCTGGTGGCGGTACAGGCGGTACTGGTGGCGGGGGCGCTCGCCGTGTCGGTGACCGGCGGCGGGCAACTTCTCCTGGTCGGACTGCTCGCGCTCGGCATGGGGCTGCAGAACGCCGTCGTCCACCGGCTGTCCGTCCCGGACCTCACCACCACCGTGGTCACCCGCACGCTGACCGGGCTGGCGGTCGACCCCTGGGGCCCGCCGTCGGTACGGAGGGTGGTCTCGGTGGTGGCCTTGCTCTGCGGGGCGCTGTGCGGCGGGCTGCTGACCTTGAACCACGGCTCGCGGTGGGCGCTGCTGGCGGCGCTCGTCCTGTTGGCGTGGGTGGCCGCGCTGGGCCTGCGCGGCGCCGGCCCCGGTCCGGAGCAGCCCGCCGGACCGTAGCCGCGTACCGGTCGGACCGGCCCGTACGTCGTCCTCAGGGCGCGCCGGCGGTGCGCCGGTCCAGGGCGAACGCCACACAGGTCAGCACGCAGGCGGCCACGGCGATCCACAGCAGCACCTCGCCCACCGGGCGCAGCCAGGCCACGCCCGTCGGATCGGCGGCCGACAGGCAGGCGGTGGCCGTCATCCCGAGAGGGAAGACCGTGGACCAGCGCCGGATGTCGTAGCGGGGGCGCGGGCGGCGCAGCTCGGCGGTGAGCAGGACGACGTACCAGGCCAGTGAGAGGCCGAGGGCGACGAGGGTGGCCGTGCGCAGCGCCGTGTGCGCAGCGCCCGTCCAGATCGGCGCGGCCGTGAGCTTGGCACCCGCGAGGGCGGTGATGGACAGCGCCCCGCCCGCCACCCAGTGGTCCCCCGCGCCGCCGCTCACCTCGTGGAGGTCGAAGCGGGCCAGGGCCAGGCCGTACAGGAGCACGCCCAGGCAGAAGCAGGCGAGTCCCGCCCGGCCGAGCCAGTCCCGGTGGAGGGTGACGCACAGCATCGCCGCGAGGACGGCCAGGCCCTGGGTGGCCACGCAGACCAGGAAGACGGCTCCCGGCATCCGCCGCTTCCAGTGCCGCAGGACGTGGTACAGCAGCAACGGCCAGAGCGCGGCGGCGAGGACGAGCAGGGCGGCGGCCACGGCCTCCCGGCCGGACTGGGCGAGCCGGGCGCCGAGCACGGTGGTGGCGGCGACGGCCGTCAGGGCGGACGGGGTGTAGGCCTCGGACCGGAGGCGGCGGCGGTCGGCGATCAGGCGGAGGCCGAAGTCGGCTGCCAGTACGAGCCACAGCGCCCCGGCGACGGCGAGCGCGGCCAGCGACAGGACGTCGTGGCCGATCAGTTCCAGGCCGATGGAGAGGATCCCGGCGGCCATGACGGCGGAGCCGGCGGCGGGCGGGAGTCCGGTCCACCAGCGGTCCGCGCGCACGAGGCGTCCCGGGAGGAGGCTCACCCCTCCAGCGGACACCCGTCGGCGGCGGCCCGCCAGCCCACGTCCGCCCGCGGGCCGGGTGGTGGGGGCGCTCGTGCCGGGAGGCGGGGCCGCCGGCGCGTCCTCGACCGGGGAATGCGCCGGAGTGCCGTACCCGGGGGCGGGCGGGCTGCCAGTCTGGGGGGACCACAACCTTGGGGGCCGTCCATGGAACGTGAGGAACGCCGGCGGGCACAGCACTCCGGACACGAGGTTCGGCCTTCCGCGTCGACGGGTGGGCACGGGTCGTACGCACCGCCCCCGCGGCGTCGGGGGATCCGGACCCCGACGTTCGCCCCGCACGACGAGGAGCGGCGGCGGCAGGAGTTCCTCACCGGGACGGTGCCGGCGGCGGGCGCCTGCGTGATCCTCCCGGTGGGCGTCGCACCGGACGCGGACGTGTTGCCCTCGTTGTTCGTCATCACCGTCCACGAGGACGAACGGACCTACGGACCGGCGCCCGAGCTGCGCGAGGCGTTCGCGCTGCTCGACGCGCGGGGCGCGGTGGAGACGAGCCGGGGGCTGGACGTCGACTGCGCGTGGTCCGGCTTCGGCGGGGTCAGACCCGTGGTCAAGCTGCGGCTGGACTTCCGGGTTCCGCGGACGGCGCCGCTCAGGTCGTCGGTGTCGATCGTGGTGCCGGCCGATCCGTACGCCGAGGTCTGGCACCACGTCCTCGATGGTGGCCTGCTCGGCGTCAGCACGAAGGCGCGGCTGGACCGGGTCACGAGCCTGCCCCGTTCGTCGTTCGCCGCCGGACTGGAGGCCTGTCTCCTGCTCGGCACGGGGCCCTCGCCGGTGTTGGAGCGGCTGATCACGACGTACGAGTGGCCGCGCGACTGAGCCGGACGGGCGGGCGGGCGAGCCGGACGGGCAAGCGGGCGGGCGGGCGGGGGCCCTGCGGGTCGGCGGGCCCGGGCGTCACATGACGCCGCGGGTACGGAACTGGACGCTGACGCGGGGGCCGACGGCGCGGGCCGACTTGGGCACCGCGTGCTCCATGGTGCGCTGGCAGGAGCCGCCCATGACCACCAGGTCTCCGTGCCCCAGCGGCAGCCGCAGCAGGGTCGGGCCGCCGTCGCGCGGGCGCAACACCAGGTCGCGGGGGTCTCCCACGGAGACGATGGCGACCATGGTGTCCTCGGTCGCGGAGCGGCCGGTCCGGTCGCCGTGCCAGGCGACGCTGTCCTTGCCGTCCCGGTAGAGACACAGCCCGGCCGTCACGAACGGTTCCCCCAGTTCGGGGGCGTAGTGGCCGGTCAGTGCCGTGCGGGCGTCGGTGAGCGCGGGGTGCGGGAGTGCCTCGCCGACCCCGTAGAAGGCGAGCAGTCGGGGCACGTCCACGTCCCGTTCGTACATTCGGCGCCGCTCCGCCCGCCAGGGGACATCGGCCGCCAGACGCTCGAACAGCGCGTCGGAACCGGACAGCCAGCCGGGCGCGTGATCGACCCAGGCGCCGGCCCCCAGCTCCGTGCGGCGCACTCCCGTGAGCGGGCCGAGCCGGATGTCGTCGGCCTGGTCGAAGAGGGAGCCCTGGAGCGCGTGCATGGTTCCCAGCCTACCCCGATAACCGAACACGTGCTCGAATGGCACGTCGGGATCGCCCGCGCCCGTTCCGTGGACGGGGCGCGGGCCGGTCGGGGCCGGCGCCGTGCGCCGTGCGCCGTGCGCCGTGCGCCGTGCGCCGTGCGCCGACAAGCGTGGAACCTGCGACCCCGCGCCGGCGCGGACGGGACTCGCGCCCGCGCGGGGCCGGCCCACTGACGGGCCGGCCCGCGCCCCTCGGGTCAGCGGTGAGTGAATCCCGGAGCACGCTTGTCCACGAAGGCGCTCATGCCCTCCTTCTGGTCGGCCGTCGCGAACACCGCGTGGAACAGGCGGCGTTCGAAGCGGACGCCTTCGGCCAGGGTGGTCTCGAAGGCCCGGTTCACGGCCTCCTTCGCCATCATGGCGACGGGCGCGGACATTCCCGCCACCGTCGCGGCGACGGCGAGGGCCTCGGCGAGGAGGTCGTCGGCCGGGACGACGCGGGAGACCAGTCCGGCCCGCTCCGCCTCCACGGCGTCCATGGTCCTGCCCGTCAGGCAGAGTTCCATCGCCTTGGCCTTGCCGACGGCGCGGGTCAGTCGCTGGGATCCGCCGATACCGGGGATGACGCCGAGTTTGATCTCCGGCTGCCCGAAGACGGCGGTGTCGGAGGCGAGCAGGATGTCGCAGAGCATGGCCAGCTCGCAGCCGCCGCCGAGGGCGTACCCGGAGACGGCGGCGACGGTCGGCGTGCGGAGGTCGCCGAGTCGGTCCCAGGCGGCGAACCAGTCGCCGAGGTACATGTCCATGTACCCCTGCGGCTGCATCTCCTTGATGTCCGCGCCGGCCGCGAAGGCCTTCGTCGAGCCGGTGAGGACGATGCAGCCGATGTCGGGGTCCCGGTCGAGGGCCTCGGTGGCGGCCACGACCTCGTTCATGACCGTGAGGTTGAGGGCGTTGAGCGCCTCGGGGCGGTTGAGGGTGAGCAGCGCGGTGCGACCCGTGCGCTCGACGAGGATCGTTTCGTGGGCGGTGTCGGTCACGAGGTCGGTCACGAGGTCGGTCCGTTCCGGTCCGTGGTGGTGGCGCGCAGGGCGTGGACGATGCCGGAGAAGTCCTGTGTGGCTCCGTCTCCTTCGGCGAACGCGGCGTACATCTCGGCGGCGCGCCCGCCGAGTCCGGCGTCGATGCCGCCCGCGCGCAGGGCGTTGGCGGCGAGCCCGAGATCCTTCGCCATGAGCGGGGCGGCGAAGCCGGGGCGGTAGTCGCGGTTGGCGGGGCTGGCCGGAACCGGTCCCGGCACCGGACAGTTGGTGGTGAGGGCCCAGCACTGGCCGGACGCGGTGGAGGCCACGTCGTACAGCGCCTGGTGGGACAGGCCGAGGCTCTCGCCCAGGACGAAGGCCTCGCTGACCGCGATCATCGAGATGCCCAGGATCATGTTGTTGCAGATCTTCGCGGCCTGTCCGGCGCCCGCTCCCCCGCAGTGCACGATCTTGCCGCCCATGATGTCCAACAGTGGGGCCGCCTCGGCGAACTCGGTCTCCGCGCCGCCGACCATGAAGGTCAGGGTGGCGGCCTCGGCGCTGCTCACCCCGCCGGAGACGGGCGCGTCGAGTGCCCGGTGGCCCGCCTCGCCGGCGGCGGTGTGGGCGTGAACGGCGTCCTCGACGTCGATGGTGGAGCAGTCGATGAACAGGGTTCCGGGCTTGGCGGCGGCGAGCAGTCCCTGCTCCCGGTAGAGGGCCAGGACGTGGCGACCGGCCGGCAGCATGGTGATCACCATGTCCGCCTCGGCGACGGCCAGGGCGGCGGAGTCCGCGACCTCCACGCCGGCCGACGCGGCGGAGGCGAGCGCGGCGGGGACGAGGTCGAAACCGATCACACGCCGGCCGGTCGCGGCGAGGTTGGCGGCCATCGGGCCGCCCATGTGGCCCAGCCCGATGAAGGCGATGACGCTGGTCACCAGGGCACCTCCTGAGGAGAGTCGGTGGCGGCGAGGCGCAGTTCGCGCCCGTCGTCGAGGGGGGCGAAGTAACGGGCCACGTCGGATTCCGTGACCTCTTCGAGGGTGGCCGGCGACCAGCGGGGGGCGCGGTCCTTGTCGATGACCTGGGCACGGATCCCCTCGACCAGGTCGGGAGAGCGCAGGGCCGTGCGGGAGATCCGGTACTCCTGTTCCAACACCCTTTCCAACGGCCCCGTTTCGCGTGCGCGGCGCAGGGCGGCCAGGGTGACCTTGAGCGCGGTGGGCGACTTGGTCAGGATGGTCTCGGCCGCGTCCTTGGCCTCGGGTTCACCGCTCGCGAGGAGCCGTTCGACGATCTCCTCGACGGTGCCGGCGGCGTAGCAGTGGTCGATCCACCCCCGTCTTCCGGCCAGCAGCCCGGGAGGGGCCTGGCCGACGTGGCGGGCCAGGGTCTCGTGTACGGGCGCGCGTCCGAGGTCCGCCGACAGTCGGTCGAGCCGATCGGCGGGGACGAAGTGGTCGGCGAGCCCGCACAGCAGCGCGTCGGCCGCGCCCACCGGTGCGCCCGTCAGGGCCAGATGGGTGCCCAGTTCGCCGGGCGCGAGCGCCAGGAGGTAGGTGCCGCCGACGTCGGGGACGAAGCCGATGCCGGTCTCGGGCATGGCCACGCGGGAGCGTTCGGTGACGATGCGAACGTTGCCGTGGGCCGAGATCCCGACTCCGCCACCCATCACGATGCCGTCCATCAACGCCACGTACGGCTTGGGGTAGCGGGCGATGAGCGCGTTCAGCCGGTACTCGTCCCGCCAGAAGTCCGCCGAGGCCGTACCCCCGGCCTTGGCGTCGTCGTGGATGGCCCGGATGTCACCACCCGCGCACAGCCCGCGCTCGCCGGCGCCGGAGACGACCACCGCCTCCACGGCCGGATCGCCGCGCCAGGCGGTCAGGGCCTCCTCGACGCGCAGCACCATGGGGTGGTTGAGGGCGTTCAGGGCCTTCGGGCGGTTGAGGGTCAGGCGGCCCGTGCGGCCCTCGACGTGGACAAGGACCTCCGCTTCGCCGGTCATCACAGGTTCTCCGTCAGGCCGCGGGCGACGATGACGCGCATGATCTCGTTGGTCCCTTCCAGGATCTGGTGCACACGGAGGTCGCGGACGATCTTCTCGATGCCGTACTCGCTCACGTAGCCGTATCCGCCGTGCAGTTGGAGCGCCCGGTCGGCGACGGTGAAGCCCGTGTCGGTGGCGAAGCGCTTGGCCATGGCGCAGAGCTGCGCGGCCTGCGGGTCGCCGTTGTCCAGGGCCTGGGCGGCGGTGCGGACCAGGGCGCGGGCGGCGGTGAGTTCCGTGGCCATGTCGGCGAGGCGGAACTGGAGGGCCTGTGCGTCGAGCAGGCGCGCTCCGAACGCCTCGCGGTCGGCGAGGTGGGCGAGGCTGCGGTCCAGCGCGCTCTGGGCGCCGCCGAGGGAGCAGGCGGCGATGCCGAGCCGACCGCCGTTGAGGGCGGTCATGGCCATGCGGAACCCGTCGCCCTCCGCGCCGAGCCGTCGCGCGGCGGGGATCCGCACCCCGTCGAGGAGGACCTGGCGGGTGGGTTGGGCGTTCCAGCCCATCTTGCGCTCGTCGGGGCCGAAGGAGAGCCCCGCGTCGGCGCGTTCGACGACGAAGGCGGAGATCCCGCGCGGCCCGTCGGCTCCGGTGCGGGCCAGGACCACGTACACGTCGGAGGCTCCGGCGCCGGAGATGAACTGTTTCACACCGGTCAACACGTAGTGGTCGCCGTCGCGTTCGGCGCGGGTGCGCAGTGCGGCGGCGTCCGATCCCGCGCCGGGCTCGGTGAGGCAGTAGCTGCCGAGGGTGCGGGCGGAGCAGAGGCCGGGCAGCCAGCGCTCGCGCTGGTCGGGGTCCCCGTACCGGTCGACCATCCAGGCGACCATGTTGTGGATGGAGAGGTAGCCGGCGATCGAGGGGCAACCGGTGGCCAGCACTTCCAGGACGAGCACCCCGTCGGCGCGGGTGAGCCCGGAGCCACCGGACTCCTCGCGTACGTGGATCCCGGCGAGGCCGAGGTCGGCGGCGCGGCGGAGCACGTCGACGGGGAAGTGCTTGTCCTGGTCCCAGGCGATGGCGTGCGGGGCGAGTTGCTCCTGCGCGAAGTCGAGGGTGACCTCGGCCAGGGCGAGTTGGTCCTTGCTGAGCAGGGTCGTGGTCATGGCGGTCACCCCATCGTCGGAATGGTGAAGCTGGCGCCTTCCTTGACGCCGGAGGGCCAGCGCGAGGTGACGGTCTTGGTGCGGGTGTGGAAGCGGATCGAGTCGGGACCGTGCTGGTTGAGGTCTCCGAAGCCGGAGCGCTTCCAGCCGCCGAACGTGTGGTAGGCGACCGGGACGGGGATGGGCACGTTGACGCCGACCATGCCGGCGCCCACCCGTCGGGTGAAGTCGCGGGCGGTGTCCCCGTCGCGGGTGAAGATGGCGACGCCGTTGCCGTAGGGGTGCTCGCTGGGCAGGCGCAGCGCCTCCTCGTAGTCGGCGGCGCGTACGACGCTCAGCACCGGGCCGAAGATCTCCTCGCGGTGGATCCGCATCCGGGGGGTGACCCGGTCGAAGAGCGAGGCGCCGGCGAAGTAGCCGTTCTCGTACCCGGGGAGGGTGAACCCGCGCCCGTCCACGACGAGTTCGGCTCCCTCGGTCACGCCGATGTCGACGAAGCGGTTCACCCGGTCGAGGGCGTCGCGGCTGACGAGCGGGCCGAAGTCGGCGTCCGGGTCGTCGGAGGTGCCGATGCGCAGGGCGGCGATCCGCTCCTTCAACATGGCGACCAGCGCGTCCGCGGTCTCCTCCCCCACGGGGACGGCGACGGCGATCGCCATGCAGCGTTCGCCCGCGGAGCCGTAGCCGGCGCCGATCAGGGCGTCGGCGGCCTGGTCGAGATCCGCGTCCGGCATCACGATCATGTGGTTCTTGGCGCCGCCGAAACACTGGGCGCGCTTGCCGTGGGCGGCGGCGGTGGCGTAGATGTGCGCGGCGATCGGGGTGGATCCGACGAAGCCGAGGGCCTGGACGCGCGGGTCCTCCAGCAGGGTGTCGACGGCCTCCTTTCCGCCGTTGACCACGTTGAGGACGCCGGGCGGCAGGCCCGCCTCCAGGAAGAGTTCGGCGAGCCGCAGCGGGACGGAGGGATCCCGTTCGGAGGGCTTGAGGATGAAGGCGTTCCCGCAGGCCAGGGCGGGGGCCGCCTGCCACAGCGGGATCATCGCGGGGAAGTTGAAGGGGGTGATGCCGGCGACCACGCCGAGCGGGGCGCGCAGCGAGTGCACGTCGATGCCGGAGCCCGCGTTGTCGGTGAACTCGCCCTTGAGGAGGTGCGGGATGCCGGCGGCGAACTCGACGACCTCCAGGCCGCGTTGCAGGTCGCCGTGGGCATCGGCGACGGTCTTGCCGTGTTCGGCGGACAACAGCCGGGCCAGGGCGTCCCGTTCGCCCTCGACGAGTTGGAGGAAGCGCAGCAGCACGCGGGCGCGGCGCTGCGGGTTCCACTGGCCCCATTCGCGCTGGGCCGCCTCGGAGTCGGCGATGGCCGTCCCGGTGTCGGCGCGACCGGCCAGGGGGACCCTGGCCTGGACCGTTCCGGTGTTGGGGTCGTGGACGTCGGCGTACAGGCCGGAGGTGCCCGGGGTGTGCTTGCCGCCGATGAAGTGGGTGAGCTCGCGGATCATCGAAGCCTGCTCTCGTCAGGTGTGATCCGAGGAGGGCGCGACGGGCCGGCGGCGCGGCGCGATCGGGGTGCGCGGCGCGGGGCGGGTCGCGGGACAGTGAAGGCGTGGCCGCCTTCGGTGAGTCACGAACGCGCGGACAGGGCCGCGCGCTTCGGGAACTCCGCCGGATCACCTGGGCCGTGGTCACGTACCGGTGCCATGCGTGTCTGCTCCATCCTCGTGGACAACACGGAACACCCCGCGGCCGGTATCCTGACTCCCGGATCAACGCGCGCTCTCCGGCCTTCCCAACGGGTTTCCCCGTCAGTGGCCTGTCCTGCTGGAAGAGCACACTCCTCGGTCACAGTGGCGGGACCGCGTCGGATTCACACCGACTTCCCTGCACCGCGGGCTTGCCCAGGAACATATAGTTGGACGTCCTAGTAAGTCCACCCCCGCCCGTCGTCCCGGGCGCGTCGCGCGAGTGGCGCTCCACCGCGAGCGGCCGGAAATCGCCGCGGTGAGGCTCGCTCGGGTCGGGCGCCACTTCCACGACAGGGCCTACGCTCGGGGGATGCGCATCGTTTCGCTGCTGCCCGCCGCCACCGACATCGTGGCCGAACTCGGGCTGCTCCCCGATCTGGTCGGCCGTACGCACGAGTGCGACTGGCCGGCGGCGGTGGCCGGCGTGCCGGTGGTGACCTCCGCCGCGTTCTCGTCCGACGAGCTGTCCAGCCGGGAGATCTCCGAGGCGGTCGGGGGCGCGGCACACAGCGGCTCCTCGCTCTACGACCTGGACGTCGAGGCGCTGGGCGCGCTGGCGCCCGAGGTGGTCCTCACCCAGGACCTGTGCGACGTGTGCGCGGTGTCCTACGCGGGCGTGAGTCGGGCCGTGCGCGTGCTCGACGGAGGACCGAGGGTGCTCAGCCTGGAGCCGCGCACCCTCGACGACGTCCTGGACTGTCTGGTCCGCGTGGGTGAACTGCTGGGCGTACCGGAGGTCGCCCACGCCGGCCGGGCGCGGGCGCGGGCCCGACTGGAGGCCGTGCGCGCCGCCGTGGCGGGCCGTCCCCGGCCCCGGGTGGTGGCCATCGAATGGCTGGATCCGCTCTGGCCCGCCGGGCACTGGGTGCCCGAACAGATCACCGCGGCGGGCGGGGAGCCGTTGATCGCGGCCCCGGGCGAGCACACCCGGCCGATGGACTGGGACACGGTACGGGCCGCCCGACCGGACGTCCTGCTCCTGCTGCCGTGCGGGTTCAGCCCGCGGCGCACGCTCCGCGAGCGCGGGGCGCTCACCGCGCTGCCGGGGTGGTCGGAGCTGCCGGCGGTGCGGTCCGGCGAGGTGTGGGTGCTCGACGGGCCCGCGTACTTCAACCGGCCGGGCCCCCGGGTGGTGCGGGGCGCGGAGGTCCTGGCACGGGTGCTGCACGGGGTCCGGGTCGGTGACCCGGTGACGGAGACGGAGGCCTTCCGGCTGCCCGACCCCGCCTGACGGGGGCCCGCACCGGGCACGCGGGCAGGGCGGGTCGCGCCGTGACCGGACCGGCCAGGCCTGGCCGCCCGCGAGGGCCCCGGGGGGCGGCGAACGGCGCGCCGGCGGCCGGGCGGGAACCGGTAGGTCAGCCCCGGGGCGCGTACATGATCACGGCGACGCCGGCGAGGCAGAGGCAGGCGCCGATCAGGTCCGCCCGGTCCGGGCGGTAGCCGTCGAGCACCATGCCCCAGATCAGCGAGCCGGCGACGAACACCCCGCCGTACG
Organism: Streptomyces sp. NPDC002602; assembly: GCF_042889445.1. NCBI lineage: Bacteria > Bacillati > Actinomycetota > Actinomycetes > Kitasatosporales > Streptomycetaceae > Streptomyces > Streptomyces sp. NPDC002602. The sequence continues at coordinate 1,050,663 of NZ_JBIAQX010000001.1, read as the reverse complement.
CGGCGAGGATCCTGCCGAAGTTCGCGTCCTCCTGGAGGGTGGCGACGAAGCCGTAGATCCCGAGGGCGATCACGCCCGCGCCGATCCACGCCCAGCCCCGGTGCTCGCGGACGCCCTGCCACACCAGCCAGGCTCCGCCGATCTCGAAGAGGGCCGCCGCGAGGAACAGGCCGACCGAACGGGCGACGAGCACGTCGGCGCCCGCTTCTAGCGGCCGCGCGGCTTGCCGCGCTTGCCGCCGCCCTTGCCCGCGGTGCCGCCCTTGCCACCCTTGCCGCCCTTGGGGGCGCCGGCGCCACCGCGCGGGTTCTTGCCGCCGGCCTTGCCGCCGGTGGCTCCCCGTCCGCCTCCGCCGGGCGCCGGGCGCTTGCCCTTCGGCTGCGCCGGGGCGGGCGCGGGGGCTGCCAGGGAGCGGCCCCGGGAACTGTTCACGGTCCGCCCTCGGACGATGCCGATGAACTCCTCCACCAGGTCGGTGGTCTCCTCCTCGGGCCAGGACAGCGCCACCCGCGACTCGGGGGCGCCCGTCAGCGGCCGGTAGGTGAGGTCCTTGCGGTGGTACAGGCGCGCGAGGGACTGCGGGACGACCAGTACGCCGATGCCCGCGGCCACCAGCTCGACGGCGTCCTCCGTCGTCGCGGGGCGCTCGATCGCGGGCCGCCCCGGCAGGGTCTCCCAGTCGAGGGTGTCGTCGAGGGGGTGCAGCACGATCTCGTCGGCCAGGTCCCCGGTGGACACCTCCTCGGCAGTCGCCACCAGGTGGTCCTTCGGGATCACGACGACCGTGGTCTCGGTGTAGAGCGGGATGGCACTGAGGTCCGTGCGGTCGATCGGCAGCCGGACGAATCCGGCGTCCGCCTCGCCGGCGCGCAGCGCGTCGGGGGCGTCGGCGGGGGCGACCGCGACGAGGGTCAGCGGGATGCCGGGCAGGCGTTCGTTCCAGATCCGCACCCACTTGGTGGGTGTCACCCCCGGAACGTAGGCGAGCCGGAACGAGGGAGGTACTTCCGAGCCTGTCACCGGGCCAGGTTACCGGCCGTGGTCAGAGGTGGTGCACACGCTCGATACTCTTGACTCCATGACGTCGCACAAGACCGCCCAGACCATGAAGCCCGCGACCGCGGCGAAGAAGCTGGGTGTGTACCTCGAAGCCACCCCCGCCGAGTTCCAGGAGGGTGTCGTTTCGCGCAGCGAGTTGGGTGCCCTGCAGACCGATCCGCCCGAGTGGCTCCAGGAGCTGCGCCGCAACGGCCCGCACCCCCGGCCGGTGGTCGCGGCCAAGCTGGGTGTCTCCATCGCCGGTCTCGCCCGGGGCGGGGTCACCGAGCCCCTCACCACGGAGCAGATCGAGGCGCTGAAGAACGAGGCCCCCGAGTGGCTGCAGAAGGAGCGTGCCACGCAGGCCGAGGTCCGCAAGGAGACGGTCCGCATCAAGGAGAAGAACGCGCAGAAGCAGGCGCAGCAGGAGCAGCAGGAGGGCTGAGCCCCCGCACGCCGCACCGCCGCGAGCAGCCCCGGACCCCTGTCCGGGGCTGTTCGCGTGTCCGGGCCGGTGCCGCGACCGGATCCTCGGCTCGTTTCCCGGGCTCGCTTCCCCGGTCGGTGGGCGTCCCTCTGGGCCAATCGCCGCAGTGAAATGGACGTGCCCGGGGCGAGGCCTTCCCATGGAGGGACGGCCGACGGCGGCACGGATCGGGAGGTGCGGTGGACGAGGACCGGTATGAGCTGGTGTTCCGGAGCGGCGAGGACGGGGGGCGGGCGCAGGACAAGGTCCTCGTCTCGCGGACCTCGCAGGCGGGACCGGGTGGACATCCCGTGTACGCCGACGAGACCGGGATCATCCGCGCGGAGATCAGCGATCAGGGCGAGGTCAGGATGCTGGCCTCGGGCGGTCAGCAGGACCCCGAGTACCCCGTGGTGGCCCGCCGACCGGAGTGAGGGCCCGACAGGGGCCCTGAGGAGCGGCGCGGCCCGGGTGGGGTGTGCCGCGCCGGCGGTTCAGGCGCGGTGTTCCGGGCCGCCGGTGTAGTAGGCGCCGACCTGGCGGTGGTACTCCGCGTCGGTGAGGTGTCGGTCGCTGACGAACTCGGGCGCGTCCTTGATCTGCGCCTTGGTGCGGTCCACGTGGATCCGCTGTTCGTCCTGGTCGATCCGCGTGACCGTGCCGGCGGGCAGCAGGACTTCCTTGCCGAAGATCCAGTGGCCGGTGTCGACGACGAGGTACGACGCGCCCACCACGTCGGAGTGCTTGTCGACCTTGCCGATGTGGCCGTCGGTCGCCTCGACCTTGAAACCCGTGAGGTCGATGTCGCGCAACCGACCCGACGTCTCGCGGTATCCCCATACGTCGTCGGACATGGAACCACTCCTTCGCTGTCGTTTCGGTCCTCCGGCCTGGCACCTGCCCGGTCCCGCGTGCCTCAAGCGGGCGGTACTCGCGCGATGAGGTGCGAGCAGGTCCTCACGTACGCGTGGCCCGCGAGCGGGAGCCGTACGTGTCGACCGGCCGACGAGGCGCGGTGGGCGACGGCCGGGCCGACCGGGTCAGCGCGGGCGGGTGCGGGCGATGAGCAGGGCCACGTCGTCCCGGTCGTCGGGGTGACGCAGGGCGCCCAGGAGCACGTCGCAGGTCTCCTCCAGGGGGCGCTCCGGGTGGGCGAGGAGGGCGGTCAGGGCGCGCAGGCGCACGTCGATGTCCTCGTCCCGGGTCTCGACCAGCCCGTCGGTGTAGAAGACCAGCTCGTCGCCGACGCCCAGTTCGAACGTGGTGGCCTCGAAGGGCACGCCGCCGACGCCCAGCGGTGCCCCGGTGGGCAGGTCGAGCAGTTCGGGGTCGCGGCCGGGGCGGACCAGTACGGGCGGCAGGTGGCCTGCGGTGGCGATCCGGCAACGGTTGGCGTGCGGGTCGTAGACCGCGAAGACGCACGTGGCCATGGTGTGACCGAGGCCGGTCGTGGTGTGGTCGAGCCGGGTCAGCACGGCGGCGGGGTCGAGGTCCAGCTCGGCCAGCGTCCGGGCCGCGGTGCGCAGTTGCCCCATGGTCGCGGCCGCGTTGATGCCGCTGCCCATGACGTCCCCGACCACGAGCGCGGTCTTGTCGTCGGGCAACGGGATGACGTCGAACCAGTCGCCGCCGACCTCGCCGACGGCCGCCGCGGGCTGGTACCGGTAGGCGATCTCCAGGCCCGGCGTGACGGTGGGTTCCTGGGGCAGCAGGTGGCGTTGGAGCGTGAGGGCGGCCCGGCGCTGGCGCTGGTACCAGCGGGCGTTGTCGATGCACACGGCGGCCCGCGCGGCCAGTTCGGCGGCGAGCAGGACGTCGTCGTGGTCGAAGGGCATCGGGTTGCTCGTCCGCTGGAGGCCGAGGACGCCGATGACCTCCCCGCGGGCGGTCAGGGGCACCGCGAGGTAGGAGTGCAGCCCGGCCTCGACGAGCAGCGCCGCGGCCTCGGGGTTCCGGGCGATCCCGGCCAGCTCCTGGTCGGTGACCTGCCGCACGAGGATGGCCCGGCCGGTGAGCACGCACTGGGTGACCAGGCGGGTGGCGTCGTAGCGGGCGAGTTCGCCGACCGGGTCGACGGCCAGGGTGGCGGGGCCGGGACGGGCCGCGGTGACGGCGAGGGCGCGGAACTGCACGGTGTCGGCGTGCGGGTCCTCGGGCGGCTTGTCGGTCCTGAGGATGCTGTCGAGCACGTCGACGGTGGCGAGGTCGGCGAGTTCCGGGACGGCGATGTCGCCCAGTTCGCGGGCCGTCACGTCGAGGTCGAGGGTGGTGCCGACGCGTACGGACGCGTCGGCGATCAGGGCGAGGCGTTGCCGGGCCAGGGCGACGGCCCGTGAGGTCCGGTGCTGTTCGGTGACGTCCACGACGGAGGCGGCGACCCCGATCGCCCGTCCCACCGAGTCGGCCAGCCGGTAGAGCGAGACCGACCAGGCACGCTCGTCGCCGGGGTCGGCCGGGGTGTGGCCGGTGGTGAGCCGGTTCAGTTGCGGGACGCCGTCGTCGAGGACCTCGCGCATGGCCGCCTCCAGGGGTCCCGAGTCCAGGAGCGGGAGGGCCTCGTGGAGGTACCGGCCCAGGTGTTCCTCGGCCGGCATTCCGTTGATCCGCGCGAGCGCGGGGTTGACCAGGACGTAGCGCAGGTCCGTGTCCATGACCGCGAGGCCTATCGGGGACTGCTCGACCAGCCCCAGGGACAGCGCCAGGCTGCGCTCCACGCGCCGCAGCACGGTCCGGTCGGAGGCGATGCCCAGGGCGTACGTCTTGCCCCGGGCGTCTTCCAACCGCATGTTGCGGAACTCCGCCAATCGGGTGCTGCCGTCCTTGTGCGACACCGGGAACACGCCGGCCCAGGGCCCGCCGCCCGCCATGACCGCGGCGAACAGGGCCACGACGCGGTCGCGCTGCTCCTCGCCGACGAGCAACTGGGCGGCGAAGCGGCCCAGGGCCTCCTGGGCCGTGTAACCGAACAGTTCCTCGGCCTGTGGGCTCCACAGCGCGATGCGCCCGATGTCGTCGAGCAGCACCGCCGCGACGCCCAGGTCGTCCAGGAGCCCGCCCGGTTCCGCGAAGAACTCGTCGCCGGGCGCATCGGAACCGGGGGGAACGGCATCAGCACTGCTCATGCCGGCCGCTCCTTCCCACCACCGGGCCCGGAGGTCGGTGGTTCTGCCCGCTCCCTTCCCGCGCACGCGTGCCGGGTGGGTTCCATCCTCCCTCCACCGCGCGGAACCGGCAGCCGCAAGTCCGCCGATCCGGTGGCCGCGCCCCCGACGGGGCGACGGGGACGCGGGCCCGCCGGCGTAGGGTCGGGAGGTCTCGTACGTCGCCATTCGCCCCGGGGAACCCGCCATGCCGCACCACGGTCCGCAGTCCGTCGACCGGGCGCTGGCCCTCCTCGACGCGGTGGCCGACGCGGACGGGCCGGTCAGCGCCAAGGCGCTGGCCCGCCGGACGGGCTGCTCCCTCTCGACCGTCTACCACCTCCTGGCCCCGCTCACGGAGCGCGGCCACCTCGTGCGGACGACGCGCGGGTACGCGCTGGGGCCGCTGATCCCCCGGCTGCACCGCAGCTACCTGCGGCACCTGGAGCCGGCGCCGGGCGTCGGCGACGTGTTGGCGCGGCTGCGCCGGGCCACCGGCGCGGAGGCGTACTACACCGCGTACCGCGGCGGACTGATCACCGTGGTCGACACGACGGCGCCCGTGACGGACACCGCGAACCCCTTCACGCCCGGGCGGGAGACCCGCGCGCACGCCACCGCGCACGGCAAGGCGCTGCTCGCCGAGATCCCCCGCCCGCTGCGCCGGCGCTACCTCGCGGAACACGGCATGGCGCGCCTGACCCCGGCCACCATCACCGGCGCGGATTCCCTGGAGGCGGAGCTGGCCCGGGTGCGGGGGCAGGGTTACGCCGTCTCGGTGGGCGAGGCCGACCCCGCGTACACGTGCGTGGCGGTCGCGCTGCCGGCGGAGCGGCCCCGGGGGGACGACGCGGTGCACGCGCTGTCGGTGTCGCTGGCGACCCGGGAGTACCGGCGGCGCCCCGAGGAGGTCCGGGGCGCGCTCGCCCGCGCGGCGGGGCTGCTCTGAGGCTGCCGGCGGTTCGCGGCGGCGCCGGGCGCCCGGTTTCCGGGCCGGGGCGCTCGGGCGGGTCAGGGGCGGCGCCGGGGTCTCGTTCGGCGACCGGCGGGGCGCCGCTTTCCGAGCCCGTCGGAAACCGGGCCGGTCCCGCGTGCGGGGGCGGGCATCGGGTGCCAGGCTGGTGTCCATGATCTTCATAGCCGTCAGGTTCGACGTCCGTCCGGAGCACAGCGACAACTGGCTCACGCTCGTCGACGATTTCACCCGAGCCACCCGCGCGGAGCCGGGCAACCTGTTCTTCGACTGGTCGCGCAGCGTCGACGACTCGAACAAGTACACCCTGCTGGAGGCCTTCGCCGATGCGGAGGCGGGAGCCGCGCACGTGGCGTCGGAGCACTTCAAGGCCGGGATGGAGACGTTGGCCGGCGCCATCGCCTCGACCCCGGAGATCATCAACGTCGAGGTGCCCGGCCAGGGCTGGAGCGCCATGGCCGAACTCTCCCCGCGTCCCTGAGCCCTTCCGCGGCCGCGGGCGGGCCCCGTCCCGTCAAGGGGTCGTGGCCGCCTCGACGTTGGCGACCATCCTGCGCAGCACCTTGAGCGCGGTCACGTACTCCTCGTCCGCGATGCCCTCGTGAACCACCGAGCGCAGCTCGGTCACCAGGGCCCGCAGCCGCACTCGGGCCGATTCCCCGGCCTCGGTGAGGTGCAGGCCCCGACCGTCGTCGATCGAGAGCCATCCCCGGTGGAGCAACTGGTCCACGACCCGGGCGATCTCGTGCGGTCCGTCCGCGAGGGGCGTCAGCCCGGTGACCACCTCCTCCCTGCTCGGCGGCCGAGGACCGCCGTCGACCCGGTTGAGGACCCAGTACTGCGGCTGTGTGACGTCGATCCCGGCCATGGCGTCACGCAGTTGTCGGGTGACGACCGTGTGGGCCAGGCCGCTCCAGTAGCCGATGGGCTGGGTGGCCAACGTGTCGTCGGTGGCGGCCGGATCGGCCGGCGCCTGGTCGGTGGCGGTATCCGTCAACGGTTTCATGATCACGAAGCTACCCCTCGCGAGCCGGCCGAACACCGCGGGAGGGGGGGCCTACGCGAGGTCGAGGAGCTGTTCGTAAAAGCCTCCGAAGCCGCCCGGCTCGTGCACCAGGTGAACCTCCAGGATCCAGTGGCAGCGCCACCCGACCCGATCGGTGCGGCGCAGCGGTCGGTCGTTGTCCGGGGTGACGTAGGACTCCACCTTGGCACCGTCGATCAGCTCGTGCGGGAACTCCCCCACCAGGTGTCCCGCGTGCCAGCCGCCGAGCGTCCAGCCGGTCTCGGCCGCCGAGTGCTCCACGGCCGCGTACAACTGCTTCCCGGTGACGTGGGGATCCTCGCGGAAGGCCCGCCGGCCCTCCGCGAACACCCGGGCGAGGTCGTCCCGGAGCCGGTGCTTGACCGGGTCGTCGCCGAAGACGAAGGTGCGGCCGAAGTCGGCCTCGTACTCCTCGAAGATCGGGCCGAAGTCCGCGAAGGCGATGTCGTCCTCCCCGATGATCCGGTCGGGCGGGTTCTCCCGGTAGGGGAACATCGTGTGCGGGCCGGAGCGCACGATCCGCTTGTGCCAGTGCTTCGTGGTTCCGAACATCTCGTTGGCCAGGTCCCGGATGCCGTCGCTGGCCTCCCGTTCACCGGCGCCGGGCACGACCAGACCTCGCGCCTCGACCTCCGCGAACAGGGCCTCCGCCTTGCGTTGCGCCTCCACCAGGCCCAGTGCGCGCAGTTGCTCGTCCATCCGATCAGGTACCCCCATGGAACTGTTCCTCTTCCGCTTCCGGTGTCGCGCGCACGAGCACGAGCGACCCCTCGTGGAACGACCGACGCCGCAGATGACCGAACCGTTCGTCCCACACCCCCGAATCCAGGTCCGCCCGCAACCGTGTCGTGAAGCGTTCGCGGACCCCGTCGTCCACGAAGCTCCACGCCGAACACGCCTGCCGTGCCGCCGGATCCAACAACATCTCCGGACGCCCGAAGTACGCCTCGTTGAACCCGTCCGTGCAGTCCGACGGAATCGGCACCGCCCGCACACTCCCACACCCGCCCAGAGCCGCGGCCATCATTGCGATGGAGGGATACCGGTGCGCCTCCATGTCGAGGACCTCGGGCGCGTACTCGTACAACCAGAAGTCACGCACCCGTTCCGGGTCACAGGTCAGCACCACGACCGGGCCCCGGGTGACCCGCCGCATCTCGCGCAGGCCCGCCCCCACGTCCGACCACTGGTGGACGCTGAACAGGGTCATCGCCCCGTCGAACTCCCCGTCGGCGAAAGGCAGGTGCTCGGCGACCGCGTCCACCGCCCGCGGCAGGCCCGCGGCGCGCCGTGCCCGCATCGACTCCGAGGGCTCCACCGGCGTCACGGCCGGCGCCGCCGACTCGTACGAACCGGCCCCCGCGCCGACGTTGACCACCCTGCGCGCACCACCGAGGGCCTCGGCCACGAACTGCGCGATCCTCGGGTCCGGGCGCCGGTGAGGCGCGTGGCCCGCACCGATGTCGCCGCGGTCCACGTCACCCGCACCGCCCTCCACGCCACGGACGTTCACCGCCACCGCCACCGCCTCCTCCTGAACCGGGAACCACACCTCCCTACATACTGCATGTGCGACCCTGTTTCGTACATCAAGCCGCATATGCTTGTCGAAACAGCCAAGAACCGTGCAGATGTGGATCTGTAGGGGCCTCCGGACCCGGTCCGGCTCAGCTCTCGGTCATCAGTCCACCCGGCAGCGGATCGAAGTACTCGCTCGCCGACATCTCGGTACCGTCCTCGGTCCGGACCCGCCGCAGCGCCAGCCCCTTTCCCGGCGCCGACCGCCCGCCCGTTCCCGCCACGATCACCGGACCATCGGAGGTCGAGCGCACCACGCGGCCGGGCGCGCCGTCGTACCGGTCCGGCGTGACGGTGGCGGCCAGGATCTCCAGGCGGCGCCCGCCGTGGTGCGTGTAGGCGGCCGTGGAGGAACGGGACTGGGCCCGGACGAGATCGCCGATCTCCTCGGCCGACCGGTTCCAGTCGATGCGCAGGGCCTCGACGGATCGGACGCCGGACCGGTGCGGCGCCGCGGGGTTCGCGACCGGGCCGCCGGATTCCTCGTGGACGGTGTGGGACGGGGTGGTGTCGAAGTGCCGGTGCACACGGCGCAGCAGGGAGCCGAGTTGAGCGCGCTCGGGGGCGCTCAGGGGGCTCAGGAACTCCTCGTCGGCGGACGCGATGTCCGCGTTGAGGCGACTCAGCGCGGCACGACCGTTCTCCGTGAGGTCCACGACGACCCGGCGGCGGTCCTCGGTGTCGCGGGTGCAGTCGACGTGGCCGGCGCGGTTCAGGTCGTTCACGATCTTGACGAGATCGCTGGCGTTCATGTCGAGACGCGTGGCGAGGGTGCCCTTGGACTGCGGGCCGAGGTCGGACAGCAGCGCCAGCACGGTCAGGTGCCACAGGCGCAGCCCGTGCTCGGTCAGTTTGGCCGTCAGTCTGCGTCGGGCGGCCTTGCCGATCGCGTAGACGAGGTAGGCGTTCAGGTCGAGGACGCTGGGCGGGGTCGCGCTCTTGGGTTCCGCCACCGCGGTCGGTCTCCCGCAGTGTTCGGTGCCATCGGCGGCGGGCGCCGGACCCGTCTCCGGCGCCGTTCTTTCCCGCTCGGCCTCCGGTGCGGCGGCCCCCGGCGCCGGCGGAGCACCGGTGGTCGGGTCGGCGTTGGTGAGGGCGCCGAGCACCCGCGCCCAGTCCGCCTGGGTGTTCCCCACTCCGATGATGACGAACGGGGACCCGGCGGGGTCCCCGTTCGCACCGGTGGTCGTTTGTCGCTCCATCAGCTTCCCCTCATTCCCCGTTCATTCGTTTGCCGAGTGCGCCACCGACGGAATGACGTCGCCGCCCCACGGATCCGGTGATCCGCGCGGCGGCGAGGGGTCGGGTCGGCGCCCCGTGGTCGATGCGGGGCGCCGTCCGGTCGATCGGCGGGGACTTCGGCGTGCGGCCGCTCAGGGCCGACTGGTCAGATATCCGCCCATGGAGGTGAAGTACTCCGTCGCGGAGAGTTCCCGGCCGTCCTCGGTACGGACCCGGGTGACGGCGAGTCCGTGGTTGCGGCCGGTGCGCGCGTCGGCGCCGGCCACGATGACGACCCCGGCGCCCTCGCGGTAGAAGATCCGGCCGGGGGTGCCCCCGTACCTGGCCTCGGACACCACGGCGGCCAGGATCTCCAGGCGCCTGCCCCGGTGATGGGTGAAGGCGCTCGGGTAGGGGTCGGACTGGGCCCGGACCAGGCGCGCGAGGTCTTCGGCGGGCCAGTGCCAGTCGATCCGGACGTCTTCCTCGGCGCGCTTGTGGAAGAAGCTGGCGAGCGAGCGGTCCTGCTTGGTGAACTCGGTCCGGCCGGAGGCGATCAGGTCGAGCGCGCCCACGGTGACCGGGGCGATCAGGTCGACCGTCTTGTGGAACAGGTCGGTCGCGGTGTCGGTCGGTCCGACCGGTACCGCCTGCTGGACCACGATGTCCCCGGCGTCGAGTTCCTCGTCCATCAGGTGGGCGGTGACGCCGACTTCGGACTCGTTGTTGATGAGGGCCCAGATCAACGGGGAGAAGCCCGCGTACTTGGGGAGCAGCGAGTCGTGCACGTTCAGGGTGCCGTGGCGCGGCAGGTCGTAGATGCGCGGGGGGATCCAGGTGCGCCAGTTGTTGGCGACGATGATGTCCGGATCCGCTTCCTTGAGGCGGGCGAACAGTTCCTCGTCGTCCGGGCGGTTGCGGATCTCGACGGGCACCGCGTGCTCGGCCGCGAGGTCGGCGACCGAGTCGCTCCAGATCTTCTCGTAGGCGTGCTCGCTCTTGGGGTGCGTGACGACCAGCACCACGTCGTGCTCGGAGTCCAACAGCGCCTGCAGAGTGCGATGTCCCCAGGTCTGGTACCCGAACATGACGACCCGCATGCGGTCCTCCTCAGAAGAATGATGGATTGACTCCAGTAAAGCAAGGCTTACCTAACTACGCAACGCCCCCATATCCTGGGTTGGTTGAACGCGAAATCCACCGGGAAGGGGGCCCGTTGCCCCATCGACAGGGGTGGAGGATCAGGTTAGGCTAACCTAAGTTCTACTGGCAGTCGCACGTCGTCATGCCTTGCTTCCGCTGTTCCCCTCACACCTGGCAAGCGGCCGCCCCCCGATGGGAGTGACATGTCACAAGCTCTTCCTGACGATGCGCCATTGATCCACGACCTGATTGGAATCGGCTTCGGACCGTCCAATGTGGCCATGGCCATCGCACTGAGCGAGCACAACGCGAGCGTCGGCAGGGAGGGGGCGGTCACGGCCCACTTCTTCGAGCAGCAGCCCCGATTCGGCTGGCACCGCGGCATGTTGATCGACGACGCCACCATGCAGGTCTCCTTCCTGAAGGACCTGGTGACGCTGCGCAATCCGACGAGCGAGTTCAGCTTCCTCTGCTACCTGCAGAGCCGGGACCGGCTGATCGACTTCGTCAACCACAAGAACCTCTTCCCGCTGCGCGTGGAGTTCCACGACTACTTCGAGTGGGCGGCGGCCAAGGTCGACGACATGGTGTCCTACGGCCACGAGGTCATCGCCGTACGGCCCGTCGTGGTCGACGGCGTGGTGCGGTACGTGGACGTGATCGCGCGATCCGGCGCGGAACCGGTGGTCCACCGGGCCCGCAACCTCGTGATCGGCACCGGACTGCGACCGCGGATGCCGGAGGGCGTCGAACGCACGGACCGCGTCTGGCACACGTCCGACCTGCTGACGAGGGTGGACGCGCTCAAGGACACCGCCCCGTCCCGGTTCGTCGTGGTCGGCGCTGGCCAGAGCGCCGCCGAGAACGTGGCCTTCCTGCACCGCACCTTCCCCGAGGCCGAGGTCTGCGCGGTCTTCTCCCGGTACGGCTACAGCCCGGCCGACGACAGCGGGTTCGCCAACCGGATCTTCGACCCGGACGCGGTCGACGAGTACTTCGCCGCGCCCGAGGACGTCAAGCGCAAGCTGATCGAGTACCACGCCAACACCAACTACTCCGTGGTGGACATCGACCTCATCGACGACCTCTACCGGCAGCAGTACCAGGAGAAGGTCCTGGGCAACGAGCGGTTGCGCTTCCTGAAGGTCTCCCGTCTCACCGACGTGGTGGAGACGCCCCACAAGGTGCTCACCACGGTCGAGTCACTGATCACCGGAGAGCGGACCCATCTGGACGCCGACGTGCTGATCTACGCCACCGGCTACCGTTCGGCCGACGCGCTCGGCCTCCTCGGCGAGGTCGCCCGGTACTGCCTGCTGGACGAGCGGGGTCGGGTCAGGGTCGAGCGGGACTACCGCCTGACGACCGATCCCGAACTGCGCTGCGGCATATACCTCCAGGGCGGCACCGAGCACACCCACGGCATCACCTCGTCCCTGCTGTCGAACACGGCGGTCCGGGTCGGGGACATCCTGCGGTCCATCGTGGACCGCGGCCCGGAGCCCGCCGGCGGACCCCGCCGCGCCGCCGACGAGATCGGCTCCCCGCTCTAGAACCTCGTCGTCACGGTCCCGCCCGGCGCCTGTACGGCGCGCCGGGCCGGTGCGACGTACACCCGCACGCCCGCACGCCCGCACGCACCACGCACTCCCGCACGCCCGCAGTCCCGTGAAAGGAAACACCCGTGCCACTCGGTACCCGCTCCGCGTCCACGAGATTCGCCCGCCTCCTGCCCCGAGTCGCCGTGGCCGCGACGGCGGCGCTCACGCTCGCCGCCTGCGGCGGTGGTGACTCCGACAAGGCCGACACCGCCAAGTCCGGCGAGACCGGTGCGGCGGCCGGGGCCTTCCCCGTGACGCTGGAGCACAAGTACGGCAGCACGACGATCGCCGAGCAGCCGAAGAAGGTCGTCACGCTCGGCCTGTCCGACCAGGACGCGGTCCTGGCCCTCGGCGTGAAGCCCGTCGGCGCCGTCGACTGGTTCAAGGAGCAGCCGTACGGCAAGTGGCCCTGGGCCAAGGACCTGTGGGGATCCGCTCCCCCGCAGGTCGTCGGCGAGCGCGACGAGTACAACATGGAGAAGATCGCGGCGCTCAAGCCCGACCTGATCATCGCCCAGTACTCGGGCATGAAGAAGGAGCAGTACGACACCCTGTCCAAGATCGCCAAGGTGGTGGCCCAGCCCAAGGGCTCCGAGGACTACCAGGCGACCTGGCAGGTCATGACCAAGCAGATCGGCAAGGCACTGGGCAAGGACGCCGAGACCGGGAAGCTGATCGCGGGCATCGACGCGCGTTTCAAGGCCGTCCGGGACAAGCACCCCGAGTGGAAGGGCAAGACCGTCTCGGTCGGGGAGCCCTACGAGCCCGGCAAGTTCTCGGCCTTCTCCCCCAAGGACCCGAAGGTCATCTTCCTGAGCGAGATGGGCTTCACCACCTCCGAGGCCTACCGCACGGCCCTCGGCAAGGAGAACGTCGCCGACCTCAGCTCCGAGCGCCTCGACGTCATGGAGGCCGACCGCACGGTCTGGCTGGGGACCGCCGAGACCGAGGCCGCGATGAAGGCGGACCCGCTCTACCGGAAGACCAAGGTCCACCAGGAGAAGCGCGACCTGTTCCTGCCGTACGACAGCCCGGACATCGGCGCCGCGCTGTCCTTCAACACGGTCCTGAGCATCCCGTACGCCATCGACCAGGTCGTGCCGAAGCTCGAGGCCGTCAAGTGACGCAGGTCCCCGTCCCGCGCGAACCAGGGAAAGGCTGAACGAACGATGTCTGACGCCGCCGAGCCGGACAACCCGGCATCCGACTCCGCAATACCCGTCACCGGCGGGCAGGCCGGGATCTGGCCGGCCCAGCGGATCGAGCCGGACAGCTCGGCCTACAACGTCACCTTCACCCTGGAGTTGCGCGGGCCGGTCGACCGCGACCGCCTGACCGCCGCCGTGCGGCAGGTGGTCGAGGAGGCCGAGTGCCTCCACGTACGGTTCACGGCGGACGCCGACGGGCAACCCCGCCAGCACACCGAGCGGTTCCCGGTCCACGTTCCCCTCGTCGACCTGCGGGACGCGCCGGACGCGGAGTTCGCGGCCTGGGACTGGATGGAGGCCGACCGCGCGCGGCCCTTGGACCTCGCGCGGGGCCCCCTCTTCCGGCACGCCCTGGTCCTGCTCGCCGACGATCGCGTCCTGTGGTACCAGCTGTACCACCACATCGTCATCGACGGCCTGAGCGTGGGACTGCTCTCGCGGCGGGCCGGCGAGCTCTACGGCGACGCGGGACCGGTCGGCGGGATCGACTGGACGTTCACCCGCCTCACGGACTCCGAGGCCGCCTACCGCGCCTCCACGAGCTTCGCGGAGGACCGCGCGTACTGGCTGGAGCGGCTCGCGGACCGGCCCGAACCCGTGCGCCTCGTGCGGCGCGGGCCCGCGGTGATCGCCCGCCGGGTGCGCCGCACCGACGAGTACTCGGCGCGGGACACCGCACGCCTGCACGCCGGCGCCGAGCGGTCGGGCGTACGGCTCTCCCGGCTGCTCGTCGCGGCCGTGGCCGCGTACCTCCACCGGGTCACGGGCGCACAGGACCTCGTCCTCGGGCTGCCCGTCACCACCCGGGTGGACCCGGGGACGCGGGAGGTCCCCGGCATGGTCTCCAACATCGTCCCGCTGCGGCTGCGCGTACGGCCGGACATGACCGGCACGGAGCTGCTGGCCGAGGTCGACCGGCGCGTCACCGAGGCGGTGGCCCACGGCCGTTACCGCTCCGAGGAGTTGGCCAAGGACCTCGGGCTCGTCGAGGGCGTGGCCGAACTCGTCGGTCCCACGGTCAACGTGCTGCCCGGCACGGGCTGGCTGCGCTTCGGCGAGCACCCGGGTGACCTGCGCCCCCAGTGGATGGGACCCGTCAGCGACCTGGCCGTCACGGTGGGCGAATCGCAGCGCGGCGCCGTTCGCTTCCACTTCGACGCCGACGCGGACGTGAGCGACGACGAGGAGGTCGGCGGCCACGCCCGGCGTCTGCGCCGGGTGCTCGACTCCCTCGTCGACGCGCCGGAACTCCCCCTCGGTCGGATCGAGTTGCTCTCGGACTCCGAGCGGGACCACCTGCTCGGCTCGCTCGGCGTCAGCCCCCACCCCACCGAGGACGTGTCCTGGCCGGCCGCCTTCGAGCGCCGCGTGCGACTCTCCCCGGACCGCACGGCCCTCGTGTACGAGGACCGCACCCTGACCTACGGGGAGCTGAACTCCGCCGCCAACCGGCTGGCCCGGCTGCTCCTGGCCCGCGGGGTGGGCGCCGAGGACGTCGTCGCCGTGGCGGTTCCCCGATCCCCCGAACTCGTGGTCGCCCTGCTCGCGGTGATGAAGGCCGGCGCGGCGTACCTGCCGCTGGACGCCGACCACCCCCGCGAGCGGATCGCGTACATGCTCGCCGACTCCCGCGCGCGGACCGTCGTCACCACCCGGGAGACCGCCGACGGACTGCCCGAGGGCACCGCCGCCGGCCGGCTGGTGCTCGACGATCCGGCGACCGTCGCGGAGCGGGCGGCGGCCGATCCCTCGGACCCCGGGGTTCCGGTCGTCCTGGACCAGGCCGCCTACGTCATCTACACCTCCGGGTCCACCGGGCGCCCGAAGGGCGTGGTCGTCTCCCACGACGGCATCGGCAGCCTGATCGCCACCGCCACCGAGCGGATCGGCATCGACGAGGACAGCCGCGTCGTGCAGTTCGCCTCGGTCGGCTTCGACGTCACCGTCTGGGACCTGGTCATGTCGCTGTGCGTCGGTGGTCGGGTCGTTCTCGTGCCCGCCGAGCGCCGGGTCGCGGGCCCGGCCCTCACCGACTACATCCGCGGGCACGGCGCCACCCACATGATCCTGCCACCGTCGCTGGTCTCGGCGCTCCCCGCGGAGTGCGAGCTGCCCGAGGGCTCGGTGCTCGTCGTCGGCACGGAGGCCGTGCCGGGCGAGCTGATCGCCCGCTGGGCCGGGCGGGTGCGCATCGTCGTTGCCTACGGGCTGACCGAGGCGACCGTCAACTCCACTCTGTGGTCGGCGGATCCGTCACGTCCGGGGCCCGCGCCGATCGGCCGCCCCGACCCCAACACGCGCACGTACGTGCTCGACTCCGCGCTCCGCCCCGTCCCGGTGGGGGTGGAGGGCGAACTGTACGTCGCGGGCCGGGGCCTGGCCCGGGGCTACCTGGGTCGGGCCGCGCCGACCGCGGAGCGGTTCGTCGCGGACCCGTACGGGGACCCGGGTACGCGGATGTACCGCACGGGCGACCGGGTCCGCTGGGGCGCCGACGGGAACCTGGAGTTCCTGGGCCGGGCGGACGGTCAGTTCAAGATCCGGGGGCACCGGATCGAACCGGGCGAGATCGAGAGCGCGTTCATGGCCTGCCCGGGCATCGCGCAGGCCGCCGTGCTCGCCGTCAAGGACCACCGGGGGGCCGGGCGCCTGGTCGCCTACCTGGTCGCCGACTCCGGGGCGAACGAGGCGCACGAGGCGCACGGGGCCTCTGGCGATCGGGGCGGCGCCGGACACGCCGCTGACGGACACACCGCGGACGGGCCCGCCGCGGACGCGGTCGTGCGGGCCGCGCGCGACCGGGTGGCCGAGGTGCTGCCGGAGCACATGGTGCCGTCCGCGGTGCTGCGCCTGGACGGCCCCCTACCGCTGACGCCCAACGGAAAGCTCGACACGCGGGCGCTGCCCGCGCCGCGCTGGACGGAACTCACCGGGGACGCGGAGCCGACCACGCCGGCCGAGGCGCTGTACGCCGGACTGTTCGCGGAGGTGCTCGGGCTGCCTTCGGTGGGCGTCCACGACAGCTTCTTCGAACTCGGCGGCGACAGCATCGTGGTGATCCGACTGGTCACCCGGGTCCGGGAGGCCGGTGTCGAGGTCAGCCCGCGCGAGGTGTTCCGGCTGCGCACCCCGGCCGCGCTGGCGCGGGCCACCGGCGCCGCGTCCCCCGACGCACGGCCGCCCGCCCCGCTGCCCGAGCCGTTCTCCCTCGTCGCTTCGACGGCCGCCGAGCGCGCCGACTTCGTCGCCGCCGTCCCCGACCTGGTGGACATCGTCCCGGCCACGCCCCTCCAGGAAGGTTTCTTCTTCCACGCGCAGATGGACGGTGCCGGGGCCGACGGGTACGCCGTGCAGGACACCCTCGACCTCGCGGGCGACGTGGACGCTGACGCGCTGCGCGTCAGCGTCCAGCACCTGCTGGATCGTCATCCGCTGTTGCGCGCGGCCTTCGTCCAGCGCCCCGACGGCCGGATCCTGCAGCTCGTCGGCGAGCACGTCGAGTTGCCCTGGAGCCGGGCGAACCTTTCGGGTCTGGACCCTGACCGGCGGGACGCGGCGGTGCAGGAGGCCGCCGCGGCGGAACGGGCCGCCGGTTTCGACCTGGGAAGGCCGCCGCTGCTGCGGGCGGCCCTGCTCAGGCTCGGCGCGGACCGGTCGCTGTTGATCCTGACCCTGCACCACATCATCGCCGACGGTTGGTCGGTGTCCCTCCTGCTGCGCGACCTGCTCGCCGGGTACCGGCCCGGCGAGGTGCCGCCGCGCCCGACACCCGATCCGGGCTACCGCGCGTACGCGGGCTGGCTCGCGGGCCTGGACCGGGAACGGGCGCGCGCCGCGTGGCGCGGGGCGCTGGCCGGGCTCGACGTACCGGCCGGGTTGCCCGTGCGGCCGGTGGGGGCGGGTGCCGGCGGGTTCGGCCGGGTCACCCTGGATCTCACGGAGCGGGAGACGGCCGCGCTGACGGCGCGGGCCCGCGCACTCGGGCTGACCCTGGGCACGGTCGCGCAGGGCGCCTTCGCGCTGGTCCTCGCGGACGTGCTCGGCTCGTACGACCTGGTCGTCGGGGTCACGGTCTCGGGTCGGCAGGCCCCTGTCCCGGGGGTCGACACCCTGGTCGGCCTGCTGATCAACACCGTTCCGGCGCGGCTGGCCTGGCGTCCGGAGCAGCCGCTGGGCGAGGTGCTGTCCCGGTTCCAGGAGGGTCAGGCGGAGCTGCTGGACCACCAGCACCTCGGCCTGGCGGAGATCCAGCGTGCCGTGGGCCGGGGCGAGTTGTTCGACGCGCTGGTGGTGGTCGAGAACCTGCCGGACGGCGGGGAGCGCCGCGATCCCGCGGGACGGATCCGGATCACCGGCTCCCATGTCCGGGACTCCGTGCACTATCCGCTCGCGTTGACCGTCCTGCCGGGCGCGCGGCTGGGCCTGCGGCTCGATCACGACCGTTCCCGGCTGGACGACCGGGCCGCCGAGCTGTTCGCCCGGCGACTGCGCGCACTGTGCGCGCAGTTGGTCGCCGATCCGGCCCTGCCGGTGGCCCGTGTCGGCCGCGGGGTCGCCTCGGGAGCCCTGGCCGGGACGGTGCGGCCGCTTCCCGGCACCACCGTGCACGCGGCGTTCACCGCCCAGGCCCGTCGAACGCCGGAGGCGACGGCGCTGCGGCACGACGGCCGTGGCACCGGATTCGGCGAACTGGACTCGCTGGCGCAGTCGTTGGCGCACCGGCTGGCCGCCGAGGGCGCGGGTCCCGAGGTCGTGGTCGCGGTCGCGGTGCCCCGTTCGGCCGGCGAGGTGGTCGCGCTGCTCGGCGTGCTCAAGGCGGGCGCCGTGTGCCTGCCCGTCGATCCGGGGGCGCCGTCCGAGCGGGTCGGGCACATGCTGGTCGACTCGGGTGCGCGGATCCTGGTCACCACCGGGGAGGTGCGGGACGCGCTGCCCGCCGCGGCCGGGGTGCGCACGGTGCTGGTCGACGTGGACGGCGCCCTCGTCGGGGCCTCCGTGCACGGTCCGCGCGCGCTCCCGGACACGGATCCGGACTCCGCCGCCTACCTGATGTACACCTCGGGGTCCACGGGCCGGCCGAAGGGGGTGGTGGTGACGCACCGCGCGCTGGCCGGGCAGCTCGCCTGGACGGCCGAGCGGTTCGGCTTCGGTCCGGACGACCGGGTGTTGCACCAGTACGCGGCCGGCTTCGACCCGTCGCTCCAGGAGGTGTTCGTCCCGCTGCTGACCGGGGGGACGGTCGTGATCGCCCGGCCCGACGGGCACCGCGATCCGGCGTACCTGATCTCCCTGATCCGCTCCGAACGGGTCACGACCCTCGACCTGGTGCCCTCGCTGTACACGGCGTTGCTGGCCGAGGAGGTGACCCCGGGCGGCGACGGGCCCTGGTGGTCGGGTCTGCGCCGGGCGTTCAGCGGCGGCGAGGCCCTGACGGTCCCGGCGGCCCGGCGCTGGCGCGAGCGCACCGGCGTCCCGCTGTTCAACGTGTACGGGCCGACCGAGGCGGTCATCCAGGTCACCGGCTGGGAGGCCGGCCCGGATCCGCTGCCCGGCGGGGGCACGGCCGCCACCGTGCCCATCGGCCGTCCGGTGTGGAACACCCGGCTGTACGTGCTCGACCGGCACCTGCGGCACGTGGCCGCGGGTGAGGCGGGAGAGCTGTACATCGCCGGTGCCCAGCTCGCCCGCGGCTATCACGCGCGCCACGCCCTCACGGCGGAGCGGTTCGTCGCCGATCCGTTCGGCGCTCCGGGCGAGCGGATGTACCGCACCGGGGACCTCGTCCAGTCCACCGCGGACGGTGTGCTCACCTGTCTGGGGCGCACCGACCACCAGGTCAAGATCAGGGGTAACCGGGTGGAACTCGGGGAAGTCGAAGCGCGCCTGCGCGCCGAGAGCACGGTCGGCGAGGCGGTCGTGGTCGCCCGCGCCGACGAGCGCGGGGTCAACCGGCTGGTGGCCTATCTGGTCCCCGCCGGCGTGGACGCGGTGCCCGACCCGGAGGAGGTCCGCCGGTCCCTGGCCGAGTCGCTCCCCGAGCCCATGGTGCCGAGCCACTTCGTCGTCCTCGACGCGCTGCCGTTGACCGCGGGCGGCAAGACCGACCTGGCGGCGCTGCCGGCGCCCGAGGTGCGGCGCGGCTCCCGACCGGCCCCGGCCGACTCACCGGGTGACCGCGAACGGCGGTTGCGGGAGGTGTTCGCGCAGGTCCTGGGCCTCGACGAGGTAGGCGGCGACGAGGACTTCTTCGTGCTCGGCGGGGACAGCATCCTGTCCATGTCGGTGGCGGCGCGGGCCCGCAAGGCGGGGCTGACCGTGACCCCCCGGGCGGTCTTCGAGCACCGTACGCCGGCCGCGCTGGCGGCGGCGGTCACGCCCGCCGGGGCCGCGCAGGACGGTCCGGAGGTCGCCGCCGACTCCGACGGGGTCGGCGACCTGCCGTTGCTGCCGATCGTCCACCAGCTCCGGGAGGACGGCGGTCCGATCGGCCGCTTCAACCTGTCGATGCTGCTCCGCTCCCCCGCCGGGGCCGACCTCGCCTCCCTGGCCGGCGCGCTCCAGGCCGTGGTGGACCACCACGACGGCCTGCGCCCGGTGCTGTCCCGGATGGACCTGGGGCCGGCCCTGCCGGCCCTGTGGTCGGCCGTGATCCGGCCCCCCGGCGCGGTGGACGCGGCGGGCCTGTCGCGCCGCGTCGACGCCCGCGGTCTCGACGGGGCCGCGCTGCGGGCCCTGATCGCCGAGGAGTCCGACGCGGCGGCTTCCCGGCTGGACCCCGACGCGGGGACCGTCCTGCAGGCCGTCTGGTTCGACGCGGGCGCGGGAACGCCGGGTCGACTGCTGCTCGTCGTGCACCATCTGGCCGTCGACGGGGTGTCCTGGCGGGTGCTGCTCGGTGACCTGGCCGTCGCGTGGGAGGCGGTGGCGCGCGGCGGACGGCCCGTGCTGGAACCCGTGCCGACCTCGCTGCGGCGGTTCGCGCGGGAGGTCGTCGAGCAGGCGACCTCGCCGCGGCGGCAGGCCGAACTGCCCTACTGGGCGGGGGTGCTGGCCCCCGGGGCGGAGTTGCTGCCGGGCGCGGGTCGGACCGGTACCGTCGGGGCGGCGCGTGAGCACGAGGTCCGGTTGACGGGCGAGGAGACCAGGGCGCTGTTGACGGCGGTGCCCGCGGCGGCCGGTGCCGATGTCACCGAGGTGCTGCTCGCGGCGCTGCGGGTGGCGGTGGCCCGGCGCGGCGGCAAGCCCGAGGGCGACCTGCTGGTGGACCTGGAGCGGCACGGGCGCGAGGGCTTCGGGGACGGGCTGGACCTGTCCCGTACGGTCGGCTGGTTCACGGGACTGCATCCGGTGCGGCTGCCGGCGGCGGGCGATCCGTGGGAGGTCCTCGGGCGGGTCCGGGAGGCGGTGCGTTCGGCTCCGGACGCGGGCGCCGGGTACGGCATGCTGCGTTACCTCAATCCGCAGCTCGCCCCGGTCTTCGCCCGGCTCTCGGGTGCCCAGTTGCTGTTCAACTACTTCGGTCGGCTGCCGGCGGACCAGGATCGGGACTGGGCACCCGCCGTCGAGGCGGACGCGGTGCGCGTGGAGCCCGACGCGGGGCTGGCGATGCCCTACGCGCTCCAGGTCAACGCCGTCTGCGCGGACACCCCGGCCGGTCCCGAGCTGCGCGCCACGTGGACCTGGCCGCAGGGCGAGGGCGGGGCCCTGACCGGGCAGGACGTGTGCGAACTCGCCGACGCCTGGACGGCGGCCCTGCGCGAGTTGATCGCCGGCGCCGGAGCGGACGTCACGCGCGGGCTCGGGCCGGCGGACCTGTCGTTGGTGGACCTCGACCAGGGGGAGATCGACGTGGTGGAGCGGGCCGCCCCGGCGCCCGTCGCCGATGTGTGGCCGCTGTCGCCGCTCCAGGAGGGCATCCACTTCCACGCCAGTTACGACACGTCCGCGCTGGACGTCTACACCGCCCAGGACTGTTTCGACTTCGACCGTCGCCTCGACGTGGACCGGTTGCACGCGGCCTGCGCCACGCTGCTGGCCCGCCATCCGGCGCTGCGCACCGGCATCGTCGGCGACGGTCTGCCGGGCCCGGTGCAGTTCGTCTGCCCGCCGGACACGATCACGGCGCCGTTGGTCGAGACCGATCTGACGGGGCTCGACGAGGCGGCGCGGGAGGAACGGCTGGCGGAGATCTCCGCGGCGGACCGGTTGCTCCGCTTCGACCTGACGTCGCCCCCGCTGTTCCGGCTCCGGCTGATCCGGCTGACCCCGGGCACCGACCGGCTGATGCTCAGCCACCACCTGGTGGCCTGGGACGGCTGGTCGCAGTCCCTCTTCCTGGAGGAGCTCCTCGGCCTGTACGAGTCGGCGGGCGACGCCGCCGGGATGGGGACGCCGGGAAGCTACCGCGACTACCTGGCCTGGCTCGCCGGGCAGGACGTCGACGCGGCCCGGGAGACCTGGCGGCGCGCCCTGTCCGGGCTCGCGGAACCGACACTCGTGGCGCGGGAGCGCGGCGGCGAGCCGACGATCCCGCGCCGCCGTTCCCTCGACCTCGGCGCGGAGCTGAGCGAGCGGCTGCGCCGGTGCGCCCGGGAGCAGGGGTTGACCGTCAACGCGGTGCTGTCCGCGGCGTGGGCCCTGGTGCTGTCGGCGGCGGTGGGCCGGGACGACGTGGTGTTCGGCGCGACGGTGGCGGGTCGTCCCGCGGAGGTGCCGGGCGTCGAGTCGGCGATCGGCATGTTCCTGAACACCGTGCCACTTCGGGTGCGGCTGCGGCCCGAGGAGAGCGTCCTGGAGCTGCTGCGCCGGGTGCGTGCGGAGCGGGTCGCGGTGATGGACCACGAGTACCTGGGGCTGGCGGAGCTCCAGCGGGCGGGCGGTCACGGGGTCCTGTTCGACACCCTGTACGTCCTGCAGAACTTCGCCGACGAGGACGGTTTCCGCCGGCTGGCCGAACGGCACGGCATCACCGGTGTGGGCAGTGTGGACGCCACCCACTATCCGATGACGCTGATCGTCAATCCGGCCTCGGTCGTCGGCGTGAAGCTGGAGTACCGCTCCGACCTGATCGACGACGAGCGGGCGGCGGCCACCCTGGAGCGCTACCGGCTCGTGGTGGGCCGGCTGATCGACGGCCTCGCGGAGCGGGTCGCGGCGCTGGACCTGCTGCTGCCCGAGGAACGGGCCGCCCTGGACCGGGCGTCGGCGGCTGACCTGCCGGTGCCGAACGAGACCGTCGCCGACATGCTGGCGGACCAGGTCGGCCGTACTCCCGACGCGGTCGCGCTGGTCTTCGGCGCGCGGGAACTCACGTACGCGGAACTGGACGACCGGATCAACCGGTTGGCCCGGCTGCTGCTGGCCCGGGGCGCCGGACCCGAGCGGGTCGTCGCCCTGGCGCTGCCCCGTTCGATCGAGATGGTGGTGGCACTCTTCGCGGTGCTGCGCACGGGGGCCGCGTACCTGCCGCTCGACCTCGACCATCCCGCCGACCGGCTGCGGCTGATGATCGAGGACACCGGTCCCCTGTGCGTGGTGTCCACGGTGGCCGTCGCGCCGACCCTGCGCGGGGAGGCGGGCCCGCTCGCCGTCGAGTTGGCGTTGGACGATCCGGCGGTCGTCGCCGAGCTGGCCGGGCTGTCCGGCGGGGTGGTCACGGACGCCGAACGGCCGGCGTTCGCCCACACGGTCGCGGACCGGTTGGAGCACCCGGCGTACGTCATCTACACCTCCGGTTCCACCGGTCGCCCCAAGGGCGTCGTCACCCCGTACCGGGGGTTGACGAACATGCAGCTCAATCACCAGGTGGAGATCTTCGATCCGGCCATCGCCTCGGCGGGCGGCCGGCGGCTGCGGATCGCGCACACCGTCTCCTTCGCCTTCGACATGTCCTGGGAGGAGCTCCTCTGGCTCGTCGAGGGCCACGAGGTGCACGTGTGCGACGAGGAGCTGCGGCGCGACGCCGCGGCCCTGGTGGACCACTGCGACCGGCACCGGGTGGACGTGGTGAACGTGACCCCGACGTACGCCCAACTGCTCATTGAAGAGGGCTTGTTGGAGCGGGACGAGGCCGCGGGCAGACACCGCCCCGCGCTGGTCCTGCTCGGCGGCGAGGCCGTGTCCGACGCGGTGTGGGGCCGGCTGGCCCGTACGGAGGACACGTACGGCTACAACCTGTACGGCCCGACCGAGTACACGATCAACACGCTCGGCGGGTCCACCGCCGAGAGTGCCGGCCCGACCGTGGGCCGGCCGATCCGCAACACGCGCGGGCACGTGCTGGACGCGATGCTGCGGCCGGTCCCGCCGGGCAGCCCCGGTGAGTTGTACATCTCCGGCACCGGCCTGGCGCGCGGCTACCACGACCGGCCGGCGCTGACGGCGGAGCGGTTCGTCGCCGATCCGTTCGGGGCGCCGGGGGCGCGCATGTACCGGACGGGTGACCTGGTGCGACAGCGCCCCGACGGGTTGATCGACTTCCTCGGTCGGACCGACGACCAGGTCAAGATCCGCGGCTACCGGGTCGAGTTGGGCGAGATCGGGGCGGCTCTGTCCGGGCACCCGCTGATCGCCCACGCGGCCGTCGTGGTGACGGAACACGCGGGGAACAAGCGGCTGGTGGGGTACGTGGTGCCCGATGCGGCGGCGGCCGAGGCCGGCGACACGCTGCTCACGGAGGTCCGCGAGCACCTCAAGGCGGTGCTGCCCGGCTACATGGTCCCGGCCGCCCTGGTGGCCGTGGAGACCCTGCCGTTGACGGTGAACGGCAAGCTGGACGTACAGGCCCTGCCCGCACCGGACCCGGGCGGCTCCGGCACCCGCCGGCCGCCGCGCACCCCCCGGGAGGAGGTGCTCCGGGCGCTGTTCGCGGAAGTGCTCGGGCTGCCGGAGACCGCCGTCGGCATCGACGACTCGTTCTTCGACCTCGGCGGTCACTCCCTGCTGGCGACCAGGCTCGTCGGCAGGGCGCGCACCGCCCTCGCGGTGGAGCTGGCGATCCGGGACCTGTTCGAGGCCCCGACCGTGGCGGAACTGGCCGGGCGCGCCGAAGGGGGCGGGCCGGCGGGCCGGCCCGCGCTCACGGCGGGCGAGCGGCCGGCCGAACTTCCGCTGTCCCACGCCCAGCAGCGCTTGTGGGTGATCCAGCAGATCGACTCGGCATCGGCCGCGTACAACTTCCCGCTCGTGATGCGGCTGCGCGGCCGGCTCGACGTGGCGGCCTGGCGGGCGGCGCTGGCCGACGTCACGGCCCGCCACGAGGCCCTGCGCACGGTCTTCGTCACCCGGGAGGGCCTGGCCTTCCAGCGGGTACTGCCCGCGGACGGGGCCCTGCCGGTGGTGGAGGTCGCCCCGGCGACCGAGGAGGAGCTGCCCGCCCTGATCGACACGGCGGTGCGCCGCCCGTTCGACCTCTCGGGGGAACTGCCGCTGCGCGCGACGGTCCTCACGGTCGGCGCCGAGGACCACGTGGTCGTCCTGCTGCTGCACCACATCACCACAGACGAGTGGTCGGACCGGCCGTTCCTGCGCGATCTGACCACCGCCTACGCCGCCCGGCTGGGCGGGACGGCCCCGCACTGGGAGCCGTTGCCCGTGCAGTACGCGGACTACGCGCTGTGGCAGCGGGAACTGCTCGGTGACGTCGCCGATCCCGGCAGCCTCGCCGCGCGGCAACTGGACTACTGGCGCGGCGCCCTGGAGGGGGCGCCGGAGGAGATCGAACTGCCCGCCGACCGGCCCCGACCCGCCCGGCCCGTCTTCACCGGTGGTGAACTGGACGTCTCGTTCGACGCGCGGGCGCACCGGGGGCTGCGCCGGCTCGCGAAGGAGCACAACGCGAGCATGTTCATGGTGGTGCACGCGGCCGTCGCGGCGCTGTTGCACCGGATGGGCGCGGGAGCGGACATACCGATCGGCTCTCCCATCGCGGGGCGCGGCGACGAGGCCCTGGACGACCTGGTGGGCTTCTTCGTCAACACGCTGGTGCTCCGTACCGATCTGGGCGGGGACCCCGCCTTCGGTGAGCTGGTGGACCGGGTGCGCGACACCGCGCTGGCGGCGTTCTCGCACGCCGACGTGCCCTTCGAGGCGGTGGTGGAGAAGCTCAATCCGACGCGCTCGCTCGCCCGCAACCCGCTCTTCCAGGTCATGGTCGGCTACCACCACCGCACCGGTGAGGACGCGGCCCTGCCCGGGTTGGCGGTGGAGTACGTGCCGTTCCGGATCAGCTCGGCCAAGTTCGACCTCGTGTTCAGCTTCACCGAGCGCACGGGCGCCGGCGACCCGGAGGCGGACGGACTCGACTGCCGGCTGGAGTTCGCCACCGAGCTGTTCGACCGCGAGAGCGTGGAGCGGCTGGGCGAGCGGCTGCGCCGGCTCGTCTCGGCCGCGGCCGTCGACCCGGACCTTCCGGTGTCCCGTCTGGAGATCATGGACGTCGGGGAGCTGCGTCTGGTGCGGGAGGAGTTCAACGCCACCGACCGGGTGGTGGACGAGCTGTCCCTGCCCGCGCTGTTCGCGGCTCGGCTCGCGGAGCGGCCCGACGCCCCGGCGGTGGTCGAGCGGACCACGACACTGGGTTACGCGGGTCTCGACGCCCGGTCCGACCGGATCGCCCGGCTGCTGGCCGCGCGCGGGGTGGGCGCCGAGAGCGTGGTCGGGGTGGCGGTGCCGCGCTCGATCGACATGGTCGCGACGGTGCTGGCGGTCCTCAAGCTGGGTGCGGCGTTCCTTCCGCTCGACCTGGTCCATCCCGCCGACCGGCTGGCGTACATGGTCGAGGACTCGCGTGCCGTCCTGGTCGTCGGAACCGAGTCCGTGGCGGGGAAGATCCCCTCGGTCGAGGGGGTCCCGGTGGTCCTGTTGGACGCCCCGGGCACGGCGGCCGAGCTCGACGGGCTGCCCGACGGGGCCCCGGACCTGCCGGACGTCCCCCTGGACGGGGCCGCGTACGTGATCTACACATCGGGTTCGACGGGCCGCCCCAAGGGCGTGGTCGTCCCGCACGAGGGCATCTCCAGCCTGGTCGCCACGGCCGTGGACCGGATGGGGTTGCGCCGCGACAGCCGGGTTCTCCAGTTCGCGTCGATCGGCTTCGACGTGGCCGTGTTCGAGCTGGCGATGGCCCTGTGTCACGGCGGCCGGCTGGTGCTCGTCCCCGACGAGGCGCGGGTGGCGGGATCCGCGCTCACCGAGTTCCTGGCGGAGCAGGGCGTCACGCACATGATCCTGCCGCCCTCGCTGGTCTCGGCGCTGCCGGCCGGCTGTGAGCTGCCGGAGGGCTCGACGATCCTGGTCGGCACCGAGACGGTGCCCCCGGACCTGTTCGAGCGCTGGGGCGCCACGGTGAACCTCATCGCGGCGTACGGACTGACCGAGGCCACCGTGAACTCGACGCTGTGGCCGGCGCGTCAGGCCGGCGGGCGTCCCGGCGGGCGGGTGCCGATCGGTCGTCCCGACCCCAACACCCGCTGCTACGTGCTGGACGCGACCCTCTCCCCCGTCCCGCCCGGGGTGACCGGCGAGCTGTACGTCGCGGGTCGGGGTCTGGCCCGCGGCTACCTGGGCAGGCCCGGGCTGACCTCCGAGCGGTTCGTCGCCGACCCGTTCGGGGCGCCCGGCGGCCGGATGTACCGCACCGGGGACCGGGCCCGTTGGCGGCGGGACGGCGATCTGGACTTCCTGGGCCGGGTCGACACGCAGGTGAAGATCCGCGGTTTCCGCATCGAGCTGGGCGAGATCGAGGCGGCCCTGGCCGCGCATCCCGGCGTGGCGCAGGCCGCGGTGGTGGCCGACCGGGACGGGGACATCGTGCGTCTGGTGGGGTACGTCGTGGCGGAGCGCGGGGAACTCGATCCGCGGGCCCTGCGCGCGCACGCGGCCGGACTGCTCCCGGAGTACATGGTGCCCGCCCTGGTGGTGCCGCTGGACGGACCGCTGCCCCTCACCCCCAACGGGAAGCTGGACCACAAGGCGCTGCCCGCGCCCGACTGGTCGGGGATGACGGGCGACGCCCGGCCGGCCGATGCCACCGAGACACGGCTGGCGCGGTTGTTCGGCGAGATCCTCAAGCTGGACGAGGTCGGTGTCCACGACGACTTCTTCGCCCTGGGCGGCCATTCCATGGCCTCCATGCGCCTGCTGGGCCTGATCAGGGCCGAGTTCGGGGTGGAGCTGAGCATCCGGGACGTCTTCGACGCCCTCACGGTCAGCGGCATCGCGAAGCGGCTGGCCGGCGCGCGGGCGGCCCGGCCGGCCCTGCGGGCCGGCGCCGGATCGGAGCCGCAGGAGCTTCCCGCCGCGCCGGTGCAGGGCGCGCAGTGGCGGGCGTACGGACCGCGGCCCGGTTTCGACAGCGCGCTCGCGCTGCGCTCGCCGGGCGGGCTCGACGCCCGCGCGCTGGCCGACGCGCTGGCCGACGTGGTGGACCGGCACGCCCCGCTGCGCACCTCCTTCGAGGAGGACGCGGGTGAGCTGTGGCTGCGTCCCGCCGTCGAACCGCCGGTGCTGGCCGTCGAGGAGTGCGCGGACCTGGAGTCCCGCCTCGCCGAACTCGCGGGCGAGACGGCGGACCTGACCTCGCAGGCCCCGCTGCGGGCGCGGCTGCTCACCGCTCCCGACGGGACGCAGGCCCTGGTGCTGGCCTCGCACCACCTGGCGGTGGACGAGTGGTCGGTGGTGCCGCTGTTCCGGGACCTGACGACGGCGTACGCGGCCCGGGTCCGCGGCGCCGCGCCCGACTGGGAGCCGTTGCCGGTGTCGTACGCGGACTACGCGCTCTGGGCACGCGAGGTGCTCGGCGACCTCGACGACCCGGGCAGCGCGGGCGGGCGGCAGCTCGCCTACTGGCGCCGGACGCTGCGGGAGGCGCCGCACGCCCTGGCCCTTCCGACGGACCGTCCGCGGCCCGCGGACGCCGGGCGGGCGGGATACACGGCCGGGCAGGTGCCGTTCGTTCTCGACGAGGGCTTGCACGCCCGGGTGGACGCCCTGGCCCGGGAGAGCGGCACCAGCATGTTCATGGTGCTGCACGCGGCGCTGTCGGCGCTGCTGACGGCGCACGGCGCGGGTACCGACCTGCCGATCGCGACCATGGTCGCGGGCCGGTCGGACGAGCGGCTCGCCCCGCTGGTCGGTTGCTTCCTCAACACGGTGGTGTTGCGCACCGACACCGGCGGCGACCCGACCTTCCTGGAGCTGCTGGCGCGGGTGCGGGAGACCACGCTGAGCGCGCTGGACCACCAGGAGGTGCCGTTCGACGCGGTGCTCCGCGCCTCGGGGTTGTCGGCGCGGGGGCCGCAGGTGGCGGTGGTCCACCACGAGCAGGCGGACCTGGCCGAGTTGGAGGGCGGCATGGGCACCTTCCAGGCCGTTCCGGTCGCCCGGACCACCGCGGAGCTGACGCTCGGGTTCTACGAACCGCGCGGCGGGGGACCGGTGTACGGCGAGCTGATCCACGCGATCGAGCTGCTCGGCCCGGCCAAGGCCCGGCGGCTCGCCGAGGAACTCCACGTGCTGATCGGGCACGTGGCCGACGATCCGCGGCAGCCGCTCTCGGAGCTGTTCGCGATCATGTCCACCAGGAGTGGGAACGCATGACGACCCGATGACGATCCACCCGTCGGAGGCCCCCGGGGAGGCTTCCCGGTCCTGGCCGACGACGAGGACCGGCACTCGTTGTGGCCCGCCTTCGCCGAGGTGCCCGCCGTCCGGCGGATCGTGTTCGGGGAGGACACCCGGGGCGCCTGCCCGACGTACGTCGAGACCCACCGGACGGACGCGCGGCCCAAGAGCCCGGTCGGAGGGCGGGAGGACTGACCCTCCGGGGCTCCCGGAGACGGGCGGAGCCCCGGACCTCGCTGCCGCGACGTCCGGGGCTCTCGACTGCGTATCGGGCCTTCCCGGGGCGCTCAGGCCTCGCGGGGCCGGGGCAGGGGCAGGGCGCCGTCCGTCGGACCGGAGCGCCGGCTGTCGGACCAGGCCGCCCAGAGGCCGGCGTAGCGGCCGCCCGAGGCGACCAGTTCGGCGTGGGTGCCGCTCTCCACGACCCGGCCCCGGTCGAGGACGACGATCCGGTCCGCGCTCGCCGCCTGCGGCAGCCGGTGGGCGACCATGAGTCCGGTCCGGCCCTCCAGGGCGCGCAGCGCGGCGGCTTCCAGGGTGCGGGCGCCGGCGCTCCCGGCGTCGGCGGTGGCCTCGTCGAGGATCGCCACCGGCGGATCGGCGAGCACGAGCCGGGCCAGGGCCAGTTGTTGGGCCTGCGTCACCGTCAGCCGGTGTCCGCCCTCCCCCACGACGGTGGCCACGCCCTCGGGCAGGGCCTCCACCCAGGTCAGGGCGTCGACGCGGGCCAGCGCGGCGGTGATCTCCGCGTCGGTCGCCGCGGGGCGGGCCAGCCGCAGGTCGTCCGCGAGCGGTCCGGCGAAGACGTGGACCTCCTGGCTGATCAGGGTCACGGCGGCGCGTACGCCCGCCGGGCCGAGCTCGCGGGTGTCGGCGCCGCCGAGTTCGATCGAGCCGGAGGTCGGTCGGTGGACGCCGGCGATCAGCTTGGCGAGGGTGGTCTTGCCGGCGCCGCTGGCGCCGACGAGCGCCACGCGTTCCCCGGTCCGGACCTCCAGGTCCACCTCGGTCAGGACCGGGTGGCCGGCCTCGTAGGCGTGGCCGAGCGCCCGGACGCGTACGGAACCGTCGGCCGGTCGGGCCGCCCCCGCGGGGCCTTCCTCGGCGGGCAGGGAGGCGACGCCGACGAGCCGGGCGAGGCTCGCGCCGGCGGACTGGGCGTCGTCGATGAGGAAGAGCGCCGTGTTGACGGGGTTGAACAGGCCGTGGAAGTAGAGCGCCGCGGCGGTGGCGGTGCCGATGCTCACGGAGCCGTTGCCGACCAGCAGGAAGCCCGTGACCAGCACGGCGGCGAGCCCGATGAACTCGGCGAGGTTGAGTCGGGAGAAGAAGCCGGAGACGAGCCTGATCCCGCGCAGCGCCAGGTCCACGGCCTCCCGCGAACGCGCGTCCAGCAGTCGGGCGTGCTGCCCGGTCAGGCGGAACGCGCGCACCGTGCGCACGCCGCCCACGCTGTCGAGGAGCTGGTGCTGGAGGGCGCCGTTGGCCACGCGGTGGGCGGCGTACACGGGGACCGCGCGCGGGATGTACCAGCGGACGGTCAGGACGTGGACCGGGACGGCGAGCAGTACGGCGAGCGGGAACCGCCAGTCGAGCACGGCGAGTCCGGCCAGGGTCAGCACGATGGTCAGGAGGGCGGTGGTGAACTCGGGGAGGGCTTGGCGCACGACCCGGGTGATGAGGGTGACGTCGCCGGTCACCCGTGAGGTGAGGTCGCCCGAGCCGGCCTGTTCGACGCGTTCCAGCGGAAGGTTCAGGGCCCGTTCGATGAACCGTTCGCGCACCCCGGCGAGGACGGTTTCGCCGAGCCGTGCGACGAGGGAGCTGCCGAGGGCGGTGGCGGCGCCCCGGCCGACGGCCACCGCGAGGAGAAGGATCATCGGGACGGTCAGCGAGCCGGCGCCCCGGTGTGCGGCCACCAGGTCGACCATGCGGCCGAGGATCGGGGCGGTGAGTAGGCCGATGCCGGTGCCGAGGGTGAGGACGGCGGCGGCGGTGAGGGCCTGGAGGCGGCGTCCGCGCAGCAGTTCGGCGACGGCGGCGAGGGTCTGTCGGCCGGTGGCCACGGGCAGGATGGCGCGCGCGGCGGCGACCGGGCCGCCCCGGGCGGACGCGTCGCCCGGCGGCGGCGCGTCGGTCGGCGGCGGCACGTCGGTCGACCCGGGCGACTCGTCGCGCCCGGTCGGTTCCTCGCGCCCGGTCGGTTCCTCGGGCCCGGTCGGGTCCTCGGGCGTGTGGTCGGGACTCATACGAGCACCACCGATCGGTAGGACGCGTCGTCGGTGACGAGTTCCGGATGGCGGCCGTCGGCGGTCACGGCGCCGTCGCGGATGACCACGACACGGTCGGTGACGGACAGCAGCGCGGGGCTGGTGGTGACGAGGAGCGTGGTGCGTCCCTTGCGCAGGTCGCGCAGGCGGGCCGCGATCAGCGACTCGGTGACGGTGTCCACGGCGGTGGTCGGGTCGTGGACGACCAGGACGTGCGGGTCGGCGGCCAGGGCCCGGGCCAGCGCGACCCGTTGGCGCTGCCCGCCGGACAGCGACCTGCCGCGTTCGCTGAGCGGGGTGTGCACGCCCTGGGGCAGCGCGCGGGCCACGTCGTCGGTGGTGGAGGCGTTGAGCACCGGGCCGAGGTCGGCCACGGAGGTGTCGGCGCCCGCCCGGACGTTGTCGAGCAGGCTGGCCTCGAAGAGGTCGGCGTCGTGGTGGGCGACGAGGACGGCGCGGCGGACGGCGTCGGGGTCGAGGCGGGACAGGGCGATCCCGCCCAGTTCGACCGTGCCGCGCTCCGGGTCGAACTCCCGGCCGAGGCACAGCAGCAGGTCGGTGGCGGCGGCCGGGTCGGGGCAGACGACACCGACCAGGCTGCCCTCCGCGATGTGCAGGTCGATGTCGCGCAGCGCCCCGTACGAGACGCCGCGCAGCCGCAGTCCCCCCGTGAACGGGTCGGGCAGGACGGCGGTTCCGGCGGGCACGGCGTGCGAGGAGTCGAGCACCTCGCCGATCCGGGCGGCGGAGGCGCGGCCCTGGGCGAACTCGGCGCTGACGTAGGTGAGGAGTTGGAAAGGCCCGAGGAGGAACTGCGCGAGACCCACGGCCGCGACGAGTTCACCGACGCTGAGCGAGCCGTCCATGGCGAGGCGGGCTCCGACCAGCCCGATGACGGCGATGAAGACGCCGGTCAGGGACAGGATCGCCCCGTCGTGCCAGGACCGGCTGCGGGCGGCGCGCAGGGCGGCCGCGAGGGAGTCCCGGCTGGTGCGGCGGTACCGGTCCACGGCCGCCGGTTCGGCGCCGATGCCCTTGAGCACGCGCAGGCCGGCGACCAGGTCGGCGGCGACTCCGGAGGCGTGCGCGGCCTGATCCTGTTCGGCCTCGCTGCGCCGTTCGAGGGGGCGGCTGATGAGGTGTCCGAGCCACAGCAGGGGCGGTACCCCGAGCAGGATGAGCAGGCCGAGGGGTACCGATACGCGCAGCAGGGCCACGGCGCTGACGGCGAGTCCGGCGACGGCGGCGATCCCGTACGGCAGGGCGGCGACCACGGCGCCCACCCGGGCCGCGTCACCGGTGGCCATGGCGGTGAGCGCGCCGGGCAGTCGGCCGGAGTCGGCGCCGCCGCGCGGGTCGAGGACCCGGGCGCCGAGTTCGGTGCGGATGCGGTGGGCGGCCAGTTCGCCGGAGCCGTCGGTGATGCGGGCCGCGGTGCGGTAGCAGGTGGACAACACGAGGAAGAGCACGGCGAGGACGAGCAGCCAGCGCAGGAGCGCCGCTCCGGATCCGGTGGCGACGGCCCGGTCGATGATGACGCCGATGACGACGGGGACCATCGCCTCGCAGGCCTGGTGGGTCGTGCCGAGGAGCGAGGCGGCGGCGACCCGGCGCCGCTGCGCGGTGATCGCGCGCCGGAGGACAGAGCCTCCGGGTGGGCTGCCGTCGAGCATGCGGGACCTCCGGAGGTCTCGGGTTAGGTGAGGCTACTCTAATGTTCGACCCTCCCCATCGGGTGCGAATTCCCCCGTCGGACGGACTGCCATGCGATGCGGGCGCGTTGACCCCTCGGCGAACATTCGGTTAGCCTCACCTAAGTTGAACGTGCTTGGTTGCGTTGTGCGATCGGTCGCCGAGGGGAGCCGTGTTGTCGGTCGAGACCCGGGCGAAGGTCGGACGTGATGCCGAGGAGCTCCCGGCTCCTCGGGGACGCGGAGCCGCGATGGCGGCCGTGCGGAGCGTGGGGTTGCTGGTCGCGCTCGCCGCGCTCGTGGTGATCGCCCTGCTGAGCGTGTGGTCGGGCACCCGCGACATCCCCTTCACCTCGACGTGGGGGGTGCTGTGGAACCCCGACGGCTCGCAGACCTCCGTGATCATCCACAGTTACCGGATCCCCCGGACCGTGCTCGGACTGCTGGTGGGCGTCGCCCTCGGGTTGTCCGGCGCCCTGATGCAGGCCCTCACCCGCAACCCGCTGGCCGACCCGGGCCTGCTCGGGGTGAGTCTGGGGGCCTCGACGGGCGTGGTGGTCGCCATCGCCTTCCTGGGCATCGGTTCGGCCCTCGGCTACGTCTGGTTCGCCTTCGTGGGAGCCGCCGTCGCCTCGGTCGTGGTCTTCCTGCTCGGCTCGGCCGGGCGGAAACTGGCCACCCCCGACCGGCTGGTGGTGGCCGGGGCCTCCGTCACCGCCGTGTTGTACGCCTTCAACTCCGCGATCCTGCTGCTGAACCCGCGCGCCTTCAACCAGTTCCGCCACTGGACGGTGGGTGCGCTCGCCGGCCGACGGATGGACGTGGTGTGGGTGATCCTGCCGTTCGTCGTCGCCGGCCTGGTCCTCGCCCTGCTGCTGGCCCCCTCCCTCAACGCCCTCGCCATGGGCGACCAACTCGGCCGCGCCCTGGGGGTGAACGTCGGCCGCACCCGGATCCTCGGCGTGATCGCCGTGATGCTGTTGTGCGGGGCGGCGACCGCCGCCGCCGGGCCGATCGGGTTCGTCGGCCTGGTGGTCCCGCACGTGGCCCGCTTCGTGGTCGGCCCCGACCAACGCTGGGTGATGGCCTACTCGGTGGTGCTGGCACCGATCCTGCTCGTCGGGTCCGACGTCCTGGGCCGGGTGATCGGCGCGCCCGGCGAGATCCAGGTGGGCATCGTCACCGCGTTCGTCGGGGCGCCGCTCTTCCTCGCCCTCTGCCGCCGCCGAAAGCTGGTCATGCTGTGAGCCCCGCCCGGGGGACGGAGTCGCCCGACGCGGCCGTCCGCCCGAAGTCCCGTCCCGGCGCCCCCTCGCGGGTGATCAGCGGCCGGGTGGTGCGCGGCCGTCGAGGGGGCGTCTCCCTGCGCTTCCACGGCCGTACGCTCCTCGTCGGCGGCACGCTGGCCGTCGTGCTCGTCGCCGTCATGCTGGTCACCCTGACGACCGGCGACTTCACCCTGTCCGTGCCCGAGGTCCTCCGGGCCCTCACCGGCCAGGGCTCCGGAGCGGCCGACTTCATCGTCAACACGCTGCGCATGCCCCGCCTGGTGACCGCCCTGTGCGTGGGCGCCGCCCTGTCGGTGAGCGGCGCCATCCTGCAGAGCCTGACCCGCAACGCCCTGGGCAGCCCCGACATCATCGGCTTCACCAACGGTTCGGCGACCGGGGCGCTGGTCGTGATCGTCACCCTGCACGGCAGCATGACCCAGATCGTGTTCGGCGCCCTGATCGGAGGGCTGGGCACGGCCCTCGCCGTGTACCTGCTGGTGTTCAGCGGGGGCGTGCAGGGGTTCCGTCTCGTCGTCGTCGGGATCGGGGTCAGCGCGCTGCTGCTCGCCGTCAACGCGTACCTGATCACCCGCGCCAGTTGGCAGGAGGCGCTGGAGGCGCAGGCCTGGCTCGTCGGCACCCTCGGCAACCGGACCTGGGACCACGCGGCGGCCGTCGGGATCGCCGTGGCCGTCCTGCTGCCGCTCGCGTTCCTCCTGGGCGGCCGGCTGACCATGGTGGAGATGGGCGACGACACCGCGATGGCGCTCGGGGTGAACGTGGCGCGCACCCGGACCGCCCTGCTGATCGTCAGTGTCTCGTTGGCCGCCTTCGCCACGGCGGTGACCGGCCCGATCGTGTTCATCGCGCTGGCCGCGCCCCAGTTGGCCCGCAAGTTGATCCGTTCCTCGGGTTCCGGCCTGGTCCCGGCCGCCCTGATGGGCGCCGTCCTGCTGGCCGTGAGCGACCTCGCGGTGCAGCGCCTGTTCACCCACGCCCTCCTTCCGGTCGGCACCGCCACGGGAGTCATCGGCGGTCTCTACCTCATCTGGCTGCTGGTCACCGAGTCGCGAAAGAGCCGCGCATGACACGTACGAGCGCTCCCGACACCGTCCCGACGGCCCGGCTGCGGGCCGAGGGCCTGACCCTCCGCTACGAGCAACGGACCGTGGCCACCGACCTCGGGGTGGTCATCCCCGACCACTCCTTCACCGCGATCATCGGCCCCAACGCCTGCGGGAAGTCCACCCTGTTGAAGGCGCTCGCCCGGATGCTCAAGCCCACGGCGGGCGAGGTCTACCTGGACGGGGCCGCCATCGCCTCGTACCGCTCGCGCGAGGTGGCCCGCCGGCTCGGCCTGCTCCCGCAGACCTCGACCGCCCCGGGCGGGATCACCGTCGGCGACCTGGTGGCCCGGGGGCGCTACCCGCACCAGCGGATGCTGAAGCAGTGGGCCCCGGAGGACGAGGACGCGGTGGTCGAGGCGATGCGCCAGACCGGAGTGCTGGAACTCTCCGACCGGCCGGTGGACGACCTCTCGGGCGGGCAGCGCCAACGCGTCTGGCTGTCCATGGTGCTCGCCCAGCAGACGTCGATCCTGCTGCTCGACGAGCCGACCACCTACCTCGACATCGCCCACCAGGTGGAGGTGCTGAACCTCTGCGCCGACCTGCACGAGCACAAGGGCCACACCATCGTCGCCGTGCTCCACGACCTCAACCAGGCCTGCCGGTACGCCGGTCACCTGGTGGTCATGAGGCCCGGCGGCACGATCGCCGCCGAGGGCGACCCCGCGACGGTGATGACGGCCGAGCTGGTGCGGGACGTCTTCGGCCTGCCCTGCCGGATCATCGAGGACCCGGAGACCGGCACCCCGCTGATGGTCCCCACCGCCCGCACCCGCCACCCCCTGACGCCGGAACCGGTGGCTCCCACTTCCTGAGGACCGATGCCCATGCTCAGTACGCGGCTGACCAACGCGCACGTCGTCACCATGGACCCGGCGCACCCCGTAGCCCACGACATCGGGATCTGGCGCGGCCTGATCGTCGGCCTCGACGAGGCGGTGACGGGGCTGCCCGCCCGGGAGGTGGTCGACCTCCAGGGCGCCACCGTGTTGCCGGGGTTCATCGACAGCCACGTCCATCTGGCCTGGACGGGGCTGAAGGCGGCCACGCCGAGCGTGGCGCCGTGCGAGCGGGTCGAGGACGTGTTGGCGGTGGTGGCGCGGGCCGTCGCGGACAAGCCGCCCGGGGCCTGGGTGGACGTCGTCGGATACGACCAGCGGGCCCTGAGACGGCATCTGACGGCCGTCGAACTGGACAAGGTCAGTGCGGGCCGCAAGGTGTTCATGCTGCACGACTCCGGGCACGGCTGCGTGGTCAACAGCGCCGTCCTGGATCTGCTGCCCGCCTCGGCGGCGGCCGGCGGGGGTTTCCTCGCCGAGAGCGCCATGACCGCCGCCCGACGGCTGCGACTTCCCTACTCCCAGGAGGAGTTGGCCGACGCCATCGAACGCGCCGGCCGGCAGTGCCTGGCCGAGGGCATCACCGCCTGCGCGGAGGCCGGGATCGGTGGCGGGCTCCTCGGCCACAGCCCGGTCGAGGCCGGCGCCTACCAGTCGCTGCGCGACCGGGGCCGGCTTCCGCTGCGGGTCCAGTTGATGGCGGCCGGGGACACCCTGCGCCCCGTGGCGGCCCACGCGGACGACGGTTTCCCCCGCGCGCTCGACCTCGGGCTGCGGACCGGGTTCGGGGACGACTGGCTGTCCGTCGGCGCGCTCAAGATCTACACCGACGGCGGCATGATGGCCCGTACGGCCGCGCTGACCGGCCCGTACGTCGGGACGGACGGCATCGGTGAACTCCAGGACTCCCCGGAGGCGATCACGGACCTGATCGTGGACGGGCACCTCGCCGGCTGGCAGCTCGCGGTGCACGCCATCGGCGACCGCGCCGCCGACCTCGCCTTGGACGCGCTGGAGCGGGCGCAGGGTCTGCGGCCCCGGCCGGACGCCCGGCACCGGATCGAACACGCCGGGCTGATCCGCCCGGACCAGTTGCCGCGGTTCGCCGCGCTGGGTCTCAGCGCGGTCGTCCAGCCGAACTTCCTGCGGTACTTCGGGGACGACTACGCGGCCGTCATGGGCCCCGAGCGGGCCCCGTGGATGTACCGGGGCCGCGGGTTCCTCGACCACGGGGTCACCCTGGTGGGCAGTTCCGACCGGCCCGTGACGGACGGTTCCCCCCTGCGGGCCGTCCAGTTCATGGTCGAGCGGGCCTCGCTGTCGGGGCGGGCGATCGGCCCGGACGAGGCGATCAGCGTCGAGGAGGCCCTGTACGCGTACACGGTCGCCGGCGCCCACGCCTGCCGCTGGGAGGACCGCGCGGGCAGTCTGGCACCGGGGAAGCGGGCCGATCTGGTGGTGCTGGCCGACGATCCCTCGCGGGTGGAGACCTCGCACATCGGCGACATCGAGGTACTCGACACCTACGTGGACGGCGTGCCCACGGCGGGCCGGGTGTGACCGCGCCCCGCCGGCGGGCGGGCGGGCGCCGCGCGCGTGCGTGCGCGCGGCGCCGCACGGCGGGTCAGGTGCCGGTTGGCTCGTGGTCCCGGTCCGGGACCACGGTGGTGCCGGAGCGTTCGGCGGGTCCGCCGAGGACCGCCCGCAGCACGGCGCGCGGCTCCCGGCCGTCCAGGACGTGCGCCGAGCCCACTCCCGAGCGGACCGCCCGGTAGACCACTCCGCCGTACTCGAACCGGCCTGGTCGGCGGGTGAGTTGCGACGCCGGCTGCCGTCGTACATGATTCCGGAAACCCTCGTGGGGCTGGCCGAGCTGCCGTTGACGCCGGCGGGCAGGACGGACTTCCTCGCGTTGCGGGCGCCGCTGCCCGCGCCGGAGGGGACGCCCGACGCCCCCGCGCCGGAGGTCGCCGGCACGGCGGAGGCACGGGGACGGGGACGGGGACTGGGACGGGAGGAACTGGTCGCGAAGCTGTTCCGGGACGTGCTCTCCCTGCCCGAGGTCGGGCTCGACGACGACTTCTTCGAGCTCGGCGGCGACTCGCTGCGGGCGATGCGGCCGGCCTCCGAACTCCAGGCCGAACTGGGCGCCGAGTTGGACATCGAGCTGCTCTTCGACGCCTCCACGGTCCGGGAACCGACGGCCGCCCTCGCCGAGGCCCTCCCCGCATCCGGCTGACCGCACGGCAGTGCGCGCCGCGGGCAGGCAGAGCAGACACACACACCACACACCGATGGGAACACGCGTGATGGCCACCCTTCTCGAACCGGCCGACGACCGGCTCGACACCCTGCTGCTGAGACGGTGGGACGCCGCCCCCGAGCGGATCGCCGTCGTCGACGGCGACCGGGAGATCACCGCGGGCGAACTCCGGGACCGCTGCCTGCGGGTCGCCTCGCTGCTGCGGCGGCGGGGGGCGCGTCCCGGCGACCGGGTGGCGGTCTACGTGGAGCGCTCCGCGGAGTTCGTGACGGGCGTGAGCGGTGTGGTCCTCGCCGGCGCCGCCCAGGTGGCGTTCGACGCGAACGACCCGGTGGAACGCACCCTCGACATGCTGGCCGACTGCCGGCCCCGGCTGCTGATCACCACCGAGGCCCTGCGGTCCCGGCTCCCCGCCGGGCTCGACGTCGAGGTGGTCACGGTCGAGGAGTGCGCGGCCGAGGCGCCGGTCGGCGCGTTCGAGCCGGCCGCCGACCTGGCCGAGCAGCCCGCCGTGGCCATCTACACCTCCGGCTCCACCGGCCGCCCCAAG
Source organism: Streptomyces sp. NPDC002602 (assembly GCF_042889445.1). Lineage (NCBI taxonomy): Bacteria > Bacillati > Actinomycetota > Actinomycetes > Kitasatosporales > Streptomycetaceae > Streptomyces > Streptomyces sp. NPDC002602. The sequence goes on along the minus strand of NZ_JBIAQX010000001.1, from coordinate 1,011,618 downwards.
GCGTCGCTCATCCCGCACCGGGCGGTCGCCCGCCGCCTGAAGGCGCTCCAGCGCGCCCACGGGCTGGGCGAGGACGACCGGATGCTGCACCACACCGCGTGCAGCTTCGACATGTTCCTGATCGAGGTGTACTGGCCGCTGATCACCGGTGCCACGATCGTGATCGCCGCTCCGGGGCGCCAACGCGACGCCGACTACCTCGCGCGGATGATCCGCGAGGCGGACATCACCACCTTCTACTGCGTGGTCTCCCTCCTCGACCTGTTCCTGCTGGCGCGCGGCCCGCAGGAACGTTTCGACGGGCTGCGCCGGGTCCTGACCGGCGGGGAGCCGCTCGGCCCCGAACTGGTCCGCCGCTTCCACGCACGGTCCACCGCGCCGCTCACCAACCTGTACGGGCCGAGCGAGTGCACGATCTACTGCACGGCGTGGGTCCCGCCCCGGGACACGGAGCTGGACACCGTGTACATCGGCCGGGCCATCGAGGACACCACCCTGCGGATCCTCGACGAGGACGGCCGTCCGGTGGCCGACGGGGAGCCGGGCGAGCTGTACATCGGCGGCGCCGGTCTCGCCCTGGGCTACCTCGACCGGCCCGAGCTGACGGCCGAGCGGTTCGTCCCGGACCACCTCGGCGATCCCGGCGACGTCCTCTACCGTTCCGGGGACCTCGTGCGGAGCCACCCGGTGGGCGGGCTGGAGTTCCTCGGCCGGGTGGACCTCCAGGTAAAGGTGCGGGGCTACCGCATCGAGCTCGGCGAGATCGAGGCCGCGGCCCTGCGCGTGCCCGGGGTCCGCCAGGCGGCCGCGGTCGCGTGCGGGTCCGGCGGCGAGGCGCGCCTGGTCGGCTTCCTGGTCGTCGAGCCGGGCATCGACCCGGAGGCCTTGACCGCGGCCGTTCACGCGGCACTGCGCTCGGCGCTCCCGGGGTACATGGTTCCCGCCGCCCTCACCGTGTTACCGGAGCTGCCGCTGACCGCCAACGGCAAGCTCGACCGGACCCTGCTGGCGGAGCGTGCCCTCACGGCGCTGCCCGCCACGACCGCGTGGGAGTCGCCCGCCGGGGAGGCGGGTGAGGTGGAGAAGCTCGTCGCCGATGTCTGGTGCGAGGTGCTCGGCCTGCCGGCGATCGGCCTGCACGACGACTTCTTCGACATCGGCGGGGACTCCTTCAAGGTGATCCGTGTGACCCGGAAGCTGGAGAAGCTGCTCGGCTTCGAGGTGCCGATGCGCCTGGTGTTCGACGAGCCCACCGTCGCGGAGTTCAGCGCCGCCCTCGCCGAGCGCCACGAGGAGGAACAGTGAGGCCCCGGACCCCGATCCGCTCGTTCGATGACCTGCGCCTCCACGCGCCCGACCTGTCCTCCCCCGTCGTCACCCTCTTCAGCGGGGGCCTGGACAGCACGTACCTGCTGCTGCGGCTGGTGCGTGCGGGCGTCCGGGACGTCCACGCGCTGAGCGTCGACCTCGGTGAGGACGAGAGCGGCGCGCACAAGCAGGCGTTGGCCGACCAACTCGGCATCCGGCTGCACCTGGTGGACGCCCGCGAGAGGTTCGCGCAGGAGTACGTCCGCCCCGCGATAGCCGCGCACGCGGTGTACCTCGACACCCACCCGATCAGCAGCTCCCTGAGCCGGCCGCTGATCGCCGAGATCGCGGTGGACACGGCGCGCGAACTCGGCGCCGGCACGGTGCTGCACACCGCGAACCGCTCGCAGAACACCCTGCGCCGGCTCAACGGGGCCCTGGACCTGCTCGGGTTCGCCGGGCGCCACGGCAGCCCGTACGACCTGACCCCCGTCGACCGGGACCGCAAGATGCACGAGTTGAAGGAGGCCGGGCTCGACCAGTTGAACGAGCGGCTGGTCAGCGGCGACTCGAACCTGTGGTGCCGGGAGTTCGAGTCGGGGATCCTCGACGACCCCGAGGACCACGCCGTGCCGGAGGAGCTGTACCGGTGGAGCGTTCCCCGGCCCGGTACGGGACCGGAGGAGATCGAGATCGGTTTCGACCGTGGCCGGCCCGTCTCGGTGGACGGTCGCGCCCTGCCGTTGACGGGACTCGTCGAGACGCTCAACCGACGGGTCGGCGCGCACGGCATCGGCCGCTACTCCGGGCTGGAACACCTGGCCGCGGGACAGAAGGTCCTGGAGGTGCGGGAGATGCCGGCGGCGACCCTGCTGCTGCGTTCGCACCGTCACCTGGAGACGGCGACGCTGCCCGCGGAGACCATCAGGGAGAAGATGCACCAGGAGCAGATCTGGGTGCGCGAGGCGTTGGAGGGCCGTTGGTTCGACGGTCTGCGGCGGGCGAGCCAGGCGTTCGTCGACGTCTGTTCGCAGAGCGTCACCGGCACGGTCCGTTGGCGGCTCGGGGCGGGGACGGCCGTGACGCGGTCCATCGTCGCCCGGGAGCCGCTCTACCTCCGGGACCGCGAGGCGTGGGAGCACGCCTCCGTCGCCGCCGAGCGGGGCTCCTTCGCCACCGCTCGCGAACCGGACCTCCGAAGGGCGTCCCGCACGTGACGCGCCGACGCCCCCGGGGCGCAGCGCGGGACCTGCCCGTGTCGGCCGTCGTCCACGGGCGCGGCGCGGCCGGCCCCCTGGGGATCCCGGACACGGCGCGGGGCCGTTGCGCGGTGGTGTTCCTCGGCGACCCGGGCGATCCCCTGGTCGCCGCGGACCCGGCCCCGGTGCCGGCATCTCGGACGTCCTGAAACCGGCGGGCGGGGACGGAGTGGATCCCGGGCACGGGCTACGGCTCGGCCCCCGGATTCGCCGAGCCGCGGGTCACCCTCAAGGCCGTCCAGGACCGCACGGGCGCCTTCTGGTCCGAGGCCGAGGGCCGGCACCGGGCGGGCCGGCGGAGTCGGCCCGCCCCGCCCGGCGGCTCGACTCGGACGATCAGGGCCGCCCTCGCGCCGGTCCGCCCCGGAGGATCAGGCCCCTTCCGGCGGCCGGCCCACCCAGTCCAGGCACAGCACCGTGGCGTCGTCGGTGGACTCGACGCCCACGCCCCGGTGGCCCGCGAGGTGTTCCAGGATCGCCCCCGGCACCTGGGAGGGCGGCAGGAGCCGGGTGCTCATGATGGCCCGGGCGAGTGCGCGCAGGCTGTAGCTCTCGCCGACCGGCGAGGCCACGTCGTACACCCCGTCGCTCGCGATGAGGAGCCGGTCTCCCGGCTCGACGCGGAAGTCCTGGCAGGTGTAGACCGTGTCCTCGAACATCCCGAGGGGCAGCTGCGCCTCCAGCTCGACGGCCTCGACGTTCCCGTCGCGCAGACGCCAGACCTTCGGCGACCCCGCGTCGACGATCTCGACGCGCCCCGTGTCCAGGTGGAAGTCGAGCAGCAGCATCGCCAGATGGCGCTCGCCCCGGTACTGCCCGTAGACGGCCTGGTCCGCGAGGGAGGCCTGGTCGACCAGGCCGAGCCCGGCGCGGCGCGCGTTGCGCACGGCGTTGACCGCCAGGTTCGTCAGCAGCGCGGCGTCGATCCCGTCGCCCATGCCGTTGTTGACGCCGAGGAACAGGTGGTCGGCCGAGGTCGACCAGTCGAAGCCGTCGCCGAAGATGGCGTAGGCGGGCTCCAACTGCGCGCCGAGGCTGTACTCGGGACGGGCGCAGGAGCGGCCCGGGAGCAACTGCCACTGCATCTCGGCGGCGAGGGTCAGCCGGTCGGTGCGCCGCGCCTGACGGAAGAGGTCGGTGTCCCGTTCGGCCACGAGAAGCTCGTGACCGAGCGCGTCGGCCACGAGCCCCAGCTCGTCCCTGGCCTCGGGCGTGCCGGCGCCCTTGGGCAACGTGACGCTCAGCACTCCGAGCCGGTCGCCGCGCACGCTCACCGGCAGGTGGACGATGACCCGCTCGCCGGCGTCCACGAGGTACGGCTCCTGGGCGCCGAACGCCCGGCCGGGGGCCGTGGAGTACACCGACACCGGCTCGGCGCCGTGCGGCGGTGTGGTCAGGGGCTGCAACCGGGTCATGGCGTAGTCGGCCAGCAGCAGCTCGACGGACAGCGCTCCGTGACGTGCGACCAGCAGCGCGCGGATCTCGTCGAGCAGCTCGTGGGGTGCCGCGGCGCGCAGGATGCGCTCCACCGAATCACTTGGGGGCACGGGGTGCGGCCTGCCTCTCCTCTTCGTGGGTGTGGACGCGATGTGTGCATCCGGTAGAGGAGTGTCACACGCGTCGCGGGCCCGGGCGTACCGGTGCGCCGCCAACCCCGCCCGGGGCGCCGGGTTCCGGGCCGGGCGGGCGTGGCGCGCCGATCTTCGGCCGTGCCGGGCGGGACCGGGCGGAAGCGACATCCGGGGCGCGACGGTGGCAGAGTGGGCCCCATGCCCCCTCTCGACGGTCACCCCGGCACGGAAGAGCACCCTTCCGTGACGACCGGTGCGGTCGCGGAGCTCCTCGAAGTGCTGCTGGCTCGCGGCCAGGACGCCACGACCCCCGCGATATCGCCCTCGCAACTGCGCGCGCTGCTCGTCGTGGAGCAGTCCGAGGGCATCAACCTGCGCACCCTGGGCTCGATGCTCGGCTCCCGACCGCCGTCGGTGACGCGTCTGTGCGACCGGATGGAGGCCATGGGGTTGCTGACCCGCTCGCGCAGCCGGACCAGCGGGCGCGAGGTCGAGCTGTACCCGACCCGGCAGGGCCGGGCGCTGCTGGACGAGTACCGGGCGATCCGGCTGCGGGAGCTGTCCGCCGTCCTCGACCTGATGGAGCCGGCCGCGATCGAGGCGCTGATCGTGGGCCTGACGGGGTTGCGGCGGGCCGCGGCGGATCTCTTCGCCGCGGGGGCGCGGGCGGCGGGCGCCGAGGCGACGGTGGCCCCGCACGGGGCCCCGGCCCGGGAGTCGACCGCCAGGGGCGCGGGCGTCGGACCGCTGCGTACCACCCGGCTGTCCGACACGGCCTGACGTGCTCGGGGCGAGCGCGACGGATCCGGGCAACTGGTCAGACCCTGATGATTGACCAGTTAAAATATTGCCCGATGGCAAATGATCGCTCTAGTCTCGCTCCGGACGCACCAGGCGCCCGTCGGGCCTGCGCACTGTGTGGCGAGAGGGGAAAAGCAACGCCATGGGGAGCGCTCTCGGCCTGGGGTCCTCGCACCCTGCCGACAACCCGCCACCACTGTCACGCGCAGTGGTGAGCCCGCCTCGGCAGGCCACCTCGATCGACGAGGACCGCTCCCGCGCGCTGTGGAGCGGTCTTCCCCCGCGTGTCCTGCTCATCGAGGACGACGAGGGTGACGCCCTCCTCGTCGAGGAACTGGTCGCGGACAGCGGCGTCGACGTGCGGCTCGGTCGCGCGGGCTCCCTGGCGGAGGCCCTGCCCCGGCTGAAGGGCGAGGCGCCGCAGTGCGTCCTGCTCGACCTGCACCTGCCCGACGCCCACGGTCTCGACGCCCTCAACAAGGTGCTGGCCAACGCCGCCGAGGCCGCCGTGGTCGTCCTCACCGGTCTTTCGGAGGAGCAGGCGGGTCTCGCCGCCGTCGCGGCGGGGGCACAGGACTACCTGGTCAAGGGCCGGCTGGAGCCGGACGTCTTCATGCGCGCCATCCGCTACGCGATCCAGCGCAAGCACACGGAACTCGCGGCGGCCTCCCTCCAGGCGAGCAGGCTGCGCGCGGAGGAGAACTCCCGACTGGAACGCGGCCTGCTGCCGACGCCGCTCCTGCTGGACGACACCGTCTCGGTCTGTGCCCGTTACCGGCCCGGTCGGGCCCAGGCACTCCTCGGCGGCGACTTCTACGACGTCGTCCAGACACCGGACGGGGCGACGCACGCCGTCGTCGGTGACGTATCGGGGCACGGCCCGGACGAGGCGGCCCTGGGCGTGTGCCTGCGCGTGGCGTGGCGGGCGTTCGTCATGGCCGGCGCCCGCGGTCAGGACCTCCTCGAACTGTTGGAGAAGATCCTGGTCGCCGAGCGTTCCGGGCCCGAGATCTTCGCCACGCTCATCGCGGTCACCCGGCCGGCGGACTCGCCGCACATCAGTGTGCAGCGCGCCGGCCATCCCGGCTTCCTGGTGCGCTCCTCGGCGGGCGTGCGTCTGGAGGAGGTGCCCGGCGGCCCCGCGCTGGGCATCGTGCCCGACTGGGACACCCGCTGGCCCGTCGTCCAGGTCCCCGTCGAGAACACGGGAGCCGTGATGCTCTTCACCGACGGCCTGATCGAGGGCAGGATCGGCTCCGGCTCGGACCGCCTCGACGAGGACGGGCTGCTGGACATCGCCCGCCGCCACAACGACCTGCCCGCCGACGCCTTCGTCGACACCCTGATCCACACCGCCCAGAGCCTCGCCGCGGACAGCGGGGGGCTTGCCGACGACGTCGCCGTACTCCACCTCGAATGGAACACCTCCTTGTGAGTGCCCCGGACCCGACAGCCCCCCCGACCCCCCGTACCGGCCGTACCGGGCTGAGCCTGCGCGCGTGGTTCATGACCGTGCTGGCCCTGCTCGGGGTGATGGTCGTCGTCACGGCCGTGGTCGGCGCCGCCCTGCTGTCGAACACGACGGCGGCCGGTGACCGGCTCGTCGACCGGATCGCGCCGGCCCAGCGGGAGGCCCTGCGACTTGAGTCCGCCCTGCTGGACCAGGAGACCGGGGTCCGCGGCTACCTGCTGACGCGCGACCCGAAGTTGCTGGAGCCGTACGAGCGCGGCCTGGAGAACGAGCGCGGATCGGCCAAGCGGCTGGCGATGCTGCTCGACGGCGAGGACGAGGCCGGGGCCGACCTCGGCGCCGTCGCGACGGCCGCGCGCACCTGGCAGGACTCCTTCGCCACGCCCAGCCTCGCGTCGGCGAGGGCCGGGACGGCCGGGCCGTCGGTCCAACTGGGCAAGGACCGCTTCGACGAGGTCCGCGAGCGCGTCAAGACCCAGCAGACCCGGCTCGACACCCTGCAGTCCGACGCCCGCGCCACCTTCGCGCAGGCCCGCTCCGAACGCGACCACGTCCTGCTGGCGATCGTCGTGGCCTTCCTCGTGACCGGCCTCTGCCTGGCCGTCCTCCTGCAGATGAGCGTCGTTCGGCCGCTGGCCGAGGTCCGGGCCGCGTCCCGGCGGGTGGCCTCGGGCGCGTTCGAGGAAGAGATCCCCGAGACGGGACCCTCCGACCTGCGGTCGCTCGCCCGCGCGGTGGAGGCCATGCGCCGCCGGACCGTCGCCGAGCTGACGGCCTCCCGCCGCTACGCGGAGGAGCTGAAGCGGACCGCCGGGGACCTCGACGCGCAGGCGGTGGAACTGCGCCGCTCCAACGCCGAGCTGGAACAGTTCGCGTACGTCGCCTCGCACGACCTCCAGGAACCGCTGCGCAAGGTCGCCTCGTTCTGCCAGCTCCTGGAGAAGCGGTACGGGGACCGGCTCGACGAGCGGGGCAGCCAGTACATCGGCTTCGCCGTCGACGGCGCCAAGCGCATGCAGGTCCTGATCAACGACCTGCTCACGTTCTCCCGGGTGGGCCGGGTCCAGGACGCGCGGGAGACCGTCGCCCTGGACGGCACCGTCGACCGCGCCCTGCGCAACCTCGCCACCGCCGTCGAGGAGAGCGGGGCCGAGATCGTGCGGCCGGAGCGCCTGCCCTCGGTGTCGGGCGACCCCACCCTGCTCACCATGCTCTGGCAGAACCTCGTCGCCAACGCCGTGAAGTTCCGCTCCCCCGACCGCCCCGCGCGCGTCGAGATCGCCCTGCGCGACGACGAGGAAGGGACCGGGGCCGAACCGGGCTTCCACACCTTCACCGTCACGGACAACGGCATCGGGATCCCGGCCGAGTTCGCGGACAAGGTGTTCGTCATCTTCCAGCGCCTGCACGGCCGGGAGACCTACGGCGGCACGGGAATCGGCCTGTCGCTCTGCAAGAAGATCGTCGAGCACGCGGGCGGTCGCATCTGGATCGACACCGCCCACACCGGCGGAACGCGAATGGTCTTCACCCTGCCCGTACTCGTCCACGAGGGGCCCGCGGCAGGCACGGATTCCGGCTCCGCGACCTCAGGCTCCGGCTCCGGCTCCGGCTCCGGCTCCGGCTCCGGCTCCGGCTCCATGACAGGATCCGATTCCGAGTCCGAGTCCGATTCCGGCTCCGTGAACGCGAACGCGACCGTACCGACCACCGAAGGAAGTACCGCATGAGCACCCCTGCCTCCAGGCCGCAGACCCAGCCGGCGGAAGTCCTGCTCGTCGAGGACGACGCGGGTGACGAGCTGATGACCCGCGAGGCGTTCGAGGACAACAAGATCGGCAACACGCTGCACGTCGTCCGGGACGGCCTGGAGGCCCTGGACTTCCTGTACCGCAGGGGCGACCACACGAACGCCCCGCGCCCCGACCTGATCCTCCTCGACCTGAACCTTCCCAAGTACGACGGTCGGCAGGTCCTCGAACAGATCAAGAACGACCCCGAGTTGAGTCACATCCCGGTGGTCGTGCTCACCACGTCGGCGGCGGAGGAGGACATCCTGCGCAGCTACAAGCTGCATGCCAACGCCTACGTGACCAAGCCGGTGGACCTCGACCAGTTCATCCGGGCCATCCAGCAGATCGACGACTTCTTCGTGACCGTGGTGAAACTGCCGCGGTCCGTCTGATTCGAACGCCACGACCGGTGCGCCCGGTCGGGCCGGATCAACCGACATCGGAGAGAGAGAAAGGTGGAGCACATGGACGCTCACACGTTCCCGGGTGGCGATGACGCGCGGTGCCGCGTCGCGACGCGTTCCGAGGGCGACGTCCGCGTCGTGGTGATGGCGGGCGAGTTCGACATGGACAACGTGGACGAGCTGCGCAGCGCCCTGGACCCCGAGGCAGCCGGCGTCGCCCGGTACGTCCTGGACGTCGCGGAGGTCACCTTCGCGGACTCGACGACGCTGAGCGTGATGCTCCAGCCCGCCCTGAACCGCCCCGTGATCCTGGCCGGGGTGGTACCGCCCCGCCTGGGCCGGCTCCTCGACATCACGGGTGCCTCCCAGGTCTTCGCCGCGGCCCCCACACTGGCCGAGGCCATGGTCATGACCGTGCCGTCACAGCGTCACCGACCGTGATCCACGGGCCGGGGAGGGCACTGATGTTTGCCGCTGCGATTGCCGGCGCGGCTACAGGGCAGTCGAGTAGCGTCCGCGCCTGACGGGACCGATGAGGAGGTGAACGTGCGATACGACGTGAACGGACCGGCGCAGCCCGTTCCGCACACCGCCATGGAGGCGAGGGACCGCGTGCGGTTCCTGCTGGGCTCCGCGGGTCTCGTCGGTGTCGGCCCGGACGGGGACGACGTCCTGACCGACGCGCTCCTTGTGACCTCGGAACTGGCGACGAACGCCATCCGGCACGGCGGCGGGATCACCGGATTCAGTGCCTCGGTGTCGGAGAACGGTCTGCGGCTGAGCATCAGCGACCCCAGCGGTGACCGGCCCGTCACCCTGCCCCGCCAGGCCGGGACGTTCCTCGCCGGCGGCTTCGGCTGGCCCCTGATCCAGCGCCTCGCGCACAGTGTGACCGTCACCCTCCTGCCGGCGGGCGGCAAGCGCATCACGGTGCTCGTACCGCTGGCCACGCACCCCGTGGCGACCGAGCGGACCGGGAACCTCGACCCCCGCCTGGACCTGGACCCCGGCTTCGACATGGACCTGGGCCCCGACATGGACCTGGGCCCCGACCGCGACCGTGTGTCGCGCCGGAGTGACGCCGCGTCGTGATCGGTCGTCGGGCGATCACGAACGGTCACAACCGGCCCCCGACAGGTGCGTTCATCCGCATGCTGAGATGCGACGCCGCGGGCCGGGATTCTCGTGGCAAACTCCTCGCCATGCCGCACCAGCCGATTATTGGCGCCGGCGTGCGGGCACCGGACTGACCGAGCGATTCGCCCTCGGTCCCACCGCCCGCACGCAGACCTCTCGCATCCGCGAGGGGTCTTTTTGTTTTCCTCCCCCACCCTGCGCCCCGCCTGCCGACCCGCCCCGACCCCGACCGTCGACCCCGACAACCGCCCCGACCGCCACCCGCGGCCGGCGCCGCACCGTCGTCCACGGCCCGTTCGCCTCCCAGGACAGGAGCCCGCCCCCCATGAGCGTCAGCGACACCCTCCCCGCCCTCGACATCGCCGCACGCCGGTCCGCGTCCCGCGCCGAGCCGCCCGCCCCGCAGGAAGCGGAGGAGGACTCGTACGCGCTGACCGTCACGCTCCGGGACGGCGGGCACGCCCTCTCCCGCATCGTGACCGTGCTGAACAGCCTGTGCGTCACGGAGCTGACCTTCCGGACGTCGAACGAGGCCCCCGCACTCTGCGAGATCGTCGTTCCGGCCGCGGACGCCCCCCGCGCCCGGGCCAAACTGCTGCGCTGCGTCCACGTGCTGGACGTCACGGCCCGGCGCGTGCGGCGCCGAGGGCCGGGGAGCGACCGGGACCACGCCGAAGACCCGCCCGGACGTCCTGGGTAGGGTGGCGCGACAGCACACCGTGAACAGCATCAAGGAGCAGACGTGAGCGAGCCGGCGTCCATCGCCCTGCAGCAGGAGATCGCCCGGGACCTGCAGGTCGCCGAGACATTCGATGCCGAGCGGGAGATCGAGCGTCGGGTCGCCTTCCTCGCCGAGCGGCTGACCTCCACCGGTCTGCGTTCCCTCGTGCTCGGCATCAGCGGCGGCGTGGACTCGACCACGGCCGGCCGACTGTGCCAGCTCGCCGTCGAGCGGGCCCGGGCCGCCGGGCACGAGGCACGCTTCCACGCGATGCGGCTGCCCTACGGGGTCCAGGCCGACGAGCACGACGCCCGGCTCGCGCTCTCCTTCATCCGGGCCGACCACGTGCTGACCGTGGACATCAAGCCCGCGAGCGACGCCGCCCTGGAGGCCTCCCTGGCCGCCGGCGTGGACTTCCGCGACGCCCGTCACCAGGACTTCGTGCACGGCAACATCAAGGCCCGGCAACGCATGATCGCCCAGTACGCGGTGGCCGGCGCGCACGACGGCCTGGTCGTCGGCACCGACCACGCCGCGGAGGCCGTGTCGGGGTTCTTCACCAAGTTCGGTGACGGGGCCGCGGACCTGGTCCCGCTGACCGGGCTGACCAAGCGCCGGGTGCGCGCCGTCGCGGACGTGCTGGGCGCGCCCGCCGAGCTGGTGTGGAAGACCCCGACGGCCGACCTGGAAACCCTCGACCCGGGCAAGGCCGACGAGGACGCCCTCGGTGTCACCTACGACGACATCGACGACTTCCTGGAGGGCAAGCCGGTGGCCGAGCCGATCTTCGCCACCATCATCGGGCGCTACCGGCTGACCGACCACAAGCGCCAACTGCCCGTGGCCCCCTGATTCTCCGGCCGCGGGCGACGGATCGGTGGAACCGGTGGGCGCGGGCGCCCGGCTCGGGGGTCGGGGCCGCCCCGGGCCCCCTCGCGGGGGCTCGTCGCAGGGAACGGTCCTAGGGCCTGTCGTCAAAGTGTCGTCTGCCTCGCGACGCCTGGCACGCACTCTCGCCGCACCGGGCGAAAGCCCCAGTACGTCCAGTACGCGGGCTTCCGCCCGGCACGCCGAGAGCCCGCACCAGACGCCGCGAGGCCGCCCTTCGGGCGACGACGCCACTTTGACGACAGACCCTAGGGGATGCTCGGCGGGGCACGTCGGCTGGGCCTGACCTCGGGGCCAGACGTCGGGGCCTGGCCTCGGGGCCGGTGCGAGGCCCGAGCGGGTGCCGGGACCGGGTGCGGTGGGTACGGCGCCGGAGGATCCGCCGGGCCCGACGGCCTCGGGTTCATCCGGCCGGCGGAACAGCGGATGCCGTCCGCCTCCCTGCGGGGCAGGCTGTGCGCAAGGACCCCATCACCGCACAGACGAGGACCGCGCCATGTCCCACAGTCGGCGTATCGGCGTCATCACCGGGGCCGCAGCACTGTTGCTGACCGCCACCGCCTGCTCGGGCCTGGGCCGGAGCACCGTCGGCATGCTCACCTTCCGCGGCCACGAGTCTCCGGTCGTGTTGAGCTACTCGAACACCCCGGTCACGGGCTGCCACAAGATCGCCATCCCCAGGGGCGCCACCCACGTCGAGAACAACACCCTCGTCGACATCGTCCTGTACCGGACGCCGAACTGCCAGAAGACCGATCGGGCCGACGGGATCTACGTCGCGACCACCCTGTCGAACGTGACGGCTCCCCGCACCCTCCCCTGGCGCAGTTTCAGCGTCATCCACTGACCCGAACGGCCCGCCCGCCCTGGCCGGCCCGCCCGGCCCGCCCGGCCCGCCCGCGCACCCCCGCGCCGGCGGGCCGGGTCCGTGGTGCGGCCGGCGGCCCGCTCCCTCCCCGCTCCCTCCCGGGGCCGGGGTCACGGGCGCCCCGTCAGCTCGCGGGCGTCCATCGGCATCCGCCATCTGCGCCGCCGGCGTACGGACTCCAGGTCGGCCCGGAGCGGACCGGGCGGCACCACCAGGACCGGGCAGGACGCGTGCGCCAGGCAGTACCGGGCCACCGAGGGCCGCAGCGCGCGGAGCAGCGGGGCCCGGGTGCCGGTGCCGACGACGAGCAGGTCCCCGGGATCCGCGACCGCGTCCACCAGTACGGCGCCGGGCGTGCCGCGCGCGGTCAGTCCGGCCAGGGTGACCCCCGGCGGGCGCGCCCCGAACGCGCGGTCGAGTATCTCCCGCAGCCGTTCGACCGCTGCGGACCGGCAGCCGTCGAGCACCGACGGACCACCGGAGCAGCGCCCGGCCGGCCCACCGCCGGGCGGTTGCCAGGCCAGTACGACCCACAGCTCCGCGTCCCGTATCCGGGCCTCCGTCGCCGCCCGGTGCAGCGCGGTCAGGCTCCCGAGGGATCCGCTGGTCCCCACCACGACGCGTCCTCGCACAGTCCCCGCCCTCCTCACGTGGTCCGACACGGTCCATGGAACGGCCGCGACGGGGCGCCCGGCGGCCTCCCTGACGGTTTCCGAACGCGGGACCCGGAGTTCTTGACGCGGCCCTCGCGCCGCGGCCGTCGACGATGGGGGCCGCGTACGCGCGATCGGTCACCTCACGGCGCCGACGCGGGACGAGCGTGGTCATGCCCTCTGCGTGGCGAGCAGTGGGGAGGTTCCCCTTGTGGGCCGCAATGTCGCGTCCTGTCGCATGGATCACCGCGAGGCTTGCCGCAATGGCCTTCCCGCCGTTCACGACGAGCCGAGCCCGAGCCGGGGCTGACCGTCCACGTGGAGCGGGCTGAGCGGGCCGAGGCCCTCGGGTTTGCTCTCGCCCGCCTGGTGGGACCGCACGCCCCTTTCGGGAAATCCGCAGTACGCCGTCTCACCGGACAACCACACACACCGCGACGGCCGAGAATCCCCCATGGCATGAAGACGCACCCGCGCGAGCCCGCGCCTGCCCGACACGGAAGAGCGTGCGACCTCCGCGCTGTCGGGTCCTCTCTTCCGCACACCCCGCCGGCCGCGCCGCCGCACGACGCACGACGCACGACGCACGACGGGCGACGCACGACGGGCGACGGGCGACGGGCGACGGGCGACGGGCGGAGGGTTGGCCGGGGCCGCTCAGAGGCCGAACTGCGCCCGGCGCCCCTCGGGAACGAGGTCCGTGTACTCCGGGTGCTTGCCGATCCACCCCCGGATGAAGGGGCAGTACGGCAGGACGTCGAGTTTGCGGGCCCGGACGTCGTCGAGGGCCCCGCGGGCGAGCAGGCCGCCCAGGCCCTGGCCGGCGAAGCGGGGCTCCGTCTCGGTGTGGATGAAGGCGATCTCGCCCTCCGAGAGGAAGTACTCGGCGAAGCCGGCCGTCTCCGTCCCGTCCGCTCCGGCGAGGATCTCGTACCGGGACTTCTCGGGGCGGTCCACCACTGTTGTTTCCATGCTGCGTCCTCCTGCGCGGTGATCATCCGGTTGTCCCGTCAGATGATCCACTGTCCGCGCATCCGACCAACACCCGCCCACGTCATACGGACGTGACGGCCCGGTGCTCGGTCGCGGATCGTGATCAGGCGTCGTGAGACGCTCTCTTCATGATCGCCAAGCTGCAGTGCGTGGTGTTGGACTGTGCCGATGTCATCGAGCTGTCCCGGTTCTACCAGTCGCTCCTCGGCGGTGTGGTGAACCAGCCGGATCCGCGGTGGTCGACCGACGAGGGCTGGGCCACGCTCCATGCCGACGGTGGGTTCGTGCTCGCCTTCCAACGGGTGGAAGACCATCGGCCGCCCCGGTGGCCGGACCCCGCCCGCCCCAGCAGTTCCACCTCGACCTGGGGGTCACGAACCTGGACGAGGCCCAGCGGGAGGCGCTCGATCGGGGCGCCACGCTGCTGGACGAGGGAGCCGGAGGGCGGAGTTGGCGCGTCTTCGCGGATCCGGCGGGACACCCGTTCTGCCTCGTCAGGGACTGACAGGAGCAACGGGGGGGGTACGGCCACACGGTGGCCCCGTTCCGCCGCCCCGAACAGGCGGGACGGCGGAACGGACACCAACCGGATGCCATCCGAACACCAACCGGATGCCGTCCGAACGCCGTCCGGACGCCGGGGGGAGACGTCGAACGGATGCCGAGGCGCCGGTGAGGTCGGCCCCGTTACGGAAGCCGCTCGATCAGCCAGGTGCCGAGCTCTGAGGTGATCTTGGTGTGTTCCTCGTTCCGGGAGGCAAGGACGAATTCGTCGAACTCGCTCTCCTCCGGCGGGAGGTCGTCGATGCTCGCGTACAGATCCGCTCGGGTGTCGATGTCGCGCACGTCGACCGCGCTGACGGCCGGCACGAAGCAGTGACTGCGGATCGGGTGGTCCACACCGAGACCGATGATCTTGTTCAGCGCGTCGGCGAGGATTCCGAAGCCCTCCAGGGTGCCACCGGGCGCGCCGTCGACATCGGGGAGGCCCGGGGCGTGGACCTCGGCCTTCTGGGAGGTGATGACCCGCAGCGTGGCCGCGAGGGAGTCGGTGCCCGTCGGCTGGGTGCGCAGATCGGTGCCGGTGATGCCCAGCCCCTTGCCCTTGACGGCGGTCGCTCCGGCGGGGATGCCGTTGCCGATGCCGGTTCCGACGCCATTGGCCAGCGCGATCTTGCGGGGCCGCCGGGGCCAGTTGCCCACGCTCTCCAAGGCGGCCAGGAAGTCGGTCCGTTCCTGGCTGACGGCGGGAGAGTCCTCCCACGTCTCGATGTGCCAGCGCAGGAGCTGCCGGGCGGCCGGGCTGTTCATCTGGTCGGAGAATCGCGGGTTCAGCTTGCGGATGTAGTGCGCGAACGCCTGGAGCGCGAGGGGAATGTACGCGCCGCGGTGCGGGCTGTCCCACGAGAAGTAGAGGGAGGTCTGGTGGTCGGTGTCCTCGGTCTCCATCTTGGCCAGTGCGTAGCGGGTGACCAGGCCGCCCATGCTGAAGCCGCCGACCACGAGGGGCTCCTCGCCGATCCGCTCCTCGATGGCGCGCAGGATCGCGGCCGTGGCCGCCTGTGCGTTGACCAGGATCGAGGCGCTGCGCTCCTTGAATCCGAGCAGGATGACGTCTCGCCCCGCCTTGCGGAGGGAGCTGATCAGCGGATGGTTTCGGGTCTCCAGGCCCGCCCAGGAGAACTCCAGGGTGCTGGGGCCCGAGTTGAATCCGTCGGCCAGGATGATCGGCTTGACCAGGCCGTGCTTGCTGTTGGCGAAGTACACCCACGCCGTGCCGTGGGGCAGTTGCCACTCGGCATCCGGCTTCGGCGGCGCCTCGGCGGGGAGTTCACGGGGGCCTGCGGCCAGGATGACGGGCGGGGCCGCGGCCAGGGCGTTGGCGGTCTGCTGCTCGAACGGGTCACTCATGCCGATCCCTTCACCGATGAATACGTACAGCTCCAGAATGGACACTCAGCGTGACGTTCGGGAAGGTCGTCGACTCAAGTTGACTCGTATGAGCGATCGATATCCGGACACATCCTCAATCGCGCCGCCGCGGTCCGAGCAGGGCCGCGATCGGCGAGGCGGACGGGAGACGGACGCGAGGGCGGACGGCAGGGGGACGGCAGGGCCCGCACCGGGGCCTACACCGGGGCCGGAAGGGTCAGCTCGAAGCGGCAGCCGCCGGGCACGTTGTGGACGTCGGCCTGTCCCGCGTGGGCCTCGACGATGCCCCGGACGATCGCGAGGCCCAGACCCGCCCCCGACGGAGGGGTGCGGGCCGGGGCGCCACGCCAGCCGGTGTCGAAGACGCGCGGAAGGTCCTCCTCCGGGATGCCACCACAGGCATCGGTGACCGACACCACCACCGCGCCCGCGCGGCGCTCGGCGGCGATCGCGACCGTGCCGTCGGCCGGAGTGTGCCGGATGGCGTTCACCAGGAGGTTGGACAGCACCCGGGTCATCTCCTTCCCGTCGACCTCCACGGGCAGCGGGGCCACGCCCTCGCCGGCCAGGTGAACGCCGTGTTGGCGGGCGAGGGCGTCGGCGCCCGCCAGCGCGTCGCCCACCAGGTCGTAGACGGACAGTCGGGTGGGGCTGAGACTGAGGGCGCCGGCGTGGATGCGGGACAGCTCGAACAGGTCCGTGACCATCGAGTTGAGGCGTTCCACCTCGGCGCGCATCTGCCGGTGGTAGCGGGCCGGATCGGCCACGAGGCCGTCCTCCAGGGCCTCCGACATCGCGCGCAGGCCCGCGAGGGGGGTGCGCAGGTCGTGCGAGATCCAGGCCACGAGTTCGCGCCGTGAGGTCTCCAGGGCGCGTTCCCGTTCGCGGGAGGCGGCGAGGCGCGCGCCGGTCCGGTCCAGTTCCCGGCTCAGTGCGGTGAGTTCGGCGGGAGCGGGCACGGTGGGCGCCGTGAAGGTTCCCACCTCTCCGAACTCGCCCGCCGCGCGCACGAGTTCCCGGCAGCGCAGCACCACCTGACGGCCCAGCAGCAGGGCGGTGACGAGCGACACGGCGGCGGCCATCGCGACGACCGTGGTCACCACGGCCAGGTCGTGGGAGGACAGGAACATCGCCCATGCCACCGTGAGCGTTCCGGCCAGCATCGCCGAGACCGCGACGGCCGCCACGACCGCGAGGGAGACGGCGATGCTGCGACGGCGCAGTATCCGCAGGGCCACCGCTCCGAGGAGCCCGGCGGCTCCCGCGCCGAGGAGCGCGTACAGGGCGATGAGGAGCAGGTCACTCATGGCCGTCCTCCGTTCGGACACGCGCGGCACCTGACACGCCCGCCGCGCCCGCCGCGCCCGAGGCACCCGCCGCGCCGCGCGCGGCGTCCGGTACCGCTTCGAAGCGGTACCCGGCGCCCCACACGGTCCTGATCAGCTGCGGATTCGCCGGGTCGTCCTCGATCTTGGCGCGCAGTCGGCGGACGTGGACGGTGACCGTGGACAGGTCGCCGAAGTCCCATCCCCAGACCTCGCGCATCAGCCGCTCCCGGTCGCAGACCTGCCCCTGGTGTCCGAGGAAGTAGGCGAGCAGGTCGAACTCCCTGAGGGTGAGGCCCAGTTCGGCGCCGTTCTTGGTGACCCGGCGGGCGGCCGGGTCCATGGCGATCCCGGCCGCGGCGAGCACGGGTCCGGCGTTCGGGGCGGTGGTCGAGGCCGCCCGGCGCAGGACCGACCGTACGCGCAGGACCAGCTCGCGCGGGCTGAAGGGCTTCGTCACGTAGTCGTCGGCGCCGACCTCCAGGCCCAGGATCCGGTCGTCCTCGTCTCCGCGCGCGGTGAGCATGACCACCGGGACGGGCGGGGTGCCGTCCCGGTGGGCGCGCAGTCGACGGCAGACTTCCAGTCCGTCCATGCCGGGGAGCATCAGGTCGAGGACGACCAGGTCGGGTCGGTCCTCTTGCGCGGCGCGCAGCGCGGCCGGTCCGTCGGCTGCCCGCTTGACCCGGTATCCGGCGCGTTCCAGGTAGCCGGCCACCACCTCCGAGACGGTCGGGTCGTCGTCCACGACCAGGACGAGGCCGGGGGTCTCGGCGGGCGCGGGTTCCCGCTCGGTGTGCGGGCCCGTGTCCGGATGCCGCTCGATGCTCGATGCCATGCCTCAAGGGTGACACCGCGGGCCGCGGCCGGGGCCCTCGGAGGTCCGTACGCGGCACGGCGTCCGCGTTTCGTAAGGTCTTGAATCGCCTTTCCGGGCTGTCCGGTTCCTACGGTGTGGAGGGTGACTGAATCTGCCTGTGCACCGCCTCGCGCGGACCTCGTACTGCCGTGTCTCGACGAGGCGGAGGCACTTCCCTGGGTGCTGGCCCGTGTGCCCGCCGGCTGGCGGGCCATCGTCGTCGACAACGGTTCCACCGACGGCTCCCCCGACATCGCCCGCGCCCTCGGCGCCACGGTCATCCACGAGCCCCGTCGCGGGTTCGGGTCCGCCTGCCACGCCGGACTGTTGGCCGCGCGCGCCGACCTGGTCTGTTTCTGCGACTGCGACGGCTCCCTCGATCCCGGGCTGCTCGCCCCCATGGCGGCCCGGATCGCCGCCGGCGAGACGGACCTGCTGCTCGGCCGTCGCCGGCCGAGCGGCCGCGGTGCGTGGCCGGTCCACGCCAGGGCCGGCAATCTCGCGCTCGCCCGGATGGTGCGCCGCCGCACCGGCCTGCGACTGCACGACCTGGGGCCGATGCGGGTCGCGCGCCGCGAGGCCCTGCTCGACCTGGCCCTGACCGACCGCCGCAGCGGTTACCCGCTCCAGATGGTGGTGCGGGCCGCCGACGCGGGGTGGCGGGTGAGCGAGACGGACGTCCCCTACCTGCCCCGCTCGGGGAAGTCCAAGGTCACCGGTACCTGGCGGGGCACCTGGCACGCCGTGCGCGACATGCGCCGGGTCCTGGGCGAAGCCCCCGGCGCCCCTTGCGCACCGGGTGAGGGGGTCGCCGCGTGAGCACTCTCCTCGTCATCGCGAAAGCGCCCGTCGCCGGGCGGGTGAAGACCCGGCTGACCTCGCGCTTCACCCCCGATCAGGCCGCCGGGCTGGCGTGCGCCGCGCTCCGCGACACCCTCGCCGCCGTCCTCGCCACCCCGGCGCGACGGCGGATCCTGGTCCTGGACGGGGAAACCGGCCCCTGGCTGCCGGACGGCATCGATGTCCGGCCGCAGTGCGCGGGGACCCTCGACGCCCGCCTCGCCGCGGCTTTCGCCCTGGCGGGCGGACCGGCCCTGCTCATCGGGATGGACACCCCTCAGGTCACCCCGGAGCTGCTCCGGCAGGGCCTCGATTTCACGGACACCGACGCCTGGTTCGGGCCGGCGGACGACGGTGGTTTCTGGGCTCTTGGGCTCGCCGACCCGGACCCGGACCTGTTGCGCGGCGTCCCGATGTCCGTACCGGACACCGGCGCGGTGCAGCGGCGGCGGCTGATCGCCGCGGGACTGGCCGTGCGGGACCTGCCCGAGCTGTGTGACGTGGACACCCCGCAGGACGCGGCGCGCGTGGCGGCGGCCGCGCCGGCCACCCGTTTCGCGGCCCTGCACGCCGACCTGTGCGCGGTGGCGCGATGACCGTCCGGCTCCTGGAACCCGCCCGCACCTGGCAGGCCGACCCGTACGCCGAGGCGCTGCGCGCCGGACAGGGGCCCCTGTTCCTGCGGCGCGGCGACGGTTGGCTGCTGCCCCTGGACGTCGAACGCTGGTGCGCGGAACCTGACAGCGCCGACGACACCGTCCTGGACCGCTGCCGGGGCCCCGTCCTCGACGTGGGCTGCGGCCCGGGCCGGTTGGTCGCCGCGCTCGCCCGACGGGGGCACACGGCGCTCGGCGTGGACGTCACACCGGCGGCCGTGGAGCGCACCGTGCGGGCGGGCGGCAGCGCCCTGTGCCGGTCGGTGTTCGACCCGCTGCCCCGCGAGGGTGGCTGGGGGTCGGTGCTGCTCATCGACGGCAACATCGGGATCGGCGGCGACCCCTCGGCCCTGTTGCGCCGCGCGGCCGAACTCACGGCTCCCTCCGGGTCCTTGTTCGTCGAGGTGGTCGGCGCCGACGTGGACGAACGCGTCGAGGTCCACGTCGACGACGGACACGGCGGGCGGGGGTCGCCCTTCCGGTGGGCCAGGCTCGGTACCCGCGCCCTGTGCGCGGCGGCGGAGGGTGCGGGCTGGAGCCCGGCGGGCACCTGGCAGTCGGCGGGCCGGCACTTCGTGCACCTGGCCCGCTGACAGCGCCCGTCGGACAGCCGCCCTCCGGCCGGAAGCGTTCTTCCGGCCGGAGGGCGGCTTCCGTGCGTTCAGTGCCGGCGGGCCGCCCGGCGCAGGGCGGCGCGCGTGCCCGTGTACAGGAGGGTGAGCACGGCGATCGCCGCCATCGTCAGCAGCCAGTCGCGCAGGTAGTCCAGGGGCAGGACGGTCGCGTTGGCGACGGCGCCGGGGCGCAGCAGCGGGGGCAGGGCGACGGCGGTGAGGGAACCCGCGACGATCAGGGCGGCGCGCGGGGCGCCGCGCGGGCGGAGTCCGGCCGCCGCGGTCAGGGCGGCGACCGTCATCACGAGCGGGGCGACGAACCCGTCGTGCACCACGACCGCGCCCGCGAGCCACAGGGCGATCCGCCAGGGTTCGGGTTGCCGGACCAGGAGCAGCCCGCCCCAGGCCATCAGGGCGAGTCCGAGGGCTCCCAGCACGTATCGGGACCTCATCACACGACCTCCAGTCGGCCGACCCATTTGGTCTGCAGGACGCCGGGCCGGTTGGGGGCGATGATCCGGGCGGGGTAGCCGTGGTCCAGGGAGAGCACCTCGCCGCCCAGCCGCAGGGCGAGCAGGGTGAGGGGGTCCTGCGCGTGCAGGCGTCCCATGTCCATGACCCGGTAGGCGCCGGCCGCCTCCAGCGACACCACCCGGGCGCGCGAGCCGGGGCCTCCTCCCGCCCGCTCCAGCAGGTCGCGGACCCGTACCCCGGTCCAGTGGGCCGACTTGCTCCATCCCTCGACGCAGGCGATGGGCAGCGTCACCTCGTGCTGGGGCAGGGCGTTGAGTTCCTCCAGGGTCAGGGTGAACGGGCGGGGTCCGTGGACGGTCAGGCGCCAGTCGGCGAGCGAGGCCTCGGTGACGCGCGCGGCGGCGGCCGTACGGTTCACGGGCAGTCCCTGGACTCCGTGCGCCGGGCTGCGCGGGGCGAACAGCACCAGTGGGCCGAGCGCGGTCACCGACTGCCCGGCGGTGGTCACCGTGACCGCTCCCACCGCGGCGGCCACTCCGATGAGCAGTTGGCGCCGGTTCGGTCCGTCGGCTTCGGGCAGGGAGAGGGTGCCGGGGGAATCGAGGGTGAAGTGGTCCCGGATCCGGGGCCATTGCACCGCGATGTGCAGCAGCAGGGCGCCCATGACGACCCAGGCGACGGCGTAGTGGACGGGCACGAAGTCGAACGGCCACGGATACCACTGGAACGTGTTCAGCAGTCCGGTGAAGAGCTGGAACAGGGCGGCCGCGACGAGCACCGCCACCGACAGGCGCTCCAGCGCGTGCGGGACGGACCGTACGGGCGGCCACGCGAACAACCGCGGGTAGACCGCCCACAGTTTCGCGAGCAGCAGCGGGATCGCGGCGATGCCCGAGACGACGTGCAGGCCCTGGGTCAGCCGGTAGCCCCAGTACGGGCGGCTCGGCAGATGGTCCGCGAGCCATCCCGGCGGGTGCTGGAGGAAGTGGCTCAGCACACCGGTCGCGAAGCAGACGGCGAAGGTCAGGGCCAGCCAACGGCCGATCGCGGTCGCGGTGCGGGCGTCGTGGAGCCGTGCCTTGAAGGTGATCGGCGGGCCCGGGGGCAGAGTGAAACGCATGTCTCCATCACACCCCCGCGGCCAGGGCCGAGGGCGGCTCGGACACCTTACGAAACGCGGACGTCAGGGGCGTCGGGCCCCGCCGGACGGGCTCTTGCTGGAACGCTTGCGCCTTGTGAACCCGCGTACCGCCCTCGTCTCCGCCGCCCTCGCCGCCCTCGTCGTGGCGCTCGTCCTCACCGTGCGGTACGACGGTGTCTTCACCGACCCGGTCGGACTGTTCGCCCGGTACGCCGCGTGCTGGCTCCTGTTCGCCGTCGCCCTGGCGGCGCTGCGGCGCGTCCCGGCCGAGCGCGTCGTGCCGCTGATCCTCGCCGGGGCGGTCGCCGTCACCGTGACCGGGCTGGTCGCGCCGCCCCGGACGAGCACCGACTCGTACCGTTACGCGTGGGACGGCCGGGTCCAGTCCGCCGGGATCTCGCCGTACGACCACGCGCCGCGGGATGCGGCGCTCGTACGGCTGCGCGATCCGTGGCTCTTCCCCACGGGGGCCGCCTGCACCGGTCCGGACCTCGCCCCCCTCCCCCGGGCGGGCGCCGCGCCCCACTGCACGCGCATCAACCGGCCGGGCGTCCACACCATCTACCCGCCCGTCGCCGAGGCGTACTTCCTGGCCGTCGACCGGTTGTCGCCACCAGGGGTCCGACACAAGGCCTTCCAGGTCGGCGGCGCCCTGATCTCCCTCGGCGTGACCGGCGCGCTGCTCGCGATCCTGCGGCGCCGGGGCGGTGACCTCCGGCGGGTCGCGTACTGGGCCTGGTGTCCGGCCGTGGCCGTCGAGGCCGTGAACAACGCGCACGTCGACGTGTTGGGCACGCTCCTCGCGGTCGTCGGCCTCGGCCTCGTCGCCTCCCGGGCGACGGGGCGCCGGGCCGGCGGCGGGCTGCTGTTGGGCGCCGCGGTCGCCACCAAGCTGCTGCCCGCGATCGTCCTGCCGGGCGCGCTGTCGGGCGTCCGCCGGGTCCGGGACGCGGCCGTGGTGCTCCTGCCCGCGGCGGCCTTCACCGCCCTCTCCTACCTGCCGTACGTCCTCCTCTCGCACGGCTCCGTCCTCGGCTACCTCGGCGGCTACGTGCGGGAGGAGGGGTACGAGGACCCGGCGTCCGGTTCCCGGTACTCGCTGTTGCGCCTGGTGCTGCCCGACGGCTGGGCGTTCCCCGTCCTGCTCGTCGTCGTGGCGGGCGTGTGCGTCCACGTGATGTGGCGCGGGGACCCTCGGCGGCCCTGGAGCGGGGCGCTGACGGTCATCGGCTGCTCCTTCGTGCTCCTCACTCCCGGGTACTCCTGGTACGCCCTGCTGCTGATCGCCCTCGTGGCCCTGGACGGTCGCTGGGAATGGCTCGGCGTGGCGCTCGCGGGCGCCGCCGTCTACGTACTGGGCCCGGTCTTCGGCCACGCGGCGGCGCTGAGCGACATCGCCTACGGCGCCGCGGTCGCCCTGGTTCTCGCCGTCACCCTGCTGCGGCGCCGTACTTCTGCCGCGGCGGGGCAGGGTCTACCGTCACCTGTACGAGGAGGAGACGGTCGGCGACCGTGACGGGACCCCTGGCCTCCATCGGCGCGTCCGACCCCCGGCCGGCGGGCGGGGCGGAACCGACTTCGGGAGCGTGAGTGGAGACAACCCTCGTGGTGGTCGCGATCGTGGTGGCCGCGCTCGTCGTCAAGACCGCCGTCGCAGAGCTGAGGGAGCCGGGCGCGGGCCGCGTGCAGTGGACCTTTTTCCGCGATGCGCGGGCCCTCGCGGCGGGGGCCTGTACCGCGGTCCTCCTCGGCCTCGTCGGCTGGATCCAGGCCGGTGGTGAGGGCGTCCTGTGGGCCGCCCTGGCCGGGGTCCTCGTCGCCTTCGCCGTCGGCCGGGGCCGCCGAACCTGAGTCCTGGGGCGCTGTCGCGGTCGGTGGGCGATCCGGTGGCGGGGACCGCCCGCACGGGAACCCTGTTCGGCCCGGAATTCCCGTTCTCCGAAGATCCCCGGCCCGCTGGAGAACGTCACGCCGATCCCGCGACCGGAAAGGCCGCCACATCGTGAGCGGCGAAATCCGGAATAGTTGATTCCGGACCGAACTCGCGCCCGAACTCACGCCCGAACTCGGACTCGCCGGGTCGCGCGCTCCCCGCCCTTCGCCGAGGTACGGCGAGGTCGATCAAATCGAGCCAATGGGCATCAAGAAGACCCTTGTTGACGGTCGATCACCTGTTCACACCCAGTGATACGATCATCGCACTTGCGGGCGGCAGATGGTCATAAAACGACATCTCCGAGCACGGCGACCATCCGGGCGGAACCCCCGGCGCGGGCGGTCCGCCGGCGCACCCGCATTTGACGGAATTCAGCAACTGGCCGTCAGTCGCCTGAAGAGAGTCTTATGACGTATTACATACAGACCCCAGTGCTCTGGGCCCTTTTCGTCGCCGTCGTCGGCGCCATAGCCGGCGCCGCCGCCGTCATCGTTCGCCAGCGCAGGGCGACCCGGGACCTCAGACACGAGTTCGAAGAACTCACACACCATTACGCCGCACTGGAGCACAGTTTCTCCACATCCGTCGAGGCCGAGAAAGAACAGGCCCAGGACGCGACGAAATCCGTCCTCAAGTCCGCCATGCGGACACTTCAGGGTCTTGCCGCCGAGCAGCAATCGGTCATTTCCGGACTCCAGAGCAAGTACGGCGAGTCCGTCATTCTCCAGGACCTCCTGGAGATCGACCACACGAACTCGCAGTTCGGGCGGCGTGCGCAATCCATCGCCGTGCTGTGCGACGGCTGGCTGGGGCGCCGGCGCGACGTCGCCTCGGTCTATGACGTGGTCCGCAGCGCACAGGGACGCATCCGCCATTTCCGGCGGGTGGAGATCCTTTCGCAGGTCGACTTCGGCATCACCCACCGGGCCGTCGAACCCGTGGCACTGGCCCTCGCCGAGATGCTCGACAACGCCACCAGCTATTCCAGCCCGGACACCGTTGTCGAAATCAACATCCGCACCGTGCCCAAGGGCATTTGCATCGTCGTCGACGATGCCGGCGTCGGCATGAACGAGGAGGAGCGGGCCAGGGCCGTGAGACTCCTGACGACCGAGCGGGTCTCCGGCGTCTCGGGGCTCGGCAACCCTCCGCAGTTCGGCTTCGCCGTGATCGGCGTGCTCTGCGAGCGATTCGGCTTCGAGGTGTCCGTGGACTCCAGCTCACCGTACGGCGGCGTCCGCGCCGTTCTCCTCCTGCCGCACGAACTGCTCACCGGCATGCCGGAGCGCAAGGCCCCGGCTCCGGCCGGCGCCGCGTCGACCGCACACCCCGGCGGCCCCGAGTACGCGGTGGGCACGTCCTCGACCGTCGACGGCCTGCCCAAGCGCAGCCGCAAGCGGCCAATGGCGATCGTGCCCGGCAACACCCAGGGCACGGCGTCGGCGCCCCGCTCCGACGCGGAAGCCGCGGCGATCATGGGCGCGTTCCAGCGGGGCACGCTCCACGGACGAGCCACCCCCTCGGGCTCGTCGGGCCAGACGAGCAGCACACGTGATGCGAGCAGCGAAGGACATGAGGTCCCGTGAACAACGATCTGTCATGGATGCTGGACAGCGCCCTGGAGATACCCGGGGCGCTGCACGCGGTCCTGGTCTCCGCAGACGGCCTGCTGATGGCCCGGACCAGGGACTTCGACAAGGACAACGCGGACACGGTCGCCGCCGCGATGAGCGGTGTGCAGTCCCTCAGCCGCTCGCTCGGGTTCTTCGTCGACGGCGGCCACCTGCAGTGGCGTCAGACCCTGGTCGAGTTCGACGGCGGCTGGGTCTTCCTGATCTCCGCCGGGGAGGGCGCCTACCTCGGCGTCTCGGCCTCGCCGGACGTCGACATGCAGGACATCACCTTCCGCATGCAGCAGCTCGTCGGCCAGTTGGGCAAGGCCTTGACGACGCCGCCCCGCGAGAACCTGGGCGTCCACTCGTGAACGGCTTCGACGAACCGGAGCCGGAGGCCGCGGAATTAGTGCGGCCGTACGTCATCACCAAGGGCCGCGGCCTGCCCGACGAGGAGCACCTGTCCCTCATCACCCTGGTCACCGCCGCGGGTGACCGTCAGCAGCGTCCGACCCAACTGTCTCCCGAGGAACAGGGCCTGTTGGACCTGTGTACGGCGGGCTACCTCTCGGTCGCCGAGATCGCGGGGCACACCCGACTGCCCATGGGTGTGGTGAAGATCGTCCTCGCCGCCCTCACCGAGGGCGGCTACCTGATCACCCGTCCTCCCGTGCAGCGGGCCACGCTCACGGACCGCCACATCCTCGAGGAGGTGCTGAATGGTCTCCGCACCAAGTTTGGCTGAGCAGGCGTACGTCCGCGACGGAGCGACGCAGACGGCCGTGAAGATCCTCGTCGTCGGTCACTTCGCCGTGGGCAAGACCACGTTCATCGGCGCGATATCGGAGATCCCTCCGCTGTCCACCGAGGAGACGATGACCCGCGCCGGTGAGTCGTTCGACGACCTCAAGGGAGTGCGGACCAAGACCACCACCACGGTGGCCATGGACTTCGGCCGGCTGACGATCAGCGAACGCGTGGTGCTGTACCTGTTCGGGACCCCCGGCCAGTTGCGGTTCGTGCAGATGTGGGAGGACATGGCCCGTGGCGCGCTCGGCGCGTTGGTGCTGGTGGATCCCGAGCGACTGGCGGACTCCTTCGCCGTGATCGACCTGATCGAGCAGTACGGCCTCGACTACGCGATCGCCGTCAACCGCTTCGACGGAACGCCCGATCGCGCGGAACGGGCCCTGCGCGAGGCGCTGGACCTGCTCGACGACACCCCGGTCGTCACGTGCGACGCGCGCGACCCCAAGTCGTCGGCCGACGCATTGATCACACTCGTCCGCTATTTGCTGGACCGCGCTCGCTAGGAGCAGACATGGACGCTCAACACACCGCACCCGTTCCCCCGCCCGGGTGCCCCGCTCACCAGGTCGGCGGCCGGGTGCCGCTGCACGGTCCGGGGTTCGCGGCCGATCCCCAGGCGTACTACACCTACCTGCGCCACTACGGCCCCACCGCTCCCGTGGAGCTCGCTCCCGGGGTGGAGGCCACCCTCGTCACCGATTATTCGACGGCCCTGCAACTGCTGCAGGACTCCGGTTCCTTCCGCAAGGACGCCCGCCGCTGGCGGGAGTTGAACGAGGGCCGGGTCAGCCGGGACAACCCGGTCGCGGCCGTTCTGTCGTACCGCCCCAACTGCATGTTCAGCGACGGCGTCGAGCACTTGCGGCTGCGTCAGGCCATCACGGACAGCATGGGTCGCGTCGACTCGCGCAGACTGGCCCGAAGCACGGAGCAGGTGTCCGACTACCTTGTTTCGCAGTTCGGTTCACGTGGTTCGGCCGACCTGCTCGGCGACTACGCCAAGCAACTGCCGCTGTTCGTGTTCAACGAACTCTTCGGCTGCCCCGCCGACATCGGCGACCGCGTTCTGTTCGGCATCACCGGCATGTTCGACGGAGTCAACGCGGAGCGGGCCGCCGAGGTGCTGTACGGAGCCGTCGGTGAACTGGTGGCGCTCAAGCGCGCCCAGCCGGGCGAGGACGTCACCTCGTGGCTGATGCAGCACGAGGCGAAGCTGAACGACGAGGAGATGGTCCATCAGCTCGCCCTGTTGTTGGCGGCGGGCAGCGAACCGCTGCGGAACCTGATCGGCAACACCTTGCACCGTCTGCTCACCCACGACGCGTACGCCCACAAGGGCGGCCTGATCGACGAGGCCATCGACGACACGTTGTGGGAGAACCCTCCCCTGCAGAATCTCGCGCCCCACTACCCGGCCTCCGACATGGAGTTCGCCGGGCAGAAGGTGCAGGCCGGCGATCTGATGCTGGTCAGTTTCGCGGCCGCCAACACCGGGCCGGCCCTGGCGGCCGCGCGTCAGGCCGGCAGCAACCGGGCCCATCTGGCGTGGAGCGCGGGCCCGCACGCCTGCCCGTCGAAGGAGCCCGCCCGGCAGATCACCGTCACCGCCATCGAGAACCTCTTCAACCGGCTCCCGGACGTCGAGCTCTCCGTGCCGGAGGACAGCCTGGTGTGGCGCCCGGGTCCGTTCAACCGCGGCCTCGCCACGCTGCCCACCAGGTTCACGCCGTTCGAGACGGTCCGCGAGAACGCGCCGCGGGCGCGGGCCGGTGCGTCCACGAGCCACGACACGACCGTGGCCGGCCACCGGCGTGAACACAGCGGAAAATGGAGCCAGTTCCTCAACTGGCTCACCAGGTGATCAAGTCCACTCCGACCGGCCTTCCCGCCGCCGCATGAGCGTTCCTCCTCAAGGGTAGTGAGCATCGCGTTGTTCGATGTCACTTACGAGGCAAAGACGGTGTCGGGCCCGAGTTCGGGGACCAGGTGGTGGTAGTTGGTGTCGAACCACTTGGTCATCTCCAGCGGGGCCACGTCCTGTGTGCCGCGCGCCATCGCGAAGTAGCCGTCGAGCGGATCGGCCGACACGGCCGTCCGGTGGCGGGCGGGGATCGCGCCGACCATGACCGTGGTGTCCAGGACGTGGTCGTAGTACGAGAAGTCGCCGGTCGGAACCTCGGTGATGCCGGCTTCGGCCAGTTGGGCCCAGTTGGTCCGGCGCAGGTCCCGGGCGGTCTGCCGGAGGGTGTCCGCGGTGACGCGGCCCTTCCAGTAGCCCTCGATGGCCTTCTTCAGTTCGCGGTTCTGGCCCTGCCTGGGGTAGCCGTACACGGTGGCCCGTACTGCCGCGGCTGCGGACTCGGTGGTCACGGAACTCTCCTTCGCGAGCTTGTCTCCATGGACCCGGTGAGGGCCGAAGGCGCGAAGGGTGCCGGAACGGGCGGACCGCCGGGGCCGCGTACGTCCGTGTACGCGACGGGGAGGTTCCGCCTGAAGCACGCCGACCCGCCCACGAGGTCACCGGGAAACCGGGCGCGGTCGATCGCGCTCGGGCAACGGGCAGGTCTTCGGACTCGCGGGCACGCCTGCCGGTCTCCCGGCGGGCACCTACTGGCCGTCGCTTCCCAGGACCGGTTCCGGTCCCAGTGCGTATGACGGCGGTCGTTCCCGCTCACCGCTGCGGGGCAGTCCCGGATTCCCACCGGGTTCCCTCTTGCGACGCATCCCGCCTGGCGGACGGGGCGAACCAGCTGCGAGGCCCACACTAGGTCGACCGCCCGGTGAATGAACACGGCTTCCCACATGTCGGACGGTGAAATGAGACACGGTGGGGGTGCGGCGACACCACTCGCCACACCCCCACCGTCGTGCGTGCCTCCGGCGCACCCTCAGCCCGGAGACCTGCCGGGGCCCTCAGCCCCGGCCGTATGTGTGGAACCCGCGGCCGCTCTTGCGGCCCAGCAGCCCCGCCTGCACCATCCGCTGGAGCAGCGGGGGCGGGGCGTACAGGGGTTCCTTGAACTCCTCGTACAGCGACTCGGCGATCGCGGCGACGGTGTCCAGACCAATCAGGTCGGCCAGTTTGAGCGGTCCCATGGGGTGGGCGCAGCCGAGTTCCATGCCGGCGTCCACGTCGGTGGCGCTCGCGAACCCGGATTCGGCCATGCGGATGGCCGAGAGGAGGTAGGGGACGAGCAGCGCGTTGACGACGAAGCCGGCCCGGTCCTGGGAGCGGACGGTCGTCTTGCCGAGGGCGTCGCGGGCGAAGGCCTCGACCGAGGCGAGGGTGTCCGCCGAGGTGTGCAGGGAGGACACCACCTCGACGAGCGGCAGGACGGGCACGGGGTTGAAGAAGTGCAGGCCCACCACCCGGTCCGCGCGGCCGGTGACCATGCCCAACCGCATGATCGGGATGGCCGAGGTGTTCGTGGCGAGGATGGCCCGCGGGTCTGCGACGAGCTTGTCGAGGGCGGTGAAGATCTCCGTCTTGGCCTCGGGGTTCTCGGTGACGGCCTCGATGACGAGTTGCCGGTCGGCGAGGTCCTCCAGGTCGCCGGTGAACACCAGTCGGGCCAGGGCGTCCTCGGCGGTGATCCGGTCGAGCTTTCCGCGTTGGACGGCGCGTTCCAGGGAGACGGCGACGCGTTCGCGGGCGGCTCGGGCGGCGACGGAGTCCGCCTCGGCCACCACAGTGTCGAGGCCGGCGCGGGCGCAGACCTCGGCGATGCCGGCGCCCATCCGGCCGCCGCCGACGACCCCGACGCGTTGGATCCGGGGCGCTGCCGCGGGGGCGTTCACGCGTTCACCCGCACGGCGGCGACGCGGACGAGGTGGCGGGTGTAGGCCTCGGGGGTGAAGAAGGCGGGGAGCCGCACGGACAGCGCGGTGTCCACGAAGACCTCCCGGGCTTCGAGGACCAGCGCGCGGGGGTCCTCGGCCTCCAGGGCAGCGCATTCGGCGTCGAGGAACTCGACGACCGTTCCCCGGTCCACCCGGTCGTGGCGCAGCCACTGCCAGATCTGGACTCGGGCGATCTCGGCGGTCGCGGCGTCCTCCATCAGGCCGCCCAGGGCGACGGCGCCGCTGCCGCGCAGCCAGGCGTCGAAGTAGCGCAGGGCGACGGCGACGTTGGAGCGGATGCCGTCGGGGGTCGGCGGGGCGGCGATCCTGCGGACGGACAGCAGGTCGGCGGCGGTGACGTCGACGTCCTCGCGGGTGCGGTCCAGTTGGTTCGGTCGGTCCCCGAGGACACCGTCGAAGACCTCGCGGCAGACGGGGACAAGGCCGGGGTGGGCGACCCAGGAGCCGTCGAAGCCGTCCTCGGCCTCCCGTTCCTTGTCGAGGCGGACCTTGGCGAGCGCGGCGGCGTTGGCGTCCGCGTCCCTGCTCGGGACCTGCGCGGCCATGCCGCCGATGGCGTGGGCGCCGCGCCGGTGACAGGTCCGCACGAGCAGTTCCGTGTAGGCCCGCAAGAAGGGGGCGGTCATGGTGACCTTCGCCCGGTCGGGCAATTGGAAGTCGGTCCGGTGGCCGAAGGTCTTGATCAGGCTGAACAGGTAGTCCCAGCGGCCGGCGTTCAACCCCGCGCTGTGCTCGCGCAGTTCGTGGAGGATCTCCTCCATCTCGAAGGCGGCGGTGATCGTTTCGATGAGGACGGTCGCGCGCACGGTGCCGCGGGGGATGCCGAGGAGTTCCTGGGCCAGGACGAACACGTCGTTCCACAGGCGGGCTTCGGTCCGGTTCTCCAGCTTGGGGAGGTAGAAGTAGGGGCCGTGCCCGGCGTCGATCTGCCGCCCCGCGCAGTGGAAGAAGTAGAGGCCGAAGTCCACGAGGGAGGCGGAGACGGGCCGGCCGTCGATCTCCAGGTGTTCTTCGAGGAGGTGCCAGCCGCGCGGGCGGACCATGATGGTCGCGAGGTTCGCGCCGAGGCGGTACTCCTTGCCCTCGGGGGTGGTGAAGTCGATGCGTCGTTCGATGGCGTCGAGCAGGGTGAGCTGCCCGCCGACGATGTTGTTCCAGGTGGGGGCGGTGGCGTCCTCGAAGTCCGCCATCCAGATTTTCGCCCCGGAGTTCAGCGCGTTGATCGCCATGCGGCGCTCGGGCGGTCCGGTGATCTCGACCCTGCGATCGGTGAGTCCCGGCGCGAGGGGTGCGACCCGCCAGTCGGGGTCGGTGCGGACGGCGGAGGTGGCCCGGGAGAAGTCGAGCGGCGAACCGGAGACCAGGTGGGCGGAGCGGCGGCGGCGTTCCTTGAGGATCTCCAGCTGGCGATCCGCGAACGCGGCGTCGAGTCGACCGACGAACTCCAGGGCGGCGGGGGTCAGGATCTCGTCGTGGCGCTCATCCGGCGCGCCGAGAACCCGGACGCTGCCGGTCAGGGGCGTGAGTGACATGCGGTTCTGCTCCTCGGCGTGGGACGGCGGGCGCCCGAGGGCCAGGCCTCTCGGGCGCCGTCGGACGGCGAACGACAGGGTGCTGGGCCCTGTCGTCGAAGTGGCGCCGGCAGGGCCTAGTGGAACTGCTCTTCCTCGGTGGAGCCGGAGAGCGCGGTGGTGGACGAGGCCGGGTTGACGGCGGTGGAGACCAGGTCGAAGTACCCGGTGCCGACCTCGCGCTGGTGCTTGACGGCCGTGAACCCCTGGGCTTGGGCGGCGAACTCGCGTTCCTGGAGGTCGACGTAGGCGGTCATGCCGTGTTCGGCGTAGCCGCGGGCGAGGTCGAACATGCCGTGGTTGAGGGAGTGGAAGCCGGCGAGGGTGATGAACTGGAAGCGGTAGCCCATCGCGCCCAGCTCGCGCTGGAACTTGGCGATCTGGTCGTCGTCCAGGGCCGCCTTCCAGTTGAAGGACGGCGAGCAGTTGTAGGCGAGCATCTGGTCGGGGTACCGCGCGTGGATGGCCTCGGCGAACTCGCGGGCCTGCTCCAGGTCCGGTGTGCCGGTCTCCACCCAGATCAGGTCCGCGTACGGGGCGTAGGCCAGGCCTCGGGCGATGACCGGCGCCATGCCGTTGCGCACGTGGTAGAAGCCCTCGGCGGTGCGTTCGCCGGTGCAGAACTCGGCGTCGCGCTCGTCGACGTCGCTGGTCAGCAGGGTCGCGGCCAGGGCGTCCGTACGGGCGATGATCAGGGTCGGGGTGTCGGCGATGTCGGCGGCCAGCCGGGCCGCGTTCAGGGTGCGGATGTGCTGGGAGGTGGGGACGAGGACCTTGCCGCCGAGGTGCCCGCACTTCTTCTCCGAGGCCAGCTGGTCCTCGTAGTGGATGCCGGCCGCACCCGCCGCGATCATCGCCTTGGTCAGCTCGAACGCGTTGAGCGGGCCGCCGAAGCCGGCCTCGGCGTCGGCGACGATCGGCGCGAGCCAGTCCGTGGTGTCCGTGCCGCCCTCGGCGGTGGCGATCTGGTCGGCGCGCAGCAGCGCGTTGTTGATCCGACGGACCACCTGGGGAACCGAGTTGACCGGGTAGAGGCTCTGGTCCGGGTAGGTGTGTCCGGCCTGGTTCGCGTCGGCCGCGACCTGCCAGCCGGAGAGGTAGATCGCCTGGAGACCGGCGCGCACCTGCTGGACCGCCTGGCCGCCGGTCAGCGCGCCCAGCGCGTGGATGTAGTCCTGCTCGTGGAGCTGCCGCCACAGGCGTTCGGCTCCTCGTCGGGCGAGGGTGTGTTCCTCGCGGACACTGCCCGACAGCCGGACCACGTCCTCGGCCGAGTAGGTGCGCTCGATGCCCGTCCAGCGGGGGTCGTCGGCCCACCGCTGCTTGAGCTGCTCGGCCGCCGCCGCCGTCGTGTTCGCCTCTGCCATGACCGTCACCGTTTCCGTCCGTCGCGTGTCTTGCCAATGACCCTGGTACTGATCCGGGCATTGGCACTCTGTGCCTGAGAAGAGGTGCGGCCGCCGAACCCTCCCGTGGGCCGGAGCTGAGCAATGCTGCCGATCTTCGGGAGCGGACTGTCACAACCACCCGACATCAGGGCGTGATTCGGGGAGCTGAGGTCCATCCCGGCTACCGGTTTCGGCTGGCCGCAGGACTGACTCTGACACTGGCACGGGGTGCCATCAAGGAGGTACATCTGCCAAGCTTTGCCAATCTTCGGAGCCGGAATTGCCAAGGTTGCGAAGCCCTCCCGGGACGGTGGCCGACGTATCCTGCCCGGGCCCGGCCAACGGTGAAGGAGTGCGGTGAGCAAGACGTACGCGGGGGCCAGACTGCGGCGGCTGCGCGAGGAGCGGCGGATGACCCAGGCAGACCTGGCCAGGGTCCTCGCGATCTCCCCCAGCTACCTCAACCAGATGGAGCACGACTCCCGCCCCCTGACGGTGCCCGTGCTGTTGCGGCTCACCGAGGCCTTCGGGGTCGACCCGGGCTTCTTCTCCGAACGCGACACCAGCCGGCTGGTGGCCGATCTGCGCGAGGCCCTCGCCCAGCAGGTCGCCGAGGCCCGCGTCTCCCCCTCCGATCTGGCGGAGCTGGCCACCCGGATGCCTGCCGTCGCCTCGGTCCTTCTCGACCTTGGCCGGCGGAGCCAGTTGCTGGCCGAGCGGCTGGCCGACGCCGCCGATGGCCGGGACTCGCCGGCGGAGGCTCCGCGCTCACCCCACGAGGAGATCCGCGAGTTCTTCTACCGGCGTCGGAACTACCTCCACGACACCGATCTCGCCGCGGAGGCGCTGGCCCGCGAGATCGGCATCCGGCCCGGGGACGTCGTCCACGCCCTCACCCGTCACCTCTCCGAGCGGCACTCGATCAGGACGACCACGGACTCCGACCGGCTGCACCACTACGATCCCTCCACCCGGGTCCTGCACCTGTCCAGCCGGCTGCGCCCGGGGCAGCAGGCGTTCCGCATGGCCACCCAGCTCGCCCTGATCGAGTACGGGGACGAACTGGACCGGCTGGCCGCCGAGGACTTCCCCGTCGGGTCCCCCGCCCACGCGCTGGCCCGGATCGGCATCGCCAACTACCACGCCGCCGCGCTGATCCTCCCGTACACGACGTTCCACGCGGCGGCCGAGGAGTTCCGTTACGACATCGAGCGGCTCACGGACCATTTCGGTCTCGGCCACGAGACCGTCTGCCACCGGCTCAGCACCCTCCAACGCCCCAGGCTGCGCGGGGTTCCCTTCTCCTTCGTCCGGGTGGACCGGGCCGGAAACATGTCCAAGCGGCAGTCCGCCACCGGATTCCACTTCTCCCGCGCAGGCGGCACCTGCCCGCTCTGGAACGTCTACGAGGCCTTCGCCGCCCCCGGCCGCATCCACGTCCAGGTCGCCGCCATGCCCGACGGACAGCGCCACCTGTGGACCGCCCGGGCCGTCACCCGTCACCGCGGCGGATGGGGCGACCCCGGCAAGACCTTCGCCATCGGCCTCGGTTGCGAGATCCGGCACGCCTCCCGCCTGGTCTACGCCGACGGCCTGGACCTCGACAACGCGGCGGCCGCCACCCCCATCGGCATGGGCTGCCGCCTCTGCGAACGCCTCGACTGCCCGCAGCGCGCCGTGCCTCCGCTGGGCCGGCCCCTTGCCGTCGACGAGAACAGCAGCACCTTCGTTCCCTACCCGGTCACGGGCGCACCCCCGTCCGCCCGCGGCTGACGAGAGGGCACGGCGGATCGTCGCAAGCGGTCGATCACCCGCTCCAGGACCAACCAGGCTCCGGGAGATCGGCGAACCCGGACAGGCCGTCGGCCGGCCCGGGCGGTCTGACAGCGGGTGCGGACCCCGTGCGCGGGGTCCGCACCCGCCGGCGGATCAGGCGCCCCAGCGCAGGGCGATCGTGTCGCCCACGTTGATCACCTTGTTGCGGGCGGCGCCGGCGAAGGCGGAGCCGTCGACGCCGACCTTCCAGGTGTTGGAGCCGCTGTTGGCCTTGCCGTTGACGTGGGTGATCGTGCCGGTGCCCGAGGAGGGGGTCACACTCGTGACGCATCCCGACGGGGTGGCCGCGGTGGTCGCGGCGTTCAGGACGTCACCGAGGGTGGTGGTCGTACCGGTCGGGGTGAAGGCGACCGAACAGACCTTGAGGTTGCCCGCGCCGTCGTCGACGGTCAGCGCCAGCTTGGTGGCGGTGCCCGCGGTGAAGGTGGACTGGGCGACCCACTGCGGGGCCCCCGGGGTGACCGGGACCGGCGGGGCCGAGGTGAATCCGCCACCGGCGACGGCGCGCAGCGCGTCGATGGACGCGTAGGCGGAGGGGGTGGTGTCTGCCGGCTTGTACTTGAAGCCGCCCGCCGGGTTGTACTGGTTGGCGATCAGGAAGTCGATCGGGGTCTTGCCGTTGGCGGTGAGGAAGTCACCGGTCTGCGGGTTGATGCCGCAGGCGTTGAGGCCGGCGACGCCCCAGCCGTTGGAGCTGGTGTTGACCCCGTACATGGAGTTGAAGGCACCGGAGTTGGCGACGAGCGTGCTCTTGAGGAAGTTCCTCGCCTGCACCACGTCCGTGTCGGTGGAGGGGACCCCGGAGACGCAGAGGGCGGCCAGGGCGGCGCCGGTCATGTCGACGTCGCTCGCGGAGCTCAGGACCGTGGGGTTGCCCTCGGCCTTGTTGTAGGTCCAGCCGCCGTCCACGTGCTGGTTGGCGCGGATGCGGGTGACCATGGAGTCGGTCAGCGCCTGCGGGACGCGGGCGCCGCCGGCCTGCGTCTTGGCCCCGCCGAGCGAAAGGGCCGCGAAGACGGTGCCGTTGAAGTTGCCGGACGGGCCGAAGTAGCCGGCCTCCGCCGTCTGCCAGTAGGAGTAGACGTTCGCGACGAGGTTGCGCGAGGCGGAGACGCGGGCCGGGTCGATGCCGGCGGCGTACGCGTTGAGGGTGCCGCGCTCGAAGTCGGTGACGACCGGGGAGCCGGACGGCCATCCCGCGGTGGACAGCAGGTTGCGGTAGACGGTGCGGGCGTTCTTCGTGGTGTCGCCACCGGGCGCGACGTCCACGACGGCCGTGCCGGCGGCCGCGAGGGCGCTGAACGCCCACTCGTTGGACAGCCCGGAACCCGCGTACGAACCGTCCGCCGCCTGAAGGGACTTGAGGTAGGCGACACCGTTCGTCTTGGACGTGGCGATCTGCGCGGGACTGGACGTCGCGAACGCGGGCAGCGCCGTGAGGGCGAGGGCGCCGAGCGCGGCGGGCACCGCGAGCGTGAGGCGACGGAACGTGCGGGGACCGGACATGGCCTGCTCCTGGAATGAGGGACGCCGGCCTGACCGGAACTCCTGCGGGCGGGCAGCCCGGAGCGCGGTGGCGGCCGTCCGAACGCGTGGTACGGCTGGTGAATCGCTGTGTCGTATGGGCATTCGGGCTCGGAAGCGGCCCCCTGCCGTTCCACACCGCTGCGCGTCAGCCCCGGATTCGCACCGGGTTCCCCCACTTGGCAGCCCAGGACGCTACCCGAGTGATCAAGGGTCCGCCAGCCGGCGGTCACGGGCTCGGATCGCAGGGGAGCGGACCCGAACCGCCTGAGACGCGGACCACCTTGACGGCGTCTTTGTCCGCGTGCTCCAATCCGGCTGATAAGCACTCAGCCCCAGGGGAAGCCGGTCGGAATCCGGCGCTGACCCGCAACCGTAGGCCCGGCACCACCGGGCGAGCCGGAATGCCTGGAGCCAAGTTTTCAGCGAGAAGCGCCGTCGAGGACTACGGCGTGGTTCGAATGGCCTCCCCTCGCCCCACGGCGGCAGGCGGCGCCCACGGCGCCCGGCGGAGGTCCTTCGCCACGCACTGGTCCGCCCGGCCGACCCGAGGGGCCGTCGTGGGGACCGCAGAACAACCAGAGCAACGCGCGAGGAACAAGAGGCTGTTGTCGCTCCTGTCGGCGGCGCTGTTGACCTTCGCGGCGAGCGTGGCCTTCGTCGGCGGGACGGCGCCCGCCTCGGCCGACCCGATCGAGGGGTGCACGGCCACCACCGGCGCGATCGTCGCCGTGGACTTCGGCCCCTTCGGCGGCAAGGTCGAACGGGGTTGTGACACCACCCCCACCACCGGCTACGAGCTGCTGCACACGGGCGGATTCACCACCGAGGGCACCGGCCACGACGGCCCCGCCTTCATCTGCCGCATCGGCAACGGATCCTTCAACTCCGGTACGCAGTACCCCACTCGGGACAAGGAGGACTGCGTCCTCACCCCGCAGGCCACCGCCTACTGGTCCTACTGGGTCGCCGCGCCGGGCCAGAAGAACTGGACCTACAGCTCGCTCGGCGCGATGTCGCGCACGCCGAAACCCGGTGACGTGGACGCCTGGGTGTTCGGTGGCACGGACATCGGCGGCTCCTCGGGCAAGCCCACCTTCACCCCCGACGACGTGCGGGCCGGCGGGGGTGTCCCCTCGCCGGACCCGACCGGGCCCTCCACCCCGCCCACCGGTCCGGGAGCGGTCGACCTGCCGGCCGCCACCCGCTGGCTCACCGGGAAGCTGACGAACGGGGAGCGCGTCGTCGACGAGGGCGCGACCACCGCGAACCACTTCCTCACCACCGAGGTCGTCTTCGCCCTGGCCGCCGGCGACCGGGAGAGCCCGGTGGCCCGCAAGGCCGCCGACTTCCTGGCCACGCCCGCGCAGACGGACGCGTACGCCTACCCCGCGGGCAAGGACGGGATCCCCGACGCCACCGCCGCCGCGCGGCTCGCGCTCGTCGCGGAGGCCACCGGCAGGGATCCCCGCGCCTTCGGCGGCCATGACCTGCTCGGGGACCTCGTGAAGTACGTGTGCCCGAGGAACATCGGCGACGGCGAGACGATCGACGGCTGCCTCACCAAGGGCGACTTCCGCACCACGGGCCAGTCCGACGCCCAGGCCATGGCCGTCATCGCGCTGCTGAACGGCGGTGTCACTCCCCCGGTCGACGCGGTGAACCGGCTGACCGGCCTCCAGTGCGAGGACGGCGGCTTCACCTCCATCCTGATCCGCGCCGGCGGCTGGTGCGACAGTGACGCGACCTCCACCGGTCTGATCGCGCTGGCCCTCAAGCGGGCCGGCGGACACGACGCCGCCGTCGAGAAGGCGCGGGACCACCTCAAGAAGTCCCGGCTGGCGAGCGGCGCCTGGCCCTCCGCCTCCTACGGGACGACCGGCAGCCCGAGTTCCACCGCCTGGGCCGCCCAGGCCCTGCGCGCGCTCGGCGACGCGAACCCCGCGGACGCGGGCCTGGCCTGGCTCTCCAAGCACCAGTTCAGCGAGGGCGGCTTCGGCTTCGAGGAGGACGACACCGAGTCGCGCCTGTTCGCCACGGCCCCCGTCGTCGTCGCCGGCGCCAAGAGCGACCTGGTGACACTGACCACCAAGAAGCCCGACCCGAAGCCCACGGACCCCAAGCCCACCGACCCGAAGCCCACGGACCCGACCCCGACCATCGCGCCGGGCGACGGGCCGAACATCAAGAAGGGCGTGGCGTACATCACCGACCCCACCCGGCTGATCCAGGGCCGGTTCTACGACGGCTCGCCCGGCGCGAGGTTCGCCGACTACGGCATGACCATCGACGGTGCCTACGCCCTGGCGGCCACCGGCGGGGACAACGCCACACTCCGCGACATCGTCGACTTCTTCGACAAGGGCGGCAAGGACGGCCAGAACCGCGGCATCCACGACTGGACCCTCGTCGGCACCAAGCGCGCGGGCGGCGGCTCCATCGGGAAGGTGGCCCTGCTCGCCCAGGCCGTGGGTCGCGACCCCCGGAACTTCGGTGGCCAGGACCTGATCGGCGCACTCGCCAAGATCACCTGCAAGGCGAAGACCACCACGCCCAAGGAGTGCGCGGCGAAGGGCAACTACACCTACGCCAACTCCGTCTTCAAGCAGTCGCTCGGCATCATGGCGCAGGTCCGCGCCGGTGAGACGGCCGCCGCGGCCGAGCCGATCGCGTACCTCAAGACCCTCCAACAGCCCTCCGGCGGCTGGGTCAGCCTGATCGGCGAGCCCAGCAACACCGAGGTCGACTCCACCGCCATGGCCGCCATGACCCTGGACCGGCTGCCGGACGCCGACTCGCAGCGGGCCGTGGACAAGGCCCTGGCCTGGCTCGCGGCGCAGCAGAAGGCGGACGGCGGATTCCAGGGCGCCTCCGGTAACTCCGTCAACTCCTGCGCCCTCGCCATTCAGGGGCTCTCGCTGGACGCCACCAAGTACGGCGCCCAGATCGCCAAGGCCCGCAGGTTCCTGGCGACCCAGCAGAACGCCGACGGTGGCTTCAACGTCATCAAGGACGACCCGTCCGGTTCCGACATGCGTGCCTCCACCCAGGCCATCAGCGGCACCACCGGCATCTCCTTCGCCACCCTCGCCCGCAGCCTCGACGGCACCAGCGGCCGGCCCGTCCCCGTGATCACGTCCCCGTCGCCCGGGGGTGCCGGTGGCACGCCGGTCATCGTGACCCCCGGCGAGAGCGCGGGTGCCTCGGGCGGCGGCGCTCTCGCGCAGGGCGGTTCGGGTGGCCGCCTCGCGTCCACCGGCCTCCAGGTCGGAGCGCTCGCGGGCGCCGCGGCCGTGCTGACGCTCGCCGGTTGGCGGCTCGTGGCCTTGTCCCGTACCCGTCGTGACCTGGCGGAGGCGGACCGATGAGCTTGCGCGTCACACGCGTCCTCGCCCGCGCGGCGGCCGCCCTGGGGCTGACGGTGGCGGCCTTCGCGGCCACCGCGGCCCCGGCCGGGGCCGCCCCGCAGCCCATGGGCCAGTGCACGACCTCCTCCGGAGTCGTCCTCGCCGTGGACTTCAGCCACTGGGGAGGGCCCGTGTACCGATCCTGCGGGACGACGCCCACCACCGGCTACGAACTCCTCAACCAGGGCGGCTGGGCCACCACCGGCACCGGCCACGACGGCCCCGCCTTCATCTGCCGCATCGGCTACAGCGGGCACCAGGGCGGGAAGCAGTACCCGACGCCGCAGCAGGACGACTGCGTCCTGACCCCGCCCGCCTCCGCCTACTGGTCGTACTGGCACGCGGACCCGGGCCAGAACACCTGGGACTACAGCCAACTCGGCGCCATGCTCTACAAGCCGAGGCCCGGCAGCGTCGACCTGTGGGTCTTCGGGAGCACGAACATCGAGGGGACCGAGGGCAAGCCGAACGTCACCCCGGACCAACTGCGCGCCAAGAACGCCCGGCCGACGGGCGGCGCCGAGCCGGCGCCCCGGGACACCCGCACCGCGGCCCCGCTCCCGCCGAACGTGGACACCGGACCGAAGCCGGGGAACCCGCCCCCCGCCACCCCGCCGCCCGCGACGACGCCGCCGCCCGCCCCCACGGCCTCGGGAAGCCCGTCGGCCTCGCCGAGTCCCCCCGTGAGCGTCCCGCCGACGCCCACCACCCCACCGACGACCGGCGCCCCTCCCGTGGCCGCCCCCGCGCCCGGGCCCGAGGTCGTCGACGCGGCGCCCGCCGCCGACGCGAAGCACGACGCGGGCTCGTACCTGCCCGCCGTCGGCGCCGGGGCGCTGGTGCTGCTGATCGGCGCCGCCGCCGTGTTCGCCGCCAAGCGCCGCCGTCGTACGGAGTAGCCGCGTGTCACGCACCACCACCGCGACCGCGGCGGCCGGGCCGCCCGCGTCCGGCCCCGCGCCGGACGCGGGCGGCCGCCGGCTGCCCCGCACCCTGCACCCCGTCGCCTGGTGGATCTGGGCGCTCGCCCTCGCCACCGCCGTCAGTCGCACCAACAACCCG
Source organism: Streptomyces sp. NPDC002602 (assembly GCF_042889445.1). NCBI lineage: Bacteria > Bacillati > Actinomycetota > Actinomycetes > Kitasatosporales > Streptomycetaceae > Streptomyces > Streptomyces sp. NPDC002602. The sequence continues at coordinate 970,902 of NZ_JBIAQX010000001.1, read as the reverse complement.
CTGCTGCTGTTCCTCGTCCTCGCTGTCCTCGGCCACGTCATCACCATGCGCCGCACCGAGGCCCCCTGGGCGCGCGGCTTCAAGTACTACCTCTACCTCGCGCTCACCGTCGTCACGATCAGGGTGCTCTTCCGCGCGATCTTCGCCACCGGCATCACCCCCCGGGACCACTTCCTCTTCTCGCTGCCGCACATCCCGACCCCCGACTGGTACGCGGGCATCCGACTCGGCGGGCCCGTCTCGCTGGAGGCGCTGCTGTCCGCCGCGACCGACGGGCTGCGACTCGCCTGCATGCTGTGCTGCATCGGCGCCGCCAACACCCTCGCCAACCCGAAACGGGCCTTGCGGATCCTGCCCGGTGCCCTCTACGAACTCGGCGTCGCCGTCACCGTGTCGATCAGCGTCGCCCCCCAACTGGTGCAGAGCGTCCAGCGGGTGCACCGGGCCAAGCGGCTGCGGGCCGGCCGCGCAAAGGGCCTCAGGGCCCTGCGCGGCATCATCGTGCCCGTCCTCGAAGACGCCCTGGAACGTTCGCTGCGCCTGGCCGCCGCCATGGACTCCCGCGGCTACGGGCGGGCCGGCACCGCCACCCGCCGCTCCCGCCGCGCGACCGGCGCCCTCATGCTCCTCGGCATGTGCGGTCTGTGCGCCGGGGCCTACGGGCTCCTCGACGCCACCGCGCCGCAACTGCTCGGACTCCCCGCGATGGGCGCGGGCGCCCTCCTGTGCTTCGCGGGCCTGCGTCTCGGGGGCCGACGCATCACCCGTACGTCCTACCGCCCCGATCCCTGGCGCCTCGCCGAGTGGGCCGTCGCGGGCTGCGGGGTCCTCTCCGCCGTCCTGCTGTTCACCAACGTCGGCTTCAACGCTGCCGAGCTGAACCCCTCGATCTATCCGCTCAGTTGGCCGACCCTGCCGCTCGTCCCCACTGCGGCGATCCTCCTCGCGGGAGCCGCCGGCTTCCTGGCCCCGCCCCCGAGCCCGCCCGCCCGCCCGGCCGTTCCCGCACAGCGCACCGAGGAATCCAAGTGATCACCTTCGACCAGGTCACCGTCCAGTACGAGGACACGAGCGATCCGATCCTTCGGGACGTGGACCTGACCGTGGAGGAGGGTGAACTCTGCCTCGTCGTCGGCCACACCGGCGTCGGCAAGTCCACGCTCCTGGGCGCCGTCAACGGCCTCGTGCCGCACTTCACCGGCGGCACCCTCTTCGGTCGCGTCCTGGTCGACGGCCGGAACACGGCGGACCACCCCCCGCGCGAACTCGCCGACGTCGTGGGCGTCGTGGGACAGGATCCGCTCGACGGCTTCGTGACCGATACCGTCGAAGAGGAACTCGCCTACGCGATGGAACAGTTGGCCGTCCCCCCGGCCACCATGCGCAAGCGCGTGGAAGAGACCCTCGACCTCCTGGGCCTCGCCGACCTGCGTCACCGCGCCCTGCACGAGCTCTCGGGCGGGCAGCAACAGCGCGTCGCCATCGGCTCGGTCCTCACGGCCCATCCGCGCGTCCTCGTCCTGGACGAGCCGACCTCCGCACTGGACCCGACGGCCGCCGAGGAGGTCCTGGCCGCCGTCACCCGCCTGGTCCACGACCTCGGCGTCACCGTGCTCCTCGCCGAACACCGCCTGGAGCGCGTCGTCCAGTACGCCGACCGCGTCATCCACCTCCCCGGGAACGGCCGTGTCGTCTCCGGAACGCCCGCCGAGGTCTTCCGAACCTCGTCCATCGCCCCGCCCATCGTGGAACTGGGCCGCGCGGCGGGCTGGACCCCGCTGCCCCTGTCGATCCGCGACGCCCGCCGCGCCGCCGCGCCCTTGCGCAGGTCCCTGGCGGACACCGCACCCCCGCCGGCGCGGCCCACCTCACCCGAAGACCGTACGGAGCTCCTCGTCGCGGGCGGTGTCACCGTCACCTACCACGGCGTCCCCGCCGTCCGGGAGGTGGGCCTGACCCTGCACGGCGGGGAGATCACCGCCCTCATGGGTCGCAACGGGTCCGGCAAGTCCTCCCTGTTGTGGGCGCTCCAGGGGTCCGGGCCGCGCAAGGCCGGCTCCGTGGCCGTCGCCGCGCCCGGCGGAAAGGCCCAGGACCCGCGGAAGCTCTCCGCCTCACAGGCCCGGCAACTGGTCGGCCTGGTCCCCCAGACCCCCACCGACCTGCTGTACCTGGAATCCGTCAAGCAGGAACTCGACCAGGCCGACACCGAATCCGAGGTCGCCGCCGACGGGATCCCGGCGCGCGCCATCCTGGACCGGCTGGCGCCCGGCATCCCGGACTCCAGCCACCCCCGTGACCTCTCCGAGGGGCAGAAGCTGGCGCTCGTCCTGGCGATCCAACTGACCGCGGCACCCCGGGTGCTGCTCCTCGACGAGCCGACCCGCGGGCTCGACTACCGCGCCAAGGGCGAGTTGATCCGCATCGTCGACGATCTGGCCGCGGAGGGCCGCGCCGTGGTGATCTCCACACACGACGTGGAGTTCGTCGCGCGCGCCGCCGACCGGGTCGTGGTCATGGCCGAAGGCGACATCGTCGCCGACGGCCCCACCTCCGAGGTCATCGTCGCCTCCCCCGTCTTCGCCCCCCAGACCGCGAAGATCCTGGCCCCGCTGCCCTTCCTCACCGTGGAGCAACTGAGCGCCGTACTGCCAGCCGTACTGCCCGCCGCACCGCCCACCGACGGAACGGACCCGGCCTCGTGAGCACGTACACCGCGGCCATCCGCATTCGCGCCCGGGCCGGGATCGTCATCGGCATGGCCGCCTTCCTCGGGATCGTCGCGTTCTTCTGGCCGTTCCTCGTCGCGCCGGGGAAGTTCGGCTCGAACTACGCACCGCCGCTGATCTTCGGTGTGCTGCTCGTCGTGGTGCTGTGCGTGGTGATCTCCGAGATCGCCGAGGGCGGCATCAACTCCAAGGCCCTGGCCATGCTCGGGGTCCTGTCGGCCGTGAACGCCGCGATCCGTCCCCTCGGCGCGGGCACCGCCGGCATCGAGACGGTCTTCTTCATCCTCGTCCTCGCCGGGCGCGTCTACGGACCGGGCTTCGGCTTCACCCTCGGCTGCACCTCGCTCTTCGCCTCCGCGCTGATCACCGGCGGGGTCGGGCCGTGGATGCCGTACCAGATGTTCGGCTGCGCCTTCGTCGGGATGCTCGCCGGGTTCCTCCCGAAGGCGACCGGCCGCCGCGAGGTCGGCCTGCTGGCCGCCTACGGTTCGGTCTCCGGGTACCTCTTCGGCTTCCTCCTCAACCTGTCCTTCTGGCCCTTCTCCCTCGACCCCAACAGCTCCCTCGCCTACCTGCCCGGGCTCCCCTTCACCGAGCAGTTCCACCGCTACCTCGCCTTCGACCTCGCCACCTCCCTCGGCTGGGACACCGGCCGCGCCGTCACCAACTTCGTCTGTGTCTGTCTCGCCGGCCCGGCCGTCCTCACGGTCTTCCGTCGCGCCGCCCGCAAGGCCCGCTTCCAGGCTCCGATCCGCTTCCACCCCCAGAGCCCTCCGGGCACACCGCCTGCCCGGGTGTGAGGGGTGGCGTGTCACCGGCCGCGGGTCCGGCGAGGACCCGGCTGGAGTCGTGTACGAGAGCCTCCCCCGCGAAGTGGCCGGCCTTCGTACGATCAACCGGGATGGGGCTTGACCGGTGAACCTGCGGCAACGTAACTTCGACCGCACCCGCTCACGAGCCACTGGAAGGAGGCGAAGTCGGATGTCGACCATCTCCGCGATGCTTCGCCTCGCCCACCAGATCGCCTGGGCTCCGGGTCGCGTGGCACACGGCTGCTGAACGGCCCTTCCTTAGCCGGCGTGCCCGATCGCGGCCCCGGCACCTTCTCCTGCCCTTCACCCTTCACGGCACCTCGCTGCGTGCCGATGCGTCGCGCTCGGGTTCATCGGGCCGCGCCACTGAACGAGAAAGCACCCCACATGGCGACCAGGACCATCACATCGACCGTGCGCCGGAACGAGGACGTGCCATGGTAGCGGCGCGCGTCACGGTCAACGGAAAAGAAGCGCCGATCGCGCCGTGCGCACCCCACACCACGGTGCTGGACTTCCTGCGCGAACGCGGCCTCACCGGCACCAAGGAGGGCTGCGCCGAGGGTGAATGCGGCGCCTGTTCGGTCCTCGTGGCGCGGCCCGGGGTGAACATGCCGACGGACTGGGTGGCGGTCAACGCCTGCCTGGTCCCGGTGGCGGCGCTCGACGGCCAGGAGGTCGTCACCTCCGAGGGTCTCGCCACCGCCGGCGCCCCCGGCACACCGGCCGCGTTGCACCCCGTACAGGAGGAGATGGCCGTCCGCGGCGGCTCCCAATGCGGTTACTGCACACCGGGGTTCATCTGCAGCATGGCCTCCGAGTACTACCGGCCCGGCCGCTGCGCGCACACGGACTCCAACTCGGCCGGCGCCACCGATCCCGAGCACGGTCCGAACGGCTTCGATCTGCACGCGCTGAGCGGGAACCTGTGCCGCTGCACCGGCTACCGCCCGATCCGCGACGCCGCGTTCGCCGTCGGATCGCCCGCCGAGGACGACGTGTTGGCGCGGCGTCGAGAGGAGTCCCCGCCCGAACCGGTCGCCACCGCGTACGCGCACGGCGACAGCGTGTTCCTGCGGCCGGGCACCCTGCCCGAAGCGCTGCGGCTGCTGCGCGAGCGGCCCGAGGCCGTGGTCGTCGCCGGCAGCACCGACTGGGGCGTGGAGGTCAACATCCGCTCGCGCCGCGCGACTTGCGTGATCGCCGTCGATCGGCTGCCCGAACTGAGGGAACTGCGCGTCGAATCCGGCCATGTGGAGATCGGGGCGGCGCGGACTCTCACCGAGATCGAACGCCACCTCGACGGCAGCGTCCCGCTGTTGGCGGACCTGTTCCCGCAGTTCGCGTCCCGGCTCATCCGCAACGGCGCGACCCTCGGCGGCAACCTGGGTAACGGCTCCCCCATCGGTGACAGCCCGCCCGTCCTGCTCGCGCTGGAGGCATCGCTGGTGCTCGCCGACGCCGACGGCGAGCGCGAGGTGCCCCTCTGCGACTACTTCACCGGCTACCGGCAGAGCGTGCGCCGTCCCGACGAGCTGATCCGCGCGGTGCGCATCCCGCTGCCGCTGTCACGGGTCACGGCCTTCCACAAGATCGCCAAGCGGCGTTTCGACGACATCTCCAGTGTGGCGGTCGCCTTCGCGCTCGACATCGAGGGCGGGATCGTCCGCAAGGCGCGCATCGGTCTGGGCGGCGTGGCCGCCACCCCGATCCGCGCGCTGGCCACCGAGGCCGCCCTGGAGGGCAGGCCGTGGGTGGCGGAGACCGTCGAGGCCGCGTCCCGGGTGCTGCGCGCCCAGGGCACCCCGATGGACGATCACCGTGCCAGCGCGGGCTACCGCTCCGCGATGCTCGGCCAGAGCCTGTTGAAGCTGTACGCGCGAACCACCGAGGCGGTGTCGTCATGAGCCAGTTGTCCGAGCGTCCCGAGAAGTCCGTCGTCGGCGTCTCCATGCCGCACGAGAGCGCCAACCTGCACGTCACGGGGGCCGCGCTCTACACCGACGACCTGATCCATCGCACCAAGGACGTCCTGCACGCCCATCCCGTCCAGGTCATGAAGGCCCACGGCAGGATCACCGCGCTGCGCACCGAACCCGCGCTCGCCGTGCCCGGTGTGGTCCGCGTGCTGACCGTCGCGGACGTACCCGGCGTCAACGATGCCGGGATGAAGCACGACGAGCCGCTCTTTCCCGACGAGGTCATGTTCCACGGCCACGCGGTGGCGTGGGTGCTCGGTGAGACCCTGGAGGCCGCCCGGCTCGGTGCGGCGGCCGTCGAGGTGGAACTCGACGAGAAGCCCTCCGTGATCTCGCTGCGGGACGCGATCGGGGCCGGCAGTTTCCACGGCGCCCGGCCGGTGATGCTGACCGGGGACGTCGACGCGGGTTTCGCCGACTCCGCCCATGTGTTCACCGGGGAGTTCCTGTTCTCCGATCAGGAACACTTCTATCTGGAGACGCACGCGGCGCTGGCCCACCTCGACGAGAACGGGCAGATGTTCGTCCAGAGCAGCACCCAACATCCCTCGGAGACGCAGGAGATCGTCGCGCACGTGCTCGGCCTGCACAGCCACGAGGTGACCGTGCAGTGCCTGCGGATGGGTGGCGGTTTCGGCGGCAAGGAGATGCAGCCGCACGGGTTCGCGGCGATCGCCGCGCTCGGCGCCCTGCTGACCGGTCGCCCGGTGCGGGTGCGGCTCAACCGGACCCAGGATCTGACCATGTCCGGCAAGCGCCACGGGTTCCACGCCGAGTGGAAGATCGGATTCGACGCCGAGGGCCGCATCCAGGCCCTGGACGCCACCCTGACGGCGGACGGCGGCTGGAGCCTGGACCTGTCCGAGCCGGTCGTGGCCCGCGCCCTGTGCCACATCGACAACACCTACTGGATTCCCCACGCACGCGTCGTCGGTCGCATCGCCAAGACCAACAAGGTCTCGAACACCGCCTTCCGCGGGTTCGGCGGACCGCAGGGCATGCTGGTGATCGAGGACATCATGGGCCGGTGCGCGCCGCTGCTCGGCCTGGATCCGATGGAGTTGCGCGAACGCAACTTCTACCGGCAGGGCCATTCGACGCCGTACGGGCAGCCCGTGCCCCACCCCGAACGCATCTCGATCGTCTGGGAGCAGGTCAAGGCCGACGCGAGGATCGCCGATCGCAGGCGGGAGATCGAGGCCTTCAACGCCGCGCACCCGCACACCAAGCGGGCCCTCGCGCTCACCGGGATCAAGTTCGGGATCTCGTTCAACCTCACGGCCTTCAACCAGGCCGGCGCCCTGGTGCTGGTCTACAAGGACGGCTCGGTCCTGATCAACCACGGCGGCACCGAGATGGGGCAGGGCCTGCACACCAAGATGTTGCAGGTCGCCGCGACCACGCTGGGCATTCCCCTGCACAAGGTCCGGCTGGCCCCCACGCGCACCGACAAGGTGCCCAACACCTCCGCCACGGCCGCAAGTGCCGGGGCGGACCTCAACGGTGCGGCGGTGAAGAACGCCTGCGAGCAGATCCGCGAGCGGCTGCTCCGGGTCGCCGGCACCCGACTGGGGGCGAACGCCTCGGACGTGCGGATCGTCGAGGGCGTCGCGCGCGTCCTCGGCAGCGACAAGGAGCTGGCCTGGGACGAGCTGGTGCGCACCGCGTACTTCCAGCGGGTCCAGTTGTCGGCGGCCGGGTTCTACCGGACCGAGGGGCTGCACTGGGACGCGAAGGCCTTCCAGGGCTCGCCGTTCAAGTACTTCTCCTACGGCGCCGCCGCGGCCGAGGTGGAGGTGGACGGCTTCACGGGCGGGTACCGGATCCGGCGCGTGGACATCGTGCACGATGTCGGCGACAGCCTCTCCCCGATGATCGACATCGGTCAGGTCGAGGGCGGTTTCGTGCAGGGCGCGGGCTGGCTGACGCTTGAGGACATGCGATGGGACACCGGTGACGGGCCGAACCGCGGCCGGCTGCTGACCCAGGCGGCGAGCACCTACAAGCTGCCGAGCTTCTCGGAGATGCCCGAGGAGTTCAACGTCAGGCTGCTGGAGAACGCCACCGAGGAGGGCGCGGTCTACGGGTCCAAGGCGGTGGGTGAGCCCCCGCTGATGCTGGCCTTCTCGGTACGGGAGGCGTTGCGGCAGGCCGCCGCGGCGTTCGGTCCCGCCGGGGTCTGCGTGGAGCTCGCCTCGCCCGCGACACCCGAGGCGGTGTACTGGGCGATCGAGGCGGCCCGCGGGGGCGGTGCGCGGCAGGACGGTCACCCGGCCGCCGGCGAAGTCCCCTCCGAGGCCGGCACTCTGAGCCATGCCTGACATGAGCTGGGTGGCCGCCGTCGCGCGGTTGCGGGCCCGCCGGGAACCCGGCGTGCTCGTGACCGTCGCGACCGTGCGCGGCCACGCGCCCCGCCGGGCCGGTGCCAAACTCGTCGTGGGACGGGCCGAGACGTGGGGTTCGATCGGCGGCGGCAACATCGAGGCCGTCGCCATCGACCGGGCGCGCGAGCTGTGCGGTACGGCCGATCCCGAGCCGGAGCTGATGGAGTTCGCGCTCAACGACAAGGTCACCGGCCCGCACGGCGTGCAGTGCTGCGGCGGAGCCGTCACCGTGCTGCTCGAACCGCTGCCGGTGGTCCGGGCGGTGGCGGTCTTCGGCGTCGGCCACGTCGGCTTGGAGCTGGCCCGCATCCTGGCCCGGCAGAACCTCGACCTGTACCTGATCGACACCCGGCCCGACATGCTCACCGACGAGCGGCTCGGCGTGCTCGCGGACGCGATGGCGCGGATCCACGTGCGTCACACACCGCTCCTTCCGGAAGAGGTGCTCGCGGAGCTGCCGACCGGCACCCACGTCCTGATCATGACCCACGATCACGCCGAGGACGCCGCGCTGTGCGACGCCGCCCTGCGCACCGCGGGTCTCGGGTCGATCGGCCTGATCGGCTCGTCCGCGAAATGGGCACGGTTCAGGCAGCGCCTGGCCGACGAGGGCGGCCACGACGCCGCCGGCATCGACCGGATCAAGACCCCGATCGGAATCACCGGGATCACCGGCAAGGAACCCGCGACGATCGCGGTGAGCGTCGCGGCGGACCTGCTCCGGGCCTTCGAACAGGACCGCGAACAAGACCCGGAACAGGGCCGTGAACAGCACCGCGAACAGGCGGCGCCGTACGCGATCGCCGGCGGCCCCTGAGGGGGCCCGTCATCACAACTGTCGACGGACCAGGTCGTGGAAGAGGCCGGTCGTGTCGGCGAGCAGTTCGGCGGGCGGGCCCTGCTGGGCGATGCGGCCGTCCGCCATGGCGATCACCCGGTCGGCTCCCATGATCGTGGAGAGCCGGTGGGCGATCACGACGCGGGTGGCGCGCAGGGCTCGGGTGGACTCGACGACCACGCGCTGGGCCTCGTTGTCCAGCGCGCTGGTGGCCTCGTCGAAGAAGAGGACGCGCGGCTTGCGGATGAGCGCCTGGGCGATCATCAGTCGTTGGCGCTGGCCTCCCGAGACGGTGCCGCCGCCGTCGGACAGCATGGTGTGCATGCCCATCGGCATGGCCTTGATGTCCTGCGCCAGGCCCGCCATGGCGGCGGCCTCCCACGCCTCTTCGAGCGAGAACGTGCCGGCGCCGCGGATGCAGTCGAGGATCGAGCCGGTGAAGGGTTGGGCGTTCTGCAACACGACGCCGCACTGCCGGCGTACGGCCGTCTGGTCGAGCGCCGCCAGGTCCTGGCCGTCGTACAGCACGCTGCCGGAGTCGGGCTTGTCGAAGCCGATGAGCAGTCGCAGCAGCGTCGACTTGCCGCAGCCGCTGGCCCCGACGATCGCGACGAACTCTCCTTGCCCGATGCGGAAGTTGACGTTGTCGAGGACGAGTGGTCCGTCGTCGGCGTAGCGGTACGACAGGTCCCTGGCCTCGATGGCGCCGGTCAGCTCGCCCGGTCGGGTACTGGACCGGACCACCTCGGGGGTCTCCCGAAGCAGCGGCTTGACCTGCTCGAACATCGGCAGCACGGCAGCGGCCGAGATGAGGGCTCCGGTCAGCTGCGTCACCGAGGACAACAGCATCGTCAGTGCGGTGCTGAAGGTGAGGAACTCGCCGGCGGACATGGCGCCGCGGGCCGGTCCGGCCAGCAACATGAACATCATCAGTGTGCACAGCGGCAGGTAGACGGCGCCCAGGACCGTGATGACGTTCTGTATCCGGCCGATGCGCTGCTGGAGGTCGCGGGTACGGGCGAACTCCCGCGCCCAGGCGGCGTACGCGAAGCTCTCGGCCGCGGCGACACGGAGTTTGGGCAGGCCGCGCAGGGTCTGGAAGGCCTGGTTGTTGAGCCGGTAGCCGAGCGCGATCAGCCGGCGTTGGTAGCGCAACTGCCACAGCCCCAGGCCCAGGAAGACCCCCGCGACGACGACCAGCATGGCGAGCGCCACCATCGCCAGCGGCACGCTGTAGACGAGCAGCAGTACGAGGTTCATCGCGCCGACGGCGCCCGCCTGTACGCAGACCGGTCCGATGCCGGACAGCACGCGGCGGATGGCGCTGATGCCCATCGCGGCTCCGGCCAGTTCGCCCGTGGAGCGGCCGGCGAAGAACTTCGTCGGCAACCGCAGCAGCCGGTCCCACACCGCCGGCTGCAAGGTGGCCTCGACGCGGCCCTCCATGCGCAGGAGGGAGGTGTTCTGCAGCAGCATGAAGGCGGCCGAGACGATGCCGGTCGCGAGCAGCGCCAGCCCGGTCTGCACGATGAGGCCGTTCTCGCCCTGCGGGACGTAGCGGCCGAGGACCCGGCCGGTGGCGATCGGCACCAGTGCGCCCAGGGCCACCGCGACCAGGCCGCCCAGGAGGAGGCTGCGCAGCTCCGGGAGGGTGCCGCGCACGCTGAACCGGAGCAGCGCCGGCAGGCCCACCCGCCCGTCGGGCAGCGGGCGGTACAGCATGACGGCGCGCGGCTCGAAGACGGCCTCGTTCGTCGTGCCGACGCGCTCGCGCGTGCCGGTCGCGGGGTCGACGGCCTCGTAGCCGCCGCGCCGCCACAGCAGGGCGACCGGCGTTCCGTCCTTCTCGCGCCGGCCCACCAGCGGCCCGGTGTTCTCCCGCCACCAGCGCCCGCCGAGCCGGACCACGCGGGTGCGGATCCGGGAGGCGAGCGCGATGCTCTCGACGGGATCCACCTGCCCGGCCGTGCCGCCGGGCTCGCCCGGTTCGGACAGGGTGATGCGGGCCGCGTCGGCGACCAGCCGGCACACGGCGAACGTCGCGTCGACACCCGCGCCGCCGCGGGAATCGCGGCCGGAGCGGACGATGGACGCGAGCAGTGTCCGGTCCGCCTGGCTGCTGGCCGCCCGGCCCGCCTCGATTCCGGCCGCCGTACGGTCCTCGTGCGCGCGCTCCAGCTCTTCGATCCAGCCGTCCAGGGCGTACAGCAGCCGGTACTGCTGGTCGACCATGCCCTGCCACATCGCCGCGTCGACGAGGAGGGTGCCCACCGCCTCCGCCTCGTACACGGCCCCGTATCGGACGCTGCCCGGGGTGATCTGCATCCAGAGGATGTCGTCGTCGGCCCCGCCGTGTTCGGCGGGTGCGCCGCCGTCCAACGGTGCCTGGTAGAGCACGCGCAGGCCGCGGCCGATGCCGCGCGTGAAGGCGTCCTCCAGGGGGCTCGGTCGCCCTGCGGCGGGCACGCCGTACTGCCCTTGATCGGCGTACCACGGCCCGCCGTGGACCCCCTCCCCTGGGAACTGGTCGCCGTACTCGGGTCGGTACAGCTCCCGCAGTTCGATGCGCCGCAGCAGGCATCCCTGGAGGGGACGGCCGACCAGGGTGTGGTCGGGGCCCTCGGCCGGGCCCAGCAGCAGGGTGCCCGGCTCCAGCCGGCCCAGGAAGTGCCAGTGTCCGGCCTGCGCGGCGTCGACGGCGAACAGGTCCAACGCGCCCCGCACGACCAGCCACAGGACGAGCGGGCCCTCCAGGGACAGGCTGCGCAGGCCCGTGCAGTCGACCGGCGAGCCCAGGGCGCCCAGTGCCGCGACGACCGGGTCCGGGGCCCCGCCCGGGTGGCCGGCGGCGACGGCGCCGGAAGCGGCGTCCGTGACGGTGTGATGGGCGTGCGTCACCTCAGTGCTCCTTGACCAGTTCGGCGTACGGGCCCCGCGCGGCCACCAGGTGCTCGTGCCGGCCGCGTTCCACGATCGCGCCGCGGTCGAGCACGACGATCTCGTCGCTGTCGCGGACCGTGCTCAGCCGGTGGGCGATGACCACACAGGCGCAGCCGCGGCGGCGCAGGTTGTCGATGATGACCTGCTCGGTCGCCGCGTCCAGGGCGCTGGTCACCTCGTCGAGCACCATGACGCTGGGGCGGCGCACCAGCGCCCGGGCGATCTCCAGGCGCTGGCGCTGACCGCCGGAGAAGTTGCGACCGTCCTGCTCGACGCGACTGTGGATGCCGCCGGGGCGGCGGGCGACCACGTCGTGCACGGCGGCGTCCTGGAGGGCCACGACGACGGCCTCGTCGGGGATGGAGGGGTCCCACAGCGTGACGTTGTCGCGGACGGTGCCTTCGAAGAGGAAGACGTCCTGGTCGACGAAGGAGACGGAGGCGGCCAGCGCGCCGCGCGGGATGTCCTCCAGCCGCATGCCGTCGATGCGGATGGCCCCCTCCCAGGGCGTGTGGAGGCCGGAGATCAGCCGGGAGACGGTGGACTTGCCGCTGCCGGAGCCGCCGACGAGCGCGACCTGTTGCCCGGGACCGACCGAGAGCGAGAAGTCCGTGAGCAGCGGGGCGTCCAGGGGGCTGTAGCCGAAGGTGACGTGCTCCAGCTCCACATGGCCCTTGAGGCGTCGGGTACCGGCGGCGGGCTCGCGCCGCGAGTGGACCGGGTCGACGGGAAAGTTCTCGACGTCCTTGAGGCGGGCGACGTCGGCCGCGAAGTCCTGGATCCTTCCCGCGACGCCGCCCAGCCGGGAGATCGGCGCGGTAAAGCTGGTCACCAGGGCCTGGAAGGCGACGAGGAGACCCACGGTGAGGTGCCCCTCCGCCGCCCGCAGGCCGCCGATCATCAGGATCAGCGCGCTGTTGAACGCCGCCAGCGTGGGTGCGACGAGCGCGAGCCACGCGCTGGGCACGCCGAGCCGCTGCTGCACGTCGAGGGTGACGGCGTGCTGTCCGGCCCAGCGCCGGAAGAAACCGTTCTCGCCGCCCGTGGCCTTCATGGTCTCGATGAGTTGGAGACCGCTGTACGAGGTGTTGGTCAGCCGGGCGCTCTCGGCGCGCAGCTTCTGGGTGTCGGTGGCCCTCAGCCGGATCACGATCCGCAGGGCCACCACGTTGAGCAGCGCCACGGCCACGCCGACGAGGGTGAGCTGCGGATCGTACGTCCACAGCAGCACCGCGTAGATCACGACCACCACGGCGTCCACGCCCGCGGCGGCCAGGTCCCTGGCGAGGGTTTCGGCGACCGTGTCGTTGGATTGCAGGCGCTGGACCAGGTCCGCCGGGTTGCGCTGGGAGTAGAAGGTGACCGGAAGCCTCAGGAGGTGCCGGAAGAAGCGGGCACCTCCCAGGGTGGAGGAGATGACGCGCCCGCGCAGCAGGTTGGCCTGTTGCAGCGCGGTGAGTGTCGCGGTGAGCACGAGGGCGACGGCCATCGAGGCGAACAGCACCCCCAGCAGGGACGTCTGCTCCCCGATCAGGAACATGTCGATGTACGTGCGGCTCAGCGCCGGCACCGAGGCACCGACGGCCACCAGGAGGAGGCTGGAGAGCACGGCGGCGGCCATGGTTCCCGAAGTGCCCCGCAGGCGGGCCGGCATGGCGCCCAGGACGCCCGGCTTGCGGCCGCCGCGGCGGAAGCCGTCGCCGGGTTCGAAGGTGAGCACGACACCGGTGAAGCTGGTGTCGAACTCGTCCAGGGGGACGAACCGGCGGCCCTTGCCGGGGTCGTTGACGTACACGCCCTTGCGGCCGAACCGGCGGCTCATGCCGTCGTAGACGACGTAGTGGTTGAACTCCCAGAAGAGGATGGCCGGGCCGCTGACCTCGGCGAGCGCGGCCAGGCCCATCTGCATGCCCTTGGCCGTCAGCCCGTAACCGCGGGCGGCCTTGAGGAGGTTGCCGGCGCGGGAGCCGTCGCGCGAGACGCCGCACGCGATGCGCAGTTCCTCCAGGGGGACGAAGCGGCCGTGGTGCCCGAGGACCATGGCCAGTGCGGCGGCGCCGCACTCCACCGCCTCCATCTGCAGCACGGTGGGGGTGCGTACCGGGCGGGGCGTCCGGCCCTTGGGCGCCGGTTCGGGCCTGCGGCGGGTGCCGCCCTTGGGCTCGGGGCGGTGCCGTCGGTGTCCGGACGAGGGGAGTCGCGGCGGGGTGCCGGTCCGCGGCGCGGTCACGGCAGCAGCCAGTCGACGGGCCGTTGCACGGCGAGGTGGACGGCGCCGGTGACCGGTGTCCTCGACGGGACCTCGTCCGGGGGGCCGTCCCCGGAGGACCAGCGGTAGCCGGACTCGGTCGAGGTGGAGGGGTCCAGTTGTACGAGTACCGCGATCGGGTTGCCGTCGCGGGTGAACTGTTCGGCCAGCCCTCCGTCGCCCAGGAAGCCGCCGATCCGCGCCGTGGTCTGGGGCGCGCGGCCGACCGCCTTGACGCGGCCGCGCAGCGTGCCGAACCGCTCCTTCGGGACGGACTGGACGGTCAGGTCCACGCTCGCGCCGACCGGGATCGCCGAGGCGCTGCCGCCGGGCACGTACAGCACGGCCACCAGCGGGTCCTGCTGGTTCTTCACCCGTTCCACGGTCGCCACGTCCGCACCGGTGGAGACGACCGAGCCCACCTTGGCGACGAGTGTCGCCACGCGGCCGCCCGTCACCACGCGCACGGGGCGGTCGCCCTGGGCCGTACGGACGTTGATCAGGGGCGCGCCGGCGGGCAGCAGCCGGCCCTCCTCCGCGAGGACCGCGGTGACCTGTCCCGCGACCGGGGTCTGCAGTACGTAACTGCCCTCGGCATGGGTGAGGATGCCGGGTGCGCTCAGCTTGGAGAACACGCTGCCGGTGAAGGCCCAGAAACTCGCGGCGGCCATGACGATGACCGTGACGACCAGGACGAGCCGGCCCTGCGGGCGCGCGAAGCGTACGGGCAAGTCGAGTTCTTCGGGCGATTGCAGCTTGGAAAGAGCCTTTTGGCGAAACTGCACGGACTATTCCTTCGACTGCATTCGTGGCGGCCTGGCGTATCGGTCGGGCGGGGGCACGCGGGCAGCCGTGAACCCCGGAGCCGTGGGGGACGCTCCGGGGTTCACGGGGATATCCCGATCAGAGACCGGCGATACCGGTGTTCACCGAAACGCCGGTGACGCCCGTGACGACGCCGGGGACCTGCGACACGATGCCCGTCGCGGCCTGAACGGTGTTCAGGGAGCCCAGGACGTTGCTGACGTCGCTGGTCACGGCGCCGACCAGGCCACCGGACACGCCGATGATGCCACCGGAGACGGCGTCCAGCTCGGTGTCGGCGATCTCACGGGTCTCGATGTCGTTACGCATGGCGCGCACCTTTCATTGGGGGGAGGAATTCATTCACGCGGAGGCGGAGCGGCCCGAAACCGGGCCACCCATTTCGACTGCCGCAATGCGCAAGATGTAAGCACGCGAACGGGTCACCGGACCAATCCCGTTGACACCCCATCACGGGTGGACGCGCACCTGCGACTACTGAAGTGCAGCTTGATTCACCGAATGGTGACGGCTTCTCCACAAGATCGAGTAACAGATGTGGGGCTTCCCTTCCTTACACGGAACCAACCAACACGAAACCACCACAAACGGACGGGACATTCCGGTCATATCGCCGAGCGGGGAGGTGAGTTGTCGCAGTCGCGCACAGGATGTGCAGGTTTCCGTAAGGCGCGTGGGGTGACGGGGTCGTCACGCCCGGTGTGCGTGGGTACGGGTGGCGGCGCGGCGCCTCGGCCCGAGGGGAGCGGCGCGGCGTCCGGCGGGGACGGCGAGGCGTCGGGGGCGGGTGGCGAGGCGTCCGGCGGGGGGGGCGGTGCGGCGGCCGGGGTAGGCGACGAGGCGTCCAGCGGGGACAACGAGGCGTCCGGGGAAGGCGACGTGGCGTCCGGCGGGCGCAGTGAGGCGTCCGGGGAAGGCGACAAGGCGTCCGGCGGGCGGCGCGGGAAGTCGTCCGGCCTCGGCCGGGCGGGCTGGGCGACCTCGATCGGGCGGGCTCAGCCGGCGCCGAGGACCTTGTCGATGTACGCCGCGAGCGAGGACCGCAGGCCTTCCGCGTCCACCCCACGCTCGTCGATCAGGTGGGCCACGAGGTCGGCGCGGATGGCGGCCAGCAGTGCGTGGGCGGTGAAATCCGCGTCGTCGACGCCGGGCACCTCATCGAGCGCCGTGCGAAGGACCTCGTGCCACCAGCCGTAGTGCTCGGCCTGGTAGGGGCTGCTGAGGCCGGCGTCCTCCGCGGCCGCCATCAGGTTCCGGTTCTCGATCTTGAAGCGCAGCGAGGCGTCGAGAAGGTCCGACACCCGCTGTCGCGGCGAGGACCCGGGCGCGTCCATCGCCTCCCGCACGGCGTGCCGGAGGGGTTCGAGGCGGGAGGCGATCACGGCGCCGATCAGGCCCGCGCGGTCGCCGAAGCGGCGGAAGAGGGTGCCCTTGCCGACGCCCGCCGCCGCGGCGATGTCGTCCATCGACACGCTCTGCGGGCTGCCGCTGGCGGCGAAGAGGGCGTCGGCCGCCGCCAGGACGGCTTCTCGGTTGCGCAGGGCGTCCGCGCGTTCCGTGCGCTGGGCCACGGCTCCTCCTTGGTCTTCCGCCCGTCACCGACGGTCCGCGCCGCCGGGATGCGGCGGGTCGGTTCGTGACGTCATCGGGCCAGTCGAAGATACGCGTTCCCGCGCGCCGACGCCGATCCCGCCGGGGCGGCACGGGAGCGGCTCCCCCTCAGGCGATCTCCCTCTCGACGAAGGCGCGGAAGGTGCCCGGAGGGCGGCCGGTGAGGCGTTCGACGGTGTCCGTGGTGCGGTCCTCCGCGCCGTCGGCGATGGCGCGGTCCATCGCGGCCAGCATGGTGGCGAACTCCGGCGGGATCTCGGCCGCCCAGCGGTCGCGCAGTTGCTCGAACGTCAGATGCCGGTGCACGACGCTCCGGCCGGTGGACTCGGTGAGGATCGCGGCGACGTCGTCGTGGCTCAACGTCTGCGGACCGGTCAGGATCAGGTCGGTGTCGGGGGCCTTCTCGTCGACCAGGGCCCGTACGGCGACGGCGGCGATGTCCCGCGCGTCGACGAAGCCGATGCGGCCGGCGCCCGATGCCGTCGAGATGGCACCTTCCTCACGGATGCCGCGGGCGTGCGGGGTGGATCCGGTGAAGTTCTGCATGAACCAGGAGGGCCGCAGCACCGCCCACTCGTCGAACAGGCCGGGCAGCGCCTGATGGACCTGCCCCACCGCGGGACCGCCCGCCGGGATCGCCGACGCACCGAGCAGCACCGCGCGCCGCACCCCGGCGGCACGGGCCTCGTGGAGGAAGGGCAGCATGACCGCGGCCGGCTCGGAGGAGCCGACGGGCGGGACGAGGTAGACGCGGTCGACCCCGCGCAGGGCCTCGCCCCAGGTAGCGGGCTCGTTCCAGTCGAAGCGGACGGCCTGGGCGCCGTCCACCGGGGCGGCGGTGCGCCCGGCCGCCTTGACGTGGTGACCTTCGGCGAGGAGACCGGCGGTGACGCGGCGGCCGGTGGTGCCGGTGGCGCCGATGACCAGGGTGGCGTTGGGGTCGCTCATCGCCCGGCTCCCGTGAAGTCGGCGCCGGGCTCCTGCACGGCGAGGGGGTTCCAGTAGTCGCGGTAGGAGGTCATGAGGCCGTTCCTGACCGTGACGACGGCGATGTAGGTCATGTCGAAGGGGCCTCCCGTCTTGACCAGGCGGCCCACGCCGCGCATCTCGACCACGATCGTCTCGGGGACGGCGGTCTCGTGGACCGTCACCTCGGGGAAGTCGTGGAGGTCGATGTGGTCCGGGTAGTGGCGCATGTAGTCCGCGATGGCCCGGCGCCCTTCCAACCGAGCGGGCCAACCCGGCGGTGCGAAGGGGAACTCCAGAGTCCCGTCTTCGTCCCACAGGGCCACCCAGGCGGGGATGTCCTTCTCCAGCAGCAATCGCAGACCGTGACGGTAGAGCTCCGCAGGAGCCATGGGGAGGGTCATGTCCGAGGTTTCCGTTCCGCTTGAAACGGACCGGCGGTCCGCTTACGGCAAAGATACGGACCGTCGGTCCGTTTCGCAAGGGCGTTGCGCCGTGTACGGGGGGTCCGCGCGCCGCCCCGCGGGGCGGCGCGCGGACCCCCCGTACA
>NZ_JBIAQX010000001.1:287328-953010 GCF_042889445.1 Streptomyces sp. NPDC002602 | reverse complement strand
GGGCCCTTCTCCCAAAACCCCCCGGGGGGGGCCGGGGGGGGGCGGGGGGGGGGCGGGGGGGGGGGGGGCCCCCCCCCCCCCCGGGGGGGCGCCCCCCCGCACCCCCCGTACACGGCGCCGTGCGCGGGACCGTCGGGTGACGGCTCCCTGTCGGCGCAGGTTGGTGGGGCTGGTGGGGCGTGGTTGGCTGTTGTCTGGACAGACACTCCAAGACTGCGGTTCGGCGGGTTCGGGCGCTGCGGAGAGGCGGGGCCGGGACGACGGGTGCGGGAGTAGTGGTGCGGGAGAAGACGGACGGGTTGCCGAGACAGCTGTGGGACCGGGATCGGTTGGCGGCGGTCAGGGCGACGGAGCTGCTCGATACCGGGCCGGAGCAGGTCTTCGAGGACCTCGCGGGCCTCGCCGCCCGGGTCACCGCCTCGGGGCGGGCGTTCATCACGCTGGTGGACGACCGGCGCTCGTTCTGGAAGGCCTGCGTAGGGGTCGACGCGACCGCGATCGAGGACCGGCAGAATCCGGTGGAGGAGAGCTTCTGCTTCTTCCTGATCGGTCTCGACGGGCAGCCGTTCATCGTGGACGACGCCGCCAACGACCCCCGCACCCGTGACCATCCCTCGGTCAAGCCGATGCGCATCGGCGCCTGGGCCGGATACCCCCTCCTCGCGGCGGGCGGCGAGGTGCTGGGCAGCTTCTGCGTCATCGACGACAGTCCCCGCGTCTGGACGCCCGCCGATCTGACCACGCTGGAGACGCTCGCCCGCTCGGTCGGCGCCGAGATCGGCCTGCGCCAGTCCCTGACCGCCGCCCGGAAGGCGCACACCCTGTCGGCGGACCTCGCCCACTCGCTCCAGCAGGGACTGCTGCCGCCGGCCCTGCCCCTGGTACCGGGCGTGGAGGTGGCGGCGTCCTACCTGCCCGCCTCCCGCTCGGGCCGTTCCGACATCGAGGTCGGCGGCGACTTCTACGACCTGTTCCGCACCCGCGGCTCCTCTTGGGCCGCGGTCCTCGGCGACGTGTGCGGCAAAGGGGTGCAGGCCGCCCAGGTGTCCTCGATGGCCCGTTACACGATCCGCGCCGAGGCCGGCGAGAACCGGTCCCCCGCCGGCCTCCTCGACCGCCTCAACACCGCGATGCTCGCCCAGCACGCTCCTCGCTTCCTCACCGCCGTCTACGCCCGCTTCCGGACCACCCGCGGTGGGCTCGCGGGAACCCTCGCCCTGGCCGGCCACCCGCCCGCCCTCGTCCGCCGAACCGACGGCACCGTCCGCGAGATCGGCAGGCCCGGGCAGCTCCTCGGTGTCTTCGACCCCATCCGCCTGGCCGACGCCAGGTTCTGGCTCGCCCCGGGCGACCTGCTCCTCCTCTACACCGACGGCGCGACCGAGGCACGCGCCCGCCCCGGGGCCCCCG
This sequence comes from Streptomyces sp. NPDC002602, assembly GCF_042889445.1. Lineage (NCBI taxonomy): Bacteria > Bacillati > Actinomycetota > Actinomycetes > Kitasatosporales > Streptomycetaceae > Streptomyces > Streptomyces sp. NPDC002602. The sequence goes on along the minus strand of NZ_JBIAQX010000001.1, from coordinate 951,600 downwards.
ACCGCGAGCACGACGTCTTCGACGACGCCGACCTGGCCCGCACCCTCGCCGACACGGCCGGCATGAACGCCGCCGACACCATCAGCCACATCAACGACACCCTGGCCGCCCGGCACGAAGGATGGACCAGCGACGACACGGCCCTCCTGGCCCTGCGCGTCCCCGAGCAGCACCCCAGCTGAAAGCCCCGCCATGGAACCCAGAACGGATCATTCCCACCGGCTCACCATCCTTGAAACCCGCGTCCCACACCCGCCCGCCCGGGTGCTGGTCCTGCGCGGCACCGTCGACTGCGGGGACGAGGCGGAACTGCGCGCGGCCTTCACCCGCGTCCTCGCCGCGGACCGCCTCCCGCTGATCGTCGACCTCGGGGCCCTCCGGTACGCCGACGAAAGCCTGCTCGGCCTGCTCCTGGCCGTCCGCACCCGCCTCCGCCTCGTCGGCCCTCTCAGCCACTCCCTGACCCACCGCCTGGACATCACCGGCACCCGGGACGTCTTCCACGTCCACACCGACCTCACCGACGCGCTCTCCGGCATCACCGCGGCCGCCGCGGAAGGCGTCGGAGGGGGCCCCGCACCGTCCCTGGGCCACGGCTGAGCCACCCGAAAGCCACACCCATCGCATCAACCCGGGGCCCACACCCATCGCATCAAGCGGTTCCGTGCCCGGCCGCCGCCCGTCCCATCGACAGCGCCAGACTCCGTACCCGACGCCAGTCCATCGGCGGTGCGACGTGCGGCACGCCGGGCCGGTGCCGGGGCACCCGCACGCGCAGAGCGCCCGGCGCGAGACGGCAGCGCACCGGAGTGGGCAACATCAGGGCCTCGCCGTCGACACCGACCGGTATGACAGGGGCGTCGGCGTCGACGACGACCTCTCGGGCGGTGGCCGCGGTCAACCCGCGGCCCTGTCCTCCCCGCAGCAGGAGCTCGGTGGCCTCGGCGGCGTTGCCGACGCCGACACACAGCACCCCGAGCTCGCCGGAGTCCAGTGTCTGCCGGCGCCCCAGTCCCGCCGAGTCACCCCTCGCATAGGGGTTGTTGCTCACCAGTACGGCCTGGGGCCCCTCCACGGTCAGCGCGTCGGCACGGACGCTCAACACCGCGCCGCTCTGGTGGGTCAGCAGGTCCGGCAGCATCTCCAGGATGGTGCGGGCCTTGTCGTCGCGGTAGGCGGGACTCTGCACGACTTCCGCGTACACGCCGAACGAGGCGTTGTTGATGAAGACGCGCTCCGCGCTCCGGTCCGCCGCGCTTCCCCCCTGGAGGTAGCCGAGGTCGATGCGCAGTTCGACGCCGTCGTCCAGCGCCTCCAGACACCTGGAGGGGTCCTCCCGGTCGAGTCCCAGGTCCATGGCGAGGTGGTTGCGGGTGCCGGCGCCGATCACCACGAACGGGAGGTCGTGCTCCGCGGCCACGCCGGCGACCAGGGCCTGTGTGCCGTCGCCACCCGCGACGCCGAGCAGATCGGCCCCGCCGCGGACGGCCCGCCGCGCCAGCTCGGCCACGTCCTGCCGTTCGGCCGGGTCCAGCACGACGACCTCGGCACCTTTGGCCCTGGCCCGCTCCGCCAAGCGGAACTTGCCGACCTTCCCGCCGCCCGAGCGCGGATTCATGATCAGGAACGGGTGCTCGGCCCGACCGACGGACCGCTCCGGCATGCCCGGCGAGGTGTCGTCCGCGAGCGCGGCCCTGCCCGCGGAAACGGCCAATGCCCACAGACCGAGCGAGAGCAGCACGACCCACAACAGTCCGGCGGCGGCGTACAGGACCAGAACACCGAGCGGCGCGGCGATCGCCAGCAGCGCGGCCAGTGCCCGGATCCAGCCGGTGTGGGTGAGCATCCACCAGCCACCGGCCGCCGTGAGCACCAGACCCGCCCACCCCACCCCCATGAGCACGAGGCTGCCGAGCCCGGCGAAGACCACCAGCACCACGAGCGCGGCCACGCCCGCCGCGAGGGCCAGACGCGCGGTCCAACGCCTGCTCATGGGGCGGCCTCCCACCGAAGTCCGGAGGTGTCCCCTCCAGCGTATGGGCGCTCACCCCGCACGGCACGTTCCGGCTTCCTCACCAGGCCCGACCACCTCCCGGACCTCCGCATCGCGTCGCGAAGGGGACCCGCCCGCGGTTGCCCTCCCCCCCTCCTCGACATCCGCCGCGCGGCCTCCCGTAAAAGTGGCGTCAAGGGTTGCGGGGCAGCCGTATGGACCCCGTCAAGGCGGCTTAACACCCGGGTGAGGACGCGGTTGTCTCGTCATCAGCCAACTGGCTGATTCATTTCTTCCCACTTCACTCAGGAGCTCGCGATGGCCGATCTGGCCTTCGTCGTCACCACGGTCGCGGTGTTCGCGCTGGTGGCTCTCATCGCCCGGGGGGTGACCAAGCTGTGACCGTCGAGAACGTCGTCGGCCTCGTCGTGGCCGTCTCACTGCTCGGTTACCTCGTCCTGGCCCTTGTGTATCCGGAGAGGTTCTGAGCACTGCCATGAGCCCCATGACCGCTGGTGCGCTCCAGCTCCTCGCGCTGATCGCCGCGCTCGCGCTGGCCTACCGCCCGCTCGGCGACCACATGGCCCGGGTCTACTCCTCCGAGAAGCACTACAAACCGGAGAAGTGGATCTACAAGGCCATCGGCGCCAACCCGAACGCCGAGATGCGCTGGCCCGCCTACCTGCGCGGCGTCCTCGCCTTCTCGGTGGTGAGCGTCCTGTTCCTCTACGCCCTTCAGCGCCTGCAGGGCAGCCTGCCCGGCTCGCTCGGCTTCGTGTCGATCGACCCGGACCAGGCCTTCAACACCGCCGCGTCCTTCGTGGCGAACACCAACTGGCAGTCGTACTACGGCGAACAGGCCATGGGTCACGTCGTACAGACCGGCGGACTCGCGGTGCAGAACTTCGTCTCCGCCGCCGTCGGCATGGCCGTCGCGGTGGCGCTCGTACGGGGCTTCGCGCGCTCCCGCACCGGTGAGCTCGGCAACTTCTGGTCCGACCTGGTGCGCGGCACCGTGCGCGTCCTGCTCCCGATCTCCGTGATCGGCGCGGTCGTCCTGGTCGCCTGCGGTGTCATCCAGAACTTCGCCGGGATCCACGAGGTCGGCCAGTTCGCGGGCGGGTCGCAGCAGTGGAACGGCGGGGCGGTGGCCTCGCAGGAGGTCATCAAGGAGTTGGGCACGAACGGCGGCGGCTACTTCAACGCCAACTCCGCCCACCCCTTCGAGAACCCGACCCCCTTCTCGAACCTGTTCGAGATCTTCCTGATCCTGGTGATCCCGTTCGCGTTGACCCGGACCTTCGGCCGCATGGTCGGCAACCTGCGCCAGGGCTACGCGATCCTCGCGACGATGGGCGTCATCTGGATCGCGTTCACGGCTCTGATGACGTGGACCGAGTTCGCCCACCACGGCCCGGCCCTCGACGTCGCCGGCGGCGCCATGGAGGGCAAGGAGACCCGCTTCGGGATCGCAGGCTCTTCGATCTTCGCCGTGGCCACGACGCTCACGTCGACCGGCGCGGTCAACTCCTTCCACTCCTCCTACACGGGCTTCGGCGGCGGCATCACCATGCTGGGCATGCAACTCGGCGAGATCGCCCCCGGCGGGGTCGGATCCGGCCTCTACGGCATGCTGATCATGGCGATCATCGCGGTGTTCATCGCCGGCCTGATGGTCGGCCGCACCCCCGAGTACCTCGGCAAGAAGATCGGCACCCGCGAGATCAAGCTCGCCGCCTGCTACATCCTCGTCACCCCGGCCCTGGTGCTGTGCTTCACCGCGGCCGCGATGGCCCTGCCCACCCCGGGCGACTCCATGACGAACTCCGGCGCGCACGGCTTCTCCGAGATCCTCTACGCCTACACCTCGGGCGCCAACAACAACGGCTCCGCCTTCGCCGGACTCAACGCCGACACCCAGTGGTTCAACTCGACCATCGGCATCGCCATGCTGCTCGGCCGCTTCCTGCCCATGGTGTTCGTCCTCGCACTGGCCGGCTCGCTCGCCGAGCAGAAGCCCGTGCCGGAGACGGCGGGCACGCTCCGTACCGACAAGCCGCTCTACGCGGGCCTGCTCGTCGGCACGATCGTCATCATCACCGGCCTGACCTACTTCCCCGCCCTCGCGCTGGGGCCGCTCGCCGAAGGGCTCGCCTCATGAGCACCGCCACTCCCACCCCTGCTCCGCACGAGAACGTTCCCACCGGGCACAAGCCCGCGGCCGACCGAGTCGGCGGAGGGCTGTTCGATCCCAAGGCACTGCTGAAGTCCTTCCCGGACGCGGTGCGCAAGCTCGACCCCCGCGTGATGATCAAATCCCCCGTCATGTTCGTGGTCCTGATCGGCTCGGTCGTCACGACCGTGCTGGCGGTCAAGGACCCGACGGACTGGTTCGGTTGGGCGATCACCGCCTGGCTGTGGCTGACCACGATCTTCGCGAACCTGGCGGAGGCCGTCGCCGAGGGCCGCGGCAAGGCCCAGGCCGACACCCTGCGCAAGGCGAAGACGGACACGGTCGCCCGCCGCCTCCACGGCTCGATGGAGGAGCGGGTCCCCGGCTCGGAGCTCCGTATCGGCGACCTGGTGGTCTGCGAGGCGGGCGACATCATCCCCGGCGACGGTGACGTCGTCGAGGGCGTCGCCTCGGTGGACGAGTCGGCGATCACCGGCGAATCCGCGCCCGTCATCCGCGAGTCGGGCGGCGACCGCAGCGCGGTCACGGGTGGCACGAAGGTCCTCTCCGACCGGATCGTCGTCAAGATAACGACGAAGCCCGGCGAGACCTTCATCGACCGCATGATCGCCCTCGTCGAGGGCGCGGCCCGGCAGAAGACGCCCAACGAGATCGCGCTGAACATCCTCCTCGCCTCCCTCACCATCGTCTTCCTGCTGGCCGTGGTCACACTCCAGCCGTTCGCCATCTACGCGGGCGCCGAGCAGTCGATGATCGTGCTCACCGCCCTGCTGGTCTGCCTGATCCCCACCACCATCGGCGCCCTGCTCTCCGCCATCGGCATCGCCGGCATGGACCGCCTGGTCCAGCGCAACGTCCTGGCCATGTCCGGCCGCGCGGTGGAAGCGGCGGGCGACGTGTCGACGCTGCTGCTCGACAAGACCGGCACCATCACCCTCGGCAACCGCCAAGCCTCCGAGTTCGTACCGGTCAAGGGCACCACGGACGCCGAACTCGCGGACGCCGCGCAGCTTTCGTCGCTGGCGGACGAGACTCCCGAGGGCCGCTCGATCGTGGTCCTGGCGAAGGAGAGGTACGGGCTGCGCGAACGCGGTCAGGGCGAGCTCGCCGGCGCCGAGTGGATCGCCTTCACCGCCCAGACCCGCATGTCCGGCGTGGACGTGGACGGCCGCGAGACCCGCAAGGGCGCCGCCGGCTCGGTCATCACCTGGGTGAAGGATCAGGGCGGTCAGGTCTCCGACGACGCCGGCGTCCTCGCCGACCGGATCTCGGAAGCCGGCGGCACGCCCCTCCTCGTCGCCGTCAAGGACGACCGGGGCGCCCGGGTCCTGGGTGTCATCCACCTCAAGGACGTCGTGAAGGAAGGCATGCGCGAACGCTTCGACGAGCTGCGGCGCATGGGCATCAAGACGATCATGATCACGGGCGACAATCCGCTCACCGCGAAGGCCATAGCCGAAGAGGCGGGCGTGGACGACTTCCTCGCGGAAGCCACGCCCGAGGACAAGATGGCCCTCATCAAGCGCGAGCAGGCCGGCGGCAAGCTGGTCGCGATGACCGGCGACGGCACGAATGACGCACCCGCCCTCGCCCAGGCCGACGTCGGCGTCGCGATGAACACCGGTACCTCGGCCGCCAAGGAGGCCGGGAACATGGTGGACCTGGACTCCAACCCCACCAAGCTCATCGAGATCGTGGAAATCGGCAAGCAGTTGCTGATCACGCGCGGTGCGCTGACGACGTTCTCCATCGCCAACGACGTCGCCAAGTACTTCGCGATCATCCCGGCGATGTTCGCCGTGGTCTACCCGGGCCTGGACAAGCTCAACGTCATGGGCCTGAGCTCGCCCGAGTCCGCGATCCTCTCGGCCGTCGTCTTCAACGCGTTGATCATCATCGCGCTCGTACCGCTCGCCCTCAAGGGCGTGCGGTACCGGCCGACGAGCGCCGACAAGATGCTCCGCCGCAACCTCGGCCTGTACGGGGTGGGCGGTCTGATCGCCCCGTTCATCGGCATCAAGGTCATCGACCTCCTCATCTCCCTCATCCCCGGAATCGGCTGATCTGCGATGAACAACTCTGTGGGCAACACCGCGCGCCTGCTCGGCGCGGGACTTCGGGCCCTGCTGGTCCTGACGGTCATCTGCGGCGTCATCTACCCGCTCGCCGTCACCGGCATCGCCCAGGCCCTGTTCAACGACAAGGCCAACGGCTCCGAGACCAAGGACAAGAGCGGCCGGGTCGTCGGCTCCTCCCTCATCGGGCAGAGCTACAACCTGCCGAAGCAGAACCCCGACGACCCCGAGGAGGCCGCCAAGCCGGACCTGAGGTGGTTCCAGCCGCGCCCCTCCAACGGCCTGGGCACCAACAGCGTGAACACCCGGTACTCGCTGATCCTCTCGGGCGCCACGAACCGCTCGGCCGACAACGGCGCCGTCAACGGCCTCTGCCCGGCGGGCGCGGAGGAAGGCACCCTGTGCGCCCAGGTCGTCGCCGCCAAGGACGCCGTCATCACCGACAACTCCACGGCTGCCTACACGGTCAGGCCCGAGGACGTGCCGGCCGACGCCGTCACCTCCTCCGGATCCGGCCTCGACCCGCACATCTCCCCCGAGTACGCCAAGATCCAGGTCCACCGGGTCGCCGAGCGGAACGGGCTCGACGTCCAGCAGGTCGAGAAGCTCGTCGCCGACCACACCACGGGCCGCACCCTCGGCTTCATGGGCGAACCGCGCGTGAACGTCCTCGAACTCAACACCGCGCTCAAGGAACTGCCCAGGGGCTGATGTTCCCCACCGCACGGACCGGGAGCCGGCCGGGCACCGCTCCCCCGGCCGCGACCGGGGGCCGTGGCGCCCGGCCGGCTCCCACACCGGTGCGTCTTGCCGGTCAGGGAGCGATCTCGAACTCGGGCGGCTCCAGGCCCTTCAGGCAGTCGGTCTTCGGCGCGTCCGGGGTGTCGAAGAAGGAGACGGCGATCTCTTGGGCGCACTTCGACGTGGCGATCACCACGTGCGGCTGGTAGGGGACCGTGACGACCTTGGCCTTGCTCAGTGTGCGGGCGACGTACGGCCCGTTGTCCGCCCCGGTCTGGGAGTCGAAGCTGCCCGACAGGGCGAGGGTGGGGATGTCGCCGCGCGTGACGTCACGGATCGAGGGCTCCGCGGGAGGGACGTTCCAGACATCGCAGTCCGGGCGGAGGAAGGTGAGCTGCGGCGCCTGGGCCTGTACCGAGCGAGGGAACGACGGGAAGGCGTCCTGTCCGCCCTTGAGTGCCTGCTCCTGGCTCTCGTACGGCGTCCACGCGCTGCAGAAGACGCCGTAGGCGAGACCGTGCGCAACCCTGCCGATGGCCTGCGGGCTGAGCTTGCCGCCCGCCCACTGTCGAGCGATCCGCTGCGGCTTGCCGTGGGCCAGCTCGTCGAGGGCGCGGGGCACCTGCGGTGCGACGTGGGTGGCGGAGGTCATCCAGTTGACCAGGGCTCCCCCGTCCAGTACGACCTTGACCGGCTTGTCGTGGCCGGGGAGCGTGACGGTGGTGGTGACCGGCTTGGCTTCGAGATCACCGACGAGCTTGTCGAAGGTGGCCGACAGGTTCGGGTAGCGCTTGTTGCACGCCGGCTGGTCCGCGCAGGCCTTGAACAGGCCGTCGAAGCCCTGCCGGGCGCTGCTCCAAGTCGCCGCCGATCCGGCCCTGGACGGCGGCAGTATGCCGTCGATGCCCACCGAGCGGAGTCCCTCGGGGTGCAGGCGCATGTAGACCAGCGCCAGGTGGGTTCCGTAGGAGATGCCGTACAGGTTCCACTGCTTGATGCCCAGAGTGGTGCGCAGGTCCTCGTAGTCGGCGGCGCTCTCGGTGTCGTTGTAGGCGCTGAGGTCGAGCCCGCGGCCCGTCAGTTGGTCGCGGCAGGCCTTCGTGGCCTCGACGTGCAGTCGTTCGGTGGACGGAGCGTCGTAGACGAGGCCGACCGCGCGTGCGTTGAACAAGTCGATGTCGGGGCAGAGGGCCGTCGGGTCGGCCGAGTACGTACCGCGCTGGGACATGAGGATCACGTCACGGTCGCGGTTCAGGCCGGCGCCGATCGCCAACTTCGCCTCGCCCACGGCGTCGTCTCCCGGTCCGCCCGCGAGCCAGACGACGGGGTCGGATTTCGGTGTACCGGCCGCGGCGGGCACGATCGCGACACCGAGTTCGATCGTTTTGCTGCCTGGTTTCGCGCGGTTCTCGGGCACGGTGAGCGTTCCGCAGCGGGCCCCTTCGAGCTCCTCCACGGGTTCCGGTGTCTTCGGGCAGGGGCCCGGCTCGTAGCGGGCGTCGCCCACCGTCCGGGCGACGGTGCCGACCGGCGCTCCGTCGCCGTCGTCCGCGTGTGCCTGCGTCCGAGTGGGCGCGGTGAGCAGGCCGGTGACGAGGAGACCGGTCGCCATGCCGGCCGACGTGGCCAGGAGTCGTCGTGCGGTGCGGCGACGACGGTGCGCTTGACGGCGTGTCATCTGCCCTCCCGGCTACTTCGGGATGATCGTGAACGGTTCGGGCTCAAGACCGTCCACGCACCTGGTGTCGGGCGCGGTCGGACGAGCGAGGAACGAGGCCAGCACGCTTTGCGCGCACGGCGACTGCGGGACCACCCAGTGGCCGATCCCGGGGACCTGAATGGCGGTCGAGCCGGACAGGTCGCGTGCGACGCCCTTCGCCCAACTCGCCCCGGTCTTCACGTCGAACGTGCCGGAGATGACGAGCGCCGGTACGGAGCTGACCGTGGCCACCCGCTGGACGGAGGCTCGGTCCGGAACGTCCCAGATCCCGCATGCCGGGTACTGGAAGGGAAGTTGCGGCGCCTGGGCCAGTACCGTGTCCGGCCATCCGGGGAATGCCTTGCGTCCCGCCTTCAGCACGTCGGGCTCCGAGTACCCCGGCGCCCACTCGGCGCACGCCACCGAGTTCGTCAGGCCGTGGGCGAAGTCGCCGACCTTCTGGACCGAGCCGGCCGCGCGGGCCTTCGCGAAGCGCTCCGGGTTCCCGTGGGCGAGTTCCTCCAGCGCCGCCGGGATGTCCTTGGGCCGGGGGGTGAAGGCGACGATCAGGTTCAGCAGCGCGCCCCCGTCGAGGACGACCTTGACCGGCTTCCCTCCGCTCGGCGGCGCGACGTTCAGCGTCAGGGGATGGGCCTCCAGCTTGCGCACCTGCTCCGTCAGCGTGCGGCGGAGGTCCGGGTACCGGTCCTTGCAGGCCGGCTGCGCCGCGCACGCCTCGAAGATGTTGTCGATCCCCTCGGCGGTGCTGCCCCAGGTCCAGGGCAGGGTCACGACCTGGGGAGGGGTGACCGAGTCGATCGCCACCGCGCGGATTCCCTCGGGGTGCAGGCGCAGGTACGTGAGGGCCAGGTTGCTCCCGTAGGAGTACCCGTAGACGTTCCACTGGCGGATGCCCAGCGCCTTGCGCAGGTCGGCGAAGTCGGCTGCGTTCTCGGTGGTGTTGTAGGCGCCCAGGTCGGTGCCGGCGGCCGTCAGGCGGTGCCGGCAGTCCTTCACCGCCTTCAGGAAGAGTCGTTCTGCCTCCCGTGCGTCGTAGCCCAGGCCGACTGCCCGCGCGTTGAACCGGTCGACCTCCGGGCAGGCGAGGTTCGGCTGGTCGTGGAGGTTGCCGCGCTGGGCCATGACGATCAGGTCGCGGTCCTTGTTCAGGCCGGAGTCGACGAGGAACGGAATGTCGTCGAACGTGTCGGCACCGGGGCCGCCCGCCATGAACACCACGGGTTCCTGTGCGGGCTTCGTCGGGGTGACGGCCGGAATGACGGCCACGGCCAGCTTGACGGTCCGGGCGCCGGGGCGGGAGCGGTTCTCGGGAACCTCGAGGACGCCGCACCGGGCGCCGCTCAGCGCCTCGATGGGCTCGGGGGGCTTCGGACAGGGGCCGGCAACGAACCGTGACGAGCCTGCCGGGGTGGGCTCGGCTGTGCGCCGGGCGGGTGCCGAAGCGGCGCCGCCGGGTGGAGAGCCGAATGCCACCAGACAGACCAGAGCCGCCCCGGCAGCCGCCATGTGGACGCAGTGCTTTGGCATGTGGTCTCGTTCCCCTGCCGACATCGGCGGCCCTGCCTGGTCAGGCCGCAGCGGTTTGCACGGAACGCGCCCTTTCGACGCTACCGGCTGGCGCATGCGTCCGCCACGCGGAGCGGTCACACCCCGTGACCGGCCGGAGAGGGCCCCGAGAGGGCCCGGCGAGAGCCCGGCGAGAGCAGCGACACCTGGTCGAGCAGCCGCGAGCACCGGTGGCGGGGTGCCGCCCGGCGACGCCGACCGTACGGGTGCCCCGCGCCGAGCGGACGGGACGGGGGAAGCCCGGCCGACCGGGGCGCTCGGGACCCGTTGCCGTTTTGGGGGCCGCTAGCCTGTCGGTATGTCAGAGCGTGTCATCTCCGGTCGCGCGGACGGCCTGATCACCCTGGTTGCCGCGGACGCCCTGTGGGTCGATTTGACGGCCGACAGTGCCGTGCCGACGGCTTCCGGGGCATTCACCCCCTCTCCCGCCCGCGCCCAGGTGAGGTACGTCCTGCTCGGCGGCCAGGTGGTGGCGATGGTGAGGGCAGGCAACGGTCAGTGGTGCGTTCCGGAGGTTGAGGTGCGCCGGGCGGCCGCGGAACTGAACGCGGTGGCGATGGATCGGCAGGACCTGGTCCGCATCGGTCCGTTCCGTGGGGCGCAGGGGCAGGAGCGCGACGAGGAAACGCCGCTGCGTTGGCGCCGGCGCATCACGGGGGAACTGCGGGAGCCGGGCGGCCCCGAGGGTGCGGCGCGCCGTGAAGTCGGCCGTCCGCACCATCTGGCGGGGATCGACTGGCGACAGATGCTCGTGGAGCAGACCCGCGACGGGACACAGCGCACGTGGTGGCTGCCGCGCTCTGTGGTCAGGCTGCTGGACGCCGCCGAGCACGCCGAAAGGCAGTGGGTGCGAGCCGCGCGGGCCCGCCGGGCAAGCGCAGCCGTCACCGAGCCGCCCTCCCCTCCTCGGCAGGACCGAGACGCCGGCGGTCGGCAGACGACGGGACCCGAGGACCCCACCGCCTCACCGCGCCCGTACGACAAAGAGCTGGAAGGCCAGTTGTACTCGGTGCTCAGCAGGAAGCCCGGCACCTCCCGCAGGGTGGCCGGGTGGGCGTGCGCCGTCTGCCGCACCTCGCCCGCCACCGTGCTCGACCACTGCCACGAACACGGCTACGTCCGCGCCCCCGTCTGCCAGTCCTGCAACACACAGGAACGCCCGGACCACCTGTACAGCAACGACATTCGCGTGGCGAACCGCTACACACGCCTCTTCCACACCGACACCGACGACTGGCTCCGCCACTGGCACCGCTGCCCCGGCTGTCGCGCGCGCACCACCCTCCCCCTGCCGCACCTCGCCGCATGGACCGCCCACGTACTCTGCCGATCGCTGCGCCCGACCCACCGCGCGCCCCGCGGGCGCAAGCCCTGCGGTGTCCTGCGCGTGTCCTGGACGGGCAGTCAGAACGCTCCCCGTTCCTGCCTGCTCACTGTCGGCGTCGACTTCTGCCCCTCCGGCGAACACCGTGTGCTGGCGCGGGTCCCCTACCGCGAAGCCGCCGAGCGGTTTCGTGCCTGGTTGACCGAGACGGCCCCTGCCGTGGCCGCCGCGGCCGGTCCTGACCGCCTGGACGGCCTCCCTGCCCGGTTCCGGCCGGTCGTCGTGGACACCGGCGGCGAGGGCCTGGGACTGTTCTGAGCGGGCACCGGGAGACCTGACACCCCGCCGTCACCTCGCGGCCGCCGACTCCCGACACGGTCACCCCGCACGCCTCGGACACGTGCGCGGCAGTCCCCCGGGGTGATCGCCCATCCGTCCGACTCTTCGGACGAGGGCACGTCGTTCGTCGTCATGGTGTCGACCGGCGACCACACCGGCGGAGTACCCGTTCAGGTGTCCAAGGAGCTTGCGAACGAACGCGCGTGGTACCAGCAACTGGACTACGGCTTCCGCGCCCTGGGGATCACACCGTTTCTCACCGCGATCCACGACCCTGATCGTCATCGGAAGCGGGCGACCGACGACGGCTACGGCGGCTGACTCGCCAGGCCTCGCACATCCACGGAGGCTGCCCTGTCGTCCGGCCCGAGACCCCGGTATCCCCGCGGCCATCGAGCCGGACGCAGCGGCTCCGCACCGGCCCGGCCCGGGGGACTCCCTCGACGGGACGGCCACAGAGCCGAGCGGCTCACACCGACACATGTGACCACCGGGCCGGCTCGGTCGCAGCTTGAGGATCACGGCTCACGGCCGCCGCGCCCCCCTCGGCCGGCGTCCGACGAGGCACCACCCCGCCGTTCCCCGAGCCCTCGGCTTGACGCCGGGCAACAGGCCATTGGCCCCGACGTCTCACCGCCCACCGTGCACGAGCTCGTCAGCACCCGTCACCGAGGTTGATCCCCGCCGCGGCGGCCGAGTGGACGACGTACAGCTGGATCAGTTCCATCGGGATCGCCAGAACGTTGAACCAGACGGTGGTACCGGCGACGAGGCCCGGCCGGCTCTCCCCGAGCCGGCGGCCGTACCGTCCGCGCAGCCGCCGTGCGAGCAGCACGCACACGGCCACCGCCGCCAGGCCGAGACCCACACCGGCCCACCCCGCGACGTACTCCGCCATCGGGAAGGGCAGATGCCTGCAGGCTTCGCGCTGCCGGTCCGCCCACCCGTGCTCGATCTCCTGCGTGTGCAGGGAGGTGGCCACACCGGCCGCGGTCAGCAGCGGCACCAGCAGCGCCGCCGTCACGGTGCCCGGCGTGACGGCACGCGGGCGCGCCGTGCCGCCGCTCGCGGCAGAGGAGGGCGAGGTGGTGGCCATCAGTACCCATTCGGTTCCGGGCGGACCATGCGGATGGGGAACGCCGGGGGAGGTGGACCCGGTCGTCCGCCGCCTTCCGCCACTGGTCCGGAATTCCCGCCGTGATCACTTCGTCGGCATCCTAAAACACCGCTTCGTCGGTGTGATCATTCGTTGAACTGGCCATGCCCGAAAGGGGGCTTGGTCGACAAGCCGGTACCGGACGAGTCGGCGGCCGCCGAGCCGGGACTGCGTACTGCGCCTCGCGCGGCCACTCACCGGCCACTCCCCGGCCACTCCCCGGCCGAACCTGGACCCACCCGAGAACACCAAATCCCTGAATCCAGCCACATCAAGGGGTGTTGTTCCAGCCATGCCGGGCGTAGCGTGAGCCCCACCGAGAGGGGCGCGCCACCTCCCACCCGTTGGCGCGCACCACGGAAGAGCCCCGCCGCAACTCCCCCGTGCGGCGGGGCTCCCTTCTGGTCCACCACCGGCATCGAGTGACCCGCACACCGCCTTCCGGAGGCGATTGTCCTGGCGTGCCCACGAAGCCCGTTCCCGCGCGGGGCTTTCGCGCGTCACAGACCTGTCACAGCCACCACACAGGCACCCGGCCCCGGCGAACATGGCGCGATGCGCACACACCACACGATCACCCTGCTCACCACCGCCGCCGCCATCGCCCTCACCCTCACCCTCACTGCCTGCGACCCCCAGACCTCCGGCAACGGGAAGCCCGCGGCGCCCAGCGCACCGGCCCCTGGTGCCTCGTCCGCGCCCTCCAGCGCCGCGCCCGCCACCAAGACCGCCACCAAGACCGCCACGCTCCCGAACTTCGTCGGCAAGGGCCTCCAGAGCGCCCAGGACGAGGCGCAGGCCGCCGGGTTCCACGCCCTCAAGTCCCACGACGCCCTCGGCCGCGACAGACTCCAGGCCCTCGACCGGAACTGGAAGGTCTGCTCCCAGACCCCCGCCGCCGGCGCGAGCATCGACACCAGCACGAGCGTCGACTTCGGCGCGGTCAAGCTGGAGGAGACCTGTCCGGCCGTCGACGCCCCCGCGCCCAAGCCCGCCGGCGACACCATGCCGAACTTCGTCGGCCAGGGCATGAAGGCCGTACGAGGCGCCCTGCCGTCCAACGCGAGCATCACCGTGAAGGACGCGGTGCAGAGCCGCATGGTGCTCCAGGAGTCGAACTGGAAGGTGTGCAGCCAGGACCCGAAGCCCGGGACCGCGCTCAGCGGCCGGCCGGTCTCCTTCACCGTCGCCAAGACCGAAGAGACCTGCCCCTGACCCACCGGCGACCGCTCCGCGCCCCACACCCGAGCGCCCTCACCCGCCCCCGCCCTCCTGACTTTGTCCGCGTACGAAGGTCGGGCCCGGCCACCGGTCGGTGAGCGGCCTCCAGGCGAGGGCTCGTGGCTCCTCGTCGGGTGGGTTTCCTCCGAGAAGGGGGTGCCGCTCAGCCTCTCGGCGAGACGTTGGCGCCTACTGAGCTTTGCGGGTTGTCGTCGGGGAGTGACGGTTCATGATCCCTGCGGTATGCCGGTGATATGCGTTGTCCGGAGGGTGGGGGCCTGACCGCTGGGCGTCGGGCGTTTCGTGAGGGGATCCGGCCTCAGGCCGGTAGGCGGCTCGCGGCGGGTGAGGAGACCGCGGTGATCGCGAAGGACCTGCGGGTGAGTGTGCGGTCGGTGGAACGCCGGCGTCGTGCCTGGCGCGAGGGCGGCATGGAGGCCTTGCGCTCTGCGGGCCCGGCGAACTCCCCGACCATCACCGATGCCCAGTTCGCCGGGGCTGGATCGTCTTTGAGGACGAGGCCGGATTCTCCATGACGCCGCCCCGCGCCCGCACCTGGGGCCGGCGCGGACACACCCCCGTCATCCGCGTCCGCGGCCGCTCCCGCCGCCGGACCTCGGTCGCCGCCCTGTGCTGCCACGAACCCGGTGAGAAGAGCCGCCTCATCCACCGCCCCCGCAACCATCTCCTGCTCAAGGACGCCCGCAAGAGCTTCTCCTGGCAGGACTATCGCGACCTGCTGGTGAGGGCCCATATTCAGCTCGGCGGACCCATCGTGGTGGTCTGGGACAATCTCAACACCACCTGGCCGCCGGGCTGAAACGCTACGAGGCCGAACACGACTGGCTCACCACCATCCGCCTCCCGGCATACGCACCAGACCTGAACCCGGTTGAAACCGTCTGGTCCCTCGTGCGCAGAGCCACGGCCAACACCGCCTTCGACACCCCAGACGCCCTCGACCGCACACTCCGCCGCGAGTTACGCAGAATGCAGCTCCGACCCCACCTCATCGACGGCTGCCTCACCGCCACCGGCCTGACCATCAACCCACTGACCCCACCCTGAAATCCTCAGTAACCGGACAGACACATCCGATCAACTGACCAACCCGTCAAAGAGACACGCTCTAGCGCAGCCGCGGCCTCCGTCCGGGCAGTCTCGGCTCTCTCCTACCCCGGCTCCTCGATCCCGGAGCAGGCCGGACGGGCGCCGGGTGGTTAGATATGGATCTTGAACGGGTGCGGAAACGATGGAGATCAGGGTGAAGTACTTCGTGCGGGGGACCGTGTGTGCGGTCGCGCTGGTGGCGGCGTTGACAGGTTGTGGGGGTGGCGGGGATGCAGATGCGGGCGCGGCCGTAGGCGCCGCCGGAATCGGAAGCGGCGGTGAGAAGGGGAAGAAGACCTCCGGCACGCTGTCCGTGCCGCAAGTCCGGTCGGCGCTCCCGACCAACGAGACCCTCGGTGGTGTCTGGGTCGGCGACGACTTGGGGGTGATTGACGGGGAGCCGGCGCGACAGCACTGCGCCGAGGAGACCGGCACCCCGTGCGACGGGGTGGTGGCCGTGGGCCACAAGGAGGCCGCGGTCAGAGGGAACGCGGACAGCGACAAGGTCGAGTTCACTCTCTTCTCGTTCGATTCGCAACAGGCCGCGAGCGCCGCGGTAAAGGGCCTGGCCGCGAAGATACGCAACCGCGAGCACACGCCGACGCAGGTCGCGGCTGGCGCTGACGAGACCGAGGCGTTCACCAACGGCAACCACGGTACTAGTGTCGTCATGCGCGTCGGCAATGTCGTGGCCTACGTCCGGGCGAGTCTTTACGCCGACGACGGCGCACGGCAGATGGCCCTGCTTCAGGTCGACCTGATCAAAAAGGCCGCCTGACGCGAAGGAACGGCCTGAGTAAGACCAAGGCGAAATGGGTGCCCCGGTCGATCGCTTCGGCGTCCCGGGCCGCCTGTTCCAGGCACTCGCGGTGGGCCTCTTACCAGGACGAGTCGGCCAGGGCCGTTGTTGGCCGGCTCCATGCCCACCGCGCCGTCGACCAGCGCGCGGAGGAGCAGCAGCAGCGGCCCGCGGGCGCCGAGTGAAATTCCCCGCTCGTCCTGAAGGGTCATCGCTGAGCCGAGGCCGGTGCCCGCGGCGGTTGTCACTCCGCGCGCGCGGAGGACTGCGGCATGGCCAACGGTCACCTCCGCGTCCCTCTCTGGCCCGTGGACAGTGCAGTGAACGGCGGGATTTCCGCAGGGCGGCACCGTGCTGGACGACGCACCAAGCGGTGCAACCCCCAAGGTCCCGCCGACAGGACCCCGAGCTCGGGCCCATTCAAGGAACCCCAGCAGCTCCAGCAGAACCGGCCCCAGACCGCGCATCAATTCAAGTGCCAGCGCCAGCACGCCAGCCCCGCCCGCCCCCGTCCTCAACCACTCACACCCTCACAAAGAAAGTCCGGGCACTCACCAGTCGGAACAAGGGGTTTGACCAGGCACAACGCGCAGATGTAGCGGGTGCTCCTCCCCCCATACTTCCCCGGACCTTCGCCTACCGGCCTGAAGCCGGATCCCCTCACGAAACGCCCGACGCTCAGCGGTCAGGCCCCCACCCTCCGGATCACGCATATCACCGGCATACCGCAGGGATCATGAACCGTCACTCCCCGACGACAACCCGCAAAGCTCAGTAACCGTGCTCAGGTATGCCCAGCGGTCCGCGCCTGGCAGCGAGCATTGAAGGGCACTCGACCGGTGAGCCCACCCCGCGCTCGGCCCGTTCCCCGATCCGGCCTCCACTCGTCGCGCCGACTCCTCTTCGCAGTGTCAGGCCCCGGCCTGACGGACACGCCATGAACAGGGGACTGGAGGGGGCCCGGTCAAAGCAAGTCCTGCGCATGACACGGCAGGTGAGCGCCGTGTCGTACACGAGCGCGCGGGAGTACGCCGGCCGCTCGCTCGTCGAGTTGCTGCAGAACGGCTACGACGCGCATCCGAGGGACCGCCGCGACGGACGGGCCCACGTCCTGCTGGACGAGGCGAAGGGTGAGTGAGGGACGGTGCACGTCGCCAACGGCGGCACGCCCTTCACCTGGCACAACGTCAAGCAGATCTGCGAGCTCACGCAGAGCTCGAAGGAGGTCGGCGAGGCATCGGGAACAAGGGCGTCGGGTTCCGCAGCATCCTGCTGATCAGCGGCGCGCCTGAGATCTACAGCGCAGACCCCGACAGGCTGGCCGAATCCGTGGGCGGTGCCTTTGCGGGCGATCTCCGGCGTATGCCACGCGAGCGGAGCAGACGTCGGTATTCGTCGTAGTCGTAGCCGCGGTCGGCGAACAGCCGTCGTAGTCCGTGACGGGGCCGGCCGACCAAGCCGCAGATGCGAGGGATCGTGTCCACCAGCGGTATGGGCTGGGTGACGTCGTGTCGATTTCCGCTGGTCAACGACACTTCAGCCACCTCCGTCAGCAAGTCTCAGCGCGTGAGTTCACAGCCTTCGCTCTCCGTGAGCCCCACACGGCACTCAAGCACTCCGAGGCCCTGCTCCTCGACGACAGGCACCATCAGCAGATCTCTTCGCCCCGTGTGGACCTGTACCTCTACCGCCTGTCCCTTGACGTCCATTCACAGATCCGCCAGCACCTCAACGAGTATGCGCAGGACCGCCCTCTCTTGGGGGAGACCAGGGAGAACTGGCTCTACCCCCTCGCGGGAGTGTCTGCCTTCGCCCTCACTCGGCTCCGCCAACCCACTCGGCGCGACCTCCTGAACATCGACCTCGACCATCTGACTCCCGAACTCATGGACCGTCTCATGGGAGTCCTCGACCAGAGCTTCAAGGCTTCACGGCGCAACAACAAAGCGGGCGGTGTCGACCGGATCGCTCGAAGCCCCGAACTCACCAACCGAATCCGGCAGTCCGTCATCTCCCAGAGTCGATTCCACATCGGGCATTGACCCTCGGGGGCCATTCCACTCTTGCCTGCCGCGCTCATTCCTACGGTCCCGCCACCGTGGGGGTCAGCCCGTGGGTCAGCCCGTGGGTCAGCGAACCATCGCCCGTACGTTCTCCAGCATCGACTGGAGCACGTACGGCGGGTCCGAGTGAGCCGTACGGGCCGCCTCCC
This sequence comes from Streptomyces sp. NPDC002602, assembly GCF_042889445.1. NCBI lineage: Bacteria > Bacillati > Actinomycetota > Actinomycetes > Kitasatosporales > Streptomycetaceae > Streptomyces > Streptomyces sp. NPDC002602. Next base: position 933,150 of record NZ_JBIAQX010000001.1, on the reverse strand, counting down.
GATACGTGGCCGCGTTCTTGTCTGAAGCACCCTCGCCCGCGTCGATCAGCTGCTGCTTCCGCTTTCCCCAGGAGGGCCAGCTCTCCCCGAGATACGTCTCCAGATTGTCCTCGAACACCGTGTATGCACTTGCTGAGCCCGTTGCCGGCCACGGCGACCGGGACTCCCCCAAGTAGCCAAGCAGGTCGGCGTTGCTCCCCGCGATCTTGCGTGCCTGCTGTTCGAAGGCTGCCCACTTCTCCCTCCGAGTCTCCTCGTCGAACAGCTGAACCGACTTGCGCTTACGCTCCTCCATGCCGGCGTCACCGTCGAAAACCACATGGCAGGGCACACCCATCGCCGAGAGAATCGCGTGACTGAGCAGGAGGTTGTCCCTGCCGGTCACGTCTACGAAAGTGATTCCTTCGGCGCCTAGGTTGAACCCACTCCGCTCAGCACAGCCCTCGAGCAGCGCGCCATCCGTCGTTCCCTCGCCCAGCACCGCCGCATGGGCGAAGAACGCCTCGGCGAGCGAGCCCGCCATCGCGACCCCGGTGCGGCGCCGGACTGCCTCCGCCTTCACCAGGCCCTCCAACGACCGGCACAGCTCGTCTTCCGTAACCTGCCTCACCCGGGTGACCGGGTGCTGCGCTCCGGCATCACGAGTGAGCCGACGTACCTGGTGGTAGCCAGCGGGATCGATGAAGACCGGACTGTGCGTCGCGTACATCACCTGCGTACGCCCCGAGGGCGACGCCGTCACCAGCTCGCGCAACACTTTCGCAAAGGTCCGCGCCTGCGGCGGATGCTGGAACAGCTCCGGCTCCTCGACCGCCAGGCACAGCGTCCGCGATCCGCTCAACGGCCGCCTGCGGTCGGCCAGGTACTTCAGCGCCGCGATGATCAGTGCCCGCTGAAATCCGTGCCCTTGCCGGGACACGGAGGTCTCGGCCGCGCCGTCCTGGATGCTCACCTGGAAAGCGGTTTTGGTCGGCCTCGGCGCCCGTACGGTCGGCGTCACGACCACCTGCCGTCCCACGGTGAGTTTGGCGACCTCGGCGGAGAGAGCGGCGGAGACATCTTTGAGGGCCGGTCCGTAGACATTGTCGTGGACCAGCTGGCGTGCGAGCCGAGCGTTCTCCTCGATCTCGCCAAGCTGCGTGTCGGCCTCGGTGCGGTCGACGGCGTGGTCGAGGATGCGGGCGATGGCGGAGGCCTTCTGGTCGTCAGCCTCCTCGTACGCGCGAAGGTCGGCAGAGACAAAGACGAAGTCGATGAGCTGGGCGAGCTTGCTCTGCCCAGCGAACCCGAAGAAGTGGGTGTCCTCGATCTTGGCTTCGGTGAGCTGGTCCCGATGGTCCCGCTCCCAAGCGAGCATGGCCTCGTTCATGGCCTTCTCGCTGCCAACGCTCGGCAGGCCAAGGCCGGGTGCCCTTTCCAGAAGCGCGTTATACGCCCTGCGCTTCTGTATCGCGCCGCCGGCCATGCCCCGGATCTCCTCGAAGGGCGCGTACGCCAAGGCCTTGCCGGTGATCTTGTCCGCACCATCTTCCCAGGTACGCCAGATGCTGACAGTGTCCGCATCGCCCGGGGCATACCGGCCGAGGGCCGTACGGTCGAAGTCGCTTAGGCCCTCAAACTCAACCTCGACGGAGATGCGCTCGCTGCCGCCGGCCACCGCCGAGTGGACGTCCTCGGTGGTCAGGGCGATCGACTTTTCACCGTTGAAAAACCAATCGAGTGCACGCAGCACGGTGGACTTACCGACGCCGGTCGGGCCGATGAACGAGGTGATCTCTTCAAAGGCAATGTCCACCTTGTACAAACAGCAGAAGTTCTCGATGCGTACGCGCTTGATCTGCACAGTAGTCCTGAACCATCGTGCGGGGCGGGCCCGTTGGGCTCGCTGTGACGAATCAAGACTAGCGATGCAGATGACACCGCATCAGGGCTTTTCGCGTTCACAAGATTTCACCAGGACGTAGTGTCCGGGCAGAGCGAGATCCGTCCGGCGCACGCACTGCGGCAAGGCAGGAGCCCGGAATGAACATGGCCCTCCCCGTCGGTGCGCCACAGCTCCGCCAGAGCCTGATTCGCCCTGTGTCGAGCCGACGACAAGGGCCCCCCTCTCCGGACGGGGAAGGGCGTCGGGGACCAGGCTTGACGCCATCCCCGCGCGGCTGGCTCCGTACGGAGCGTTACACCGGGCGACTCTGGTCACGATCGCCACCGCGACCCAGGCGGCAGGACGCCGACAGAGCTGACGGACTGTCACCAAAGTCGGCATTGGGTCAGCATTGGTCCCGGCAAAGCTGACCCCAGCTGGTCACACCTGGGAAACGTCGAGAGCCCGGAGAGGGCCTCTCGCAGCCCGCGTCGCCCACCCCGGCGGAACGATCTCCGCGCGGGATGCGACCCCTCTCCGACTGATCTCGACTTGTCGGGTTACTTCGGGAAACCGCAGGTCAGCGCACCCGCCCACGCGCCTTCAGCGGCCCCGGCGGGAGCTGCGGCGCAGGGATCGAGGGGCCGTCGTAGCCCTTCACCTCGCCATAGCGGGTGCCGTTGGTCCAGTCCTCGCGGAACTGGACGATCTCCTCGTTGGACCGTCCGATCCAGTTCCAGAACATGACGATCTCCTCCTCGAACGGCTCGCCGCCCAGCAGCATCAGGCCCGCGTCCGAGGTCGCCCGCAGGGGGAGTTCCGTGCGGCCGCAGCCCAGGTAGAGCATGGCGCCCGGCAGGACCGGGACGCCGTCGACGGTGGCCTCGCCCGACATGGACAGGACCGCGTACTCGAAGTCCGGGTCGAGCGGGAGTCGGGTTTCGGTGCCCGCCGCCAGGGCGAGGTCGGCGCCGACGATCGGGCTGTAGGTGCTGCCGGGCGAGGTGGCCCCGTCCAGAGTGCCGAGGATCACGGTCGCGGCCAGGCCGGGGGCGGTGACCTGCGGGAGGTCGGCGTGGTGCTGGAAGTGCGGGGCGACGTCGCGGTGGGCGTCGGGGAGGGCCACCCACAGTTGCGCGCCGTGCAGGAGGCGGGCGTGCGGGCGCGGGCTCTCCTCGGAGTGGCTGATGCCCCGGCCGGAGGTCATCAGGCCGAGCTCGCGCGGGCGGATGGTTTCCAGGCTGCCGACGCTGTCGCGGTGCAGCACCTCGCCCTCGTGGAGCCAGCTCACGGTCTGGAGCCCGGAGTGCGGGTGCGGCGCCACCTGCATGCCGGGCTCGTCGGCGATGTCGTCCGGGCCGTAGTGGTCGACGAAGCACCAGGCGCCCACCATGCGGCGGCCCAGGTTGGGCAGCAGGCGGCGGACCTCGGTGGACTCCCCGAGCTTGACGGTGCGCGGGCTCAGGAGCTCGCGCACGGGCTCGGCCACGACGAAACCGCGGCCGCCGCAGGCGGAGAGAGCGGGCTGGCGATCGAGATTGCTCATGGGCACAACCTAGTCCCGTGCCGCGTCCGGCGTTCCATGGAATGTTCGGTGGTTCCGCCGTGTTGGGCACGTCGGGTCTCCCGTGGCGGGCAGATCGGATCCCCCGTGCAGGGGAGATCGGGTCCCCCTGTCGGGGAGATCGGACAGAGGCATCGGAACGGCGGAAGGAACGCGATGAACACGCCGGTGGAGTACCTGGAGCACGGGACGCCGGCCGAGCGCTGGGCGCGCGCCGGGCTCTTCTTCGAGGCGAAGGAGTACGCCACCGCCGCCCGCGTCCTGGGCTCGCTGACCGCCGAGGCCCCCGAGCAGTTGGCTCCCCGGCTGCTGCTGGCCCGCGCGTACTACCACTCCGCCCAGTTGTCCCGCGCCGAGCTGGAGCTGCGCGCCATCCTGGAGCGCTGGCCGGTGGAGGACTACGCGCGGCTGCTTCTCGGTCGCACGCTGGAGCGGCAGGGCAGGGCCGCCGAGGCGGGCCCCCACCTGCGGATCGCCGCCGCGATGGCGGGCGAGTTTCCCGAGTAGCGCACCGCCCGGCCCCGCCCATGCGGGGCCGGGCCGTCGTCTCGGATAGCCTGGGTCGAATATGAACCGTCTGACCACGCCTTTCGGCTCCTACGAACTCACCCGCTTCCCCCAGGACCCGCGCGATCGCCTCCGCGCCTGGGATGCCGCCGATGAGTACCTGCTGCGGCACCTCGAATCCGGTACCGGGGAACGCGGCCCGGTGGATCTCACCGGCGATCGGCAGATCACCGTGATCGGGGACCGTTGGGGCACGCTGACGACGGCCCTGGCCGCGTTCCACCCGACGCAGATCACCGACTCCTCGCTGACCCGGTCCGCCACCATGGCGAACCTGGATCGTGCCGGGATCGGGACCGCCAAGGACACGGTGCGGCTGCTGACCACGCAGGACGCCCCGCCGGAGCGGATCGACGTGCTCCTGGTCCGCGTCCCGAAGAGCCTGGCGCTGCTGGAGGACCAGCTGCACCGGCTGGCCCCGCACGTCCACGCGGGCACGGTCGTGGTCGGCACGGGCATGGTCAAGGAGATCCACACCTCCACGCTGCGGCTCTTCGAGCGGATCCTCGGGCCGACGAAGACCTCGCTCGCGGAGAAGAAGGCCCGACTGATCTTCTGTACGCCGGGCACCCCCGGGGCCACGCACGCCGTGACCCCCGGCCCGTGGCCGCTGACGTACGTCGTGGACGAGGACGGCGGCTCGGGCGCCGGGCTGACCGTGGTCAATCACGCCGGCATCTTCTGCGCCGACCGGCTCGACGTCGGCACCCGCTTCTTCCTCCAGAACATCCCGACCAACACGGACGGGGCCCGCGTCGTGGACCTCGGCTGCGGCAACGGGGTCGTCGGGACGGCGGTCGCGGTCGCGGACCCGCGGGCCGAGGTCGTGTTCACGGACGAGTCGTACCAGGCGGTGGCCTCGGCGAAGGCCACGTTCCGCGCCAACGTGACGCACGAGCGGGAGCGGGCCGACTTCCTCGTCGGTGACGGGGTCGCCATGCTGGACCCGGGTTCGGTGGACCTGATCCTGTGCAATCCGCCCTTCCACTCCCATCAGGCGACGACGGACGCCACGGCGCTGCGCATGTTCGCGCAGTCGCGCAAGGCGCTGCGGCCGGGTGGCGAGCTGTGGGTCGTCGCCAACCGCCACATGGGCTATCACACGCACCTGAAGCGGCTGTTCGGCAACAGTGAGGTCACCGCGAGCGAGCCGAAGTTCGTGGTGCTGCGGGCGGTCAAGCGGATGGAGCGCGACCAACGCCCGTAAGGGCCATGTGACCTGCCGGTACGTCCTACACTCTGCCGCGTGGACAGCCAGGGTGAACAGGACGGACGCGCCGGTGGGCCCTATCGTCGGGAGGACGTGGCGCGGGCGGCGGGCGTCAAGGTACGCAACCTGCGCTACTACCAGGAGCGCGGGTTGTTGCCGCCGCCGCGCCGTGAGGGCCGGGTCGCCTGGTACTCCGAAGACCACCTGACCCGGCTGCGTCTGATCAACGACCTGCTGGGGCGCGGCTACACCGTGAACGGCATCTCCGAGCTGCTCGACGCGTGGGAGCGCGGTGGCGGGCTGTCCCAACTCCTCGGCCTGGAGCGGGCGATGACCCGCGACTGGGTGCAAGAGGTGCCCGTCACGATGACGTTGGCCGAGTTGCGCGCCCTGTTCGGGCCGACCGCGACCGCCGAAGACACCCGGCGCGCGGTCGAGTTGGGGTATGTACGGATCGACGGGGACCGGGTCACGCACCTGAGCGGGCGGTTGCTGGAGGCGACCCTGACGCTGGTGCGGCAGGGGGTGCCGCTGGCGGAGATCCTGGACGCGGCCGACTTCGTCCAGGCACAGGCGGCCGCGCTCGCGGACCGGTTCGTCGGACTGTTCCGCCGGCATGTGATCGGCACGGAGGGGCTGGAGCGCCTTTCGGCCGGCCAACTCGATCACGTGTCCGAGGCGGTGTCCGCGTTGCGCCCGGTGGCGGGTGAGGTCGTGGCCTCGGAATTCGCCCGGGCCATGGAGCGGAGGGTGGCGGCGGAGGTCGCCGAACTCCTGCGCGCGGAGCAGTGACCGGCCAGTAGGAGTCGGCCGAAACGGTACGCTCCGGCAACCTTGCCAACCTCCATTGGCACTCTTACATTCAACTCGTCGGTAACAAAGGTGCACAGCCGAGATAAGGGACGATCTCATGGCAGTCTCACCGAACTTGCCCGAACCGCCCGGCACCGAGGGCGACGACGGCGGCGGCGCCGGCAGAGGTGACGGGCGCGTCCGCTGGCGCAAGTTCGCACTCCTGACCGTGCCCGCCATCGCCGTGACGGCGGGACTCGGAATAGCCCTGGCACAGGGGGCGCTCGCCGCCTCCTTCGCCGTTTCCGGGCAGCAGTTCAAGGTGTCGGCGGCGAGCCTGGAGGGCGAGGGATTCGCCCAGTACGGCAGCGTCGACGTGAACGCGCGCAACGAGCTCATCCCGGTGGCGGTCACCGCCATCAAGGAGGCCAAGCTGCACAGCCTCTGCCAGTCGGTGGTCACCACCCTCCCGATGATCGGGGACATCTCGCTCAACCTCACCGCGGGCAAGAAGAACCCCGTCGAGGCGAGCAACCTCTTCGTCGACGCGACACAGCTCTCCGGCGACGCGGTCTTCAGCAACATCGAGATCGGGCGCGACGCGTCCACCCTCGACAAGGGTCCGGCGGAGGCGATCGGCATGCAGGACCTGTTCGCCCAGCAGGCGGACACGGTCGCCATCACCGATCTGCACCAGACGGCGTGGGCCACCAACGCCGGGACCTTCAAGCTCTCCGGGCTGAGCATGAACATCAGCAAGGGGAAGAAGGAATGCTTCTGAGCCGCTGGCGGCGGTGGCGACGCAGCAGGCCTTTCTGGGGCGGCCTCTTCGCCATCCTCACCGGGGTGTGGATCAGCGTCCTGCCACTGGCTCCGTTGAAGATCATGCTCCAGCAGGGAGTGGCGGGCGTCCCGTCCGTCCTGATGGGGGTCATCTTGATCGTGCTCGGGCTCACGGCCTGGTTCTCGCCCCAACAGCGCACCCTGGCAGGGATCCTCACCACCCTGATCGCGACCGCCACGCTGGTCCTGTCGAACCTCGGCGGGTTCCTGATCGGCACCCTGCTGGGCATCGTCGGCGGCGGGATGATCTTCGCCTGGCAGCCGAACACCACACCGCGTTCCGGGGGCTCCGCCGCCCCCGGAACGGAGCCGAAGACCGGCCCGGAGACGGAGCCGGCGGCAGGCACGGAAGCGGACCCCGATCCCCACGGGGACCGCAGTCACTCCCCCACCCCGCACCACGATCCCCAAGGAGCACAGCCATGAGCCGCAAGCGCACCGCTCTCGCCCTCGGGATGGCCGCGGCCGCCGCGCTGACGGTGGCCTCCGCCACCGCCACCGCCGCGCCGTTACCGCTGGCGGGTTCGACCACCGTCACCCCGGCCGGGCACGCCTTCAAGGCCACCCTCAGCGGGAAGGCCACGCTCAAGGCCGGTTCGGTCACCGTGACCTGCACGGTCTCGGTCTCCACCGGTACGGTCCCGGCCGCGCCGGGCAACAACAACCCGGCCGGAGCGGTCACCTCGCCGATCACCCCGCCGACGTACTCCTCCTGTTCCGCCAGCCTGCCGGGCGTGACGCCGACGGTCACCACCAGCGGCGCCTGGACGGTGTCGATGCAGAACGGCTCGCCGATCACCGCCACCTTGAAGGTGCCGGTCGGCGGACTCGTCGTGACGACGTCCGGCCTGGCCAACTGCACCGTCACGGCCGCTCCGAGCGCTCCGGCGAACGTCGGCGGCACCTGGACCAACGGCGCCCCGCCCAGCCTGACCTTCACCAACGCCTCGGTGCCGGTCACGGTCACCGGCGGATTCGGGTGCCCGACGAGCGCGACGTCCTCGACGTTCAACGCGGTCTACAAGGTCACCGACACGACCAACCCGGCGCAGCAGATCACCGTCGGCCCCTGAACCACCCGTGCACCGTCCACGCGTGCACCATCCGCGTGTGAACCATCCGTGCGTGAACCATCCGTGCGTGAACCATCCGCGTGTGAATCACCCGTGTGTGAACCACCCGTGCGAGCGGGCCCGCCGGTACCGGAGCGATTCCGGCATCGGCGGGTCTTCGACGTGTACGGACCCACCCGAGGCCGGGTGTCGACGGCCCGACCGGCGGAAATCCCGTTGCCCGGGGGCTCCTTGCCGGGTGATGCTGCCCGGCATGTCACACACCACCGCACCGCTGCCCCACGCCGAACACCCCCCGCGCACCCCCCGAGGCGTCTCTGACCTCTTCTCCGACGGCCGGCTCATCGCGATCCCGCGCAAGGTCGCCCGCCGCGAACAACTGCTGGCCCACCTCACGGAGACCCTGTTCGCCCCGGGCCGGGACTACACCGAGCCCGAGGTGAACGACGCGCTGCGCACGGTGCACGAGGACTGCTCCGCCCTGCGGAGGTACCTGATCACCTCGGGCCGCCTCACGCGCACCCGCGACGGCAGCAGCTACCGCCGGGTGACGACCACCCGGTAGTGGGTCGTCAGCCGCCCGTCGTCACCGATCACGTGGAAGGCGACGACCGGCGGCTCGTCGAGGTGGACGTACTCGTTCTCCCCGCTGCGGGCCTCCCAGGGAAGCCGGGTCGTGGACACCACGCCCGGAGCGACCAGCAGCGGCCGGCCCGCGAAGGTGGTCGCGGCCCCCGTGTGGGCGTGCCCGCACAGGAAGGCCGTGAGGTGCGGGTGCTGTTCGGCGAGGTCCGCCAACCGCTCCTCACCGAACTGCCGGATCCCGTCGACGTAGGGGATGTGCAGGGGAACGGGCGGATGGTGGAAGGCCACCAGCACGGGGACCTCGCGCGGGGTGTCGTCCAGTACGCCGTCCAGCCAGGCCACCGTGGAGTCTTCCAGGAAGCCCTGGTGCTCGCCGGGCACCGACGAATCGCAGGCCGCGAGCACGAACCCCGCGCCGCGCAGGACCTGGTCGACGGGCGCCCCGGTGGGCTCCGCCTCGCCGAGCAGGTCCCGCCGGAAGGCCACGCGTTCGTCGTGGTTGCCGGGACAGACCACCAGCGGATGGCGCGATACCAGTTCCTTGCGGGCCTCCGCGTACTCGGCGGGGCTGCCGTGGTCGGCTATGTCGCCACTCACCAGGACGGCGTCCAGGTCGTACGGCAGCTCTTCCAGATACCTCATGACGGCGCGGGTGCGATCCGCGGCGCGCGCGTCGCCGTCGAAGTGGACGTCGCTGAGGTGGGCGATGACTTTCACGGACGGTGGCTCCTTCAGTCGTGGTGCCACCATTCAACAGGCCTGTCCGCACGGCGGATCAGCCAGGTTCGACCGTCCCCCGACGGACCCTGACGAGCACCCGGCCGGCGGCCACCAGAGTGGCTGCGGTTCCCGTGAGGGAGAGCGCGGCGACCCCGGAGGCGGCCGGCGAGCCGTGCGCCCGGGCGCCGGTCGGCAGTGTCCCGGACCCGCCCGCGGGCGGACCCCCGTCACCCTGACCGGACCCGGCCGCCCACCCACACGACCTCGCCCCCGGGCTGCACCGCCAGTGAAGCGGCCCCCAACTGGGCGTGGTTGCCGGGCAGTACGGTGGGTGTCGCGGCCTCCGTCAGATCGGCGGTGCGGTACACGGCGAGGGATCCGGCCCCGTCACTGCCCGCTTGACCGAAACGTGCGAGGGCCCCGCCACCGGACGCGGTGGCGGGGCCCTCGAAGACGGTGACTCAGCCCCGATAGGTCTCCAGCAGGCGCAGCCAGATCTCGCTGATGGTCGGGAACGCCGGGACCGCGTGCCACAGGCGGTCGATCGGCACCTCGCCCGCGACCGCGATGGTGGCCGCGTGCAGCAGTTCCGCCGCGCCCGGCCCCACGAAGGTGGCTCCGACCAGGACCTCCCGGTCGAGGTCCACGACCATCCGGGCCCGACCCCGGTAGCCGTCGGCGTACAGGCCGGCGCCGGAGACCTTGCCGAGGTCGTAGTCCACGGCGCGGACCCGCAGTCCGGCGCGTTCCGCCTCGGCGAGGGTCTGACCGACCGCCGCCGCCTCGGGCTCGGTGAACACCGCCTGCGGCAGGGCCCGCGTGTCGGCGGTGGCCGTGTGCGCGCCCCACGGGGCGGTGTCGAGGGGCCCCGTCCCGGCCGCCCGGGCGGCGATGGCCGCACCCGCGATCCGGGCCTGGTACTTGCCCTGGTGCGTCAGCAGCGCACGGTGGTTGACGTCTCCGACGGCGTACAACCAGTCGTGGCCCGGGACCCGACAGCCGTCGTCCACCCCGATCCAGTCGCCGGGGGTCAGGCCGACGGTGTCGAGGCCGATGTCCTCGGTGCGCGGCGCACGACCGGTCGCGATCAGCAGCTCGTCGCCCTCCAGGGTCTCACCGCCCTCCAACACCACCGTGACCGGACCGGTGGAACCGTCGCGGACGACCGCCTCGACGGCGACGCCCGTACGGACCACCGCCCCCGCCTCCTCCAGCGCCCGCGCGACCAGCTCCCCGGCGAACGGCTCCATCCTCGGCAGCAGCCGCGAGCCGCGCACCAGCACGGTGACCTTGGAACCCAGCGCCTGCCAGGCGGTGGCCATCTCGGCGGCGACGACACCGCCGCCGACGACCAGCAGCCGGCCGGGGGCCTGCCGGGCGGAGGTCGCCTCGCGGCTCGTCCACGGCCGGGCGCCGGCGATGCCGGGCAGGTCGGGGATCACGGCCCGGGTGCCGGTGGCCACGACCACCGCGTGCCGGGCGGCGAGCACGTGGTGCTCGCCCTCGGGGCTGGTGACGGCCACCTTGCGGATCCCGTAGAGCCGCCCGTGCCCCCGGTAGACGTCCGCCCCGATGGAGTCCAGCCAGTCGACCTGGCCGTCGTCCTTCCAGTTCCCGGTCCAGTAGTCGCGGTGCGCGAACACCGCCTCCGCGTCCAGGGGGCCCTGGACCGCGCCCGCCAGGCCCGGCACCCGGCGCGCGTCCGCCCGGGCCAGCGCCGGACGCAACAGCGCCTTGCTCGGCACACAGGCCCAGTACGAGCACTCGCCGCCCACCAGCTCGCTCTCCACCACGGCCGTGCTCAACCCGGCGGCGCGGGTCCGGTCGGCGATGTTCTCCCCGACCGGGCCCGCGCCCAGCACCACAACGTCGTACTCCACCGCTTCAGTCATACGGACCAGTGTCACCGCAGGCCGGGGGCGGTGGTGACAATCTCAGGCCTCCGGCGTGCCGGAGTCCCCCGCGCCCTTGGCCTGCTCGGCCGCGATCTTCGCCCTGACCTCGTCCATGTCGAGGGCGCGGGCCTGCGCGATGAGGTCGATCAGCGCCGCCTCCGGCAGCGCACCGGGCTGGGCGAAGATCGCCACCTGGTCCCGGACGATCATCAGCGTCGGGATCGAGCTGATCTCGAAGGCTCCGGCCAGCTCCTGCTGCGCCTCGGTGTCCACCTTGGCGAAGACGAGGTCCGGGTTCGCCTCGGAGGCCTTCTCGTAGACCGGCGCGAACTGGAGGCAGGGTCGGCACCAGCCCGCCCAGAAGTCGATCAGCACGAACGGATTGTCGCTGACCGTCTGGTCGAAGTTCTCTTTGGTCAGCTCCACGGTTGCCACGGTGTTCAAACCTCCTGATTGGTGCGTGTGCTGCTTGAACGAATGGCCCGCCCCATGAATTCCTGCCCGCCCCCGCACCGCGCTGACCTGCGAGAACGCTCCCCGACGCCGGTGGGCGACCATCGGACCCGCGTCAGGACGGCGACAGTCGGACCGGCCTCAGAACGGATGGCCCGCCGGCGTGGCGCGCACCGTCGTCCAGCGGAGTTCGGTGAAGGCGTCCAGGTTCGCCTCCCCGCCGAACCTGGCTCCCGTGCCCGAAGCGCCGACGCCTCCGAAGGGGGCCACGGCCTCGTCGTTCACCGTCTGGTCGTTGACGTGCGCGATGCCGGTCGGGACGCGGTCGGCCAGCTCCAGCCCGTGCGCGGCGTCACGGGTGACGATGCCCAGGGAGAGCCCGTACGGGCCCGCCGAGGCCAGCGCCACCGCCTCCGCCTCCGTCGCGAAGGACCGTACGGGCGCCACCGGGCCGAAGACCTCCTCCGCGTAGGCGGGCGAGTCGTCCGCGACGCCCGCCAGGACGGTCGGACGGTAGAAGAGCCCCTGGTGGGTGCCACCCGCGATGAGCTTGGCGCCCTGCGCGGTACTCGCCTCGACCAGCGCGTGGACCCGCCGGACCTGGTCCTCGTCGATCAGCGGGCCCAGGTGGACCCGGTCCCGGTACGGGTCCCCGACGGCCAGCTCCTCCGCCCGCGCGGCGAGCCGCTCGACGTACTCGTCGTACAGCGAGGCGTGGACGAGGTGCCGTCCGGCGGTCATGCAGATCTGGCCCTGGTGGAAGAAGGAGCCCCAGGAGGCCTGTGCGACGGCCGCCTCGACATCGGCGTCCTCCAGCACGACGAGCGCCGAGTTGCCGCCCAACTCCAGGTGCGCGCGCTTGAGGTGACGGCCCGCCAGTTCCCCCACGGCGCGTCCGGCGGCGGTGGATCCGGTGAACGACACCACTCGGACGCGGGGGTCCTCGACCACCGCGGCGCCGGTCCGCGCGTCTCCGGGCAGCACGTACAGCAGCCCGGCGGGCAGGCCCGCGGCGGCGAAGACCGCGGCGAGGGCGAGGCCCCCGCAGGCTGCGGTCCGAGGGTCCGGCTTCAGCAGGACCGCGTTGCCGAGGGCGAGCGCCGGCGCGACCGAGCGGATCGACAGGATCAGCGGCGCGTTGAAGGGGGCGATGACCCCGACCACCCCCGCCGGCACCCGCCGGGTGAAGGAGAGCCGGGGCGCCTCGCTCGGCAGCACCTGGCCGGCGGGTCGGGAGGCCAGCGCGGCGGCCTCGTAGCACTCCTGGGCGGCGACGTGCAGCTCGAACTCGGCCTTGCCCGGTATCGAACCGGACTCCCGCACCAGCCAGTCCCCCAGCTCCTGCGCGTGGGTCGTGAACAGGTCCCCGGCGCGGCGCAGTACCGCCGACCGCTCCAGGTGGGTGGCCCGCGCCCAATCGGACTGCGCGGCCCGGGCGCGCACGGCGGCCTCCGCCACGTCGGCGGGCGCGGCGAGGTCCAGCGTGGCGAGGGTCTGTCCGGTCGCGGGTTCGACGACCGGGGCGGTTCCGCCGGTCAGGGTGGGTCCGTCCTGCCAGAGCGTCGGATCGAGGAGCGGCATGGCGCGGGGCCTCCGGGTGGGGAAGGAGCGGGGCGGGGGGCGGCAGCACGCGCCATCGTGTCAGACCCGGAGACCCAATTCTGTTCAGTTATTGGGCAGTTGACGGTCCGGGTGACCGGAAATGATCGAGACTGCGGTGGCGTCCGAACTCGCCTTCCGGCCCGCTCGCCTTTCCGGCCCCGCTCGCCTTCCGGCCCCGCTCGCCTTTCCGGCCCCACGCGCTTTCCGGCCCCACCGCTCCCGGCCACCCACTCATGGGCGCCCGCCCACGACCGCCGGTTCAGCGCTCCAGGACCAGCGCGATGCCCTGCCCCACCCCGATGCACAGCGCCGCCATGCCGGTTCCCGAGCCGGCCGCCGCGAGTTGGTGCGCGACCGAACCCGCCAGTCGCGCTCCCGAGGCTCCGAGGGGGTGGCCGATCGCGATGGCTCCGCCGCGCGGGTTGACCTTCGTCGGGTCCAGTTCCGGCCAGGCCGCCAGGCAGCCCAACGCCTGTGCGGCGAAGGCCTCGTTCAACTCCAGGACGCCGAGGTCGGACAGATCGCGGCCGGCCTTCGACAGCGCCCGCGCCACCGCGTCCACCGGCCCCAGGCCGAACAGTTGAGGCTCGATGCCGGTGACGGCGGACGCGCTGATCCGGGCCAGCGGCTCCCTGCCGGTGGCCGCCAGGCCTGCCTCGTCGGTCAGCAGCAGCGCGGCGGCGCCGTCGTTCAGGGGAGAGGCGTTCGCGGCGGTGACGGTCCCGGAGCCGTCCGAACGGAACGCCGGCTTCAGGCGGGCGAGCGCCTCGGGTGTGGAACCCTCCCGGATCGACTCGTCGCGGGTCAGGTCGGCGCCCGGGTACGGCACGACCTCGTCGGCGTACAGCCCCGAGGTCCAGGCGGCGGCGGCCTTGCGGTGGCTGTCCAGGGCGAAGAGGTCCTGTGCCTCGCGCGTGATCCCGTGCTTCTCCGCGATGAGTTCGGCGCCCTCGCCGAGCGAGCCGGTCCACTCGGCCGGCATGCGCGGGTTCGTCATCCGCCAGCCGAGGGTGGTGGACCACATCTGCTGGTGTCCGGCGGGGAAGGCCCGCTCCGGCTTCTGCACCACCCAGGGGGCGCGGCTCATCGACTCCACGCCGCCGGCGATGGCGACGGACGCGTCCCCGAGCGCGATGGCCCGGGCGGCCTGGATCACGGCTTCGAGACCGGAGCCGCAGAGCCGGTTGACCGTGACACCGGGAACGGTGACGGGCAGCCCGGCGAGGAGCACCGCCATCCGTGCGACGTCCCGGTTGTCCTCGCCCGCGCCGTTGGCGTCGCCGAACACGACGTCGTCGATGCGGGCCGGGTCGAGATCGGGCGTACGGTCCACCAGCGCGCGAACCACGTGGGCGGCCAGGTCGTCCGGCCGGACCCCGGCCAGGGCCCCGCCGAACTTGCCGATCGGGGTGCGGACGGCGTCGACGACGTACACGTCGCGGACGGTGCGGATGCTCATGGGGTCTCTCCTGGGCGGATCCGTACGGGCGGCGCCGCGACGGCGCCGGTGTCGGCACCGGCCCGCGACGCCGGGTGCGCCCGGTGGGGCGCGCCCGCAGTCTCCGTCCGGCGATCACCGCCTGTCAACGGTTCCCCGCCCCCGCGCGGCCGCGCGGGGGCCCGGGGCGGCCCGATCGCGGTCCGCGGCGCGCAGGGGACGGGAGGCCGGCCGACCCGCGGGCCCCGGGCCCCCGACCGGCGACCCGTGGGATCGAGGGCCCGCCGTGTCAGGTGGACTCGCGGTGGACGGCCGTGGCGGCCATCAGGTCGTGCCGCTCCGCGATCTCGGCCGGTTCCCGCACCGCCGCGTCCACCAGGGAGGCCAGGTGGTCCCCCGTCGGCAGTTCGAGTGCCACGGTGCTCAGTCTCGGCCGCAGCAGTCGCCCGATCAGCAGGTCGTCGGCGCCCATGACGGCCACGTCCTCGGGGACGCGCAGCCCCGCGTCCTGCAAGGCCCGCATCAGCAACATGGCGTACTCGTCGTTGTACGCGAAGACCGCGTCCAGCCCGAGCGTTGCCCAGCGGGCGGCGAGCGCCCCGGCCGACTCCTCGGTGTAGGCCATCGTCAGCACCTCGACCTCGGCGCCGGCCACCGAGCGGGCCCCGGCCAGTCGGGGCGTGGAGAACAGTTCCAGGCCGCTCTCCTCGGGGACGATCACACCGATCCGGCGCCGACCCCGCTCCACCAGGTGGGATGCGGCCCGGACGCCGACCTCCGCCTGGTCCATCACCAGCGCGTGCGCGCCGGGCACGCCGACCGGGCCGAGGGTGATCACCGCGCGGGCACCGGCCCGCTTGAGGGTGGCGACGTTGCGCGCGGACAGGGTGATCTCCCCGAGCGAGATCACCGCGACGGGTCGCAGTTCGGCCCAGGCTCGGGCCGCCTCGTCCCCACCGAGGCCGAGACTGCCGTATTGCACGACGGTGTAGTCGAGGCGGCGCAGGGCCCACTGGAGTTCGTTGAGGAAGGTGCTGTACAGCGGGCCGATCGGCACGTGGGAGGTGGGCAGCAGGACGATCCGGGTGTGCCCGGCGCGCAGGCTGCGGGCGGCGGCGTGCGGGACGTACCCGAGTTCCTCGGCGGCCGCGCGGACCTTGCGCCGGGTGGGCTCGCTGATGCGCACGGCTTCCGCGTTGTTCAGTACGTACGAGACCGTCGCGCGCGAGACGCCCGCGAGGCGGGCGACGTCGGCGCTGGTCGGCACGGGTTCCGGTACCGGTTCCGGCACGTGTTCCGGCACGGGCGCGGGGGAGGGCGCCGACGCGGGGGCGGGGGGCGGCGTGGAGGGCGAGGGGGCCGCGGGCGCCGGGTTCGGCGACTTGGGCGACTTGGGCGGCTTCGCCGGCTTCGATGACTGAGACATTGCCGTCGCATCTTTCCAGACCGGTTGCGTCCGAGGGCTGGCGGATGGCCGGAAACGGGTGCTACACAGTGGTTACACGATTCATTGACACGTGTAACCCCGCTGTCACACCCCGCTCGACGGCGGTGTGGGCCCGCGTGTCCAGCCGTGCCGCCGCCCTGCCGCGTCCCGTCGCACCCCGCCACCGCGACAGGGCGGCGCGCACTCGCACCACCCTCCATGCCTCCGTATCCCCGTCAGCCGCACGCAGACACCGCCCAGGAGGGCACCGTGGCCCTTTCCTCCCCCGGCACCGGCACCGCCGGCGCCACCCCCGACGCGTCCGAGAGACCCTCGAAGTCCGGCCCCGGACGCGGCCTGCTCCCGCTCCTGCTCCTCGGCAACACCGCCATGTACTCCCTGTACATCGGTGTCGCCGGCATCCTGCTCGCCCTCCAGGTCGAGGACGTCGACCCCGCCCACAAGGTCGCCAACTTCGGCCTGATCGCGGGGGTCTCGGCCGTCTTCGCGACGATCTTCAATCCGGTCGCGGGCGCCCTGTCCGACCGCAGCGGACGGCGCGATCCGTGGATCCTGGGCGGTGGACTCGCCGCGCTCCCGGCCATGTTCCTGCTGGGGTTCGCCGACACGATCCTGCTGATCACGATCGCCTGGTGCCTCGGCCAGGCCGTCATGAACGTCTACCAGGCGGCCATCACCTCCGTGGTTCCCGACCGGATCCCGGTGACCGCCCGCGGCAAGGCCTCCGCCGCCGTCGGGCTCGGACTGCCCTTCGGATCCACTCTCGGCGCCCTGCTCGGCGCCACCTTCTCCGAGGACTACCGCACCGGATACCTCGTGTTCGGCGCGATCGTCGCGGGGGCCGCGGTGCTGTTCACCGCCTGCGCCCGGGAGGAACGACTGCCGGCCCGCGACCCCCTGCCGGTCCGGGCCCAGCTCGCCGCCTTCGCGAGCGCGCTCGGCGACCACGACTTCCGATGGGCGTTCATCGGACGGGCACTGCTCGTGCTCGGCTACTTCTCCGTGAGCGGCTACCAGTTGTACATCCTCCAGGACCACACCGTGCTGCCCGCGGGGATGAAGCCGGAGGCGGCGGTGGCCGTGATGATGCCGTTGACCAGCGTGGCCATGGTGGCCTCCACGGTGCTCGGCGGTTGGCTGTCCGACCGGTTCGACCGCCGCAAGCTCTTCGTCGGCGCGTCCGCGCTGCTGTCCGCATTGGCCCTGGTGATTCCGGCCGTCTCCACCAGTTGGACGGCGATGCTGGTCTTCTCCGCGGTCAACGGGCTCGCCTTCGGCTGCTACATGGCCGTGGACACGGCGCTGGTGACCATGGTGCTCCCCAAGGCCGAGGACGCGGCCCGGGACATGGGCGTGCTCAACATCGCCAACGCGGGGCCGCAGATCATCGCGCCCTTCATCGCCTCGGTGGTCGTGTCGGTCAGCGGAGGCTACACCGCGCTGTTCGTCGTCGCCGCCGTCCTGGCCGTGGCGGGCGCCCTCGCGGTGAAACCCATCCGCGGCGTCCGTTGACCGCGACCTGACCGACCCCTTCGACACCCGCGCTCCCCTGACCCCACCCGTCATCAAGGAGCGCGGCTTCGAGGTCCGTTCGGTGGTGGGCGCCGGACACACCATCCATCGGGACGGCTTCGAGGAGTTCTTGAGCTCCCTGGAGGGCCGGGTCTGGCGACTCTGCGCTCCTCCCCGTTACCGTCGTTCCTACCGATCGGTAAGGGGGAGGTCCGATGTCGGCGTCATCGCTGGATTCGGTTGGCTCGGCCCCGCGGGTCTCCGCGGGGTTGTCGGACACGGTGAGCGCGCTCGCCGAAGGCAGCGTCACCGCACGCGGGTTGATCGAGCGGACCCTGGAGCGGATCGCGGCCGCCCAGCCCGCGCTCAACGCGTTCCGAGTCGTACGGACGGAGGCCGCGCTCGCGGAGGCCGACGACGCGGACCGACGGCTGGCGGCCGGCGAGCGGCTCCCGCTGCTCGGAGTGCCGATCGCCGTCAAGGACGACATGGACGTCGCCGGGGAGCCGACCGCCTTCGGCAGCGCGGGGGCCTTCCCGCCGAAGCACGCCGACAGCGAGGCCGTACGCAGGCTGCGCGCGGCCGGCGCGATCATCGTCGGCAAGACCCAGACCCCTGAGCTGGGCCAGTGGCCGTTCACCGAGGGGCACGCGTTCGGCGACACCCGCAACCCGTGGAACACCGCCTACACGCCCGGCGGTTCCTCGGGTGGTTCGGCGGCCGCGGTCGCCGCGGGACTCGTCCCGGCGGCGCTCGGGTCCGACGGGGCGGGCTCGGTCCGCATTCCCTCCGCGTGGACCCACCTGGTCGGCGTGAAGCCGCAGCGGGGGCGCATCTCCACCTGGCCGGAACCCGAGTCCTTCAACGGGCTGACGGTCAACGGCGTGTTGGCCCGTACCGTCGGCGACGCGGCGCTGCTGCTCGACGCGGCGAGCGGGCAGCACGCCGGGGACCTGCACAGTCCGGCGCCCATCTCGGCCGTCGAGGCCACGCGGCGTGCACCGCGCCGGCTGCGGATCGCCCTGTCGTTCGCCATGGCGTTCACCGCCACGGCGAAGTCCCTCGATCCCGTGGTGCGTTCGGCGGTGGAACGGCTGGCCGCACGGCTGGAGTCGCTGGGGCACGAGGTGGTCGAGGAGGATCCCCGCTACGGACCGATCGGCCTGACCTTCGCGCCCCGTGCGACCAGCGGGGTACGGGATCTGGCGGCCCGCGTACCGGACTCCTCGCTGCTGGACCCGCGCACTCACGAGGCCGTCCGTACGGGGCGCGTCCTGGGCGGTGTGCCCCTGCGCGTCTCCCGCCGGGCGGAAGCCGTGCTGCAACGCCGGGTCGGGGAGATCTTCCACCGCTTCGACGTCGTGCTCACCCCGACCACGGCCACCCCGCCGCTGCGGATCGGCGCCCTCGCGGGTCTGGGGGCGCTGGCGACGGACCGGGCGATGATCGCGGCGTGCCCGTACGCCTGGACGTGGAACGTCCTCGGTTGGCCGGGTGTCAACATCCCGGCCGGGTTCACCCCGGACGGTCTCCCCCTGGGCGCCCAACTGCTGGGTCCCGCCCACGCGGAGCCCCTGCTGCTCTCCCTGGCGGCCCAGGTCGAGGCGGCCGAGGACTGGGCCTCGAAGTGGCCGGAACCAGTAACCTCACCGGAATGACGGCACTTTCCCACCAGAACAACGACCACGGCAACGGTCACGTCGAGCAGCCCGGGCGTGACGGCGACACCGCGACCCGTGAGGCGGATCCGCGCGCCATCGGCCCGGTGCGCACCGAGTACGCGCCGGACAAGGACGGGGATCCGGATCCCGGCGAGATCGTGTGGACCTGGGTTCCGTACGAGGAGAACGACGGGCGGGGCAAGGACCGGCCGGTGTTGGTGGTCGCCCGGGAGGCTGGCGGGAGCACGCTGCTGGCCGTGCAGTTGTCCAGCAAGCGGCACGATCACGACCGGGAGTGGGTGCCGATCGGGACCGGGCCGTGGGACGGCGCGGGGCGGGAGTCCTGGGTGGCGGTGGACCGGGTGCTGAGGGTGCACGAGTCGGGGATGCGGCGCGAGGCGTGCGCGTTGGACCGTGTCCGCTTCCAGTTGGTGGTGGAGCGGCTGCGCGAGCGGTACGGCTGGCAGTAGCCGGGCGCCTGCGGGCCCCCGCCCCCGCGCCGTGGAGGCACCGGGCCCGGAGCGGGGGCCGGCCGGATCAGCGCCCGGGGTCCGGGCTTCCCGGCTCGGCGCACAGCCCGGCGAACGCGCGTTCGAATGCCTGGCGGGGTTCGGGCGTACGGTCCAGCACTCCGAAGACGACCCGTTCGAAGACGCCGTCGAAGCGGCCGGTGAGCAGTTCCCGGAAGGCCTCGGCCACGGCCGCGGGCTCGTTGCGGAAGACCCCGCACCCCCAGGCCCCCAGCACCAGTCGCCGGTGGCCGTGGAGCGCCGCCACCTCCAGGACCAGCTCGGCCCTTCGCGCCAGGGCGCCCGGGATCTCGTGGGCGCGCTCCGGTTCCTGGCGGCGGATGGTGCCCGCGTTGGGGGCCGGGGAGGTGAGGAAGGCGACCTGGAAGGGGGTCTCCAGGAGCAGGCCCCGGTCGTCGCGGAAAACGGGGACGGCGGGCGAGTGAATCACCCGGTCGGTGTAGAAGGTGCTCTTTCCCGCGCGGTGGACCTCGTAGTACTCGGGAGCCTGCAACAGGGTCTCGTACAGGGCCGAGGCGCGGCACAGGGCTTCCTCCTGGGCCTTGGCGCCGCGGACGTATCCACCCCCGGGATTGCGGGCCGAGGCGAAGTTCAGGACGGCGACCCGGACCCCCGGCGGAGCGTCTGTCGCGAGCCGGCGGGCGGCGACGGTACTGCTCTCGCCCGTGACCTCGAAGACGGTCTCCCCCTCCCTTTCGAGGGGGTCTTCATCTGGAATGAGACGGTTTGGTCCATATATTCTGGTTCCTGCCTTGGCTTCCGCCAGGGCGGCGGCCAGGGAGATCTGCCGTCCCGTCCGTGTCCGGTACGCCCCGGCCGCAAGGATCGTCGCGTTCTCCCGCGCGATTTCACGCAGTCTGCTGCTCACCCCGCAATCCTCAGGTCGAGCCCCTCGAACGGCAATGGAATTTGTGGCCCGCAGACGGGTAGGCACGGGTGACATCACGGCCGACGACAGCGCCGGCCGACGACAGGAGACGAGGATCCGGTCATGCGCCAGGACTCACCTGCTCCGCCTGTGCACCACCCCCCGCCCGAGCCCCTCACCGAGGCCTCGGCCGAGGTGCTCCTCCACGGCATCTGTTTCAAGACGGGTCCACCTCGTGTGCTCGGCGCCGAACTCGAATGGCTCGTGCTGGACGCCGAGCGGCCCGATCTCGCACTGTCCGCCGACCGGCTCGCCGCCGCGCACGAAGCGGCCGGCGCACTGCCCCTGAACTCCGGGTTCACCGTCGAACCCGGCGGCCAGTTGGAGCTCAGTTCGGCTCCGGCCGATTCCCTGACGGACTGCGTGGACGGCCTCCAGGCCGACCTCACGGCCGTCCGGGGCGTCCTGCACCGGCAGGGCCTGGTGCTGCGGGGCCTCGGGCAGGACGCCCGGCGCCCCCTGCGCCGGATGCTGGACAGCCCGCGCTATCAGGCGATGGAGACGTACTTCGACCGCACGGGTCCCGCCGGGCGGGCCATGATGCGCTCCTCCGCGTCCGTACAGGTCTGCGTGGACGCGGGCCACGAGGAGCCCGGCCCGCTCGGGTACGGACGGCGTTGGCGGCTCGCACACCTGCTGGGCGCGGTCCTGGTGGCGGCGTTCGCCAACTCCCCCGGCGTGGACGGCCCGTACGCCGGCTGGCGGTGCGCCCGCCAGGGCATCTGGAACGACATCGACTCGCGGCGCGCCCTGGCCCCGCCGCTGGACGAGGAGCCCCGCGACGCGTGGACCCGGCACGCCCTGGACACCGAGGTGATGTGCGTCCGGTCCGTCGGGGACGGGGCGCCCTGGGTGATCCCGCGCGGCCTGACCTTCCGGGACTGGCTGACGTCCGCCGCGGGCCCGCGGCCCCCCACCGCCGAGGACCTGGAGTACCACCTGACCACGCTGTTCCCGCCGATCCGACCGCGCGGCCACCTGGAACTGCGGATGATCGACGCGCAGCCCGGCGAGCACGGCTGGGTCGTGCCGGTGGCCGTGGTGCACGCGCTGTTCGACGACCCGGAGGCCGCGGAGACCGCGTACCGGGTGTCGAAGGCGCTGTCGGACGCGTACGGGACCGAGAGCGCGCCCCGCAACCCCCTGTGGCGGTCCGCCGCCCGCGCGGGGCTCGCCGATCCGGAGCTGCGGTCGGCCGCCGTCGCCTGTTTCCTGGCGGCGGGCGAGGCGCTCCCCCGGCTCGGGGCGAGCACACACGTCCGGGACGAGGTGGGCGCCTTCACCGAGCGTTACGTACTGCGCGGCCGCTGCCCCGCGGACGACGAAGAGGAACAGCGGCAGCCCGCCGGGAAGGACGCACGCCCGTGACCACCGACATACACCCCGAGATACTCCGCGAGCGAGCCGTGGCGGCCCTGACCGCCGCCCGCGCCCGTACCGCCGGGCTGACCGAGACCGTGAGCGACCGGGACCTGACCGCGCAGCACTCCCCCCTGATGTCCCCGCTGGTCTGGGACCTGGCGCACATCGGGAACATGGAGGAGCTCTGGCTGCTGCGC
This sequence comes from Streptomyces sp. NPDC002602, assembly GCF_042889445.1. NCBI lineage: Bacteria > Bacillati > Actinomycetota > Actinomycetes > Kitasatosporales > Streptomycetaceae > Streptomyces > Streptomyces sp. NPDC002602. Next base: position 910,907 of record NZ_JBIAQX010000001.1, on the reverse strand, counting down.
AACGTCGCCGGCCGCGAGTCGATGCGTCCCGAGATCGACCCGCTCTACGACGCGTTCGAGCATCCTCGGTCCGAGCGGCCGAAGTTGCCGCTCCTGGGGCCCGATGAGGCCCGCCGGTACGCGGCGGAGGTGCGCGGACGGGTCTTCGACCTGCTGGAGCGCACCCCGCTGGAGGGTACGGACCTGCTGTCCGGCGGCTATGTCTTCGGGATGATCGCCCAGCACGAACAGCAGCACGACGAGACGATGTTGATCACGCATCAGCTGAGACGGGGAGCCGCGGTGTTGACCGCCCCGGACCCGGATCCGCCGCAGGGCCCGCCTCTGTCCGCGAGAGAAGTGCTGGTGCCCGGCGGGCCGTTCACGATGGGAACCTCCGCCGAGCCCTGGTCGCTGGACAACGAGCGGCCCGCACACACCCGGGACACCGCGCCGTACTGGATCGACACGGCTCCGGTGACCAATGCCGACTACCAGGCGTTCATGGCGGACGGCGGCTACCGCGAGTCCCGCTGGTGGGCCGCCGAGGGCTGGGAACAGATCCGGGCGCACGGGATCGAGGCCCCGTTGTTCTGGCACCGGGAGGGCGAGACGTGGTCGCGCCGTCGCTTCGGCGTCACCGAGGCGGTGCCGGGCGACGAGCCCGTGCTGCACGTCAGTTGGTACGAGGCGGACGCGTACGCCCGCTGGGCCGGGCGCAGGCTGCCCACCGAGACCGAGTGGGAGAAGGCCGCCCGCCACGACCCGGGCACGGGCCGCTCCACCCGGTACCCGTGGGGCGACGCCGACCCGACCCCGGCGCACGCGAACCTGGGGCAGCGCCACCTGCGCCCGGCCCCCGCGGGCAGCTATCCGGCCGGGGCCTCCCCCCTCGGGGTGCGTCAGCTGATCGGCGACGTGTGGGAGTGGACGGCGTCCGACTTCCTCCCCTACCCGGGGTTCCGCGCGTTCCCCTACCGGGAGTACTCGGAGGTGTTCTTCGGCCCCGAGCACAAGGTGCTCCGGGGCGGGTCCTTCGCGGTGGACCAGGTGGCCTGCCGGGGCACGTTCCGCAACTGGGACCTGCCGGTGCGCCGGCAGATCTTCGCCGGGTTCCGCACCGCTCGGGATGATGCCTGATGTGTCGCCACCTCGCCTATCTCGGGCCGGTGGTGAGCCTCGGGAGGCTGCTGAGCGAACCGGAGCACTCCCTCGTACGGCAGTCCTGGGCGCCGCGCCGGCAGCGCAACGGCACGGTGAACGCCGACGGCTTCGGCATCGGCTGGTACGCGGAGGGCGACCCGGTGCCGGCCCGCTACCGGCGGGCCGGCCCGATCTGGGGCGACCTCACCTTCGCCGACCTCACCCGCGTGGTACGCAGCGGCGCCGTGTTGGCCGCCGTACGGGACGCCACGCTGGCTGGGGCGGACGGGGAGGCCGCGGCCGCGCCGTTCTCGGCCGGGCGGTGGCTCTTCAGCCACAACGGCTCGGTGCGGGACTGGCCGGAGTCGGCGGCCCCGGTCGCCGCCGGGCTGCCGGTGGAGGAGCTGCTGCAACTCGCCGCGCGCACGGACTCGGCGCTGATCTGGGCGCTGGTCCTGCACCGCCTGCGCGCCGGGGACGACCTCGGCTCCGCCCTCGCCGGTCCCGTCCGGGACCTGGCCTCGGCCGCCCCCGCCTCACGGCTCAACCTGTTGTTGACCGACGGCGCCACGATCGCCGCGACCGCCTGGGGCGATTCCCTCTGGTATCTGGCGGATCCGCGCGCCGGGCGCGTGGTCGTGGCGTCCGAGCCGCACGACGACGACCCCCGCTGGTGCGAAGTACCCGACCGGACCCTGCTGACCGCAACCCGCACGAGGGTCGATCTGACCCCGCTCAAGGAGAGCCGACCGTGAGTGATTTCCAGTTGACCCGGACCCTCGACGAGAACGCCGCGGAGAAGGCGCTGCGCACCGACGTGCGCGGCGGACTGACCGGCTCCCCCAAGAAGTTGCCGCCCAAGTGGTTCTACGACGCCCGGGGCAGTGAACTCTTCGAGGACATCACCCGGTTGCCCGAGTACTACCCGACGCGCGCCGAGCGGGAGATCCTGCTGGAGCGGGCCCGGGAGATCGCGACGGAGAGCGGCGCCCGCACGCTGGTGGAGTTGGGCTCCGGCTCCTCCGAGAAGACCCGGCACCTGATCGAGGCGATGCCCGCGCTGGAGACGTACATCCCGGTGGACGTCAGCGAGAGCGCCCTGCGGGGCGCGGCGGACACCCTGTTGGCGGAGCATCCCGGCTTGAAGGTCCACGCGTTGGTGGCGGACTTCACACGGCCGCTGCGGCTGCCGGACTCCCCCGGGCCCCGCCTGGTGGTGTTCCTCGGCGGCACGATCGGGAACCTGTTGCCGCCGGAGCGGGCCGCGTTCCTGGCGTCCGTACGGGCGATGCTGTCGCCCGGTGACGCGCTGCTGATGGGTACCGACCTCGTCAAGGACGAGGCCGTCCTGGTCGCGGCGTACGACGACGCGCAGGGGGTGACGGCGGAGTTCAACAAGAACGTACTGGCCGTGATCGACCGCGAGTTGGGCGCGGACTTCCACACCGCCGAGTTCACCCACGTGGCGGTGTGGAACAAGGAACACGAGTGGATCGAGATGCGGCTGCGGTCCCGTTCGGAGGCGGTGGTGAAGATCCGGGCCCTGGACATGGTGGTGCCCTTCAGGGCCGGTGAGGAGATCCTGACGGAGATCTCGGCGAAGTTCCGTCAGGAGGGTGTGCGCGAGGAACTGGCTTCGGCCGGACTCGAGTTGACCCAGTGGTGGACGGACGCGGCGGGCCGCTTCGCGCTGTCCCTGTCGGTGGCGGAGGGCCCGGCGGCCTGAGTGGGGACGCCCGGCAGGAGGGGTGCGGTCCGGACGGGCCGCGCCCCTCGCACGGGTTCCGCGGCGCGAACGGGCCGCGGAACCGCTACGGGTCGCGCGGCCCTCGCGTGGACAGCCTCCTGCGCCGCCGCCGCGAGGTCCCGCCGGTCCCCGTGCCGGCCCGGCGGGATCCGCGGCAACAACCACACCTCGGCCCGCACCCCCCGGGCGCGGACGATGCGCCACAGGGAGGCCGTCAACGGGTCGTCCCCGACGAAGGCGGGCGCCCCGGCGAGGCTCCCGGCAGGGCCTTCGCCTCCCGACAGCCGGTACGCGAGCCGGATCGGCTGTACGGGCACGCGCGCGTCCAACGCCGACTGGAACGCGGCCCGCCGGAACGGCCCCTGGGCCCGACCGCACCAGGTGGACCCCTCGGGGAAGACGGTGACCCGGTCCCCGGCGCGCAGCGCCCGGGTCATGGCCGCGACCGTGTCGGGCAGGGCCCTGATCCGGTCCCGTTCGATGAACAGGGTTCCGGCCCGGGCGGCGAGCGGACCCAGCACGGGCCAGGCGCCGATCTCGCTCTTGGCCAGCATCCGGCAGGGCAGCACGGCGGCCACGAGCGGGATGTCGAGCCAGGAGATGTGGTTGGCGACGATCAGCCGGCCGCCGCCCGCGCCGGGGCTTCCGTGGACGGTGATCCGTACGCCCAGGGCGGCGAGCAGCGCCGCCGACCAGCCCCGTACGAGGGCGTGTCGGGGGCGGTCCGGGAGCAGCCGTACGGGCGCGGCGGCCAGGACGGCGAGGAGGACGAGGGCCACGGCGCCGGCGAGGCGGAGCACCGCGTGCGGGACGCTCGCCGTCGGACCCTCGTGGCCGGCGCAGGCCTCGGGGGTGCAGGGCGCGGTGGGCAGCCAGGCGTTCATGCGCCCGGGGCGAGCGAGAGGAAGTGGTTGAGGTAGCGGGGGTTGGTCCGGCGCAGGGAGAGCAGTACGTACAGGTCGGCGCAGCCGAACTCGGCGTCCAGCGCGGGCTCCCCGCAGACCCAGGCGCCCAGGCGCAGGTAGCCGCGCAGCAGCGGGGGCAGCTCCTGCCGGCCGGGGACGGTGACACCCTCGGGGCTCCAGGGCAGGTGCGGGGTGACCCGGTACTCCTCGGGGGCCAGGTTGCGTCGCAGGACGGTCTCCCGGGTGGCGGCGGCCAGCACCCCGCCGTCGGCGAGCGGGACGGAGCAGCAGCCCGCGAGCCAGTTGTGGCCGGAGCGGTCCATGTAGCGGGCGAGGCCGGCCCAGATCAGGGCGATGACGGCGCCGTTGCGGTGGTCGGGGTGGACGCAGGACCGGCCGACCTCGACGAGGTCGTGGCGGATGGGGGCCAGCGCGCCGAGGTCGAACTCCGCCTCGGAGTAGAGGCGGCCCGCGACGGCGGCGCGTTCCGGAGGGAGCAGCCGGTAGGTGCCGACGACCTGCTCGCTCTCCTCGTCGACGACGAGGAGGTGGTCGCAGTAGGCGTCGAAGGCGTCGACGTCCAGCCCGGGCTCGGCCCGGTCGAGGCGGGCGCCGAGTTCCCCGGCGAAGACCTGGTGGCGCAGTCGCTGGGCGGCTCGTACCTCGTCCTCGTCGCGGGCGAGCCGGACGGCGTACCGGGGGCTCGCGGGCGCGGTGCGGTCGGCGGGGAGCGCCGGGGCGAGAGGGGCGGCGGGGGCTGCGGGGAGGGCGGGGGGCGCGAGGGGGGACGGGGACAGGGGTGCGATGGTCATGGCTGCTCCTGATCCGGGCACGGAGAGCCAGGCCGGCAGGTTGGTGGCCTGGCTCCTTTACTTCTTCCGTGACCGGCTGGATTCGACATGACCGCTCAGCGGCGGCCGGATGTGCGGACGCTGAACTCGGCGGACGCGCGGGCGGGCCGTGAGGCAGGGTCCGTGTCGGAGCCGCGTCAGTGGTCGGAGCCGAGGATCCGGCTGATGGACTCCGAGGCGGTCCTCGCGGCCCGCTTGGGGTCCTGGCCGGTGAGCGCGGCCGTCATGTACGGCTTGATGGGGTTCTCGGCCTCGACCTCGGCCCATCGCGCCGACTGCGGGGTGGCCCGTCCCTGGGCGGCGCCGACGGCCATGGTGGCGGCGCCCTCGTTGCCCTCGACCACGTGGGCGAGGGTGGTCTTGTTGGGGACGTAGCTCATGGTGGTGGCGAGTTCGGTCTGCCACTTCTCGCTGACGAGCGCCGTGATCAGGTCCACGGCGTGCTCACGACTCCCCGCCTTCTCCGGGATGATCAGGTCGGATCCGCCGGTGAAGACGGCGCCGGGCTTCTCGGCGCTCTTTCCCGGGATGGGGAAGAAGCCGAGCTTGTCCTTCAGGGCCGGGTTGGCGGCCTCTATCGCCGCCGCCTGGCTCGGCGGGCCGATGATCTGGGCGATCCGGCCGCGCGCGAAGACCTCGGATTGCGGGGGCGTCTCCTCGTCGGCGTCCTTGGGGCCGTCGCCGAGTCCCTGGAGCTGCTTGTAGAACTCCATGGCGTTCAGGGCCTTCTCGTCGTCGAGCGCGCCCGCCCACTCGCCGTTGGTCTGCACCGCGAGTTCGCCGCCCTCGTCCCAGATGAAGCCGGCGAGGACGTACCAGTTCTGGCCGGGCAGGTAGATGCCCTGCTGTTCGCCCTTGTCGAGCCGCCGGGTCGCCTGGATCCAGTCCTGACGGGTCTTCGGCGGGGTGGTGATCCCGGCGTTCGCGAAGAGTTCCTTGTTGTAGATCACCACCCGGTTGGCGGCGTACCAGGGCACTCCGTACTGGGCCCCGTCGACGCTTCCCGGGTCGGAGAGGCCCTTGAGCCAGTGCCTGCTGTCCCAGTCGCGCAGTCCGTCCATGGTGACTTCGGAGATGCCGCCGGTCTCGACGTACTGGGCCACCTGGGTGTTGCCGACCTCGATGACGTCGGCGCTGTCCTTGCTCGTGCCCTTGAGGACGGCGTTGACCTTGTCGCCGATGCCCGTCCATTCCTGGATCTTGACCTCCAGGTCGATGCCGGCGTGCTCCTTCTCGAAGTCGGCGGTGAACTTCGCGATGAAGTCGTCCGAGGCGCTGCCCTTCATCAACCAGAGCGTCACCTTCTCGGGCGCACCTTCGGATCCGGCCACCTGACTGCAGCCGGTGAGGGCGGTCGCGGCCGCGAGAACGGTGCACATGGCGAGGAAGCGCATCTTCACGAGGGTCACCTTCTGGGGATGGATCTCAGATGGCTTGAAATTGGCATAGACCAATACGTTGGTCAAGACCTTTCGCTCGGGATCGTTCACGCAAAGTTCGCGGACCCGGACTTACTGGGGCACCTTGGAACAAGGCAACAGCGACCACCATCGGGAGACCCCATGTCCAATCACACGTACCGGGTGACCGAGATCGTCGGCACCTCCTCGGAGGGCATCGATCAGGCCATCAGGAACGGAATCGCCCGCGCGGGGCAGACGGTCCGCAACCTCGACTGGTTCGAGGTCACCCAGGTGCGCGGACACATCGAGAACGGCGAGATCGGCCACTACCAGGTCGGCCTCAAGGTGGGCTTCCGCATCGACGGCGAGGAGTGACGCGAGGACCGACACCTCCCGGTCGACGGCGAGGGCCGCCGCCCCGCCCCGGACGGCACGCGGGGCCCGCCGCTCAGGTGCGGCCCTCGCCCTCCTGAGCGGACTTGAGTTCCGGTGCGTCCTGTGCCCAGTCGGCGAGCACCACCCGGAAGCCGGCCGCCCGGGCCGCCTGACAGACCAGCTCGTCGTCGTCCACCAGCATCCGCACGTCCCGACCCCGCCCGAGTCGCCGCAGCACCTCCAGCTTCGTCGTCCGGGCCGGGCGACGGTCCTGGTTGCCGCGCATCCACAGCCGCCCCTCCGGCAGACCGTGCCGGGTCAGCCACTCGACGGTGTCCGCACGACACCGCTCGGGGCGCCCGGTGAGGTACACGACCTCGCATTCGACCGCGCTCTCCACCGCGAGCGCCACCCCGCGCGCGAGCGGCGGATCGGCCGGGGCCGCGCCGAAGAATCCCGCCCAGTCCCGGGGGCGCCGCTCCAGGAAGTGCTGCCGGTGGTCGGTGTCGGCCAGGGTGTTGTCGATGTCGAAGACGGCCAGCGGGCGGCGGTTGTCGGTCTCACGCGTCATACGCCCAGCCTAGGTTCCGCCGTCGAAGTGGCGCCGGTCAGGCCCGCGCCCCGGGCGCGCGCCGACCCGCCGGCGCTCGACCCGCGGTGCAATCCCCCTCGCGCCCTCCCGGACCGGGGAATCCTCCTCGTTCCACGACGTTGACACCGGTGTGATCCGAAAAATCTCGATACTCGACCGGTCCCGGACCCGCGAGGGCCACAGTGCCCCGCAGGCGCTGCGCGACACCGTGACGCTGGCGCGCGCGGCGGAGGAACTCGGCTACCACCGCTTCTGGGTGTCGGAGCACCACAGTGTGCCCGGCGTCGCCGGTTCCGCGCCGACCGTGCTGGCCGCGGCCGTGGCCGCCTCGACCCACAGGATCCGGGTGGGCACGGGCGGGGTGATGCTGCCCAACCACCAACCGCTGGTGGTCGCCGAACAGTTCGGGGTACTGGAGTCCCTGTTCCCCGGCCGCGTCGACATGGGCCTCGGCCGCTCGGTCGGCTTCACGGACGGGATCCGGCGGGCGCTGGGACGGGACACCAAGGACGCCGACCTGTTCGAGGAGCAACTGACCGAGCTGCTGGGCTGGCTGGACGGCACCCAGCGCGCCCACCCCCAGGTACACGCCCGGCCGGCGGAGGGGCTGCCGATCGCCCCGTACGTGCTGGCCACCGGCGAGGGCGCCGGAATCGCGGCGCGGGCCGGGCTGCCGATGGTGGTCGGGGACCTGCGGGGCCGGGCGAAGGTGACCGAGGTCGTGGAGCGCTACCGCGAGGAGTTCCGGGCGTCCGCCTGGGGCGCGGAGCCGTACGTGATGGTCTCCGGGACCGTGGCGGTCGCCGATACGCAGGAGGCAGCCCGCCGGATCCTGGTCCCGGAGGCCTGGTCCCTCGCGTACTCCCGCACCCGGGGCAGCTTCCCGCCGCTCCGTCCGGCCGAGGAGATCGAGGCGCTGGAGATGACCGCGAAGGAGCGTGAGCTGTACGAGGGCGCGCTGGTCGGGCACGTCCACGGCACTCCGGAGCGGGTCGCGGCGGAGCTGGCCGAGGTCGCGCGGACGACGGAGGCGGACGAACTGCTGGTCACGACCTCCACCTACGACCGGACGGCCCTGCTGGACTCCTTCGCGGGGCTGGCCCGGCTCGCGGGGCTCTGAGCGGGCGCCGCATGCCGATGTGATCGGGGGGCGGGAGCGGGCCGCGACGGTCTCGCCGCACTAAAGTGGGGCGAATGCACCACTCCCCCGCCCCGGACCCGTACGCCCCCGACCCCCCGAACCCGAGCCACGACCCCTTCGTACGGGTCCGGGGCGCCCGGGAGCACAATCTGCGCGGGGTCGACGTGGACATCCCGCGCGACGCGCTCACCGTCTTCACCGGGGTCTCCGGCTCCGGCAAGAGCTCCCTGGCGTTCGGGACGCTCTACGCCGAGGCCCAACGCCGTTACTTCGAGTCCGTGGCCCCGTACGCCCGCCGACTGATCCACCAGATCGGCGCCCCGAAGGTGGATTCCGTCACCGGCCTGCCGCCCGCCGTCTCGTTGCAGCAGCGGCGTTCCTCACCCGGCTCGCGCTCCTCGGTGGGGACGGTGACCCTGCTGTCGAACTCCCTGCGGATGCTGTACTCGCGGGCGGGCACCTATCCCGTCGGCGCCGAACGGCTCGACTCCGACTCCTTCTCCCCCAACACGGCAGCCGGCGCCTGCCCTTCCTGCCAGGGATTGGGCCGCGTCCACCACACCAGCGAGGAACTCCTCGTACCGGATCCCGACCTGTCGATCCGTCAAGGCGCCATCGAGGCCTGGCCTGGCGCCTGGCAGGGCAAGAACCTGCGGGACGTCCTGGACGCGCTCGGGTACGACGTCGACCGTCCGTGGAAGGAGTTGGCGGCCGAGGACCGCCGGTGGATCCTGTTCACGGAGGAACAGCCCGTGGTGACCGTGCACCCGGTACGCGACGCGGACCGCATCCAACGACCGTACCAAGGCACGTACATGAGCGCGCACCGGTACGTGATGCGGACCTTCTCCGACAGCAAGAGCGCCACCCTCAGGGCCCGGGCGGAGCGGTTCCTCACCGATTCGCCCTGCCCGGTGTGCGAGGGGCGCCGGCTTCGCCCCGAGGCTCTCGCGGTGACCTTCGCGGGCCGCACGATCGCCGAGGCGGCGGCGCTCGCGCTGACGGACCTGGACGAGGTGCTGGCGTCGGCGCCCTCGGAGGGTGAGGCGGCGCGGGTCCTGATCGAGGACCTGCGTTCGCGCATCGACCCCGTCACCGAGTTGGGACTCGGCTACCTGAGCCTGGACCGCACCGCGCCGACCCTGTCGGCGGGCGAACTGCAACGGTTGCGGCTGGCCACGCAGTTGCGCTCGGGCCTGTTCGGGGTGGTGTACGTCCTGGACGAGCCGTCGGCGGGGCTGCACCCGGCGGACACCGAAGCCCTGTTGAGCGTGTTGGACCGGCTGAAGGCGGCCGGGAACACCGTGTTCGTCGTGGAACACCATCTGGACGTGGTGCGCCACGCGGACTGGCTGGTGGACGTCGGGCCGGCGGCCGGCGAGCACGGGGGGCGAGTACTGCACAGCGGACCGCCGGCCGCACTGGCCGACGTGAGCGAATCGGCGACCGCGCGCGCCCTGTTCGGCACGCAGGAGCCCCTCGCGCCCCGGCCGGCGCGCACCGCCGGCGCGACGATCCGACTCAGCGGGGTACGGCGCCACAACCTGCGCGGTGTGGACGCCGAGTTCCCGCTGCGGGTGTTCACCGCCGTCACCGGCGTGTCCGGGTCCGGGAAGTCCACGCTCGTCGGACAGGCGCTCGCCGGGGAGGTCTCCGGACGGCTCGCCGATCCGGACTTCCCCGTACGCCGCCTCGTGGAGGTGGACCAGAAGCCGATCGGCCGGACCCCTCGCTCCAACCTGGCCACGTACACGGGGCTGTTCGACGTGGTGCGCAGGCTCTTCACGGCCACCGAGGAGGCGAAGGCGCGCGGCTGGAAGGCGGGCCGGTTCTCCTTCAACGTGTCGGGCGGCCGCTGCGAGACCTGCCAGGGCGAGGGCTTCGTGTCGGTGGAGCTGCTGTTCCTGCCGAGTACGTACGCCCCGTGCCCGCAGTGCGCGGGTGCCCGCTACAACTCCGAGACCCTGGAGGTCCGTTACCGGGGTCTGAACATCGCGGAGGTGCTCGGTCTGACCGTGGAGGCCGCGGCGGGGTTCTTCGCGGAGGTCCCGGCGGCGGGGCGCAGCCTGCGGGCGCTGGAGGAGATCGGACTGGGCTACCTGCGGTTGGGCCAGCCGGCGACCGAGCTGTCGGGCGGGGAGGCGCAGCGCGTCAAACTGGCGGCGGAGCTCCAGCGTTCGCGCCGTGACCACACCCTGTACCTGTTGGACGAGCCGACCACGGGACTGCATCCGGCCGATGTGCGGGTGCTGATGCGGCAGTTGCACGGCCTGGTGGACGCCGGTCACTCGGTGGTGGTCGTGGAGCACGACATGGCGGTGGTGGCGGGCGCGGACTGGGTCCTCGACATGGGCCCGGGCGGTGGTGCGGCGGGCGGCCGCGTGATCGCGTCGGGAACCCCGCGCGAGGTGGCCCGTACGCCCGGCAGCGTCACGGCGGGCTACCTGGCGCGGGCGCTCGGCTCCGAAGGCGGGAGCTGACGTCCGCCTCCCGGGCAGGCACCGGGGCGGCTCAGGCGTCGCCCGGCAGCAGTTGCTGCGGGAGTTCGCGGAAGCTCCACTCACCCCGGCGGCGGGTGAAGACCCAGACGAGGTCGTAGCGGTCGGGCCAGATCGCGGGGACCCCGAGGACCTGGTGCGCGCCGAGGGCGCGGACCAGGCGGGGCATGCCGGCGTACTCCCAACAGACGAGTACGGGCATCCTCGCGGCCAGGGCGGCGCGGGCCAGGCCCGCTTCGGCGCCGATGCCGAACTCGGTGCGGACGGGGGTCTTCAGCGCGGTGGCCAGCGCCTCGACGGTCTGCTTGCAGCGGGCCGGGGCGGGCGGCTTGCCGCCGGTGGCGAAGACGGCCGCCGGCCGGGGCAGCACGGAGCCGCGGCTCGGTGGGAAGAGCCGGTGCAGTTCCTCGGCGCGGCGCCATCCGCGACCGGCCAGGAATCCGGGGTCCTCGTTGCCGTCCTCGTCCTCGCCGGTGTCCCCGGCGTACGGCTTCTCCCCGTGCCGGATCACCATCACGACGGCGTCCTCGGCGAGGGCCTGGGGGCCGGGCGCCGGGCGGGTGGGTTCCTCGGAGGCGCAGCCGGCCACCGCGAGCGGGGCGAGGGCGGCGGCCAACACGGTGCGGCGGCGCGGTCCGGTCCCGGCGGGGGCTTGAGGCATGGGGCTCACTGTCCCGCACGCGCCGCGTGCCGCCGGGGCGCGGCGCGACGTACGGCCCGTACGAGCGCCCGGTCGGCGGATCGGGTCAGCCGATCGGCCCAGGCCGGGGGAACCGGGACCGGCCGGCCCGGCCGTCCGGGGGCGCTCGTACGGGGGCTCGCGCGGCCCGGTTCAGCGCTTGCGGACCGCCCGCAGCCACTCCTTGTTCATCGCGGCGATCGACGGCAGCGGAATGCCCTTCGGGCAGGCCGTGGCACACTCGCCGGTCAGGGTGCAGCCGCCGAATCCCTCGTCGTCCATCCGGGCCACCATGTCGAGGACGCGGGTCTCGCGTTCGGGCGAGCCCTGGGGCAGCACGTTGAGGTGGTTGACCTTGGCGGAGGTGAACAGCATGGCCGAGCCGTTGGGGCAGGCGGCCACGCACGCACCGCATCCGATGCACTCGGCGTGCTCGAAGGCGTGATCGGCGGCCGGCTTGGGCACGGCGGTGGCGTGTGCCTCGGGGGCGGCGCCGGTGGGGGCTGTGATGTAGCCGCCGGCCTGGATGATCCGGTCGAAGGCGCTGCGGTCGACGACGAGGTCCTTCACCACCGGGAAGGCCGAGGCGCGCCAGGGCTCGACGTCGATGGTGTCCCCGTCGGCGAAGGAACGCATGTGGAGCTGGCAGGTGGTGGTGCGCTCGGGTCCGTGGGCGTCACCGTTGATGACGAGGCTGCAGGCTCCGCAGATGCCCTCGCGGCAGTCGTGGTCGAAGGCGACCGGGTCCTCACCGCGCAGGATGAGGTCTTCGTTGAGGGTGTCGAGCATCTCCAGGAACGACATGTCCCGGGAGATGCCGTCGACCTCGTAGGAGGCCATGGCGCCCGGGGTTTCGGGGTTGCGCTGGCGCCAGACGCGCAGGGTGAGCCTCATGCGTAGCTCCGCTGGGTGGGGTGGACGTACTCGAAGACGAGGTCTTCCTTGTGCAGGACGGGTGCGGCGCCGGTGCCCTGGTACTGCCAGGCGGCCACGTACCCGAACTCCTCGTCGCGGCGGGCGGCTTCGCCGTCCGGGGTCTGGGACTCCTCGCGGAAGTGCCCGCCGCAGGACTCGGCGCGGTGGAGGGCGTCGAGACACATCAGCTCGGCGAGTTCCAGGTAGTCGACGATGCGATTGGCCTTCTCCAGCGACTGGTTGAACTCGGCGCCGCTGCCCGGGACCTTGATCCGCTTCCAGAACTCCTCGCGGATCTCGGGGATGCGGGCCAGCGCCTTGCGCAGACCGGCTTCGGTGCGGGCCATGCCGCAGTACTCCCACATGAGTTCACCGATCTCCCGGTGGAAGGAGTCGGGGGTCCGGTCGCCGTCGACGGCGAGCAGCTTGGCCAGGCAGTCGCGGGTCTCGCGCAGTACGGCGGCGACCTCGGGGTGGTCGTCGTCCACGGCGTCGCCGTCGGCGGCGGCCTCGGTGTGGCGGCGGGCCAGGTAGTCGTTGATGGTGGAGGGGAGGACGAAGTAGCCGTCGCCCAGACCCTGCATCAGCGCGGAGGCGCCGAGGCGGTTGGCCCCGTGGTCGGAGAAGTTGGCCTCGCCGATCGCGAACAGCCCGGGGACGCTCGTCTGGAGGTCGTAGTCGACCCACAATCCGCCCATGGTGTAGTGCACGGCGGGGTAGATCCGCATGGGCACCTCGTACGGGTTCTCCGCGGTGATCCGCTCGTACATGTCGAAGAGGTTGCCGTACTTCTCCGCGACCTTGTCCTTGCCCATGCGGCTGATCGCGTCGGCGAAGTCGAGGTACACGCCCTGCCCGCCGGGGCCGACGCCGCGACCCTCGTCGCAGACGTTCTTCGCGGCGCGGGAGGCGATGTCGCGGGGCACGAGGTTGCCGAAGGAGGGGTAGATCCGCTCCAGGTAGTAGTCGCGCTCCTCCTCGGGGATGTCGGCGGCGGGCCGGGTGTCGCCTTCGGCCTTGGGGACCCAGATCCGGCCGTCGTTGCGCAGCGACTCGCTCATGAGGGTCAGCTTCGACTGGTGGTCGCCGGTGCGCGGGATGCAGGTGGGGTGGATCTGCGTGAAGCAGGGGTTGGCGAAGTGGGCGCCGCGTCGATGCGCCCGCCAGACGGCGGTCGCGTTGGAGTTCATGGCGTTGGTGGAGAGGTAGAAGACGTTGCCGTAGCCCCCGCTCGCCAGGACCACCGCGTCGGCGTAGTGGGCCTGGATCGTGCCGGTGATCAGGTCGCGGGCCACGATGCCCCGGGCCACTCCGTCGATCGTGATCAGGTCGAGCATCTCGGTGCGGGCGTGCATCTCGACGTTGCCGGCGGCGATCTGTCGGGACAGCGCCTGGTAGGCGCCGAGCAGCAGTTGTTGTCCGGTCTGACCCCGGGCGTAGAAGGTGCGGGAGACCTGGACTCCGCCGAAGGAGCGGGTGTCGAGGAGGCCGCCGTACTCGCGGGCGAAGGGAACGCCCTGGGCCACGCACTGGTCGATGATCTCGACGGAGATCTGGGCGAGGCGGTGGACGTTGGACTCGCGGGCGCGGAAGTCGCCGCCCTTGACGGTGTCGTAGAAGAGGCGGTGCACGGAGTCGCCGTCGTTGCGGTAGTTCTTGGCGGCGTTGATGCCGCCCTGCGCGGCGATGGAGTGGGCGCGGCGCGGGGAGTCGGAGAAGCAGAACTGGACGACGTGGTAGCCCTGCTCGGCGAGGGTGGCGCCGGCGGCCCCGCCGGCCAGACCGGTGCCGACGACGATGACGGTGTGCTTGCGGCGGTTGGCGGGGTTGACCAGTTTGGCCTCGAAGCGGCGGCGGTCCCAGCGTTCGGCGATCGGACCTTCCGGGGCCTTGGTGTCGGCGATCGGGTCGCCGAGGGTGTAGTCGGCGTAGGGGGTGCTCATGGTCAGCTCACCACTCCGGTCATGACGGCGACGGGCACGGACACGAAGCCCGCGAAGAGGACGAGGGCCAGGGCGTCGGCCAGGAACTTCAGGGCCCGGTCGCGCCGGGCGTTGCCGGCGCCGAGGGTCTGGGCGGCGCTCCAGAAGCCGTGGCGGACGTGCAGACCGAGGGCCGCCATCGCCACGATGTAGATGGTGTTGCCGTACCAGGTGGAGAAGGTGGACAGCACGTTCTCGTAGGGGTGGCCGGCCCAGGCACGGTCGTTGACGGTGAGCGTGGTGAGGTCGAGGAGGTGCCAGACGATGAACAGGGCGAGGATGATTCCGCCCCATCGCATGGTGCGGGTGGCATAGCTCGCGCGCCGCCGCTTGTGGGCGTACTTGACCGGGCGTGCCTTGATGTCGCGGCGGCTGAGCTGGTACGCGCAGACCGCGTGGGCGACGACGGCGGCGACCAGCACGAGGCGGACGATCCACAGGGCCCACTCGTGGTGCAGGAACGGGGAGCCGAGCGTGCGCAGCCAGTGGGCGTAGCCGTTGAACTCGTCCGCGCCGAAGAAGATCTTGAGGTTGCCGAGCATGTGGACGACGAGGTAGCCGAGCATGATCAGGCCGGAGACCGCCATCACGGACTTCTTGCCGACGGTGGAGTCCCAGAGCGTGCGCGGGGTGGACGGCCGTCGATCCGTCCGGGTTGCCAATGCCATGACATCGACGGTAGGGACGAAGGTCCCGAAAGGTCCAAGACATGGTGAAGCTGATGTCGATAGGGACTCTCTATACAAGGGCTACCCTGGGGCGATGCAGTTCCAGCAGCTCGTGTACTTCGTGGCCGTTGCCGAGACCCGGCATTTCACCCGCGCGGCAGAGCGTGAACACGTGGCGCAGCCTTCGCTGTCCCAGCAGATCAAAGCGCTCGAAAGGGAGCTGGGGGCGGAACTCTTCAGTCGGGCGCGCGGCAACATCGCGCTCACCGACGCGGGCGAGGCCCTGCTGCCGCTGGCCCGACGCATCCTCGCGGACGCCGACACGGCACGGCTGGAGGTACAGGAACTGGCGCAGCTACGGCGCGGGCGGGTGCGGCTCGGGGCCACGCCGAGCGTGTGCACGGGGCTGCTGCCGGGCGTACTGCGGGCCTTCCACACCGCCCACCCCGGGATCGAGCTGCTGATCGAGGAGAGCGGCTCGCTGGACCTCGTACGGGAACTGGCGCGAGGGGTCTTGGACCTGGCCCTCGTCTCGCTGCCGCTACCGCCGTCGGCACCTGCCCTGACCACTGTGGAGTTGTTGACGGAGGACCTGGTCGTGGTCTCCTCGGCCGACCTTCCGCCGCCGGCGGGAGGCGGCCCGCTGACGATCTCCGCCTTGCGGGACGAACCGATGGTGATGTTCCGACACGGCTACGACCTGCGCGACCTGACGGTGGCGGCCTGCCGGGCGGCGGGCTTCGAGCCGGTGTTCACGGTGGAGGGCGGCGAGATGGACGCGGTGCTCGGCTTCGTCCGGGCGGGTCTGGGTGTCGCGGTGGTTCCGGCCATGGTGGTCGCCCACGGCGGCCCCGGTTTGCGCGCCACACCCCTGGCGGGCTCCCCCCTGCGCCGCACGATCGCCCTGGCCCACCGCACGGACGTCGCCCCACCGCGCGCGGCCCGGGAACTGAAGCGCATACTGCTGGACGGCTGACCGGGTCGCCACCCAGGACCGCGGTGGCGGGCCCGCCGTCGGGGTCCGGGGTGGTCGGCCGCGGAGGCCCGGGGGCGGTCGGGTACGGAGGCCCGAGGGTGGTCGGCAGCGGGGCCCCGGGGCGGCGAGGCGGCCCGCTCAGGTACGTCTGGACAGGGTCGCGTCGAGCCCCTCGGCCAACATCCCGAAGGCCTGGTCGGCTTCGGTGACGGCTGTCGCGTGAGCGTCGTCCGCACTCGCGCCCGAGGAGACGCGGGCCCAGTTCGCCCGCCCCAGTCCCTGACGCACCGCCACCATGTGCGTGGCCGCCAGCCGGGCGGCGAGCGGCGCGACGGACTCCCCCTCCAGGACTTCCCCGAGCAGCTCCACCTCACGGGCCGTGTAGTGGGCCATGCGACTCTCCAGGCTCGCCGTGGAGTACAGCAGCCCCTGGAACGCGAGGACGTTCGGATGGTCGCAGAGGCCTGTGATCGGATCCCGTTCCGCGAGGGCCGCCAGGAAGTGCGCGTGCAGGGCGCCCACCGGGGTCTGACCTCTCTCCCGGTCTCGCACGATCCGGGCCGCCTCGTCCTGATGATCCGCGAAGCGGTCCAGGATCAGATCCTCCTTGCTCGGGAAGTACCGGAACAGGGTGGGCTTGGAGACCTCGGCCGCGGCGGCGACATCCGCCACCGAAACGGCGTCGAAGCCCCGCTCCAGGAAGAGTTCCAGCGCCGTGGCCGCCAGCCGGTGGCGCGTACGCAGTTTCTTGTTCTCACGTAGACCTGTCGTGTTTTCCATGTCACACACCGTACACACGAGATGTGACCGAGTCAAATATTTAACTGGGTTGCTTTTTTGCTCCGGAGCCGCTTTCCTTGAGTCATCGACGGCAAACGGCAATGAGAGGACACCCGATGACCGACGTTCTGATCGCGGGCTCCGGACCCACCGGCCTGACGCTCGCTTGCGACCTGGCGCGCCGCGGCGTCGCCGTGCGGGTCATCGACCGGCGCACGTCGCCGCACCGCGAGTCTCGCGGCAAAACCCTGAACGAGGACGGCCTCAAGGTCTTCACGGACCTCGGCGTCGCCGGGCGACTGGCGGCCGTCGGCATCTCGAACCTGACGTTCGGCAAGTACTTCGACGGCGCCCATGTCAATGACACCCCCGTCCCGGACTTCTTGTTCATGGGCCAGTGGCAGATCGAGGCGGTGTTGCGCGACCGGCTCGCCGAGTTCGGCGTGCACGTCGAGTACGGCGCCGGACTCACGGCCCTGCGCCAGGACGCCGCCGGTGTCGACGCGGAGCTGGCCGACGGCCGGGTGATCCGGGCCGGTCATCTCGCGGGGTGCGACGGCGGACGCAGCACCACCCGCTCCCTCCTCGGGGTCCCCTTCGAGGGGACGAGCGAGGAGGAGCAGGCGATGGTCATCGGGGACGTGACGGCACCGGGACTCGGGCGGGACGTCTGGCACCAGTGGTTCACCTCGGACGGCGGGGTCATGATGCTCTGCCCGATACCGGAGACAGACACCTTCCAGCTTCAGGCCTCCCGGGAGCGCGACGAGCACGGCCGGCCGCTGCCGCCCTCTCTGGAGAGCTTTCAGCGGCTGTTCGACCTGCACGCCCGGATGCCGGGGATACGCCTCGGGGAGGCCACCTGGCTGTCGACCTGGCGGGTCAACGTCCGCATGGCACCCCGGATACGCGTGGGCCGGGTCTTCCTCGCGGGGGACGCGGCCCACGTCCAACCGATCGCAGGAGGGCTGGGCATGAACACCGGAATCCAGGACGCGGCGGCCTTGGCCCGAACAGTGGCCGCGGCCCTCGCTGAAGAGGCCGAACCGGCTCGGGAGAAGGCTCTCGACGCCTACGAGGCGGAGCGACTTCCGGCGGCCGCCAAGGTCTTGACCGAGACCGTCCGACGACACCGACGGGTACTGGCAGCGGTCCGTACGCCGGGCAACGGCACGGAGACCGGCCGGGGCTGACCTCCCCCGCGATCCCCCGCTATCCGCCGGGGAACGCCCCTTCGGTCGTGTCCCGCGCAAGCCCCGCGCGGCACCCGAACCCCGACGGCAGCCACCCAACACCCGGCACCCGCACCCCGACGGCGGGCCCTCGGCGGTCCCCGCACCGCACCACCGCCGAACACCGCCGAACACCGCCGAAGCCGCCGAACACAGCCGAATGCCGCCGCCATGAGACCCGGCAAGCGGCGCGGCGGCGAGGGCGTCAGGGGGTGGGGACCGCGTCCGAGAGGGAGAGCGTGTGAATGCGGTCCGGGGCGCCGGGGCGGGCGTAGTACCAGCCCTGCGCGGTATCGCAGCCGAGGTCCCGCAGTTGGGCGGCCTGGGCCCCGGTCTCCACGCCCTCGACGGTCACGGCGAGTTCGAGGCTGTGGGCCAGGGCGACGATCCCCTCGACGATCTTGACGTCGACGGGGTTGGCCGGTTGGTGCTGCATCCCCTGGGTGAAGGAGCGGTCCAGCTTCAGGACGCTGACCGGGAGGCGGCGCAGGTTGGCCAGGTTGGAGTAGCCGGTGCCGAAGTCGTCGAGGGCGATGTCCACGCCGAGGGCCGCGAGCCGGCGCAGCGGTTCGAGGAGTTCGTCGTCGGCTCCGATCAAGGCCGACTCGGTGACCTCCAGGCACAGCGCGCCCGGGGCCAGCCCGGAGGCCTCCAGGACCCGGACGGTGTCGGCGACCAGGCCGGGGTGGTGGAGCTGGGTCGGCGACAGGTTGACGTTGATCCGCAGGGCCGCGCCACCGTACTGGCGCTGCCAGTTGCAGGCCTGTCGGACGGACTCCTCCAGGACCCAGCGGCCGAGGGGCACGATCAGTCCGGTCCGCTCGGCCAACGGGATGAAGCGGTCCGGACCGAGTACCCCGTACTGCGGGTGCGACCAGCGCACCAGGGCCTCCGCACCGTGGACGCTGCCGTCGTGCATGTGCACCAGCGGCTGGTACTCGATGAAGAACTCGCCGCGTTCCAGCGCCGCCGGGAGGGCGTTGGTCAGGCCGTGGCGGGTGATGGCACGGGCGTCGGCCTCCTCGTCGGCGAACTCGAAGCGGTTCCCACCGGCCGCCTTGGCCCGGTACATCGTGATGTCGGCGCTGCGGAGCACCTCCGCCGGGGTGCGTTCGCCCGCCGGGCCCTCGACGATGCCGATGCTCCCCCGGACAGTGAGCTCCCGCCCTTCCAACCGGATCGGGGTGGAGAGCGCGGAGAGGATGCGGACCGCGAGTTCCGTCACCTTCTCCTCGGTGTCGGACCCGGTGGTCAGCGCGACGAACTCGTCGCCGCCGAGGCGCGCGACGACCTCGCCGGGCCCGGTCGCACAGCTCTCCAGCCGGTCGGCGACCTCCACCAGCAGGCGGTCGCCCGCCGAGTGTCCGAGGCTGTCGTTGACCGCCTTGAAGCCGTCGAGGTCCAGGTAGCACAGGCCGAAGCGGCTGCCGCCGGCCCCGTTGAGGGCCTTCTCCAGACGTTCGAAGAAGAGCGTCCGGTTGGGCAGGCCGGTCAGGGCGTCGTGGGTGGCCTCGTAGCGCAGCCGCAGGTTGAGCAGCCTGCGCTCGGTGGTGTCCTCCATGAGGGCCAGTTGGTACTGCGGCCGCCCCTCGGCGTCACGCAACAGCGACACCGTCAGATTGGTCCACAACACGGTTCCGTCGTGCCGGTAGTAGGGCTTCTCCACCCGGTAGTGCTCGCGTTCCCCGCGCACCAGCTCGC
Source organism: Streptomyces sp. NPDC002602 (assembly GCF_042889445.1). NCBI lineage: Bacteria > Bacillati > Actinomycetota > Actinomycetes > Kitasatosporales > Streptomycetaceae > Streptomyces > Streptomyces sp. NPDC002602. The sequence continues at coordinate 891,340 of NZ_JBIAQX010000001.1, read as the reverse complement.
CGTACATCCGCCACACGTGCGGGGTGTCGTCGGGGTGGCCCCAATCGCTGACGTTGCGGCCCCGGACGTGTCCTTCGAGGCCGCCGAACATCTGCAGCAGGGTGTCGTTGACCTCCAGCACGTTGCCCTGGAGGTCTGCGATGCCGATGCCGATCGCGGCACCCTCGAAGACGGCCCGGAAGCGTGCCTCGCTGGCGTGCAGGGCCTTCTGGGCGTCGATGCGGGCGGTCAGGGCGGAGCGGGCGATGGCCTCCTGCTCCTTGAGGGTGCGTTCGCGCAGCGCCCGGGCGTATCCGGCCGCGATGCCGTGTTGGAGCCTGGCGCAGCGGGCCCGGTACTCCTCGGTGCCCTCGACTCCGGCGCCGTCCGGGCCGCAGTACAGGACGAGGTACGACTCGACCACGCCGAGGGTCCCGGCCAGGGCCTCCGGGTCGGTGCAGTGCACGGCGACGAGTTCGGCGCCGACCCGCTGGGCGATGGCCGCGTCGAAGGGGCGCGCGTGCAGTGCCTCGGTGAGGGTACGGGTGAGTGGGACGAGGTGTCGTTCGAACTCCGGCCGCGTCAGCGACGTGGCGGTGACCGGGAAGATGGCGCGTCCCCAGATCGTCGCGAAGCGCGCGATCCGGTCCTCCAGCCCGCTCCGCAGTTCTCCCACGGGCGCCCGGCCCGCGCGCGGACCGGGCGGCGGCTTGTCCTCGCTCGGGGGTTCCTTCGGGTGCTTCCCGGTCCCGGCACCCGACTGGATGGTCGGGGCCGGGGTGGCGGAGTGCGGGGTCGGGGCCGGGAGTCTCACGCCTTGCGTCCCACGCCGCCGAAGCCCGAGAAGGCGTACGGGTCCTCCGGCGTGTCGCCGTCGGCCGACGAGTCGGCGCGGTCGGGGCGCCAGTCCGGCATGGAGACCAGGCCGGGCTCGACCCATTCGAAGCCGTCGAAGAAGCGGCTGATCTCCTGGTGGTCGCGCATCACGAGCGGGTTGCGGATGTCCCGGTAGACGCCGACCGCCCCGCCCGCGACCTCCTGCGACAGCGGAATGCCCTCGTACGAGGCGTGGGTGAGGATCAGCAGGCTGCCCGGGGCCAGCGCGTCGCGCAGTTGCGCGACGGCGGCGTACGGGTCGTCCGAGTCCTCGAGGAAGTGCAGGACGGCGACGAGCAGCAGCGCGACCGGGCGTTCGAAGTCGATCAGTCGGCCGACCTCGGGGGCGGCGAGGATCTCCTGCGGCTTGCGCAGGTCGGCGGCGACGACTCCGGTGAGTTCGTCCCCGGCCAGGACGGCCTGGCTGTGCGCGACGGCCACCGGGTCGTGGTCGACGTAGACGACGCGCGCGTCGGGGCTGGCGGCCCGGGCGATCTCGTGGACGTTGCCGAAGGTCGGGATACCGGAGCCGATGTCGAGGAACTGGGTGACGCCCTCGGAGACGGCGTGGCGGACGGCGCGCCGCATGAATGCCCGGTTGGCCTGCATGATCTTGGGGAGGCCCGGCAGGAATTCCATGGCACGCCGGGCGGCCTGGCGGTCGACCTCGAAATTGTGCGAGCCGCCCAGGTAGTAATCGTAGATGCGGGACACGCTGGGCACCGATATGTCGATGCCTGGCGGGGCCCAGGCGGGGCGCTCCATCGGGGTCTCCAAGCGGTAGTCGTGCCGTGGTCCGTCGAGGGTCCGCCCGAGGGTCGGACTCCTGTCCGAGCCGAATGTACTGATCATTGCCCAACGGAGCGAGCAAAAGCGGAAATTGGCGATCCGTTCTTGGTCACACACCAAAGCCAGGAACGGGTCCCTCCGAGGGCTTTGAGCGAAACCGACAAATACCTTTTGGGAATTGACCGCTCAGTAACCTGACACGACCGAAGACTGGCTCAAACCTCTATGGTCTGAACTCCGCCCGTTCAGGCGAACCCGAGCCGACCTTCACGCGCGCGGGCGCACGCGGGCCCATGCTCCCGGGGTGAACAGAGCCTGTGCCCGGCGCCTGCTGGCGGTCCCGGTCCTGCTGTGGGCGGCCTTGTCCGCCACGCCGGCCGTGGCTGATAGCCGCGCCTACGCGACGATCGACACCGGGGACGACACGACCGCCGTCAGGGTGTTCGCGGCCGCCGGCAAGGGCGGGGGCGGAGCCGGTCGAGGTGGCGTACATCACGAAAACAGCCACGCCGCCGGCCGGGGAAACGACCGGGGGAACAGCGAGGGATCCGACCGCGGAAGCGATCCCGGAAACAACCACGGAAACGATCGCGGAAACGGCCGCGGCCATGGTCAGGGCGGCCACCACGGCGGAGGCCATCACGGTGGGCACCACTGCCCGCCCCCGCCTCCCCCGCCCTGCCCGCCGAAGCCGACGCCCAGCCCCACGCCCACACCGACACCGCCGAAGCCCACCCCGCCACCGAAGCCCAAGCCCACCCCACCGCCTCCCACGCCGCCCAAGCCGGCCCCCAAGCCGCCGCCGAAGCCCGCCCCCAAGCCCGTGCCCAAGCCGGCGGCACCCGCGCCTCCGGTCCTCGTGGTCCACAAGCCGGCGGCCCCGCCGCCGGAGCCCGCACCGGAGCCGGCGCCCACCCCCGTGGTGACCCCGCCGCCCGCGCCGCCCAAGGTCGTGGCCCGGCCGAGCTACCACGCGATGGCCCGCAAGCCGGTCGAGCACCACATCTCGCCGGTCACCTTCACCCTCATGACCGCGGCTCCCGCGGTGCTCGCGATCGTCGCGCTGCGCCCGCGCTGACCCGCTCTCGACCCTTTCCCTACCCCTTGTCTTGGAGTCATCTTGTCGGAATGGCTCGTCCTGTCCCTCGCGATGGCAGCGGCATGCGCCGTGGTGCTGTCCATCGCCTTCTTCAATCACCGGCGGATCGGCGACGACGACGATCCGAACGAGACCCCGGACGTCATCGAGTACATGACGATGATGATCGGGGTGATCTACGCGATCGTCCTGGGCCTGGCGATCGCGGGCGTCTGGGAGGGCCGCGGGGCCGCCCAGGAATACGTGCGCCAGGAATCACAGGCCCTGCACGAGATCAGTGTCCGATCCGAGGTCTATCCGGCGGACGTCCGCAAGAAGATCCGCTCCGATGTCGACGCGTATGTGACGCACGTGGTCGACACGGAGTGGACGCGAATGGCGGAGAAGGGTGAACTCACCGACCAGAGCGCTCAGTTGCTGGAACGCATCCGCCGGGACGTGACCGACTACGAGCCGCGGACCGACCACGAGGGACAGGCCTACCAGCCGCTGGTCGACCAGGTCGCGCTCGTGGACGACGCCCGCAACGCCCGCGGCCAGAGCGCCGGGGCCACCATGCCCGGTGTGGTGTGGTTCGGGCTGATCGCCGGCGCACTGGTGACAGTCGGGCTGATCTTCACCCTCCAGATCCGGCGCTCGTTCCGCGAGATGCTGCTGGCGGGGCTCTTCAGCGCCCTGATCGCCTTCCTGCTCTTCCTGATCTGGGACTTCGACGCACCGTTCGGGCGGGGCATCGCGGCGACCGCGGAACCGTTCCTCGCCCAGTTCCCGCATCTGGGCCTGGAGAACTGACGGGGCACCGCACCCCGGCGCCCGTCGGCAAACCGGGGACGGGCCTCCCGTCCCCGGTTCGGCCTACCGGCATGCCCCATTCGCCCGTTCCTGATCGCGGGTCACCGCACCCGCACCTAGCGTGGCGAGCATCGAGGCGCACGACCCCCCACGTGCGGAAACCGTTCCGCGGCTGCTCCTCGGGGATCCGGAGAAACTCCATGGGTGCGATACGCAGCTCCGCCACTGCCCTGCTGAGCGCCGGTGCCACGGGTGCCGCTCTCGCGCTCGGCTCCTTGGGCGCGCCCGCCGCTTCCGCGGCCGAGGCCGCGCCCATCACCTCGTTCGGCTTCACCCTCACCCCCTCGACCGTCGCGCCCGGCGGTCAGACGGTGCTCTCCGTCAGCGGCTGCGATTCGGCGTTCGCCACCGCCTCCTCCGGGGTCTTCGACACCGTCAGCATCGCGCGCGGCCAGACCGCACGGGTCACCGTGGACCGGGACGCGCGGGTCGGGGCCCTGTACTCCGTCTCCTTCACCTGCAACGGGGAGACCGGGTCCGCCGACCTGACGATCGCCGGTGGCACGGCCCGGCCGACCACCAGTTCCACCGTGGGCGTCCGCCGCACGCCGGCCCCGATCCCGCCCCCGCCGCCCGCCGTCGCTCCCACCCGGACACCCACCCGGACAGCGACCCGGACGGCCGGCGTCACGCCCACCCGATCCGTGTCCCGCCCCGCCTCCAGCGCCCCCGGACTCGGTGTCCGCGGCGGCCTCGGCGGCAGTGTGGCCGGCATGGATCCCGTGGAGTTGGGCCTGGGTGCCGCGCTGGTGCTCGCCGGCGCGGCCGGTACGACGTACGCCCTGCGCCGTCGCCGCTCGGCCCGCGGCCACTGATCCGCTCGCACGGCCGTACCCCACCCACCCTGTACACACCACCGGTACTGCCCGCCCCGTACGCACCACCAGTACCGGTTACCCGGCCCGTACGCACCACCAGTACCGGCCACCCGGCCCGTACACACCACTCGTACCGCCCGCCCGACAACCGCCGGTCGCCCCGAGTCCTGTTCAGGACTTCGGGGCGACCGGCGGTTCCGGGACGACCGGGGAGGTCGGCCGGTCAGACCCGGCCGGCGAGGGGACGGCGACGGCGCAGCACGTGGACGCCGGCCCCGAGGGCGGCGACGCTGATCAGCCCCGCGCCGATGGCGGTCTCGGTGGCGGACGGGCCGAAGGAGCCGCCCAGGCCGCCTTGCGCACCGCGCCCGTCGAGGATCGTGAAGCGGTGCGTGGCCACGAGGCTGTTGTCGTGGCACTTGACGGACAGCGTCTGGTGGCCGGGGGACGCGTGGTTGAAGATGCGGACGGTCGCGAACCCGATGGAACCGGCCGACAGGTTCGTCTGCGGAAAGTTGCCGTGCGACCAGACCGTGCCACCGTGGCCGCAGCCGGCCGCGCTGACCTGCATCGTGGCGCCCTGGTGAACGGAGTACGGATTGACCGTGACATTGCTTGGGCCGCTGCCGCCGCCTGATGGCGGCCCGCCTGCCGGGTTCGCCGAAGCGAACGGAATCCCGAGGCCGACGACGGCGAACGCCGCGGCGGTCACGGCAAGAGCGCGAGAAGCACGCATGGTGGAACCTCCAGCGGGAAGCGCCCCGGAGCGGTCGCCCGGGAAGATCGACGAGAACGCCTCCCATCACGAACCCTCGGGTCGGCTCGCAACCAGCGCATTTCCGGCTTTGGGCCGCCCGGTTGAGCGACACGCCGAAGCGCGGGCATCTCATCTGACGGATCCGCAGGTCACGACCCGTCAGGCATTTATGTGACGATTACCTGGATGGCCGCACCCCGTCCGGCGGCACCACCCGTTCGCCCTTCCCCGATCGCCGTCTCGCGCATGCACCCTTAGCGTGCGTGAAGTAGGGCGTACCGGGGAGGGACTGGAACGCGGGTCGGGACCCCCGCGTCGGGAAGGGAGAGCCATGACCGAGGACGAAAGTGAGCAGCGACCGAGGAGGTACTCCCCCTGGGGTGCGCTCGCGCTGGTCCTGCTCACCGGCCTCGCCATGATGCGCAACGGCGTGGACTTCGAGGACGGGCCGCCACAGCCCGCCGCCGCCGCGGCGGTCGGGGCGCATACCGACCGGCTGCCGGCAGCACCGCCCGCGCCGCCCGCGGACATGGAGGTGTTGGAGCACTCGTCGGTCCAGCGCATCCGGATCCCCGGGATCAGCGTGGACGCGCCGGTGATGACGGTCGGGCTGGACGCGACGGGCTGGATCGACGCCCCGCCGCCGGCGGATCCGAACCTCGCCGGCTGGTACCTCAACGGGATCTCGCCGGGCCAGCGCGGGTCCGCCGTGATCGTGGGTCACGTGGACAACGCGCAGGGTCCGGCCGTTTTCTACGGTCTGGGGTCGGTCCGCAAGGGCAGCCGCATCGAGGTGGAGCGGTACGACGGGCGGACGGCCGTGTTCGAGGTGTACGGCGTGGAGGTGTTCTCCAAGGACGCCTTCCCCGGAGCCCGGGTGTACGGGGACACCGGGCACGCGGAACTCCGGGTGATCACCTGTGGCGGCGGCTACTCGAAGGCCCAGGGCTACGACGGCAACGTGGTCGTCTTCGCCCGGATGGTGGAGGCCCGCTGAGCGGTCGATCGACGTCGGTACGTCGCCGCCGCGCCGAGGGAGGGCATCCTCAGCGAGGTGGCGACGCGGGCAGGGTCGGCAGGGTCATCCGGTAGCCGCGCGAGAGGAGTTGGGGCAGGTAGGTGGCGAGGGCCTGGACGCTCTGCGCCCGGTCGCCGCCCGCGTCGTGGTTCAGCACGATCACCCCGGATCCGGCGCCCTTGAGGACGCGGGAGACGATGGTCGTGGTGCCGGGCTCCGTCCAGTCCAGGGAGTCCACGGTCCAGGCCAGCGGCTCCATGCCCAGTTCGGCGCCGATCTCGAAGGCGGCCCGGTTCCACGCCCCGTACGGCGCCCGGAACCACTGGGGCGCCTCACCCACCGCCTGTTGCACGACGTCGCTCGTGCGGCCGATCTCGGAGGCGAGGGCGGGGCGGGTGAGTTGGGGGATCAGGGGGTGGGTCCAGGTGTGGTTGCCGATGACGTGCCCCTCGGCGACCATGCGGCGCAGCAGGTCGCGGTTGTCGGTGGCCATCTCCCCACAGACGAAGAACATGGCGCGGACCCGGTACCGGGCGAGGGTGTCGAGGATCCCCGGGGTGTAGCGGGGGTCGGGGCCGTCGTCGAACGTGAGCACCATGGCGCCGGCCGTGCTCGGGTCGGCCGGCAGCCCTTCGATGGGGCGGGTTCGGACGGCGGGCTTCGCGACGGCCGGACGCACGGGTGACTCGGAGGTCATCGGGGCCAGCCGGTACGAGGTGGGGGGCGGGCCCTGGGGCAGGCGGGCGGGTGGGCCTCCGGCGGGTCCGGGGCCGGCGGCCGGGGCCGGGCCGGCGGTTCTCGGGGCCTGTGTGTCGGTCTCGCCCCCGGTCAGCAGCCCGGAGGCGGCGGCGACTCCGAGGAAGACGGCGCTGCGCAGGAGCACGCGTCGCCCTACTGTCGGTTCGTCATTTTTCATTCTTACTACGTATCAACGACCTCGTCGAAGATGTCGAGAGGCGCGGGAGCGCCTACTCCCCCTCACCCGCACGGACCAGCCGGGGCCGCACGGACCGGCCCAAGCCGCACCGGTCAGCCGCGGCGGTCAGCCGCGGCGCACCAGCGGGAACGGGAGCGTCTCGCGGATCGTCAGACCCGTGAGGAACATGACGAGTCGGTCGACGCCGATGCCCAGGCCCCCGGTCGGCGGCATGGCGTACTCCAGCGCGTCCAGGAAGTCGTTGTCGAGTTCCATCGCCTCCGGGTCGCCGCCCGCCGCCAACAGCGACTGCGCGGTGAGTCGGCGCCGCTGTTCCACGGGGTCGGTGAGTTCCGAGTAGGCGGTGCCCAGTTCGGTGCCGAAGGCCACCAGGTCCCAGCGCTCGGCGAGCCTGGGGTCCTTGCGGTGCTGTCGGGTCAGCGGGGATACGTCGGTGGGGAAGTCCTTGTAGAAGGTGGGGAGCTTGGTCCGCTCCTCCACCAGCCGCTCGTACATCTCCAGCACCACGTCGCCGCGGGTGTTCTCGGGGGTGTGCGGGACCGACGCGCGATCGCACAGCCGGCGCAGGACGTGCTCCTCGGTGTCGGCGTCGACCTCTTCGCCCAGCGCCTCGCTGATCGCCCCGTACATCGTCTTGACCGGCCAGGTACCGGAGATGTCGTGGACGACGAGCTTGCCGTCGGCGTCCGCCTTGTGGGCGATGGGCGATCCGTAGGCGGCGGTGGCGGCGCCCTGGATGAGTTCGCGGGTGAGATCGAGCATCACGTCGTAGTCGGCGAACGCCTGGTACGCCTCCAGCATCGTGAACTCGGGGTTGTGCTTGTAGGAGACGCCCTCGTTGCGGAAGGTGCGGCCCATCTCGAAGACCTTCTCCATGCCGCCGACGCAGAGCCGCTTCAGGTACAGCTCGGGTGCGATGCGCAGGTACAGGTCGAGGTCGTAGGCGTTGATGTGGGTGCGGAACGGCCGGGCGTTCGCCCCGCCGTGGATCTGCTGGAGCATCGGGGTCTCGACCTCCAGGTAGCCGCGGTCCAGCAGCCCCTGGCGCAGGGCCTGGACCGCGCTGGAGCGGGCGCGTACGACGTCCCGTGCCTCCGGGCCGGCGATCAGGTCGAGGTAGCGACGGCGCACGCGCGCCTCGGGGTCGGCGAGGCCCTTGCGCTTGTCGGGGAGCGGGCGCAGGCATTTGCCGGTGAGCTGCCAGGAGGTGACCACGACGGACAGCTCACCGGTCCTGCTCGTGCCGACCTCACCGGAGACCACGACCTGATCGCCGAAGTCGACCTGGGAGGTGAAGGAGTCCAGTACCTCCGCGCCGGCCTCGTCCCGCGTGAACATCACCTGGGTGTCGCCGGTCCAGTCGCGCAGCACGGCGAAGACCACGCCGCCGAGGTCGCGTACGACCATGAGGCGGCCGGCGAGGGTCACCTCTTCACCGGTCCGGGCTCCGGGCGGGTAGCCGGGGTGGGCGGCCTTCAGTTGCGCGACGGTGTGGGTGCGCTGTCGGATGCCGACCGGATAGGGGTCGGTGCCGGCGGCCCGGATCCGTTCCAGCTTGGCGTGACGGACCCGCACCTGCTCCGGCAGTCGTTCGACCGGGGCGCCCTGGCCGGGCTCCCCCACCGATTCCAGTCCGAGGGAGTCGATGGAGGGCAGGCCCGCGGTGCTGGACGGGGCGGTGAGGCCCTTGGGGTGGCCGTTGCCCCACAGGGTGCGCATGCGCGGTACGGAGACGAAGCCCTCGGCGATGCCGGAGGCGAGGCTGACCCGGGCGAGCGAGCCGGCGTCCTGGTAGCAGAGGAACCGGGGGTACCAGTCGGGGCCGTACTTGACGTTCGAGCGGTACAGGGCCTCCAACTGCCACCAGCGGGAGAAGAACAGCAGCAGTTTGCGCCACAGCCGCAGGATCGGGCCGGCGCCGATCCGGCCACCCTCCTCGAAGGCGGATCGGAAGACGGCGAAGTTCAGGGAGACGCGGCGCACTCCCAGGCCGGGCGCGGCGGCGCACAGTTGGGCGACCATGAACTCCATGACCCCGTTGGGCGCGGAGCGGTCGCGGCGCATCAGGTCGAGGGAGATGCCGTCCTTGCCCCAGGGGACGAAGGAGAGCAGGGCGATCAGCTCGCCCCTGTCGTCGAAGGCCTCGACCAGCAGGCAATCCCCGTCGGCGGCGTCCCCGAGCCGGTCCAGGGCCATCGAGAAGCCACGTTCGGTCTCGGTGTCGCGCCACGTGTCGGCCCGGTCGACGATCATCTGCATCTCGTCCTCGGAGAGGGCGGAGTGGCGGCGGATCACCGTGGTGGCGCCCGCGCGCCGGACCCGGTTGACGGCCTGCCGGGTGACGCGCATGTCGCGGCCGTCGAGGTCGAAGTGGGCCACGTGCAGGATGGCCTCGTCGCCGAGTTGCAGGGCGCCGAGCCCGGAGCGGGCGTACGCGGTCGCCCCGTCCTCGGAGGCGCCCATGACGGCGGGCTGCCAGCCGTAGCGGCCGGCGACCGCCAGCCAGGCGTTGATGGCCGGGGTCCAGGCCGCGGGGTCGCCGACCGGGTCGCCGCTGGCGAGGCAGACGCCCGCCTCCACGCGGTAGGTCACGGCGGCCTTGCCGCTGGGGGCGAACACGACGGCCTTGTCCCGGCGGGTGGCGAAGTAGCCGAGGGAGTCGGCGCGTCCGTACGCGCCGAGGAGGGCGCGGATGCGGGACTCCTCGTCCCCGTGGAGGGCTGCGGTCAGTCGCTGGGAGCGGAAGAGCGTGGCGGCCGCGTTCAGCAGGGCGAGGGCGCCGAACAGGCCGAGCAGGAAGTAGAGGGGGCGGGGCGGGCGACCGTCGAACTGGCGGGCCGAGAAGAGGCCGCCGAACACCTGCTTGGCGGCCCAGTCGAGCCACTGCCCCTTGGGCAGGGTGCCGGGGAACAGCGCGACCAGGCCCCAGCCGAGAAGGACGGCGGCGAGCAGTCCGAGGCCCAGCACGAGCAGGGCCCGCCACAGGGCGCCGGGGCGGGAGGCGGCGTAGAACTCGTTGCGGGCGGCGATCAGGACGACGAGGGCCGCGACGGAGACGCCCATCGAGATGCCGCCGACCCAGTAGCCCCCGTCCGCGATGATCAGGACGTCGACGAGGATCAACAGGCCCAGATAGGTGACGACGATCCACCACGCGACCCGCTTGCGCATGCCGAGGGCGGCGGCCAGCAGGAAGAGGAAGACGGCGTAGGCGAGGTTCTCGCTGACGGGCACCACGTACTCGTCGAGGAAGCGCACGATGGGCCGCAGGAGTCTGCGCAGCGTCGGGGAGAGCGCCAGCAGGGCGCAGAACAGCCCGAGCGCCCCGAAGAACGCTCCGAACGCGTCGGGAACCCGGTTGAGGAAGCGGTTCCGGGTTCCGCGCGTCTCCTCCACGGTGGCACTCATGGTTCGCACTGTAGGGAGGCCCGTGCCGGTCCGCGCGGCGAGGCGGTTAGCCTCGGAGGCGTGACAGAGCACGTGAACACGGGATTCGAGCGCGGTACGGACGGCCCGAAGGTGATCCTGGCCGGGGTCGACGGGTCGGAGTCCTCGCTCCGGGCGGCGGCTTACGCGGCGGGGCTGGCCCGGCGGCAGAACGCGCTGCTGGCGTTGGTGTACGTCCAGCCGGTGATGCGGGCCGGTGCCTCGTTGGGCGCCCCGGTGGCGGATGCGACCGGGGAGATCGCCGAGGGCATCGTCGCGGAGATCCGCGCCTCGGCGGAACGGCTCAAGGGCATCTTCGAGGTGCGCTGGCAGTTCCACACGTTCCGCGGGGACCCGTACGCGGGGCTGGTGAGCGCGGCGGAGGAGCTGACGGCGGACGCGGTGGTGGTCGGCGCCTCCGAGCAGGCCGGTCACCGGATCATCGGCTCGGTGGCGGTCCGGCTGGTCAAGGCGGGCCGCTGGCCCGTCACCGTCGTTCCGTAGCCCGACCGCTTCGACTCCGCCCGGTCCGGGTCACCGGGTCGGCCGCGTCACCTGGCCACTGCGCCACTGGTCCGCTGCGTCATCAGGTCGGCTGCGCCACCTGGTCCGCTGCCCCACCTGGTCCGCTGCGTCATCGGGTCGGCCGGGTCACGGCTTTCAGGCCGTCCTTGGCGGCGCCGCGGCTGAGGACGGCCTCGGTGATGGCCTCGTGCGCGGTGCGGTGGTCGTCGCGGTCCGACTGTCCGGCCAGGGCGTCGACGAGGTTGACGACCCTGCCCTCGTCGTTGTCCATGAGCTGCGGGATGAACTCGGCCTTCGTGACCTGCCAGCGCTGTCCGGCCGCGGCCGGCGGGGCGAAGGTGAAGCGGCCGATGGAGCTGTAGCTGCCGCGCAGGTCGCGGTCTCCCTCGTGGTTGTACATCTCGCCCGCCACCTGGTCGCCCATGCCGTAGACGATCCAGGTCCCGTTGACCTTCTCGTAGGCCTGGGGGATGTGCGCGTGCGTCCCGAGGACCAGGTCGATGTCCGGCCGTCCGGCCGTCCGCGACGCCGTGAGTTCCCTGCCCAGCGACAACTGCTTCTCGTCGGGCTCGGTCTGCCATTCGGTGCCCCAGTGCGTGCTGACCAGCACCACGTCCGCGCCCGCCTTCCGGGCCGCCCGCGCGTCCGCGACGATCTTCTTGGATTCGAGCAGGTTGACCGCCCACGGCTTGCCCTCGGGCATCGGGTAGCCGTTGGTGTCGAAGGTGTACGCCAGATGGGCGACCTTGGCGGTGCCCGCGGTGTACAGCCTGGTCCTGGCGGCCTCGGCGGCCGTGCGGGCCGACCCGGCGTGTCCCAGACCGACCTTGTCGAAGCGGTCGAGGGTGCGTTCCAGCCCCTCCTCCCCGTCGTCCAGGGTGTGGTTCGACGCGGTGGAGCAGCCGTCGTAGCCCGCGTCCTTCAGCGCGTCGGCGATCTCGGGGGGCGACTTGAAGGCGGGATAGCCGCTGAAGGGGCCGCCCTCCTCGCCGTAGATCGTCTCCATGTGGCAGAGGGCCAGGTCGGCCGCCGAGACGACCGGTTTGACGCCCGCGAACAACGGCTTGAAATCGTGCCCGTCGCCGCCCGCGTCCACCGCCCCCTGCCGGATGACGCTGGTGTGGGGCAGTACGTCGCCGGTCGCCACCAGGGTGAACCCCTTCGCGGCGGCTCCGGTCGCGGCCGCGGGGGCGCCGGCCGCCTTGGACGGTGGTGTGGGGCTCTGGGACGGCGCGAGTCGGGCGCGGGCGGATCGCTCGGAGGTGGAGCAGCCCGCGACGGCGGCCGACAGCAGGACCGCGGACAGCAGCGCGAGGGCCCGGCGGGTGCGCGTGGTCATCTGCCCCAACTCTCATTAGTAGGACTATCCGATGATCTGAATTCATAGAAGAAGGGGCTCCCTGTCAAGGAGCGGCGCCGACCGTCGACCGCCGACTCACCCCGATGGCCGTTCGCCGCGCCGTTCGACCGTTCACCGTCCGGTGCGGCCGCCCACCGGACGACCCGGGTGCTTGGGCGCAACAGCGGCGCAGGACGGTTCCGGGGCGGCTCCGCGCAGGTCAGGGTGAACGCGTCGGACCCGAGCGGGCTCCCCAGCGGACGCCGGCAAACCTCGGAAGGAGCCCTCGTGCCAACCTCCCCCACCCTGCGGCGCACGGATCCCGAGGCGCTGGCCGAACTCCAGCGCGACCACGGGCGAGCCTTGTTCGGTTTCCTGCTCGGCCTCACGGCAGGGGACGCGCAACGCGCCGAGGACCTCGTGCAGGAGACCCTCGTACGGGTCTGGCAGCACCCCGAGGTGCTGGCGAGCAGCCACGACTCCATGCGGCCCTGGCTCTTCACCGTCGCCCGGCGACTGGCGATCGACGCGCGCCGGGCCCGGCTGTCCCGGCCGCAGGAAGTGGAGCCGGACGGCCTGGAGCAGGCGCCGGTACCCGTGGACGCGGTGGCCGGATCGGTCACGGCGATCGACGTGCGGCGCGCTGTCGGCACCCTCGGGCCGGAGCACCGCGAGGTCTTGATGCAGGTCTACTTCCAGGACCGGTCGGTGGCCGAGGCCGCGGCGGAACTCGGGATTCCGGCTGGCACCGTCAAATCCCGCACGTACTACGCCCTGCGCGCCCTGAGGAAGGGACTCCAGGGGTACGGACTCGGCGCCTGAGCTGCCCCGGCCGGGTGGAGAGCCGTCCCGAACCGCTCAACCAATGTCTCGAATGCGCACGGATCGGACATCAAGCGCATCGAAATCGGCATCAGAGCGTTCAAGTTGAGTAAACATCCCCCGCTCCGCGAGTCGCTCGGTGAAGGCTCGGGGCTGACGACGGGACGCTCGACACGCGAGAGAGGGTGGAACGGTGCAGCCCGAGGGTTTGAACGGCACCAGTGGCGGTGGGCTGGCGGTGCCCATGGCATGGCTCTACGCGGAGTACATCGCGGACGAGCTGCTGCGCACGGGCCGGCTGATCCCGGCCGGAACGCAGGAGTTCCGCGCGGGACGCGACACGCTCGCGCTGACCATCTACCTCTCGGACGCCGCCGGCGAGCTATCCGGGATCCGCGTGGTCTCCCAACTCGACGAGTGGATGTCACTGACGGCGTACGGACACCCTTGGCGCGACTGGGTGGAGACCCGCTTCCTGCAACTCGGCGAGGACGACCGGGCGCGCGACGACGGCGCGAACGCCGACCTGGAGCTGGCCCGCGCCGCCTGGCGGTGGCTGGACCGCACCGAGTTGTTCGCCACCAACCTCGAACCCGACCGGCACGAGCCCGAGGAGATGCCTCCGGTGCTGGACGAGAACGCCCGCATCTGGACCCCGGCCTGGCAACTGGGCCTGCCGCTGGGCCACCTGGCGATGCACCTGTTCTGAGGTGCGGCGGGGACGGCTCGCCAGGGGAACTACTGCGGGCGGCGTGGCCCCGGGGCCTCCGCGGGATCCGTGACCAGCCCGGTGAAGTCGGCCTCGTTCCGCTCGGCCCGCGTCACGTACCACCGGGCGATCAGCCACATCACCGGATACACGAGCAGACCGAGCACCACCCAGACCAGCGGCCCCGAGCCCACGCGCGGCAGCAGGAACAGCAGCGGCAGTGTTGCCACCAGCAGCAGGAGAGCGGCCAACGCACCCAGCCCGGCGCGTAGTTGACTGCGCATCAGGGCTCGCACGTAGGTGGCCCCGAGGGTGGTCTGCTCCGAGATCTCGGAGCGGGCCGGCGTGTGCGGCGGCCTGCGGCGGGCGCCGCGCGGCACCCCCGTGACGATCTCCCGCCGGGGCGGCGGCTGGTGCTCGGCCATGGTGGCGGATTCTACGCGGCCGGTCGCGGCGGGAGGCGGCTATTTCAGGAGCCGGGACAGCCTCCGGTCCGCGAGTGGCTTGCCGCCCGTCTGGCAGGTGGGGCAGTACTGGAGCGAGGAATCGGCGAAGGACACCGAGCGCACCGTGTCGCCGCACACCGGACAGGGCTCCCCGGTCCGGCCGTGCACGCGCAGGCCGCTCTTCTTCTCGGCCTTCAGCCGCCCGGCGGCCACCCCGTGGGCCCGGGCCACCGCCTCGCGCAAGGTGCTCCGGACGGCCTCGTACAGGGAGGTCACCTGCGCCTCGTCGAAGGAGGCGGCCGGCTTGAACGGCGAGACGCGGGCCGCGTGGAGGATCTCGTCGCTGTACGCGTTTCCGATCCCGGCGATGACGCCCTGGTCGCGCAGCATCCCCTTGATCTGCCGCCGCTCCCCCGCCAGCAGCGCGGCGAAGGCGTCCCGATCGAAGTCCTCGGCCAGCGGGTCCGGCCCGAGCCGGGCGATGCCGGGAACCTCCTGCGGATCGCGGACCACGTACACCGCGAGCCGCTTCTGCGTGCCCGCCTCCGTGAGGTCGAAGCCGCCGCCGCCCTCCAGCAGGAGGCGCAGGGCGAGCGGGCCTTTCCCGGGACGCGGAGGCTGCTCGGGCATGGCGTCCTGCCAGCGGAGCCAGCCGGCCCGGGCCAGATGGGTGACGAGGTGGAGTCCGCCGACGCTCAGGGCCAGGAACTTCCCGTACCGCGCGGTGGGCCCGATCGGGCGGCCTTCGAGGGCGGTGAGCGGCGGGTCGTACGTCTTGAGCACGCTGACGGCGAGCGGCAGGACGCGTTCGACGACCCGTCCGGTGAGGTGCTCGTCGAGGAACTCCCGCAGAGCCTCGACCTCGGGCAGTTCAGGCATCCTCCCAGCCTGCCGCCGGCTCCCCGCCCGCGCGACTCGACCGGCCGGGCCGACCGGCAGGCCCGGCAGGATCCGGAAGAGACGGCCTAGCCCATGACGAACTCGCACCACACGCACTTGCCGCTCCCCCGCGGCTCCACGCCCCACACGTCCGCGAGTCGGTCCACCAGCATCAGGCCGCGCCCCGACACCCCCGAGTCGCCCGCCTCGCGACGCCTCGGCAGCGCGCTGGAGCGGTCCTCGACCTCCACCCGCAGGCGTCGTTGCGAACCGGCCAGGATCCGCAGCGTCACGATGGCCGGTCCGTCCGTGTGCATCAGGGCGTTGACGATCAGCTCGTCCGCGACCAGTTCGATCTCGTCGGACCGGCCCCGGGCTCCCCAGGACCGCACCGCCGCGCCGATCATGTGGCGGGCGGCGACCAGCGCCTCGGGGTCGCCGGGGGCCACGTGCTGCTGGAGGCGGCCTCCGGCCTGTGGGGTCTCGTCCGGTTGGCGTCGCAGCAACAGCAGGGCCATGTCGTCGTTGCCACCCCGTTCGTCGACGACCTCGCAGAGCCGGTCGGCGAGCTCCCCCAGGTCGGCCGGCCCCTTGCGGATCAGGGTGGTCAGGAGTCGGATGCCGTCGTCGAGGTCGGCGCCGGGTTGTTCGACGAGCCCGTCGGTGCAGAGCAGAAGCGTTTCCCCGGGATCGAGTTCCACCGTGGTGACGCCGTACTCCAGCCTGCCGAACTCCGCCGACAGCCCGAGCGGCATCCCGCCCTCCACCGGCAGCCGCAGACAGTCCCCGTCCCGGGTGCGCAGCAGGGGGTCGATGTGGCCGGCCCGGACCAGTTGGAGCACGCCCGTGGCCAGATCGACCTCGACGTACAGGCAGGTGGCGAACCGGTCGGTGTCCAGTTCGTGGAGGAAGACGGACGCTCGGGCCATCACCGTGGCCGGCGAGTGCCCCTCGGCCGCGTACGCGCGCAGGACGATCCGCAGTTGGCCCATGACGGCCGCCGCGTGCGTGTCGTGGCCCTGTACGTCCCCGATGACCGCCCCCACCTTGCCGCCGGGCAGCGGGATGACGTCGTACCAGTCGCCGCCGATGTCCTGGCCCATCCGGGCGGAGCGGTAGCGGACCTCGATGTCGACGCCGGGGACGGACGGGATGCGGCGCGGCAGCATCGCCTGCTGGAGCCCCTCCGCCAGATCGTGTTCCTGTTCCAGCAGCATGGCCCGCTGGAGGCTCTGCGCGATGCTGCTGCCCAGGGCGACGAGCAGGTTGCGTTCGTCCTGGGTGAAGCCGTCCTTGTCCTGGTACAGGAGTCCGATGGCGCCGATCGGGCGGGCCTGGGCGATCAGCGGCAGGTACGCGGCGGCCGAGATGTCCATGTACGAGATCTTGGCCCAGAGTTCCGGATAGCCCTCGGCGAATTCCTCCGCGGAGTCGAGGAAGCGCGGTTCGAGCGAGCGGACGACCTCGCTCATCGGGTACGCATCGTCGATGCGGGTGTAGCGGGTGCCCGGCACGAAACTGCCCACGGGCCCTTCGGCCACCAGGTGGATGCGGCCGGCCTCGACGAGGCCCATCACCATGCCCATCGAGCCGAGCCGCTCCAGGCCGTGGGCGTCGCCGATGACGTCGATGACGTCCCGAACGGTGCGCGCGTGGGCGAGGGCGGCCGTGGTGCTCTCGACGACGGAGGTCTGGCGGCGGCGTTCCTCGTCCAGACCGAGGCGCTCGGCCGAGTGGCTGAGCTCCTCGGTCGCGTCGCGGACGATGCCGATGATCCGGTGCGGCTGCCCGTCCGCGCCGCGCATGACCCGGCCCTGGGTGTGTGTCCAGCGCAGTCGGCCGTCGCGGCAGCGGATGCGGAAATAGGCGCCGTAGCTGTCCACCCCGCTCTTGAGGGCGCCGGAGACGAGGGCGTCGAGCCGAGTCGCCTCCGCGGCCGGAACGCGTGGCGACAGGGACGCGGGGCGTCCGTCGTACGCGGCGGGGTCCGTGTCGAAGACGTCGAGAGCCGCTGCGTCCAGATGCAGGAGCCCGGTGACCAGGTCCCAGTCGAAACTGCCCATGCGGTTCAGCGAGAGCGACCGGTCCGGGTGTGCGGGCCAGTCGTCCGGCAGCGATACGGTGGTCGGCACCGATCCACCATGACACACCGCCGGGTCAGGCGCTCTCCAGTTGCCCACCCGGGTCCGAGGGCTGCTTCCCGACGTCGGGGACGGTGCCCGGGCCGTACGGGTCCCCCTGGTCCGGCACCGCGTCCGGTCCGGTCGGCAACCCCGGGTCACCGTTCGGCAACCCCGGGTCGACGGGCATGGGCTCCGTGAAGAGGTCCGGGGGGATGTCCGAGGGCTGACCGGGCGGTACGTCGAACGGGACCTCGGAGGGCACCCCGGCCGCCGGGCCGGACGGGACCTCCTGCGGCTGCCCGCTCGGGACGCCCGGGGGAAGACCGCCGGGAACGTCCGCGGGCGGGCCGGAGGGTCCGTCGGACGGCGCCCCGGAGGGTGCCGACTGTCCGGGGGACGGCTCGGTGGAAGTGACGGGACCGTCCGGGATGCCGTCCGCCGGATCGTACGGGGGCATCACCCGCGGGGTCCTGTCCTGGGCTCCGTCGTCACCGCTCGTCCGCTCGATCCAGGTGTTGTTGGCGATGTTGACGATGGTGAGCCTGCCCAGCACCTGGACGGTGGGCTCGATGACGATCACCTGGTTCGCCTGGTAGCCGTTCCACGCGTCGCCCTTGAGCACCGGGCTCCCCTTGGGGGCGCGCGGCGCGCCCAGGGGATTGCCGCAGGCGCAGCGCACCCGGGGCATGCCGTGGTTGTCCACGAGGACGGCCGTGCCGGCCTGGAGCACGGACTGGAAGCTCTTCTCGCGGCCGTCGAGCAGGCCGTGGCTGGTCACGCGGGCGTCGGCGCGCAGCACCACGGGGGTGAGGCCGCGCAGGTACTCGGGGAGCCTCGCCTGTTCGATGCCGGAGGCCCGGGCGAAGGCGCCGGCCTTGGCGTCGTCCCCCGTGAGGAAGCCGACCTGCTGTTCGACGTCGCAACTGCCGAGCCGCTGGGTTCCGCCGTACAGGCCCGGGGTGGCGGCGTTGACGGTGCGGATGCCCTGGCCGGACGCGTTGGGGAGCGGCGGCTGGACGGGGGCTGATTCGGCGGTGGCGGACGAGTTGGTGAACGGGTCGGGGCCGGCCGTCCCGACCGGCTGGAGGTGGACCTCCTGGCTCTCGGGGCCGGCCGCCGCGGCCCGGGGTTCCTCGGTCGTGCCGCAGGCCGTGGCGAGCAGCCCGAGCAGGCCGACGAGCGCGAAGAGGGGCGCTCTGGCGGGTGTGTGACGGCGTGGTGTCTGACGGTTCGGATTCTGACGGTGTGTCGGTGCGTGCACGTCGGGCCCGTCGCTCACGTGTTTCTTCCTTTCGCCCCGGTTGCTCCTCCTTGTCTGCCGCATCTCCCCCGGGGCCGCATCTTGAACGCGTTCAGGGAAACCCTCCGGCCGCGGCCCCGCCGAGCACCCGTTCAGGCCCCCGGGACCGGCACTGATCGGCACGGTCCGGCGTGGCGCCGGATACTGGAGACGATGGACTGGTTCACGGCGCCCGACTACTGGCCGGCCCGGCTGGTCTTCCAGCGGGCCCTGGCAGGGGTGTACCTCCTGGCCTTCGTCGGGGCCGCCCTGCAGTTCCGGGCGCTGATCGGGACGCACGGCATGCTGCCCGTGCCGCGCCACGTACGGCACGTGCCCTTCCGGCGCGCCCCGAGCCTGTTCCAACTGCGCTACTCCGACGGCCTGTTCGCCGGATGCGCGTGGACCGGGGCGGCGTTCGCGGCCGCGCTCGCCGCCGGCGTCGGGGACCTGGTGCCGCTGGGGGCGGCGATGGCCATGTGGGCCGTTCCCTGGCTGCTGTACCTGTCGATCGTGAACGTGGGACAGACCTGGTACGCCTTCGGCTGGGAGTCGCTGCTGCTGGAGGTGGGCTTCCTCGCGGTCTTCCTCGGAAACGCCCGGGTCGGGCCGCCGGTGCTGGTGCTGTGGCTGCTGAGGTGGGTCCTCTTCCGAGTGGAGTTCGGGGCGGGGCTGATCAAGATGCGGGGCGACCCCTGCTGGCGCAAGCTCACCTGTCTCTACCACCACCACGAGACGCAGCCGATGCCCGGGCCGCTGAGCTGGTTCTTCCACCACCTGCCGAAGCCGCTGCACCGAGTGGAGTGCGCGGCGAACCACGTGACCCAGCTCGTGGTCCCGGTGCTGCTCTTCACTCCGCAGCCGGTGGCCTCGTACGCCGCCGCGATCGTCGTGGCCACTCAGGCGTGGTTGGTCCTGTCGGGCAATTTCGCGTGGCTGAACTGGATCACGATCACGATCGCGCTGTCGGCGATCGACTTCACGGGGCTCGCGGGCCCGCCGCCGCAGACCGCCTCGCGCGGGGCGCCACTGTGGTTCGTGGTGCTGGTGTGCGCGGTGAGCGCCCTGGTGCTCTGGCTCAGCCGGCACCCGGTGGCCAACATGGCCTCCCGCCGCCAGACGATGAACCGCTCCTTCGACTCCCTGCACCTGGTCAACACGTACGGGGCGTTCGGCACGGTGGGGCGCGTCCGGGACGAGGTGGTGGTGGAGGGGAGCGCGGACCGGGTGCCGCGGGAGGACGGCGACTGGCGCGCCTACGAGTTCAGGGGCAAGCCGGGCGCGCCGGGCCGGATGCCCCGCCAGTTCGCCCCCTACCACCTGCGCCTGGACTGGCTGATGTGGTTCGCGGCGCTCTCCCCCGGCTACGCGCGGGACTGGTTCGGGCCGTTCGTCGAGCGCCTGCTGGCCGGTGACCGGGACACGCTGCGGCTGCTGCGGCACAACCCTTTCCCGGACGCCCCTCCGACGCATGTGCGGGCCAGGCTCTACCGCTACCGGTTCACGACCTGGCGGGAACTCCGGGAGACGGGCGCGTGGTGGCACCGCACCCTGCTGCGCGAGTACCTGCCGCCCACCCGCCTCGCGGAGACCTCCCGGTCAGAGCCCGAGTAGCGTCGCCTCCTGTTCCGGGGAGATCCCCTTGGTCGAGCGGTCGGGGCGCTGCGGGGCGTCACCGTCGAGGGACCGGAGCCAGGCCCAGGTGTCGGTGACGGTCTCGGCGACGGGACGGCACACGAGGCCCGTCTCCACCGCCCTGCTCACGTCGCTGCTCATGTGCGCGTGCAGTTCGCTGCCGTCGGGAAGCCAGATCGGCAGGTCGGTCCACGGCTGGACGCCCGCCGCCTCGATCGCGGCCGGGTCGATCCAGCGCAGCTCGGCGTTCCCGCCGGTGGCGGAGAGGCACGCTTCCAGGAGCTCCTCCATCGTGGCGTGACCGACCGGGGAGACCAGGTTGTAGGGGCCGCCGCGCCCGGCCTCGGCGGCGTCCAGGGTCCAGGCCGCGAGGTCGCGTACATCGATGTACTGGAGCCGGTGCCCACGCGGTCCGGGGGCCACCATCGGACCACCGCGGGCGGCGCGGTTGAGCCACCAGGGCAGCCGGCCGACGTTCTCGTACGGGCCGATGATCAGGCCGGCGCGCACCAGCAGGGCGCGGTCGCCGAAGGCGTCGAGGGCGGCGAGTTCGCCGCCGCGCTTGTCCTCGGCGTAGGCGACGGATTCGGCGTCGGCCGAGCCCTCGACCAGCGGGCCGTCCTCGTCGAGGCCGGCCGGGGCCGGGTAGGCGTACACCGAGCGGCTGGATATGTACACGTACCGCCCGACGCGGTCGGCCAGCAGGCGGGCGATGTCGCGCACGGCGGTGGGCGCGCCGCTCCACGTGTCGACGACGAGGTCCCACTCACCGTCGGCGAGGCCGGCCAGGCCCTCGACGGAGGTGCGGTCCCCGTGCACGGCGCGGACCCCGGGCGGGGGTGCGTGGTGCCCGCGGTGGAAGACGGTCACCTCCCAGCCCCGGGCGAGGGCGTCCTCGGTGATCGCGCGTCCGACGAATTCGGTACCACCCAGCATCAGCAGTTTCATGGGATGAGCCTGCCCGGCGGGTGGCCCGCGCGGAACCCGTGATCGCTCTCGGCGATGACGCCCAGGGCGTACGCGAATCGGGAACTCCGGTCGCACGGACCGGTGTCGGTGTCGCGGCGGGGCTCCGTCGGGGCCGAGGGGCGCATGCCTCGCCCCCGTCGCCATGGTGGCGCGGGGGCGCAGGTCGGGGGCCCACAGGGGGGCCGGCGGTTCTAGTCGATGCCGGGGAGGATGTGCGGTTCGGCCAGGTCGTCCTCGTAACCCGCGAGCCGGATGGGGGCGGAACGCGCCCACACTTCGAGGCTTCCCAGTTCGTCGGACCGGGTCTTCCCCTTCACCGCTCGGACGGTTCGCTCCAGCGATGGGTCGGGCTTGGTCATTTCAGTCACCGCGAACTCCCTTGTGTCGCGTAACCCAGCGGGCTGATCGCGCGCCGGAGATAGGGAAATAAAGGTTTTCCGGACGCGGTGGCGCCTTGGTGGAGCGGGGCCCGGGTGAGGCCTCCATGCCGATCAGAGTACACATATGAGCGGGGTCCCGCTCGATGGAACGGTAAAATCCACTCCGGATCACTTGTTTTCGCCCCGAGTTCAGTACATCGGACGCCGGCGGTTCACCGGAATGGGCTGTCGGTCGTACGGGAAGGCGCGGAGCGGGGGTTTCAGTTGGGACTGCCGGGGTGCCCGGGGCAATCCCGACGGTAGCGGCGACCCGGTCCACCCGCGCGAGTTCCACCACCGACCCGACGGCCGTGTTCCGGCCGAACGGGACGGGCCGCGCAAGCCGCGCGGGGCGGGACGGGACGCGCCGGGGGCGTGAGGGGCCATGCCGGGCGTTGGGCCGGGCGGGTGACGGGCCGGGCGGCGTACGCGTCGTCGGAACGGGCTCCGACACGGCAGCCGGGGCGCCCTTGCCGCAGGCGGTCACCGCGCGCTCGCGACCTCACCCGAAAGGGGGACACGGGGACTCCCCGCCCACTCGCGCCCCGACACTCCGGGGCCGCGCCGCGCGCGGGAAACGCCGCTCGCCCGTGCCGACGTCGGCACGGGCGAGCGGGTGGGGGCAAGGCGACCAGTCGGCGGGGGCGGGCCGGTCGAGGGGCAAGGCCTACCAGTTGGCGGGCGCGTAGTCCTTGAGGAATACGCCGAACAGGTCCTCGCCCGCCTCGCCGCGCACGATCGGGTCGTACACCCGGGCCGCGCCGTCCACCAGGTCGAGCGGGGCGTGGAAGCCCTCCTCGGCGAGCCGGACCTTGTCCGGGTGGGGCCGCTCGTCGGTGATCCAGCCGGTGTCCACCGCGGTCATCAGGATCTGGTCCTTCTGGAACATCTCCTGCGCGCTGGTCCGCGTCAGCATGTTCAGCGCGGCCTTGGCCATGTTGGTGTGCGGGTGGCCGGCGCCCTTGTAGCCGCGGCTGAACACGCCCTCCATCGCGGAGACGTTGACGACGTACCTGCGACCGGCCCCGGCCGCGGCCATCGCCGGCCGGAGCTTGCTGATCAGGATGAAAGGCGCGGTGGAATTGCACAGTTGCACTTCGAGCAGCTCGATCGGGTCCACCTCGGACACCGTCTGGATCCAGCTGTTGGTGTCGTGCAGGTCGGGGACCAGGCCGCCGGCGTCGATGGCCGTGCCGGCGGCGATCCGCTCCAGGGAGGCGGAGCCGGAGACCAGCGCCAGCTCGGTGACGTCCTGCGCGCTCAGCTTCTCGCCCTTGCCGGTGGGCAGGGCGGCGACCCGGTCCACGGTGCCGCTGCCGAAGGTGCCGATGACCTCGGCGGCGGGCAGCTCGCCGGCCGGCAGCGGGGCGGTCTCGGCGGCGACGAGTTCGCTGTAGGCGCCCGGGGAGCGGCGCACGGTCTGCGCGGCGTTGTTGATCAGGATGTCGAGGGGGCCCTCGGCGGCGACCGAGTCGGCGAGCGCGACGACCTGGGCCGGGTCGCGCAGGTCGATGCCGACGATCTTCAGGCGGTGCAGCCACTCGGAGCTGTCGGGCATGGCCTTGAAGCGGCGGATCGCGTCGTTGGGGAAGCGGGTGGTGATGGTGGTGTGCGCGCCGTCGCGCAGCAGCCGCAACGCGATGTACATGCCGATCTTGGCGCGGCCGCCGGTGAGCAGGGCGCGGCGGCCGGTCAGGTCGGTGCGGGCGTCGCGGCGGGCGCGGTTGAAGGCGGCGCAGTCCTGGCAGAGCTGGTGGTAGAACGCGTCGACCTCGACGTAGCGGGTCTTGCAGATGTAGCAGGAGCGCGGACGCTGGAGTATTCCGGCGATCGGGCCCTTGGTGGCGGCGGTCAGGGCGTTGCCCTGGGTCTCGTCGTCGATGCGCTCGGCGGAGCCGGTCGCGGTCGCCTCGGTGACGGCCTTGTCGTTGGCGGTCTTGGCGGCGCGGCGGTCCTGGCGGCGACGCTGCTTGACCGTGCGGTAGAGGCCGGCGGTGGCACGGCGTACGGTGATGGCGTCGGGGTGGTCGACGTCGAGCTTGTCGAGCTCACCGAGCACGTTGAGGACGAGGGCCAGCCGCTCGGGGTCGATGCCCGGCCCGTATGCGTGGTTGTCTTCGGTCACCGTCATGGCCGCTGCCGTTCCTTGATCACTCGTCCGCGTCCGCCTGCTGCGGAGGTCCCAAAAGGGCCACTGTACGGAGGCGACGCGCCCGGGGCCAAACCCGTGCCCGGGCACCTCACGCACCGCGAGGGGGCCGTCACGGTGGGGATGGGCGCGACGTTGATCGACGGCGTGGCCGGGAACCGTCTGTCCAACCGTTCCGTAGTCCCACCGGAGTATGCCGAGAGGATGACTCGAAGCCCTTCGGAGGCTCCTCTGGGGGGAGGAATAGGGCGCCTGGGTCGGGCATTGTGGAATTCATGAGTGCCTTCGCGGTGTCCGTTCTGCTCTGCCTGGTGTCCGCCCTCGCGTACGCGGGGGGCGCCATCCTCCAGGAGCAGGTGGCGGCGGGCTCGCCGAACCGGTCCTATGTGCGCCGGGTCGGTTGGTGGTTCGCGGTCGGACTGAACGCGCTCGGCGCGCTGTTGCACGTGGTGGCCTTGGCGTACGGACCGCTGAGCCTGGTGCAGCCGCTCGGCGCCCTGACCATCGTCTTCGCGCTCCCGATGGCGGCGTTCTTCGTCCATCGCCGCGCGGGCGCCGCGGCCTGGCGCGGGGCGGTGGCGGCCACGGTCGGCCTGGCGGGGCTGTTGGCCCTGACCGGCGGCGAGGGCCGGGCGGAGCAGGCGTTGACACACGACGGTCGGACCCTGCTGCTGGTGGTCGCGGGAGCGACGGTGACGGTGCTGTTCCTGGCGGCGCACCGCACGCGTCGGGCCGTGCGGCGCGCTGTGCTGCTGGCCGCGGCGGCCGGTACGGCCTTCGGCATGGCCTCGGTGTTCACGAAGTCGGTGGCGGAGGGCTTCTCCCTGGACGCGCCGACCGCGATGTGGCCCGATCTGGCGGCCATCGCCACGCTGGCGGCGGGCGGGCTGCTGCTGTCACAGGCCGCCTACCGGGGGGCGGGACTGACGGCGCCGCTGGCGACGGTGACCGTGGTCAACCCGGTGGTCGCGGCGGCCGTGGGGATCTCGGTGTTCGACGAGGGCTTCCGCTACGGGTCGCTGGGCGCGCTGGCGGCGGCGGTGAGCGCCGCGGTGGCGGCGGCCGGCCTGGTCCTGCTCATGGCCGTGCCGCCGCACGTGCGCGGGTCAGATGCCGACGCCGTGCCCGCGGAGGTACCGCAGCGGGTCGATGTCGGAGCCGTAGCCGGGTCCGGTGCGCATCTCGAAGTGCAGGTGGGGACCGCTGCTGTTGCCGGTCGAACCGGAGCGGCCGATCCGCTGGCCGCCGGAGACCTGCTGTCCGTCCCTGACCGCGAGCGCCGACAGGTGGGCGTACTGGGAGTACCGGCCGTCGGCGTGCCGGATGACGATCTCGTACCCGTAGGCCCCGGACCAGCCGGCCGAGACCACGGTGCCGGAGCCGACCGCCTTGACGCTGGTGCCGGTGGGCACCGGGAAGTCGACGCCCGTGTGGTAGCCGCTGGACCAGGAGGAGCCCGCGACGCGGTAGGCGGTGCCGAGTCCGGCGTCGACGGGCGCGAAGAAGCCCCCCGAGGACGTCTGCTGCTTCGCTGAGGCCGCCTCGGTCTTCGGCTTCGCCTTCGGAGCGGGCTTGCTCTGCTCCGGCGTGGGCTTCGGGGCGGGCTTGCTCTGCTCGGGCTTCGGCGCGGCCGGCGCCACCGGCTTGACCGGCTTCGCGGTGCGCGGTGGCTTCTCCGGGTTCTGCGCCGGCGGTGCGGCCGTGATCCGCAGGGTGAGGCGCTGGCCGGGCAGGATCAGGTTCGGGTCGGCGCCGACGGTGGCCCGGTTGGTCTCGTACAGCGCCTGCCAGCCGCCCTCGACGCGCTGCTCGGTGGCGATGGCCGACAGGGAGTCCCCGGGGGCGACGACGTACGGGTTCGGGAGCACGGAGGTGCCCGTCGGACGCGGCGCGGTCTTCGGCGTCGCGGCCCCGTCCTGCGGGAGCTTCGCGGTGACCTGCACCTTCACGGGCTGGGGCGCGGGGGTCCGGGCCTTGGCCGGCTGCGGCTTCGTGGACTGCGGGTGCGGGGTGACGGCGGGCGCCGGGCCGCTGCGGCTGAGTCCGGCGGCGGGGCCGCACGAGGGCCAGGCCTGCGGGCCCTGCCCCTTGAGGACCTTCTCCGCGACCGCGATCTGCTGGGCCTTGGTGGCCAGGTCGGCCCGGGGGGCGTAGGCGGTGCCGCCGAAGGCCCGCCACGTGCTCTGGCTGAACTGGAGCCCGCCGTAGTAGCCGTTGCCGGTGTTGATCTGCCAGTTGTTGGTCGATTCGCAGGTGGCGACCTTGTTCCAGGTCTCCACCGAGGCCGCATGGGCGGACCCGGCTCCGACAAGAGGGAGCGCGATCCCGGCGCCACCGGCGGTGACGACGAGCGAGGCCCGGTTGATGCTGCTCGGCTGGTACCGGCGGTGCCGGCCCCGTACGCCCATGGGAGCCCCCTTGACGACATCAGGAAGGGCACAAGGTAGCGGCGACACGAGTCGCCCGGCAAGTAGCACAACCAGCCCGCCTCAAGGCGAAGTTGAGAATCAGTGCACAACGGACGAGCTCTCACATCCCGGTCGATGTAGCGTCGGGGGTCCCCGCACATCGAGGCACGCAGGAGCGCACGCATGAGCAGCAGCACCGCCCAGATCGGTGTCACCGGGCTCGCGGTGATGGGCAGCAACCTGGCCCGGAACTTCGCCCGCAACGGATTCACCGTCGCCGTCCACAACCGCACCGCCGCGAAGACCCATGCCCTGGTGGAGGAGTTCGGCCACGAGGGCTCCTTCGTCGCGGCCGAGTCCGCGAAGGAGTTCGTCGACGCGCTGGAACGACCCCGCCGCCTGATCGTCATGGTGAAGGCCGGCGAGCCCACCGATGCCGTGATCCGCGAGTTCGCCGAGCTCCTGGAAGAGGGCGACGTCATCATCGACGGCGGCAACGCCCACTTCGAGGACACGCGCCGCCGCGAACGCGAGCTGCGCGAGCAGGGGATCCACTTCGTGGGCGCCGGCATCTCGGGCGGCGAGGAGGGGGCGCTGCGCGGCCCGAGCATCATGCCGGGCGGGCCGGCCGAGTCGTACACCTCCCTCGGCCCGCTGCTGGAGAAGATCTCGGCGAAGGCCGCCGACGGCACCCCGTGCGTCTCGCACATCGGCCCCGACGGCGCCGGGCACTTCGTGAAGATGGTGCACAACGGCATCGAGTACGCCGACATGCAGCTCATCGCCGAGGCCTACCACCTGCTGCGCGAGGTCGCCGGCTACTCCCCCGCGAAGATCGCGGAGACCTTCCGGACCTGGAACACGGGCCGGTTGGACTCGTACCTCATCGAGATCACGGCGGAGGTCCTCGCGCACACGGACGCCGCGACCGGCCGGCCGTTCGTCGACGTCGTGGCCGACGCCGCCGAGCAGAAGGGCACGGGGCGCTGGACCGTGCAGATCGCCCTCGACCTGGGTGTGCCGGTCTCGGGGATCGCCGAGGCGGTCTTCGCCCGCGCCGTGTCCGGTCACGGTGACCTGCGCACGGCCGCGCGCGATCTGGCGGGACCGTCGGCGACGCCACTCTCCGGGGCCGCGGCCGACGCCTTCGCTGCCCAGGTCGAGCAGGCCCTGTACGCCTCGAAGATCGTCTCGTACACGCAGGGCTTCCACCAGATCCAGGCGGGCAGCGCCGAGTACGACTGGAACGTGGACCTGGGCGCGGTCGCCTCGCTGTGGCGCGGCGGCTGCATCATCCGGGCGGCGTTCCTGGACCGGATCCTCGCCGCGTACGACGCCGAGCCCACGCTGCCGAGCCTGCTCGCGAACCCGGAGTTCGCCCAGGAGATCGGCGCGGCGCAGGACGACTGGCGGGAGGTGCTGGTGGCGGCGGTCCGCCAGGGCATCCCGGCGCCGGCGTTCGCGGCCTCGCTGGCGTACTACGACGCCCTGCGCGCGGAGCGGCTGCCCGCGGCCCTGACCCAGGGCCAGCGGGACTTCTTCGGGGCGCACACCTACCGGCGCACCGACCGGGAGGGCTCGTTCCACACCCTCTGGAGCGGCGACCGCTCCGAGGTCCGCACGGACTGACGCTCCGCGGACGGACCGACGCGCGTGCCTCGGGCCCCCGACCGGGGCCCGACCCGACCCGGGCCACGAGCGGGCGGCCCGGGTCCGGTGCCTCGGCCGGCGAACGGCGTGTCGAGCGCCTCCCGTCGGATCCCGTCGGACGAACGGCGCCTGGCCCGGGCCCCGGTCGAGCGACCTCGACCGGGCCGGGTTCGGGCGGGTTCGGGCCTCAGGCCCGGATCGAGCCGAGCGGGCCGGGCTGCGGCACGGGGGCCGGTCCGGGCGGCGCCGGGATCGGGTCGGGCTCGGGCACCGGTCCGGGTACGGGCGGCGCCGGCCTCGGCGTGGGCGGCTCGGGGTCCGGGAACGGGCGGGGCCCCGGCGTCGGATCGGGTCCCGGCACCGGGGGCTGCGGGTCGGGGCCGGGGACCGGAGGCTGGGTCTGCTCTTCGATTCGCACCATGTGTCCCACCTTCCCCGGAACCCCGGCCGTACGCCCTCCGGAGAGCGGCCGACCGGCGGACCCGCGGACCGGCTGACGGCCCAGCGCGGCGGCCAGGCCGCGTGCGGGACCCGTCAGGACGGGGATCCGGGTCGTGGCCGACGCCGCGGCGCCGGCCATCGAGCCCTGGGCGAGGAGGATGACGTCCGTGTCCGTGACGGCGTCGATCGCCTCGGCCACGAGGGCGAGGGAGCCGGCTCCGTCACCCGCCTCGAACCGGTCCCAGGCCCCGGCGACCACCCGCGTCCGAACGGACACCTCGCGCGTACCCGCCTCCTCGGCCAGCAGGCCCGCGGTCGGGGCCAGAGTGGACTCCAGCGAGGCCAGTACGGTGATCCGGCCGCCGATCCGGACCGCCTCGGCGGCCATCGGCCGGTCCACCCGGAACAACGACAGTCCCAGCGGGCCGGCCTGCGCCTCCACGACCGCACCGATCGTCGAACAGGTGACCAGAACGCGCCCGGAGCACCCGCCGAGCAGCTCCCGTACGGCCGGCGCCACCGCCTCCGGGCCCTCCACGCGGGCCCGGTCCAGCAACTCCGGGACCACCAGGTGCCGCAGGACGGCGCCCGGGTGCTCCCGGTCGCGCAGGGCGTCGAAGACCGGAACGTGCACCGCGGACGTGTGGAGCAGCGTCAGGGACACCTCCGAGACAACAGAGGCGTTCGTCATCGCGGACGGGTTCGTCACCACAGGGCGGACGCGTTCGTCACCACAGGCCGGAGTCCGAGGCGAGCTGCGCCCTGGCCGCCGCCACCAACTCCGCCGTGGCCGCGGGCGCCAGGTCGGGGTGTTGGGCGGCCCAACTCGCGGCATACGGGCAGAGCGGCACCACCGACAGCCCCTCGGCCGAGGCGATCGCGTAGAAGGCCTCCACCAGACGTCCCGCGAGGGCGAAGTAGGCGATGAAGCCGACCGGGAGCCCCTCCTCGACGGCGCGCAGCCGCCCGGCCTCACGGTCGTCCTCGAACACGATCGTCCGCTCGTCCGCCATGGCTCCCGACTCCCGACCCCGTCAGACGGCAACCGCGTGGGGGCTGCGCTCCTGATCCGTTCCCGGTACCGGCGCGGAGGGATCCGCACCCAGCTCGATGATGCGGTTGCCCGCGTCCACGTGCACGACGCGGGGCTTCAGCTCCCGGGCCTCGGCATCCTCGACCTGCGCGTAGCTGATGAGGATGACCAGGTCCCCGGGGTGGACGAGGTGGGCGGCGGCGCCGTTGATCCCGATGACACCCGACCCGCGCTCGCCTTCGATGACGTACGTCTCCAACCGCGCGCCGTTGGTGATGTCCACGATGTGGACCAACTCCCCGGGCAGCAGGTCGGCCGCGTCCAACAGGTCGGCGTCGACGGTGACCGACCCGACGTAGTGCAGGTCGGCCTGGGTCACGGTGGCCCGGTGGATCTTGGACTTGAACATGGTGCGAAGCATGAAATAACTCCCGATTCGTCTGCTCCCTGCCCGCTTTTCGCAGGTCAAGGGCCGTCTCCGGAGACTACAACGATTCGCATGTCCAGTCAGCCTTACGCAGCCCCTTCAGGCCCCACGCCGCGTCGCCACGTTTACGCGCCCTCCCCCTCGCCCAAGACACGGCGGATCCGTTCCGCCGCGAACGCGACGGCCTCCTCCGGATCCTCCGTTTCAAGCAGAACGATGCCGGATGTCACAGGGTGCGCCACGACGGTGTAGCGGCCCGATTCGGCAGCGATGGACGGGAACGGCTCGTAGCGATCCCTCATGTCATCGAAGGCCGACGGATAGAGCTGATTCAGTGAACGCCAGGGAAACATCGACCGAAACAGCCGGTTCCGTGAAGCGGCCTGAAGCAGCGGCCAGAACGCCGCATCCCAATCGTTGGCATGCGGCGGCGAACCGGCGTCCAGCATCTCCACCCACGCCTCATCCTCACTTCGCCCCATGACCGTCCTCCGGGTAGCACGGCTCGCCCGGGACAAAATCGTCAAGCATTCTGTGCGATCGCCTCGATCCAGCTGTTGCCTGGAGGCGGAATGAAGAAATATCCGCCCCCTGTTGTCAGTATGTACTTGCTCATCGATTCACCTTCCAGCCGCTTCTGGATGGCCTCGAATCCGTTGGCGAGGTCCCGCTGGAAGCACGTGAAGACCAGTCCCCTGTCGCCGCCACCCAGGTCGTAGCTGTAGCTGCGACGAACAATTTCCGGATGATTTCGCGGGTCCGGGGCGGCTCGCCGTACGTGAGCATCCAGAGGGGTGACACTGCCCTGAGGATCTGCCGAGAAGTTCGCGCGTTCGTCGGCCGGCGTTCCATCCAACCATCGCCCGTTCCTGCGCCGGCCGATGATCCGCTCCTGCTCGTCGATGGGGTCCTTGTCCCAGAGTTCGGTCGCGAATCGGATGATTCTGACCACTTGGTAGCTACCGCCGACAGCCCAATCGGGCTCCTGTTGCCCGGCCCGGACAATCGCTCGATCCGATGCTTCACCATCCGCCACCGGGTTTCCGAATCCTTCGGTGAAACGGAAGGGATTATCGGCCAGGGCTCGCCCACCCGACTTTCGGTTCCCCCACCGAAAACCGCTACTTTGCCATCGAAGGCGCCAGTGTCGGGATCCGGAGAGGATCTCTTCGGCCGGCCTCACCACATGCGCGAGTGAGGCACCGCCAAACTGTAGGAGCACATCTCCGTGCACCTGCCGGGGATCCAACACATCACCGGCGAAAGAGGGCATCTCGGTGAGATGCCGAGGGCGGACTCGGCTCTGCTTGAACACGCTTGCACCGAGAGCCATAACACACTCCCCAACGCCATGGGCCACCCTCTCGACCTCTGCGGAAAGCTCCTGCAGCAGGGCCACTTGATCCCGTCCAGAAAACACATCGAGATCCAGAGAGACCATGACCTGATACGGGTGAGGTGAATTCCAGACAGGCATCCCCCACTGCCCCGAGGCTCCCTCCGACTTGGATACAGGCCGGGATGCGAGAGCGACACCGGCCGCGGCAGCCGATACCGCCAGACCGCCCCCCGCCAGCACTACCCTTCTACTGATGTCCACAAAGCTCTCCGCGTTACGTTGACCCGTGGTCGGCTGGTCGGCCGACAGGGAGTGACCGGATCGACCTCGGTCAGCAGGGAGCCGGACCGTTGAAGAAGGTCGTAACCCTCAACGCTGCCGCGTTGCCGCAAATGTATCTCAGCTCCATCGCCGTAACACTGTTCCCGGCGAAGGTGCCGGCCCCTGAGACCATTTCATCGACTTTCTGAATTCCTCGCATGTTGAAGGACATGTATCCCCCTCGACTGACGACAGCGTCGATCATTTGCGCCACCATGTCGGAATTCATCGCAGCACCGGGTCGGATGCCGAACATCTTGTGGGTGTACGTGACCGCCCCCAGCCGTTCGGCGAAGTTGGCCAGGACATTGCGTTCGCCACCTCGAATGTGGAGGATTCCGAGCGCCAGGTGGGGTCCGCATCCAGGCGTGCTGTTGTGGACCAGTACATCGGCCCCACGGACGCCCACGTAGTAGGAGTGCAGTCCATCGACGGTCAAGTTGTAGACCGTCACCTGCTGTGTCCGGTGGCTTACGGCAGTGATCTGTACTCGGGTTCCCGCCCCGGTGAGGAGCCATTGCCCGGCGCCCAGCTCCCCGGCCGGCACCCACCGCTTGAGGTCGGGCACCCAGAACGGGTGGCCTTCGGTGGCAGTGAGTGGATCCGCGGCTCCCGCGACGGCTATGTCGACCAGTTGTTTGTCACCACTGCCTTGGATCAGCGCGGTGACCCGTCGCGGTCCCGATTCCCGCGTTGTGGGGTCGCCGGCCAGGACCTGGTCGCCGATCCTCACGTTCTTGATCGGCTTGCGGGTCCCGTCCGCCATGGCGACCGGGGTTTCGGCCGTAAAGCTGTTGCCGCTCGGGCAGCCCGCCCGGGCAGCCCATTTCAGGGTGCCGAGGGAACCGAGCATCCCGAAGGCGCACCCCGTGGCAGCGGACCGTCCGACCTGTCCCCAGTTGACCTTGCGGCCGCTCAAGCGCTGCATGCCCCAGTCCACGGCTCCATCGATCAGGCCGCCTGCGGCGCAGCCAAGGAGAAGCGGATTGTTGCCGGTGGGATCGGTGTAGGTCGTGGGTGAGCCGGCGGCGTACTGGTAGAGGTTGGCTCCGCCGGCCTGGCCGATGGGGTCCTGGGAGATGAAGCGGCCGGTTTCGGGGTCGTAGTAGCGATTGCGGTAGTAGAGAAGCCCGGTGCTGTCTTTCTCGCGGCCGGTGAAGGTGTAGGGGTTGGTGGTGGCCTGGCCGGCGATGGCGGGCTGACCACTGGGGTCATAGGTGTAGCGGGTGGCTACGGTGCCATCGGTGTTGGCGAGGCCGACGACGGTACCGAGGGCGTCGGTGAGGTAGGTCTGGGACCGGCCGTTCTCGTCGCGGGTCAGAAAGGCGTCGATACCCGCGGTGGCGACGGTGGCCGTCGTCGTACCAGCGCCGGTCTGTTCGACGAGAGGGTTGGAGCCGTCCGTGAGGTACTTGGCGGTGGAGCTGTCGATGGTCTTGCTGATGCGGGTGCCCATCGGGTCGTAGCCGAAGGCGGCGTTCGTCCCGGCGGTATTGCTGAGGCCGGTGAGCTGACCCCGGGTGTTCCAGGCGTAAGCGCGCATGCCGTCGTTCTTGAGCCGGCCTTCACTGTCGTAGGTGAAGCTGCGACCGTTGAAAGTGGTGACGCGGTTGTCCTTGCCGAAGACGGCGCCCGTCTCGGTGGCCGGGAGCGCGACGCCGGCCAGGGTGCCGCTCAGCCGCGTCTGCAGGCCACGGTTGTCCCGGGTGTAGTTGAGATCGCCGATGTTCTGGGCGCCTCGGGTGTACGCGATGGACCTGACATTGCCGGTCTTGTCATGGTCAGTGGTGCGGGTGATACCGCCGGGTAGGACGGCGGTCTTCTGTCGTCCCGCGGCGTCGAGACCGAAGCTGACATTCTGCGCTCCGGTTTTGACGCTGGTCAGGATGTTGGAGGTGTCGTAGCCGTAGACGGTGGTGGTTCCTGCGGCGGTCATCGTGGCGCGGCGGTCGGCGTTGTCGAAGCTGTAGGTGACAGTGCCGGTGGGGCCGGTGACGGTCGCAGGTCGGTCGTAGTCGTCGTAGGTGAAGGACTGGGTGCCCGACACCGTGTCGCTGATGGTCTTGCCGCGATCGTAGGAGTCGTACTCGTAGTTGACCGTCGACTCGGCCTGTCCGCTGATCTGTACGCCGTATTTCGTGGTCTTGGTCCGGCCGAGCAGGTCGTGATCAGTGGTGGCGACCTCTCCGAGCCGATTGGTGACCCGGGCGATCCGGCCGGCTCCGTCGTAGCTGAAGGTGACCTTCGCGCCGAGGGGGTCGGTGGCGGCCTTGGGCCGTTCTGCCTGGTCGTACTCCCACACAGTGGTGTTGTCGCGGGCATCGGTGAGAGTGGTGAGGTTGCCGTTGTCGTCGTAACCGAGCGTCGTCTTCTGACCGAGTGGGTCGGTGCTGGTGCGAATCTGGTTGAGCTTGTCATAGGTGAGAGTGCCGGCCGCTCCGGCGCTGTCGGTGACCACGGTGGGCCGGCCGGCGGTATCGAAGAAGCGGGTGCTGGTGCGGCCTTCCGGGTTCTTGACGCTCACCAGATCGCCGTAGCGGTAGGTGTACTCGGTCACGGAGCCGTCGGGTGCGGTTGCCTTGGCGATCTGCCCGTCGGGCTGGAAGTCGAAATCCGTGAGGCGCCCTTCGGGGTCCTTGACCGTGTCGAGGTTGCCGTTGGCGTCGTAGGTGTACGTGGTGGTGTTGCCGAGGGCATCGGTCGTCTTCGTCGGCTGGTCGTACGGGCCGTCGAAGCTGCTGGTTCCCGATGTGCGGGCCTTGGGCGTACCGGCGAGTTCCGTGGTGGAGGTGATGTTTCCGTTGGCGTCGTACTGAAGATCGACGCGTCGGCCGAACGGGTCGGTGATCGCGTTGATGCGGTGGGTCGCGGCGTCGCGGGTGTAGGTGAGGGGTCGGGCCAGCGCGGTTCCGAACGCCTGGGTGTCCTTCACGCCGTAGCCGGCGGCGTCGAACTCGACGCGCCTCACCGCGCCTCCGGGTTCAGTCACCGTTGTGGAGGTGACCTGACCGACACCGGTCTGGGTGTGGTCGAAGGTGTATTTCTGGCCCTCGGCGAGGGTCTGCTCCTTGACACGTCCGTTCGCGTCGAAGGTGTTGCTCATGTAAGTGATGCCGCGGGCATCGGTGGCGCTCGCGATGCGGTTGGTCGTGCCGTCGTAGGTGTAGCGGCTGGTCTTTCCCGCGGGATCGGTCACCGTTTCGAGACGCCCGGCCGCGTCATAGGCGTACGCCACGATGCGGCCGGCGTTGTCCCTGGCCGAGGTGATGCGGTGCTGGGCGTCATAGCCGAAGCCGACCCAGCGGCCGCCGGGGGTGGTCACTTGGGTGATCTCGCCCTTGTTCCCGTTCAATCGGCTGATCTTGGTGACGTTGCCGTGGCGATCGCGGATCTCTTTCAGGGGGGAGTACTGCGGGAAGACCCAGACAGTGCCGTCACGGAAGCGCAGCTCCCACCGGCTGTCCACATTGGAGATCTTCGACCCCTTGAATTCGCTGGAGGTGTCGAGAGGTTCGAAGACCGCGTCGCTCCAGCCGTTGCCGGGCGAGGTACGTGTGAAGTGGACCTTGGCTCCGCCCGGCAGGTAGAGGTCGACTTCCCCGTACTGCTGCTCGGAGTGCAGGAAGGCGTTGTACATCAGGTCCCGGCCGATGCCGAACGAGCGCTTGACAGTGTCTCCCTGCCAGTACGTGCGGGTCGCCTCGGCGCTCCCTCGCGGGTCTGAGACGGCGAGGTCGGTGTGGGAGTCGGTGAGCATCCCGGTGGAGAGCTCGACCGGGTCACCGGAGAGCCAGTCGACGGCGTCCTTGAGCCAGGATGTCAGCCACGGGGCCCAGTCGCCGATGTTGAACATGGCCCCGTGGAACGCCCAGACGCGAGTGTTCGCGTCGGGTACGACCTGGCGGCCGTCGGCGGAGACGGCGCCTTGGCCGTATACGTACCAGCCCTTGGCCTTGGGGTCGTAGTCCATGAAGCTGACCCGGGTACCCGGGGCTTCATGGGTGTAGTTCGGATAGATGATCTGCGCGCCCTTGGGGAACACGTAGGTGCCGCCGGGCTGCACCGTGAAGTAGACCGGGATCACGCTGTTCGTCGGGAGCGGGAAGGGCGGCCGGTCAATCGGGACAGCGGTGATCCCCAGCTCCGTCACAGGGTTGCCCTTGTCGTCCCTTACAACCGACCCCTTCGGGATGCGCACCTCAAGTCCCGGGATCTGCGGTGTCGTCAGGACGACATCACTGGTGGCCGGCGCCGCGAACTTGACGGTGTTCCGGGTGTCCAGTGGGGTCATCCATACCGGGAACCCGAGATCCACGCTCTGGCCGGCCTTGGGCTGAATGTGGATGTCGAAACGACCATAGGCGCGCTGACTGCTGTTCGCGCTGGTGCCGTCGACGACCAGCGTCGTTGCCCGTGGATCGATGCCGCTGAGAAGGAACCATCCTTGGGCGTCGGTGCGCGCCGTTTTGGCCCCGACGGTCACGGTCACCCGCTGGAGGGGGTCGCCGTCCAGTTTGAGTACCCGGCCGGTCAGCGATGTCGTTCGGGGCGGTGCCTGCGGCGACGGTGGGGCCTTCGGCGCGTGGCCTCGTTCGGTGACCCAGTCCCGGCCGTCCAGGTTCGCCTTGCCGGGCTGCCACGTGTCGGACCCCGTGGGAACCGACTTGGCTGCGACCGCCGCGGTGGCCGGTTGTTCCTGCGGGGCGCCGGGGGTGCCCTTCTCGGACGCCGCCCCGGTTGCAAGGGGCGCCGCCACAGTGGCACCGACACTCTTCAAAGCCAGCTTGAAGGTACCCGTGTTCATACCTGGTTCGACGGACAGAACGTGCGTTCCGGTCGCTGCGAGCGCCGGGAGATCAGTGGTGAGTGTGGTCGTGCCGAGGTAGCGGCCGTCGACCAGCCTCTTGCCGTCCGGGCCGGTGACGTACAACAACCAGGAGGAGGGCGGGGTGTCCCAGGTCAGGGTCAACTTCTGACCCGCGGCGCCGCTGAAGGTGTAGCGCCCGTTCTGTCCCGCCTTCGTCAGACTGACCGGTGCCTTGGCCCCACCGATCGCGAGGGCCCCGCCCTGTGCGTCAGGAACGAGGGATGCCGTGGTTGTTCCCGTGGTCGGCTCGTTGGGACGGACCAGGATGCGGTGTGTCCCGGCAGCCAACGGCGGCAACAGGTCGGCGTCCACGGGCGCGGTCGACAGGCCGGCCAGGTAGGTGTCGGTCGTGGCTCCAGGTGGCAGGTGATAGATCTTGGAGCCACCGCTGAGCGTCGTTGCGGTGAAGGTGACCGCGTAGCCGTCGCCTACGGCTACGGGTACCGTGAGCTCGATCTGCTGGCCGGGGCGGTTGATCGTGGGTGTGGCTGTGGGAGCCGCCGTGGTCAGCGCCGTTGTCACCGGTTTCGACAGCCACAGCGTCATGCCGCCGGATCCTGCCTCGCTGGGCGTGTACAGCACGGTGTACTTGGTCCCTGCCGTGAGCGCTGTGAAGTAGTGTGCCGCGGGAGCGGACGCGGAGAACCGGCCGACGAAGGTACCCGTCCCACCCCGTGGGTCGATCAGGTGCACGTCGTTCGCCTTGGTGACGGTGTTGTTGGTGACGCCGATGCCGAGCGCCGACGTGCTGGATCCCGTGAACTCGGCGCGAACCTGCTGACCCGGCCTGGTCGTGGTGACTGCAGCGGAGGCTCCGTCAGCCGTGAGAGCCACGCGGAGGTCAGCGGAGAGCGTCAGAGCGATCGACCCGGTTGCCGCGTGGTCGGGATCGGAGAGGACCGTGTACGTGCCGGACTCGGACACGTCGGGCAGCGGCAGTGTGTCACCGTACCGTGCCGGGATGTATTTGGCGTTGATGAGTTTGGCTCCGGAAGGAGCCAGAACGGTGACGTACGTGTTCCCGGTGAAGGTGTTGCCCGTGACCCCGATGGAAAGGTCGTCGCCGGCCACCGCCGTGAACTGGCCTTGAGCCCGCTGGCCGGGCCTCGTCAGCGGGAACGGCACCGAGGCGCCTGAGGCGGACAACGTCGCCCGCACGTCAGCCGCCAAGGTCACGTTCAGGGACCCTGTCGACCCGTACGAGGGATAAATCAGTACGGTGTAGATTCCCGACTGCGGAAGGTCCGGCATGCGAACCGAGCCGGAGGTCGCGCCAAAGAGGTACTGGGCGTCGACGACCTTCGCTCCGGAGGGGGCGAACACCGTGACGTAGGTCGTCGCGGTGAAGGTGTTTCCAGTGACTCCCAGGGACAAGTCGTCGCCGGCCGACGCGGTGAACTGGCCCCGGGCGGTCTGGCCGGCGCGCGCCATGGACAGCGGTACGGATGCGCCTTGGGCCGAGACGGTGAACGCCAGGTCCGCCGACAGAGTCAGTGACATGGCACCGGTCGCGCCGTCCACCGGATTCAGGAGCACCCTGTAAGCGCCGGTCTCGGAAATCCCGGCCAATGGAATGCCGGCGTTGTCTCCGGCGGAGACGTACTTGCGGTCGACAACGATCGCACCGGACGGGGCGAACACGCTGATGTTCGTGCCGGAGAGCATGGTGTTGGCGGATACTCCGAGCGCCAGATTGTCGCCGGCCGACGCGGTAAAGGCAGCTTCCGCGTTCTGCCCCATGCGACTGATGTCCGCCCGGGTCGGTGCGGCGGTGGTCGTCAGCGCCCCCAGCGCAAGCGGACGAGAAGCGGTCAGAGCCACCGTACCGACATCGATGTTCGGCGGGTCGATGACAACCGAGTACGTCCCGGTCGCGGGTAGAGGCGGGCTGTCCCAGTCATGGCTCGAACCCGACCACAGAGTGAAGGCGCTCCCGCTTACCACCTTGCCGTCCGGCGCCCGGACTTCTCCTTCGATGTAGGACGAGAACCCCGTGGGGGTGAGCCCGAGGGATATCCGCTGTCCGGCTTGGCCGTCGAAGCGGGCCACACCCGATTGGCCGGGCCGAGTGATCCTCAACTGCCCTGGAGGGCCCGTCGGATCCAACGTCCCCGCGTCGGCGAACCGCGAAGCGGTCAGCCGCACCGTGCCGGTCGCGGCCAGGTTCGGGGCGTACCTCACGGTGTACTGCCCGGAGGCGGAAACGACCAGGGCTCCGAGCGATCCCGACCGGTTGGCCTGAAGGTAACCGCTCGCAGCCTCGGTGCCATCCGGTCGGTACAGGTAGGTGTTCGCGGTCTGGGAAACTCCGGACGCGTCCACTCCGATGCTCAGCGATGTGCCCAGCGCGGCGTTCACCGTCCAGCGGGCCTCCTGACCCGCCCTCGTGATCGGCACGTCCGCTGTCGGACCCGCGGGGTCGAGAACACCGGTGACCGGTTTGGACACCGTCACGGTCACGGCACCGATGTTGCCCGTTCCCGGCTTGAGGATCAGAACGTACCGACCGCCGACAGGAAGACGGGACATCTCCCACGCGGCGGAGTTCCCGTTGAAGTATCCGCTATCGCCGAACCGGACTCCTTGCGGCGTATGGAGCTCGAGGGTCACACCGGAGTTGAACGTGGAGTTGGTGAACCCGAAGTTGATGTCGTCGCCCTGGTTGGCGTCGAAGAGGACCTGCGCTCGGTTGCCGGGTGTGGTCACGGCAACCGTCGGTGGTGCCGGGTCAGAGACCGAAGTCGTTTTCGACGACTCGATATCGCCATCGCCCGAGGAGGAGACCACGCGAAACGCCGTCGAAGAGGCACTTCGGCCGTCCGCTGTCTCGATCTCCATCGGACCGGTCACAGCACCCGCCGGCACCTTGACCGTCAACGTCGTGTCGGTACGCGCGGTTGCCTCCGCGACGACTCCGCCGGCGAACCGCACCACGTTGTCGGTCAGGCCCGTGGCAAAGTTCGCTCCCGTCAGCACTACCGCAGTGCCCATCTGACCGTCCGTCGGGCTCATGCTCGAAACGGACGGAGCCGGAGAGGACCGGGTGAACGATTCAGCAGACTGCGCCGTGGTGCCGCTGACCGTCACGGAAACCTTGCCGCCCTCGGCGCCGGCAGGAACCTTCACCGTCAGGCGAGTCGCCGTGGCCGAGACAACCTCGGCGGTCGCACCACCGAACTTCACCGTGTTGGAGGTGGCTGTGGCGGCGAACCCGGTGCCCGACAGAGTGACTGTCGCTCCAACCGGCGCCCGTAGTGGGACAAGCGAGAGGATGGACAGAGAGCTGGTCGCATATCGGTCGATGCCCATACGGTTACCGGCCGCGTCGTACCGGTACCGCGCGGTCTCACCGTTGGGATCACTCACGCCAACGAGCCGACCTGCCGCGTCATAGGCGTACACGGCGTCGTTGGTGGTCGGGGCTGCAGCCGTGACAGACTCGGAGAGCGGCGCCTTCGGGCGCTCCCCCTTCG
This sequence comes from Streptomyces sp. NPDC002602, assembly GCF_042889445.1. Lineage (NCBI taxonomy): Bacteria > Bacillati > Actinomycetota > Actinomycetes > Kitasatosporales > Streptomycetaceae > Streptomyces > Streptomyces sp. NPDC002602. The sequence continues at coordinate 851,536 of NZ_JBIAQX010000001.1, read as the reverse complement.
AAGAGGGCGCCACCGGTGGCGACGGCGCCCCAACCGCAGGGAACTGCGCAGGCTTTCCGCCTGCGGTCGGCGGCGACGACGATAATGATGCGCCCGATGCCGATGGTGACGACGTTGCCGTCGCCTGTGCGGACACCGTCCCCCCTGCCAGAGAGAGAACCAGCGCAACGACGGTCAAGGTACGCCGTCGAGCGGAACCCCTGAACGCACTGCTCTCGTTGTGCACGTGCACCACGCCCTCCCCAGAGCCGCCCTGCAGAGCCCAGTCGCCTCACTCCTGGCAGGACGTCACAACGTACACACAGGAAGTGAAGATCACTTTCCTTTCTTCACGCGCACTCGAACGCACGATCCAATCCGGCGTGGTTTCGGCCGGCCCTCCACCCTGCAGGCCGGCCCTCAGGAGCAGTCCGGGTGAGGCTGGGTCGGCGCACGTCACGCGAGTGGACGGCACGGTCGCAGCCGCCGCGGCGCGCCGACGACCACAGGTGAGGCACGGATTCCGCACCGCGGCTTCGGCCAAAACGAACAAGCGCGGCTCACGTTCCTCCAAAGGGCGGTCAACTCGGTTCGACCACACCGGATTCACCTCACCACGCCGTGGCCGGGACAGTGCCGTCGACGTCGTCACGGCTGATCTCCACATGGGTGGCCGCGCCGTCCAGCAGGGCGTAGACGCCGGAACGAAGGCGATCCTGCGATGCCGGCAGGGCGGTGAACGGGTCAAGGCGAATCTGGAGGTACGGGTCAGCCGGTCGGGGGGGCGAACTCGGGCTGGTCGAGCAGGCGGAGCCAGCTGCCGTCCGGTTGGCGGCGGACGACCTGTGCGCGGGCGCCCGAGCCGTCCTTCGGCGGGGTGGAGGTGAGGGCGATGTCTCCGCTGATCAGCGTCGGCAGCGGCTGCTCCGGTTCGAAGTGGGGCCGGCCGACCAGGACCTTCTCCCACAGGGCGCGGATCGCCTCCCGGCCCACGGTCCGGGAGCCCGGCGGATAGGCCATCACCGCGTCCTCCTCGTAGAGCGCGGCGACCCCGGCGGCGTCACCGGCGTTGGATCGTTCGACGAACAGACGGGTGATGTCCTCGGGGCGCATGGCCTTCTCGTACTCCGGCGTGTGCTTCGACATGGCGTCCTCACTCCTCGATGCCTGATGCCCTCGACGCGGGCGCTCGGCTGGGGCGCTCGACGGTCAAGCGCCCGGTGTCGAACCTCGACACCTCCCAGCCTGGTCGATGCCGATCCAGTAGTCCAACAGCTGGTTCCACTGAGAGCTAGAATTGACAGTCATGGACCTGAGGCAGTTGGAGTACTTCGTAGCGGTCGCCGACGAGCGGAACTTCACCCGGGCGGCCGAGCGGGTGCACATCAGCCAGTCGGGCGTCAGCGCGCAGATCCGCCGGCTGGAACGAGAGCTGGGCGCCGAACTGTTCGACCGGTCGGCCCGCACGACCACCCTCACGGACGCGGGCAGGGCCGCTCTCGATCACGCCCGGGCCGCGCTGTCCGCCGCGGCGGCCGTCAGTCAGGCGGTGGGCGAGGTGGCCGAGCTGATCCGGGGGCGACTCACCGTCGGGATGGTCATCGGCTGCACCGTCACACCGCTGTTCGACGCCCTCGCCACGTTCCACCGGGCCCATCCCGGGGTGGAGATCTCCCTGCGGGAGGACAACTCCGACCGGCTGATCGACGGGGTGCGCGACGGCACTCTCGACATGGCTCTCGTCGGGTCCTCCACCGCCACCCATGACGGTCTGGAGACCTTCACCATCATCAGCGAGCGGCTCGTGGCGGCCGTGCCCTTCGATCACCCCCTGGCACGGCTGGACCGGGTCACCCTGCGCGACCTGGGCGCTCATCCGATCGTGTGCATGCCCGCGGGCACCGGCCTGCGCACGGTGTTCGACCAGGCGTGCGCCGCGCGGGACGTCCGGATCGGGATCGCGTTGCAGGCCGGGGCCGCCGACGCCATCGTCGACCTCGCCGTCCGCGGTCTCGGCGTCGCCATCCTCAGCGAGTCGATGGCCGCCGGCCATGCCGACCGGCTCACCGCCCGCACGATCGACGACGTCACCTCGCCCGCCCTGCTCTCGCTGGCCTGGAAGACCCCGCACGGCCCCGCGGCACGCGAACTGCTCGCGCACGCCCGGCGGGCGTTCCTCCGGTCGGACGCCGGCCGGGAATCACCCCGCGGGGACGCCGTCCGGTGATCGCCCCCACCCGGGCCTCTCGGCGTCCGGCGGCCGCGATCGCCCACGTCAACAGCGTGGCACCACAGTCCTGTTGGGGGCATCGGCAGGTCCGGGGGCGGTCGGCGCGCTGGTACTGTACCGGACACTCGGTCGGTTTCCGTGCGGGTGGCGGGTGGGCCCGGCGGCCACAGCACAAGGCGTGCACACAGGGGGCGTGAAGTGGCCAGGCAGGAGCGCGCGATCCAGACGCGCAGGATCATCGTCGAGGCCGCGGCCGAGATGTTCAACGAACTCGGATACGACGCCACGACGATCGGCGGCCTCATCGATCGCATTCCGCTCACCCGAGGCGGGCTCTACTTCCACTTCACCTCGAAGGAGGAACTGGCGCGGGCGGTCCTCGACGAGGCCGTGACCCTGGAGGGGGTGACCCCGCAGACCCGCAAGCTCCAGGAGTGGGTGGACCTGGGTCTGCTCCTGGCACATCGGCTGCCCAAGGAGCCCGTGCTGAGCGCCTCGGTGCGGCTCTCGGTGGACGTCAAGGCCCGCGGCCTGTTCGGAACGCGGTGGCCCGACTGGATCTCGCTGGGCGAGGAACTGCTCGAAGAGGCGCGCCGTCGCGGTGAGTTGCTCGCGCACGCCGTACCGTGCCAGCTCTCACGGCTGCTCGTCGGAGCCTGGACCGGGGTGCTGCTGATCACCGAGGACACCCCCGGCGGGGATCTGTCCCGGGAGATCTCCAACCTCTTCGATCTGGTCCTGCCCAACATCGCCTCGCCCGGCGTGCTGGCGGAGCTGGACACGTCCCCGTACCGCGCCGAACGCCTCCTCGGCACGGCCGCTCCGGCGGAGCCGGCCCGAACCGCCTGATCCGACCCGTCCCGCGTGCCGTGCCGGGCCGGCCCGGGGGCCCCGTCAGTGGGCCACCACCGCGTACGCGGGAGCGCCGACCCCCTTCGTGCGGACCGAACTGTTCAGTACGACATCGGCCCGCAGGTGCGGTCGGTGGGTGGCCAGGTAGCGGTCCTCGGCGGGCATCCAGTCGTCCTCCCACAGGCGGCGCGCCGATTCCCCGTCCCGTGCCAGGCCGCGGCTCAGCCGCACCTCGCGCCGGGCGTCGCAGAACACCCTGTACGTGTACACGTGGCGCAGCCGCAGGTGGAGTGCGTGGACGCCCTCCACGATCAGCGGTGTGCCGGGCGGGAGTTCGGTCCATTCGGCGAGGCGGTCCAGGTCCCAGTCGTAGCGGCGGTACCGGACGGTGCCCCCGGTGGCCGCCGGTCGCAGCACCTGTGTTTCGAGGCGGGCGAGGTCGACGTCGGCGGCGATCGCGTCGGCGGTCCGGGGGCGTTCCGCGGAGGGGAGGTGGAAGTCGTCGACGTGGATGACCACCGCGGCCGGCAGTCGTTCGGCCAGCAGGCCGGCGAGCGTGCTCTTGCCGGACGCTCCCGGCCCGTCGATGCCCAGCAGGATCGGCCGGTGCAGCAGGGCGGCGGCCCGGGTGGCGTCCTCGGCCAGTGCGTCGATGTCGCAGATGTGCTCGCTCACGGTGCCTCCTGCTGCTGGTCGGGGGATCGGCCGTCTCGGGGGGCGAACGCGTCGAGGGCTTCGGTGTCGGTCGCGCGGGCGTGGAGGAAGTAGTCGGCCCAGGCCGCGGCTTCGGGGTAGCCGGATTCCCGGGTGATGCCGGCGATGGCGGACTCGATGTCGAAGTGCGTGGTGCGCAGTTCGACTCCGGGTCCGAGCAGAGCCCAATGGGCGCCCGAGCGCCCGTAGGGCATTCCGACGCTGCCCGGGTTGACGACGAGCCGGCCGTGGGCGAGGCGGACGAAGGGCATGTGGGTGTGTCCGCAGACCACGGTGCGAACGGTGGGGTCGAGGCCGGTGAACACCTCGCGCCAACGGTCGGGCGAGGAGTCGACCAGCACCACCTCCTCGTCGTTTCGGGGGGTGGCGTGGCAGAACAGGGTGTTCCCCAGGCCCCGCAGGGAGAGGGAGAGGGCGCGCGGGAGGCGGGCGAGCAGGTCGAGGTGGTCCGGCCCCAGTTGCTCCGCGGCCCATCGCGCGACGGGGTCGCCGAGGGCGTCGCGTTCGCCGCGACGGTGTTCGAGGAGTTCCCGGTCGGCGTTGCCACCGACCCAGGCGACGCGTTCACCGAGGCCGACGAGGAGGTCGAGCACCCGGGTGGGTTGGGGTCCCGCCGCGATGTCTCCGGTGAGTACGACGAGGTCCGCGGCCCGCAAATCCGGTTCGGCGAGGACCGCTTCCAGGGCGGGCAGGACTCCGTGGATGTCCGAGAGGACGGCGACGCGGGTACCGATGTCGTCGGCCATGGCCGTCCTCCCCGAGTTCACGTGCGTGCGACGCCGATCCCGCCGATCGCTCCCGACGATAGATCAACAGGAGTCGCGGGAGAAGCGGTCGGCGCATCGTGAACCCGTGCGGCGGGACGCGGTGCCGCGGGCCCGGCACGATCCGGGGAGAGGTCGGCCGGGGCCGAGCGGGACGCGTCCTTCCCCGCTCGGCGGGGCGACCGCCGGGTTCCGGCCCCCTGGGGGACGACGGATCCCGGCGGTCGCCCGGGAAGGCGGGGCCTCAGGAACCCGCGCCGCTCATGGCCTCGTGGCCCGGGGGGTGTTCCGCGCCCTGCGAGGGGCCCTGTGAGGCGCCGTGCTCCGTGCCGTGCGAGGCGCCGTGACCGGAGCCGGTCTCGACGGTGCCGCCGAGGCGTTCCCGGAGGGGTGCCAGGGCCTCGGCGGAGGCCGCGGTGACGACCCAGCGTTCTCCGACCAGGTACACGCCTCCGTACATCCGGGATTCGTCGAGCCATGCCCGCTGGCCCTGGTCCGCGGCGAAGGTGGCCATCCGGAATCCTTCCTTGCCCGCCCCGCACGCTCCTTCCTTCAGTTCCTCCGCGTCGACGGTGATCTCGGGTCGGCAGTCGAGGGCGGCGGCGATCTGGTCGAGGGAGGCGGGGCGGGCGGTGGACGACGGGGCCGGGGTGGCCGAGGGTGCCGGGGCGGTCGGGGTGGGCGACGCGGCCGCGGTGGCGGCGCCGGCCGGGTGGGCGTCGGTCGCGCCCGCCCGCGCCTTCCCTTGTCCCGCGCAGCCGCCACACAACATCGAGGCGATCAGCACGGCGACACAGGGCACCAGGTGGCGGGCGGTGATCCGGGGTGAAGCTGACACGTCTCCCTCACAGGGGGTCGGGGCGGGCACGGGGACGGGGCGCGGACGCTGGTTCCGGCTCCGGCTCGGGTCAGCCGGTGGTCGTGGTGACCTTCTTGCCGGCGTCGTTGACCGCGAACCAGAGGCCCTGCTTGCCCTGCCCGTTGGTCTGGCCGGGCTCCTTGTCACCGGTGAACAGGTAGACCGGCCAGCAGTCGATCGTCAACTGCTCGCTCCCGTCGGGTCGCTTGACCTTGCCGACCAGTTTGGCGGGAATTCCGGAGGCCTTCGCCTTGTCCACGGGAGGAGCCGGCTTCCAGGTGTTCAGGCAGGCGTCGAGGCAGCCGAATTTCATAGGCCACGCACTGTCCTTGTTGAATCGGTAGAGCGTACGCCCCTCGGCGTCCACGAGAATCTTTCCGAGCTTCTCGTTGGCGGCCACCGCGAGTTCGATCTTCTCATTGGAATTCATGTCCCCCATTCCGCCGTTGTCACCGGTCTTGGGGGGCTCGACGTCCTTCGTCGGCGGCTCCGCGTCCTTCTTGTCTATCGCCTTCTTGCCGTCCGCTGCCAGCGCGTGCCAGGTGCCGCCGACGCCCTCGCCCTTCGCGTCGCCGGCCTTCCCGTCCTTCGCGTAGCGGTACACGGGCCAGCCGCCGAGGGTCAGCTGCTTGGTGCCGTCGGCCCGTTCGACCGATCCGAGCATGCTCGGGTCGATGCCGGCGGAGGCCTTGGCGTCGTCGGCCGGCACTGCGGGCCAGGTGGCGGCACAGCCGCCCTCGCAGTTGGATTTGGGGGGCTTGGGGGTGTCCTTGTCGAAGCGGTAGAGGGTGGCGCCGCCGCTGTCGGTGACCACCTTGCCGATCTCCGGGATGTCCCGCAGGGCCAGTTGTCCGGCCGGGGCGGCCTTGGCCGCGGCCGCCGGCTCGTCGCCGTACCCGGATCCCGCGCCGGCCGCCGGATTCGCGCCCGTTCCGGGCGCCCCGTATCCGGCTCCCGAGCCCGATCCGGCTCCTGTGTCATATCCCTTGCCGATGGCCTGACCGGCGCCCGCCGGCTGTACGGAATCCACCGCGCGGTCGGAATCCCCGCCGCTGCAGCCCGCCGCCAGCATCAGTACCGCCATCACCGATCCGGCGGCTGCCGTCCCACGATGCTTGTTGTTCACGATCACTCCTTCGGGTCCAGCCCGGCGTTTTCGCTTACAGGCTTATTCATAGGGCCTGTGGGGCCAACTGAATTCAGAATCAAAGGATTTTGTCAGATCGCGCCAAACGTTGAACTCGATTTCCGGGCGATTGTCTACCGCGTGCTCATTCCTGAATGCGGAGGGCGAGCGCCGGGCAGCGGCGTACGGCGCGGAGCGCCTTCGGCCGCAGCCGTGAGGGCACCGGCATCACCGCCATCGCGGGGAAGCCGTCCTCGTCCAGGCGGACGACGTCGGGCAGCAGGTCCACGCAGAGGCCGTGCCCCCTGCACAGCGTCCAGTCCACGACGAGGCGTTCGGGGCTCTCGTCCTCGGGCAGGGGCAGCGCCCCCAGGACGCGGCGCCCGCAGCCGCTGCCGAGCGCGTGGTCGCGGAACTCGTCGGGGAAGACCGCGAGCGCGGAGGCGACGAATCCGGCGGTTCCGTCGGGGTGGCTGCACGCGCCGCGGCGGCGTACGCCGCGCATCCGGGCCTGTACGGCGTCGAGGGCGGCCCCGCCTCCGCCGGCCACGAGGGCGTCCACGGCGTCGGCCAGCGACGGCAGGCCTCTGGCGCAGGGGCCGCACTGGCCCGCGGACTCGCCGGCCATCCAGCGTGTCACCCGGGCGACTTCGCCGGCCGGGCAGGTGTCCTCGGGCAGCGGCAGGACCGCGCCGGCTCCGAGCACCCCGTCGTACGAGGTCAGGGACTCCCGGGAGAGGGCGGCCACGCGGGCCGACGCCGGCGGGAGCCACCGGCCGTGGTAGCCGCCGATCAGGACGCCCTGGCCGGGGGCGGTGCCGCACAGTTCCAGGACGTACGCGAGCGAGGTGCCGAGCGGGACCTCGACGGCGGTGGCGCCGGCGACGGTGAGCATGACGGTGCCCGGCTCCTTCTCGGTGCCGACCGAGCGGTAGTCCTCGACGCCCAGTCGGGCGGCGACGGCGATCTGGGCGTACGTCTCGGTGTTGGACAGCAGGGTGGGCATGCCGCTCAGCCCGCGCTCACTGGTCCGTACCTTCTGTCCGTTGGGGAGTGCGGGGCCGCCGTCGATGCCGTTGATGAGGGAGGTTCCCTCGCCGGTGACGAAGCGCTCGGGCAGTCGGGACACACGCACCTGCCGACCGGCCGGGCCCCGTTCGGCGACGGCCGCGCGCAGGGACTGTTCGACGTCGTCGCGCGTCACTCCGATGACCACCTCCTCCGCGCCCAGCGCGCCCGCGGCCAGCAGGGCCCCGTCGAGCACGAGGTGCGGCACGTGCAGCAGCACGGCGGTGTCCTTGAGGCAACTGGGTTCGCCTTCACTGGCGTTGACGACCACGGCGCAGCGCCCGTCGCCCGCCCGGGCGGACCGGGCGACGGCGCGGAGCTTGCGGGAGAAGGGGAACCCCGCTCCGCCGCGGCCCCGCAGGTCGATGCCCTCGGCGAGCTGCACGAGGTCGTCGAGCCCGTACCGGGGCAGGTCGCCGTGGACGGAGAGGTGGGCGGCGCGATCGAGCCGCGCCATGACGTCGAGTCCCGCCAGCAGTCTGGGCATGCCCACACAGCCGAGTGCCGGGCGCGGCAGATCGGTCACTGCCGCCCCCGGCTACCGTCGAAGGGCCCGCCGGGCCTCTCGGTGGTGACTTGGGCCTGACTGGGGATGAACACGGTTCCGTATTGCGGGTACTCGGGCTCGGGTGGGGATTCCGGCCATGCCGCCGTCACCGGGCCGGCCGCTCCCCGCTGGATCAGGAGGGTGTCCGGCGCCGGGCCCGGGCGTGGCTCACGGCCGGCTCCCTGGCCGGCGTACGAGCGCTGGGCGTACGGCTCGGCGTACGGCGGCGGGGAGGACTGGGCGTACGGCTGCGCATACGGTTGCGCGGGCGCCGATTCGGCGCCGCGCGGTGCGGATTCCTGACCCCAGTCCGGACGCGCCTCGGGCTCCGGGCGTTCGTCGGACTGCCGCGCCAGGCGGGCGGTCAGTCGGGACGCGGCCCACTCCGCGGGTCGGCTCACGAACGGCCCCGGGTTTCGCGGCGGCGCCTGCTCGGGAACTTTGGGACCTTTGGGGCCTTTGGGGCTCGTGGGAGTTCCGCCCGGCGGCCGGGCGGGGAGGGAGCGCAGTCGCCGACGGAGCCTGATGACGAGTACGGCGGCGACGCCGGCCAGGCACAGGCCGTACGCCACGGTCACCCAGCCGCTCGCGGGGCGGCCTGCTTTGAGTCCGTGCACCAGCGAGGCGCCCCAGGCCGGGTACGCGCCCATGTGAAGGGCTCGCCACCACATGGAGCGGCCCTTGGTCGCGAAGGCGCTGCGGACCGCGCCGGAGACCGCCACGGCGATGAAGAGGTATCCGGCCAGGGTGCCGAGACCGACGCGCAGGGGCTGGACCGGGTCCGCGAAGGGGACGACCGCCGAGGCGGCCACCGTCTGCGACTTGGCGATCTTGACCCAGATGTGCAGGCCGAGGAAGCCGAGTCCCGCGACGGCGAGGCCGCGGTGCACGCCTTGGGCGACGAGCCGGTGCCCGGACGAGAACAGCGTCCGGTCGGTGGCCGCCAGGCCCCACAGCACGGTGGAGCTCAGCGAGACGAGCGAGAGCACGCCCGCGCCGAAGTCGAGGAAGTTCCAGAAGTCGGTCAGGGCACCGGCCTGCGCCATCACGACCAGGGCGGCCAGGGCCGCCAGCGCCGCGAGGGTGATGGCACCGGGGTGCGGGCCGCCTGCGGCGGACAGCAGGGGCGGTCGCCGCAGGGCCCGCTTCCCGGCGGCCGCGGCGGCGACCATGCCGGCGTGCCGTCTGGTGCTGCGTGCCCGGTGTGAGCTCGGCGTACGAGGCTTGGACAAGGGCATGTAGTTCTCCCATACGCCCGGGCTCCGAGCACTCCACCTCGCGCTCGGCGCCCGGGGACTGTCGTCGGAACTGCTCCGCGGCAGGCGGGAGATGGTGCCTCGCCGGCCGGGAGCGGGGGCCGGAGTGCAGAAGCATCGTGGACCTTCGCAGCACCTCCACGGGATTTATCGAAACGTGATAATTTCTGGCCCCCGCGCAGTCATCGACTCAAACATCCCCGGAAGATTCCCTTCCAGTGGTGCGGTGGCAACGAGGTTCACGCCTTGTCCGCCGCCACACCTCCCCGTTGGCAAAATCTAGGCAAGGTCGCGGGACTGCAAGTGGTTGGCATGCTCCTGGAGGGAGTACGAGGCGCTCAACTCCCCCGTCGGCACTGACGTCGACGGGGAGGAGGACAGCCCCTACAGGCTTGTCACCCTCCCACGGGGCAGGCCATACCCCGGCATGAACGAGGTAACAATGTGCGAACTTCTGAACCGCATCTGGTCCCGCCCACGCGGCGAATGGACCCGGGTCCTGCGAAAGGAACTACCCGCGCTGGCCGCGGGGATCGTGGAGGAACTGCGGAACGACATCCCCGGTTTCTCCACTCTCATCGAGGACATCGACGACGAGGTCGTCAGAGAGCACGTGGAATCGGCCCTGCTCACGGTCCTCGGTTACCGCGAACCGTCGGTAACACCGCAGGATGAGGCAGCAGATCAGATTCAGCCGGCCCGGCAGCCAGAGCCGGCCCGAAACCCTCGGCAGCAGAACGCGGACGCGCTCTTCCCTCAGGACGTGCACGGCGGCGGCTCGTTGCCCACCCTCAAGGCGGTCCCCTCCCAGGGATTCAGCACCGGGCCCGAACGTGCTCGGCGAGAACTCTTCGCCGTTCTTACATCTGACATGCCCATGTCCGAAATAGCCCTGGCCGAACTGGCCGGTGCGGCCCGCTGGCCCCTGCCCGCCTCCGTCCGGGCCATCGCCCTGGCCTCGCCCGGCGAGACCCAGCAACTCGCCGCCGTCCTGGACGACGCCCTGGCCGGACTGGTCAACGGACAGCCCTGCCTGCTCGTCCCCAACCCCGACCCGGACACCCGCACCACACTCGAAGGCTCACTGCGCGGCCGGTTCGCCGCCGTCGGACACCCCGTCCCACCCCGCGACACCGCCTCCTCCCTGCGCTGGGCCGTACGCCTGCTCAACCTCACCCCCACCCGCTCCGGCCCCGACGTACGCGCCGTCTTCGTCGACGACCACCTCTCGACACTGATGCTGCTCCAGGACGAGCCCCTGGCCCACGCACTGGCCGCACGCTGGCTGCGCCCCCTCGCCGACCTCACGCCCCGCCAGAGCGAACGACTCGAAGTCACACTCCTCGCCTGGCTGGAAGGCGGTGGGGCACCCGAGGCCGCGAAGGCCCTGAGCGTGCACCCCCAGACCGTCCGCTACCGCATGCGACAACTGGAGAAGCTCTTCGGCCCCGGGCTGCGCGACCCCCGCACCCGCTTCGAACTGGAAATGGCCCTGCGCAGCAGGCGCCTCATGGCCCAGGTCCGACGCCAACACTCCCGAGTGACCCGCCGGGCCCGCGTCGTCACCGCCGAATTCCGCCCACCGCTGGGCGCCGGACGCATGGCCCGAGTCAACGGCCTCTAGACCCCAGGACAACAACCCCCACCCCGGACACGAAAGGAGCCGGCTCTCCCCCCGCAGATGCGGGGGGAGAGCCGGCTCCTTTCGTGTCGGCTCCCTTCGTGTCCTCAACCGGGTCACAGACGCGCGGCCACCGCCGGGGCGCCGGCGCGCAGCGCGGTGTTGAGGTCGGTCAGCTCCAGATAGGCCCGTGAGCAGGAACCGCAGGACGAAAGGTGTCGGGCGAGGCGGCGGGAGATCCCGCGCCGCCTGACCGCGGCGCCGAGCAGGGTGGCGAAGTACCGGCAGCGCGCGTCGTCGGCCGGGTCCACGTGGGCGCCCAGGTACGCCTCGCGCAGTCCCTCGCGGGCGCGAAAGGCCAGCGAGGTGACGGCGCTCTGGGTGATGCCCAGAAGTACGGGAACCTGGTGCGGGCAATCGTCCTCGACGAGGGTGTGCCACAGGACGGCCTTCCAGCGCTCGGGCAGGGTGCGGAAGGACCGTGCGGCGAGCCGACGGTTCTCGCCTTCCACCAACCGGCGTTGCGGATCGTCCCCCGAGGAGGCGGGGCGGCACCAGGACTCGACGTCCGGCGTGAGGATCACGCGTTCGTCTCCGGCCCGCCACTCGACCGCCGTGTGCCGGACGACGGTGAGCAGGTACGGGCGCCAGTGGTCCCGGGGGCCGGAGCCGGAGCGGACGGCCTGGAGGGTGCGCAGGAAAGCCTCGGAGACGAGGTCCTCTACGTCCTGCGGGGCCCGGCTACAGGCTCGGGCGCAGGCGAGGGCCGCGGGGCGGTGTCGTCGATAGAGGAGTTCGAAGGCCTCGGTGTCCAGCGCGTCGCGGGCGCGAGACCGTCTGATCCGCCGGATGAGTTCCCGGTCGGACTCGCCGACGCGGCCGGTCTCGCCGACTCGGCCGGACGTGCCGATCCGGCCGGGCGCGCGGGACCGGCCGGTTGTGTCTGAGGGGACGGACATGTCGCTCCTCACGTGCTCCGGGGCCCGCGGGCCCCGTTCGGGACGGCAAAAAGGGCGGTGCCGGTCCGAAGTCGGCTTCGGACCGGCACCGCTCTCGGGGCGACGCGGGGGAGGTGGGAGGAGGGCGACGCCCCGAGAGTCTCAGCGGCAGGCGCGCCCGCCGTTGATGCACTGCACGGCCTTGTTCATCAGGTTGTTGTTCATGACGTTGATGAAGTCGCCGTGGTCGGTGACCGGCTTGTGCAACTGCTCCGGGAAGCTGTCCACCGCGAACTTCGCGCCGGGGGCCACTCCGTACACGATGCGCTGGACCAGCTGCGGGATGGCCTTCATTCCGGCCGGGCAGGCGCCGTTGGCGGCGGCGAAGGCCACGTGGGTGCGGTGGTTGGCGCTGTCGATGTTCTTGCCGTCCCAGCAGCTCTGGAACTTGAAGGTGCGCACCACGTCACTGCCCTTGGGGCAGATCGGGTACTTGTCCTTCAGCTGGCGGTTCTCGAAGCCCGTGCAGCTCCACGACGCGTTCGCGTTGGCGTTGCCGTTGGTGAAGGCCTTGGCGTCACCGGTGATGATGCGCAGGAAGCGCGGCATGGCGGTGACCTTGGCGACGGGGTTGCCCTTGAAGTCGATGGTCACCTGCTTCGGCTGGAGGATGGTGCCGATGTTGGCGTCCTGGCCGCCGCCGGGGGCGTTGGCGTCCTTCTCGGCGCGTCCGTCGCGAAGACGCAGGACCGGCCAGTAGTAGGTGGACTGGTCGCCGTTGGTGCACGTGGTGCCGGAGGCGGCCAGGCTGTTGTTGGTGGAGAAGGCGTCCGTGGTCCTGTTGCCGACGTAGTCGTGCATGTGGTGCGCGCCGTTGCTCACACCGGGGGCGACGATGACGTTGTCGGGGTTGAAGTGCTTCTCCTGGTTGCGTCCGCACTGTACGGACAGCTGGCCCCGGGAGCCGCCGGCCCTCGCGCCGGGATTGGCCACGTTCGGCCGCACCGTGTTGATGGCGACGAAGTCGCTGCGTGCCGGCCCGCCGCCGGTCTTGGCCTTGGCGGCCTGGCCCTGGGCGGCTGCCGCCTGGGCGTCGACCTGGGCTCCGGGGGCGTCCGGGATGTCGGCGGCCGCGGCCTGCTTCATCTCGCAGCCGCCGAGCGCCTGCAACTGCCCGGCGTTGCCACCGGACTGGCCAATCGCCTTCGACATGTCGGCGATGGTCTTGTCGCGCTTCTGCTTCAGCTCGCCGAGAAGGGCGCCGCCCTTGGCCTTGCCGGTGGCGAGGCGTTTGTAGGAGTCGGCGATCTGCGTGTCCAACTGTGCCAATTTGGCGTCCACTTCGGGCTTTGCCTGGTCGGGCACCGCGCGAAGTTTGTCGCCCACGTCGGGACAGTCGATGGTGGCCGTCACCGGCGCCGTCCGCGCGGAGTCCTGCCCGGCGGATGCCCCCTGCGCGACGATCACGACCCCGCCGCCGCCCAGGACCAGGGCGGACACGATGGCGAGGGCCTTGTGCGTCGGCCGCAAGCGGCGTTTGTGGCCCTTTTGACTCATGCGATCACTTCACTTCGTCGGGGGTCGGGAAACCGTGGAGGGGGTGGGAGTGGCGTCCACCAGGCCGTCGAAGTCGACCAGCCCGGTGGCTTCGAGGACCGTAATGTGGTCCAGGACTGTGGTGTTGGCGTCATTGGCCAACTCACGGACCATGGAGTTGCGGGTCTGGGCCCGGATCTGGGCGACCAGCGCGAACACCTTGCCGTGGGCCCGACGCAGCAGCTGGACGAATACGCGCTCGTACTCGTCGCCCTGGGCCGCGGTCATCTGGTTGAGCCAGCCCTGCTGCTGATCACTCGGCCGGTCCGGCAGTTGGACGCCGAGGGCGCCGCCCACCTCTATGACGCGGCGGTCGAGTTCGGTGTGGCCTTCGATGAGGTGCTCCCCGGCGGTCCGTACCGTGGGGCGTGCACCGCGTTCCTGGGCCTGACGCCCTGCGGGCAGCTCCCAGAGTCCGGCGAGGCGCACCTTGCGGATGAAGTCCCGGTCCTGGGGGGTCAGTGGACCGAAGGCGGTACTCAGCACCCCGGCGCCGTCGTCGTCACCCGCCGGGGCCGAGGCGGCCGCGGAGGCTTTGCCACCGAAGCTCTGCACGGGAATCAGCAGCGCGATCAACGTGAAGGCGAGGGCGCCGATGACCATGCCCGTTCCCATCACGTGTCTCGACGCGACCGACATGCTGCCGATGGAAGACCGGCGGATTGACGGCACTGTGCCTCCTTGCTGCGTGGACCGGGAGGGACTCAAGGCCGGAGGGCCGTGGGCGGCGTCTGACGCGCCGCCCAGGACCGCAACCGTCCGAACTCCCGGGTGGCTAGGGACGCTAGCGCCAGTTGTGGTGCCCTTTTGGAAGGACCATCACGAATGGACAAACATCCGGGCGACGCCTCGAAAGGCTGGTACGGTTCGGGCGCCCGGGGCACGAGTGACTGCCGCCCTCGCCTCCGCCTGGCCGAACGCCGCCTAAGTTTCGGCCAGTTGTCCGGAATTGCAGTCATTCGCGAGGAGCATGGAAGCCGCCCTTCGGGATGATTCGCCCGCGGCGCGGTGTGCCACATGGTGAGCGGGAACCGTCCCTCACCGAAAGGAACGGCACTTCGTGCACATGAAGCGATTCGCACCGCTGCTCGCCGTCGGCCTCCTCGCCTCCGGCGTCCCGCTGTTGTCCGCGACCGGGGCGTCCGCCGCTCCCGCGGACCTCGACTCGGCACGCGGGCCCGCCTGGCACCGGTGCAGCCCGGACCAGCCGGCCTCGTACGAATGCGCGACCGTCAAGGTTCCGCTCGACTACCAGCGCCCCCGCGGCCGCACGATCGACCTCGCCATATCCCGCGTCAAGAGCGAGAACCCGGCCAAGCGGCACGGGGTCATGCTGTTGAACCCCGGTGGGCCGGGCGGCAGCGGCCTCGACCTGCCGTTGATGATGAAGGAGTCGATGCCCGAGGAGGTTCGCGAGAGGTACGACCTCATCGGCTTCGATCCGCGCGGTGTCGGCTCCAGCAGTCCCATCACCTGCGGCCTGAACGACGCCGAGCAGAACATCGACCGGCCGTACCGGCCGGGGACCTTCCCCTCGGACGTGGCGTGGGCGCGCACCGTCGCGGACAAGTGCTGGCAGAAGGCTGGTGCGGTCCTCCCCCACATCAGCACCCGCAACACCGCCCGTGACATGGACGCGATCCGCACCGCCCTGGGCGAGCGCAGGATCTCGTACGTGGGCTACTCGTACGGCACGTATCTGGGCGCCGTGTACACGCAGATGTTCCCGCAGCGAACGGACCGCTTCGTCCTGGACAGTGGCGTCGACCCGCAGCGGATCTGGCGGGGCATGTTCCAGGCTTGGGCGTCGGAGGCCGAGCCCGCGTTCAAGCGGTGGACCGAGTGGACCGCCCAGCGCGCGGGCGAGTTCCGGCTCGGGGACACCCCGAAGGCGGTGTCCGACACGTTCTGGGCGCTGGTGGCGCGGGCCGACGCGGACCCGATCGTCCTCGAAGGGCAGAAGATCACGGGAGACGACATCCGCGCCGCGCGCGGACTGTTCTTCTACCCGGCGCAGGCCGCACCGCTCGTCAGGGAACTCAAGGACGCGGCCGAGGGTCGGCCGGCGGCTCCCGGCGCCGCGAACCGTTGGCGGTCCGTACGGTCAGGCGCCGAGGAGCCGGCGTCGGACAACGGCAGCGCGGTCTTCTGGTCCGTGGTGTGCGCGGACACGGACAACTGGCCGCGCGATCCCGAGCGTTACCGTCGGGACGCGGCCCGGGACAAGGTGGCGTACCCGCTGTACGGGGACATGGCGTCCAACATCAAGCCCTGCGCGTTCTGGCAGCGCCCGTTGGAGGCGCCCACCCCGATGCGGACCCGCGCGAACGTGCTGACCGTGCAGAACGAGTGGGACTCCCAGACTCCCCTCGTCAGCGGGCAGGGCCTGCACCGTGCGCTGAAGGGTTCCCGGATGGTGCTGGCGCTGGGCGGCGAGGGGCACGGCGTGTACCTGGCCGACCCGACCTCCTGCGCGAACGCGCCGGTCAACGCCTACCTGGCCACGGGCCGGCTGCCCGCCAGGGACGTGACGTGCCGGGCGGCACCCGGTGACGGCGACCGCCGCGAGGCGTCGCCGCGGCGCGGCCCGCTGCCGTTCCCGATCGGACCGCAGAGGTTCTGACGCGCGGTCCTGATCGTGAGGGGCGGGCCGGCGTACCGGCACGCCCCTCGCCCGGGCCCCGTCCGTCACCGGGGGGAGGACGCCTCCACGGCCGCCTTGATCCGGCGACCGAAGTCGGGGGCGTCCTTGCGGGCCGCGCCCAGGGCGAGGCCGACAAGCAGCTTGCCGACGCCGTGCCCTTCGAGGGTGTTGAAGATGCGCACTCGGGTGCGACCTCCGGGCAGGGGTTCGACGTCGTAGCCGCCGTTGGCCGTGACCAGGTTCCGGCTCAGTTCGGTCCAGCGGATCGAGCGGGGCGGGTCGAAGCCGTCGATCCGGAACTCCCGCCCCGTCTTCATGCCCGCGTCCTTGACGGTGCTGCGGAAGACCGTGCCGACGGCCGTCGGGCCCTCGGGGCTGCGGGTGATCTCCTGGACGCGCGGACTGAACTGCGGGTCGTTGCGGCCGTCGGCCAGGTAGGCGAAGACCACCTCGACGGGGCGGTCGATCTCGACGCTCGCCTCGAACTCTCCGGACATGCGCACTCCTCGGTGGATGATCCCCGGGACATGATCGCAGGCAGACCGCCCTCGCGCGCGTCGGCGGCGGCCCGAGGTTCAGCGGCGTCGGTCCGACGGCCGGGCGCGTCGCGAGATCCCCCTGGCCGGTCCGCGTCCGGGGGAACCGGTCTCGGGCTCATTCGGGGGGCCGGGCCGGCCGGCGCGCAGCGGGGTGAACAGTCCGGCCCCGACCAGCAGCAGGCAGAAGGCACCGGCGGCCAGGCTGATCGCCGGGACCCCGTGCGCCTGGGCCAGTCGGGTGAGGACGGCCGCCCCCACCGGGCCCGAGGCGTTGTGCACGGTCCAGAACACCGAGGTGACCCGGCCCAGCAACGGGTCCGGTGTCACCTCCTGGCGCAGGGTCATCGAGCAGACGCCGGCGACGGTGAGCCCGAACATGAACACGGCGGCCAGTACGGCGATGGTCGCCACGTCGCGGCTCACGCCGATGCCCGCGACGGAGAGACCGACCAGGGCGACGGAGCCCAGCCAGCAGGCGCCGAACCCGAGGAGGCGACGCAGCCTCCCGGCGCAGAAGGCGCCGACGAGCGTGCCGAGACCGCTGACCGCGACGACGTAGCCGAGGGTGGCGGTGCTCTGCCGAAGGTCGTTCTCGACCCGGAAGATCAGCAGGTCGGTGGCCCCGATGGTGACGAAGGTCAGCAGGGTGAGAAGCACCGTCAGCGGGCGCAGGAGCGCGTGGGCCCACAGGAAGCGGAAGCCGACGAGGAACATCTCGCGGGTCTTCCCGGTCCCGCCGCCGGGCGGGCGCTCCTCCCCCGTCCCGTCCGGGGTGGGGCGCGGGGTGAATCGGACCCATCGGAGGGTGGCGGCGGACACCAGGAAGGTGGCGCCGTCCACCCCCACGGCCCAGTCCTTGCCGACCCACGTGGCGATGGCCGCGGCGGCGATCGGCCCGACCAGGGTGCCCACGGCGAAGGTGCCCATCAGCCGCCCGTTGGCGGAGGTGAGGTCCTCGGCGGGAACCAGGCTGGGGACGGCCGTCACGTACGCCACGTCGAACAGCGTCTTCAGCACGCCGACCACGGCGGTCATCAGGTACAGCAGCCAGATCCGGGGGCCCGCGAGCCACAGGAACGGCACCGCGCCCAGCAGGGCGGCGCGCGCCAGATCGCAGACGATCATCAGCCGGCGGCGGTCCACCCGGTCGACCACGTGGCCCGCGAACAGTCCCGTGCCGACCGCGGAGACCGCCGCGACGGCGGTGATCAGGCCCATCTGGGCAAGGGACCCGGTGGCTTCCAACACGAGCAGGGGCAGTGCGAAGTACGAGATCGACCCGCCGATCACGGACAGCGCCTGGCCGAGCCAGAAGACGTTGAAGTCCTTGTTGCGGGAGAGGCGGGAGAGGCGTGAAAGGTGTGAGAGGCGGAAGGGGTTCGACGGCCGGGTGGGCCCGGGCGCTCCCCCGCTCACCCGAGCAGCGCGTACACGGTGGAGGCCTTGGCGGCCGGCTCCGTGGAGCCGTCCGGAGTCATGGTGATGTCCGCGAACGCCATCCGCTTGCCGAGTTTGGTGATGCGTACGTCGATCATCACATCGGTCCCGACCACGGGACGTTGGAAGCTGGTCGACTGCTGGACGGTGGTCATGGGTCCGTACGCGCCGCGCGCGGCGGAGATCGCGATGACGGTGGCCGTGTCGGCGGCGGCCATCAGGGCCTGTCCGCTGAGCCCGCCGCCGTCCCGGGCCAGATCGTCGGACCACGGCAGCCGCAGGACGGCGTGCCGATCGCCGGTCTCCCGGACGGTGAGGCCGAGGGCGAGCACCCAGGGGGCGAAGTTGTCGGCGAGGATCTTGTCGGCGTCTGCGGGTGTCAGCGTCACCCGAGGAATTGTGGCGGCCCGACCGGGCCGCCACAACACCTTTGATCCGTACGGGATCCCGCGTCGTCGCGGCGCGCCGTCAGAGGCTCGCGGCCAGCTCCGTGCCCTGGCGGATGGCCCGCTTGGCGTCCAGTTCGGCGGCCACGTCGGCGCCGCCGATCAGGTGCGCGTCGACGCCGGCCGCGCGCAGCGCCTCGTACAGGTCGCGGCGCGGTTCCTGTCCGGTGCACAGGACGACCGTGTCGGCGGGGACCAGGCGCTGTTCGCCCTCGACGGTGATGTGCAGGCCCTCGTCGTCGATCCGGTCGTACGTGGCCCCGGCCACGGAGACGACGCCCCGGTGCTTGAGTTCCGCTCGGTGGATCCAGCCGGTGGTGGTGCCGAGGTTCGCGCCGACCTTGGTGGCCTTGCGCTGGAGCAGGTGCACGCGACGCGGGGACGCGGGGCGCTCGGCGGCGGTGAGACCACCCGGGCCGGTGTAGGCGGTGTCGACGCCCCAGTGACGGAAGTACACCTCGGGGTCCTGGGAGGCGCCCTCGCCGCTGTCGGTGAGGAACTCCGCGACGTCGAAGCCGATGCCGCCGGCGCCGACCACGGCCACCCGCTCGCCGACGGGGGCGCCGTCGCGCAGGACGTCGAGGTAGTTCACGACGTTGGGGTGGTCCACGCCCTCGATGGCGGGGGTCCGGGGGGTCACGCCGGTGGCGACGACGACCTCGTCGTAGCCCTGGAGGGTGTCCACGTCGGCGCGGGTGTTGAGCCGTACGTCGATCTCGCGGGCGGCGAGCTGTGTGCCGAAGTAGCGGATGGTCTCCTCGAACTCCTCCTTGCCCGGGATGCGGCGGGCGACGTCGAGCTGACCGCCGATGTGCCCGGAGGCCTCGTAGAGGGTGACGGCGTGGCCGCGCTCGGCGGCCGAGACGGCGCAGGCCAGTCCGGCCGGGCCGGCGCCGACGATGGCGACGCTCTTCTTCAACTGGGTGGGCGACAACACGAGTTCGGTCTCGTGGCAGGCGCGCGGGTTGACCAGGCAGCTGGTTATCTTGCCGCTGAAGGTGTGGTCGAGGCAGGCCTGGTTGCAGCCGATGCAGGTGTTGATGGTCTCGGGGGCGCCGGCGCGGGCCTTGTTCACGAACTCGGCGTCCGCCAGGAAGGGTCGGGCCAGCGACACCAGGTCGGCGCGGCCGTCGGCCAGCAACTCCTCGGCGATCTCCGGGGTGTTGATCCGGTTGCTGGTGACGAGCGGCACGGAGACCGCGCCCATCAGCCGCTTGGTGACCCAGGTGTAGGCGCCGCGCGGGACGGAGGTCGCGATGGTGGGGATGCGGGCCTCGTGCCAGCCGATGCCGGTGTTGATGATGGTGGCGCCGGCCGCCTCGATCTCCTTGGCGAGGTGGACGACCTCGTCGAGGGTGGAGCCGCCGGGGATCAGGTCCAGCATGGAGAGCCGGTAGATGAGGATGAAGTCCTCGCCGACGGCCGCGCGGGTGCGGCGGACGATCTCCAGCGGGAAGCGCACCCGGTTCTCGTACGCGCCGCCCCAGCGGTCGGTGCGCCGGTTGGTGGCGGCGGCGATGAACTCGTTGACCAGGTATCCCTCGGAGCCCATGATCTCGACGCCGTCGTAGCCGGCGAGCTTGGCGAGCCGGGCGGCGCGGACGAAGTCCTCGATGGTCCGCTCGACCTCGATGTCCGTCAGCTCGTTCGGGACGAAGGGGCTGATGGGGGCCTGGAGCGGGCTGGGGGCGACCAGGTCCTTGTGGTAGGCGTAGCGGCCGAAGTGGAGGATCTGCATCGCGATCTTCCCGCCCTCGGCGTGCACGGCCTCGGTGATCACCCGGTGCTCGGCGGCCTCGTCCTCGGTGGTGAGGCGGGAGCCGCCCTCGAAGGGGCGACCGGCGTCGTTGGGGGCGATGCCGCCCGTGACGATCAGGCCGGCGCCGCCGCGGGCGCGCTCGGCGTAGAAGGCGGCGAGGCGTTCGAAGCCGCCGGCGTGCTCTTCGAGGCCGGTGTGCATCGAGCCCATGATCACGCGGTTCGGCAGGGTGGTGAAGCCGAGGTCCAGGGGGCTCAGCAGGTGCGGGTACCGGCTGTGGGAACTCTGCGGACTCATCGGGGTGTGCCTCCTCGCGCGGGGATGATGAACCTGTTCTAGCGAGGCGGGGAGTCTTTTGCAACTAGGTGCATAACCGATACCGGGGCGGTTCCGGGCATTTCACCCGAGGAATCGCGCGCCGTGCGGCCCGTGCGGTCTCGGGCTGTGGCGCAGCTCACGAGTCGCGGCCCCGGCCCGGGCGGTCGCACCGGGCCGGGGCCGACGCGTCAGGCCCGGCGCAGGCGGATCGTGAGGATCTGGAACGGGCGCAGGGTCAGCCGCACCGTGCCGTCCGCCGCCGGGGCGCCGACGGCCGCACCCTCCAGCGGCCGTTCCAGCAGGTCGCTCTCGACGGCGGCCGAGATCGGGAAACCCGCAGTCAGCCCGGCGCTCGCCCGGCCGCCCCGGGACTCGTAGAGGCGGACGATCACGTCCCCGCCGCGGTCCTCGGCGAGCTTCACCGCCTCCACGACCACCGCGTCGTCGTCCACGGCCACCAGCGGGGCGACCGGTCCGGCGCCGGTGACGACCCGTTCCGGCAGGTTCAGCGCGTGTCCCTCCCGTACGGCGTCCCCGACGCTCGCACCGGGAGCGAGGGAGTGGCGCAGGGTGTGGGCGCCCTGGTCCGTCTCCGGGTCCGGGTAGCGCGGAGCCCGCAACAGGGACAGCCGGACCGTGGTGGTCTGGCCGCCGTCGGGCCGCACGTCCCGGGTCACGTCGTGCCCGTAGGTGGACTCGTTGAGCAGCGCGACCCCCCAGCCGGGTTCCTCCACGTGGATCCACCGGTGGGCGCAGATCTCGAACTTGGCTGCTTCCCATGAGGTGTTGGTGTGGGTGGGCCGGTAGACGTGTCCGAACTGGGTCTCCGAGGCGGAGCGTTCGGCCTTCACGTCGAGCGGGAAGGCGGCCTTGAGGAACTTCTCCGTCTCGTGCCAGTCCACCTCGGTGACCAGGTCCACCGTCCTGGACTCCGATCGCAGGGTGATCGACTGCGTCGCCCGGGAGGAGCCGAAGGAGCGGGTGACCCGCACCGTAGCCGCCTCCGGGCCGCTCTCCGTGACCTCCAGGGCGTCCCGTTCCACGAGGTCGGTGACCCGGTGGCGGTAGAAGGCCTCGATGTCCCAGGCGTCCCACATGTTGGGGAAGTCGGGGTGGATCTGGAGCAGGTTGGCCGCGCCTCCCGGCGCGAGCGACTCCCGGTCCGCCTCCAGGTCGTACGCCGACACGATCAGGCCCCGGCCGTCGATCTCCACGCGCAGCCGCCCGTTGACGAGCACGTGCCCCCCGCCCGGCCGCTCCCCCACCGTCACCGACCGACCCGCCGGCGCGGGCAGGGCCGCGCCACCCGCGGGGACGCCGCGTCGGGCGTGCGGGGCGCAGTTGAAGACCAGCCGTTCGGCGCCCTCCCCCGCCAGGGCGAGCTGCGCGGCGCGGGTGATCGCGCTCAGCTCCTCCCGGACCCTCGCGTACGTCTCGCGCGCCTCGCGGTGCACCCAGGCGATGGAGGATCCGGGCAGGATGTCGTGGAACTGGTGCAGCAGCACGGTCTTCCAGATCCGCTCCAGGTCCTCGTACGGGTAGACGTGCCCCGGCACCCGCACCGCGGCGGTCGCGGCCCACAACTCGGCCTCGCGCAGGAGGGATTCGCTGTGTCGGTTGCCCTGTTTGGTCTTGGCCTGGGAGGTGTAGGTGCCGCGGTGGAGCTCCAGGTACAGCTCGCCGGCCCAGACGGGGGCGTCCTCGTACTCGGCGTGGGCCTTCTCGAAGAAGGCGTCGGGCCGTTCGATCTCGACGCGCGGTGATCCCTCCAGGTTGCGCTGTCGGCGGGCGCGGGCCAGGTGTTCGCGGGTGGGTCCGCCGCCGCCGTCACCCCAGCCGAAGGGGACGAGGGAACGTGAACCACGCCCCTTCTCGCGGTAGTTGCGTGCCGCGTGCGCGAGCTGCGCCCCGCCGAGGTCGCTGTTGTAGGTGTCGACGGGCGGGAAGTGGGTGAAGACGCGGCTGCCGTCGATGCCCTCCCACCAGAAGGTGTGGTGCGGGAACGCGTTGACCTGGGACCAGGAGATCTTCTGGGTGAGGAACCACCGGGCGCCGGACAGTTTGACGATCTGGGGCATGGCGGCGGTGTAGCCGAAGGAGTCGGGCAGCCAGACGTTGTGGGTCTCGATGCCGAACTCGTCGAGGAAGAACTTCTTGCCGTAGAGGAACTGGCGGGCCATGGCCTCGCCGCCGACCATGTTGGTGTCGGACTCGACCCACATGCCGCCCACCGGCACGAACTGCCCGTCCGCGATCTTCTTCTTGATCCGCTCGAAGAGTTCGGGACGGTGGGTCTTGATCCAGTCGAACTGTTGGGCCTGGGACATGGCGAAGACGAACTCGGGGTGCTCGTCCATCAGGTTGACCATGTTGGCGGTGGTGCGGGACACCTTCCGGACCGTCTCGCGCAGCGGCCACAGCCAGGCGGAGTCGATGTGGGCGTGGCCGACCGCGCTGATCCGGTGCGCGCAGGCGTGGGCGGGCGCGGCGAGGACGGCGGCGAGCCGCGCGCGGGCCTCGCCGGCGGTGCCGGGGATGTCGTCGAGGTCCACCGCGTCCAGCGACGCGTCGACGGCGCGCAGGATCTCGTACCGTCTGGCGTCGTCCGCGCCGAGCTGCGTCATCAGGTCGTGGAGGACGTCGAGGTCCTGGGCGAGTTCCCAGACCTCTGTCTCGAAGACGACCAGGTCCATCCGGGCGAGCCGATAGAGGGGTTGGTGTCCGCTGGTCAGTCGGTCGCCCTCGTGGGTGGCTCGGTGATCGACGAGCACGGGGTTGGCGGCGGCCTCCACGTACCACTCGATCCGCTCGCCGCCCTCGGCGAGGTCGGTGACGCGGACCCAGTCGTTGTGGGGGTTGAGTGCCTTGATCTCGGTGCCGTCGGCGCGGTGGACCAGGCCTTCGCACTGGAAGCCGGGCATCATCCGGTCGAAGCCCAGGTCGAGGACGGCTTCGACGACGTGGCCCGTGTGGTCGGCCGGGACCACACCGGTGACCTTGAACCAGGTGGTGCCCCAGGCCGGACCCCAGGGTTCGCCGACGGCGCAGGGCTCGTACGGCGCGGCGAGGCCTTCGGCCACGGGGACGGGCTCGCCCGGGGCGTCCCAGCGCTCGACGGTGAGCGGGACCGGGCGGGAGCGTACGGCGGGTTTGATCCGTTCCGCGAGGACCCGGCGGAGGCGGAGTTCGGTGACGCTGCGGTCGTCGTGCATGACGGCTGCTCCAGGAGGCAGGGGTCGTGTGGTGGGTGGGTGCGGCGCTCAGGTCTTGACGGCTCCTTCGCCCACGCCCTTGAAGAAGAAGCGCTGGAGGGCGAGGAAGAGGAGCAGCATGGGCAGGAGCGCCGCCATCGCGCCGGCGGCGATGAGCCGCTGGTCGTTGACGGTGGTGGCGCCGGCCAGGGTCTTCAGGCCGAGTTGGAGGGTGTAGTGGTCGCTGTCGGTGAGGACGAGCAGGGGCCACAGGAAGTCGTCCCAGGCGCCCATGAAGCTGGTGATGCACACGACGGCCAGGGCGCCTTTGGCGGTGGGCAGGAACACCCGGGTGAAGCGGGCCCATTCGTCTGCTCCGTCCAGTACCGCGGCCTCCTCCACCTCCCGGGGCACGGCGAGGAAGGCCGCGCGCATGACCATGATGTTGAGGACGGAGACGGCGCCGGGCAGCCACACGCCGACGAGGGTGTCGACCAGGCCCATGTCGCGGATCGTCAGGAACATCGAGATCATCACGGATTCGAAGGGGAACATCAGGGTCGCCACGAGCACCGTGAAGACGGTTCGGCGGCCCTTCCAGCCGGCGCGTGAGAGCGCGTAGCCGCCCATCGCGGCGAAGACGGTGTTCGAGGTGATCGCGAGGACCGCCACGACGAGGGTGTTGCCGACGTACTGGAGCAGGGGAAACGATTCGGCGACCCGGAGGTAGTTGTCCAGGGTGGGTTGTGCGGGCAACACGCCGTCGTACACGTTCTCGGTGCGGCCGCGGATCGAGGTGAGGAACTGCCAGACGATCGGCCCGAGCATGACCACGAGCACGGCGATCAGCGTCGCGTACCGGCCGGCCAGACCGAACAGTCTGCGCCTGCGACCGCCCCCGGCCCTCCGGGAAGGCTCCGCGGCGAGGGAGACCCGTGTGCTCAACTCTCGTCCCCCTTGGAGAGGCGGCGGCCCAGCAGACTGAACACCAGCGTCAGCAGGAACAGCAGGATGGAGATGGCCGAGGCGTAGCCGGTCTCGCCGGAGAAGCCGAGGCCGACCTGGCGGATGAGGAACGGCAGGGTGCGGGCGCCGCCGCCGGGGCCGCCGCTCTCGCCGCCGAGGATGTAGATCTCGGTGAACACGCGCAGCGCGGAGATGGCGGAGAGGGTGCCGACCAACAGCATCATCGGTTTCACCTGCGGGACGGTGATGCTGAAGAAGCGCCGGACCGCGCCCGCGCCGTCCAGGGCCGCCGCCTCGTGGAGGGCGGCGGGCACGTTCCCGAGGGAGGCCAGGTAGAAGACCATGTAGTAGCCGAGGCCCTTCCACACGGTCACGATCATCGCGGAGACCAGCAGCATGGTGCTGTCGGTGAGGAACGGGATCGGTTCGCAGACGATGCTCAGCTTCCGGAAGACCGTGTTGACGAGCCCGTCACTGCGCAGCACCCACTGCCAGATCAGGCCGACGACGACGGCGGAGGCGATCACCGGCGTGTAGAAGGCGGACCGGAAGAAGCCGATGCCGGGAACCTTGGTCTGGACGAGGACGGCGAGGGCCAGCGGCAGGAAGACCAGGCACGGCACGACGACGAGCAGGTACACCACGCTGTTGCCGGTCGCGACCCAGAAATCGGGGTCCGCCAGGGCGCGCCGGTAGTTGTCGAGGCCGACGAACCCGCCCCCGCGCAGGATCCGGGCATCGGTGAGGGAGAGCAGGACGGTGTTGACGAACGGCCAGAGGCTGAACAAGGTCACCATCAGCAGTCCGGGGGCCAGGAAGAGGTAGGGCGTCCACCAGGTGCGGTGGAGGAGTCCCGTCTCGGCCTCGGCGCGGCCCCTCATCGGTTCGCCGCGTCGGCGAGCAGCTTGTTCGCCTCCTCCTGTGCCTTCCTCACCGCCGCCTTGGGGTCCAGCTCCCCCTGGATGGCCCGCTGCATCTCGCGGACCACCGCGTCACCGACCTGGTTGGTCCACTGCACGGGAGTGTTGGCGTCGAGGTCCGCGGTCCTCAACTGCTCGGCGCCGATCGCGCGGGCCAGGGTCTCGGCGTCCTTGCCGTCTCCCCGGTCCGCGAAGTACGGGTCGGTCAGGCCCCGCGCGTTGGAGGGGTAGATGGTGGCCCTCTTGGCGAACTCGACCTGGTTGGCCCCGTTGGTCATCCACTTGGCGAACTCGGCTGCCGCGTCCGGGTGTTCGGTGTCCTTTCGGATGCCGAGGGACTGTGCGTAGATGCCGATGTGGCCGAGCGTTCCGGTGACGGCGCCCGCCACCCGGGTGTGGGCGTAGACCTGCGGGGCGTTGCGCTTGATGTCCTTGACGAAGCCCGGGGAGCCCGGCCCGAAGACCAGTTTCCCGCTGCCGTACAACTGGTTGATGTCGTCCGCCTTGAGGAGGGACTCCTTCGGCATGGCGCCTTTGGCGTACAGGTCCTTCATCCGTTCGACCCACTCGACCGCCTTGGCGGTGTCGAAGGTGAACGCGCTCCCGCTCGCGTCGAGGATCGGGACGCCCATCTTCTGCCAGTCGCCGGGCAGTCGCCCCTTGGGGTCGGCCATGAAGGCGGCGTAGCGGCCGCCGGAGCGGGCGGCTATCCGCTCGGCGCAGTCGAAGAACTGCTCGACGGTGGTGGGCGGTCGGGCCGGATCCAGGCCGGCCCGCTCGAAGAGCTCCTCGTTGTAGGTGAGGATCTCGGGGGTCACGTACCAGGGGTAGGCGAACACTCCGGAGCCCTTGCCGGGGAGTTTGAACTGCTCCCAGGAACCCGGGACGTAGTCCTCGGAGACCTCCGCGTCGAGCGCGGCCACATCGGCGAGCATGCCCCGGTCGCCGAGGAGTTGGAAGGAGTCGGTGGAGAGGTTGACCACGTCCGGGAGGGCCCCGGCCCGGGCGTCGGCGACGAGCTTCTCGTTGTAGCCGTCGCCCGGGACGTCCTCCCATCTCACCTTCACCTCGGGGTACTTCGCCTCGAAGGCGTCGATGACCCCCTGGACGTACGAGGTGTACGCGGGTTTCAGCTGGAGGGTGCGGAAGGTGATCGCGCCCGCCACCCGGCCGGTCCTCCTCGCCTCCCTCACGTCGTCCGGGGCGGCGTTCATGCCGCATGCGGCCGTGGACAGGAGGGCTCCGGCCACGAGTGTGGCGAGGGCCGTGCGGAGCGCGGGGGAACGGGTCATCGTCGCCGCCTTCGGAAGGGTTCCGGCCGTTCCGGCCTCGCTGCCGGAGCGCGGCGCCCACGCTGACTCGAAGGGCCGGGCCCGTCAACGTGCCCGAGGTCCCGCCGGCCGGGTATCCCCGCATCCCGCACCGCGCCGGCGGGCCCGCACGCAGACCCGGGGGCCCCGGTCAACACCGCCGCCACCTGTACTGATGCGCTTTACCTCGGGCGCCGCGAAGGATCGCGCACGGGGACGGCTCCGGGCGTCGATGGCCGGGAAGGTGCCGGGCCCGACGGCGGGAACGTCCGCCCGGCCGGCGAGGCGGCGGTGCGGTGCCGCGCTACTTCATGCGGTACTCGACCTTCTCCGCGAGCTTTCCGTCCTTGAAGCAGAAGCGGAACACGTCGTTGCCGTCGGAGTCCGCCGCGGAGACGTACCAGGAGCAGACGCTGCCCGCCGGTTCGACCGGACCGCCCTCCTTGAGGACCCCCTTCACGAAGGTCTCGCCCGAGGGCAGCTTGGCGCGGACCGCGTCCTCGGCGTCCCCGACCTTCACCGAGCGGTAGACCTCCGGTTCCACGAAGGTCTTCTCGGCCGCGTCCATGAACGTGCCGACGCCGAGGAAGAGTGCCACGAGGGCACCGATGCCCAGCACGAGCACCACCCCGCAGCCGATCAGACAACCCTTGCGCTGTGCCACGCCCGTTCCTCCATGCCTCGCCGCACCGCGTCGATCGTGGTGACGATCGGACTGTCGCAGGACGGCGGGGTGGCGGGCTGTCCTCCAAAGTCTTCGACCGCGGCGACCATCGTCGTTCGAGGTCGACACCCCCTCCCCGTGTATACAGGGAGCGAACGCGAATGCGGACGAAGCGAGAGGAACCCACCGTGAGTGAGACCGCCGAGCCCCTGATCGTCGTCGGCGTGGACGGTTCGAACCACTCCAAGGAAGCGCTGCGCTGGGCCGTCGCCCAGGCCAAAGCCATCGGCGGCCGGGTGCACGCCGTGATGAGTTGGGACTGGAACACCAACCCCTTCGTGGTGGGCCCGACATCGCAGGAGGACCTGGTGGGCGTCGAGGAGGCGGCCCGCCTCAAGCTCGCCGACACCGTCGCCGAGGCCGTCGGCACCTCACCGGGCGTCCCGGTCTTCCGGCGCGTCGAAAAGGGCGCGCCCGCGAAGGTGTTGGTCGAGGCGTCGCGGGAGGCCGAACTGACGGTGGTCGGCACGCGCGGGTACGGCGGCTTCAGGGGCGCCCTGTTGGGCTCGGTGAGCCAGCAGGTGGTCCAGTACGCACGGAGCACCGTGGTCGTGGTCCGGGACGAGAACGAGGGCTGACGCGGGGCCCCGCCTCCTAGGGCCTGTCGTCAAAGTGTCGTCTGCCTCGCGACGCCTGGCACGCACTCTCGCCGCACCGGGCGAAAGCCCAAGTACGTCCAGTACGCGGGCTTCCGCCCGGCACGCCGAGAGCACGCACCAGACACCGCGAGGCCGCCCTTCGGGCGACGACGCCACTGTGACGACAGGCCCTACCGCACCGCTTGTCGGGCGGGCTCCGGCGCCGTCAGGTCCGAAGGGTCCGTGTTGGCCCCGCACAGGATCACCGCGACCCGCTCCCCCAGCGACTCCGGGGCCCCTCGGAGGGCGGCGAGGGCGGTGGCGGCGGCCGCCTCGACCACGATCCGGTGGTCTTCCCAGAGTCCCCGGCGGGCGGCGACGATGGCCGCGTCGGGGACGAGCACCGAGTCCACGTCGCCCCGCCGCGCCGCGGCCAGGGCGTCGGCGGAGACGCGGGTGGCCCCGAGGGAGTCTGCGGCGACGGAATCCACCGGCACGTCCACCGGTCGACCCGCCTCCAGGGCGGCGTTCAGGGCCCGGCAGTTCTCGGGTTCGGCCGCCACGACCCGTACGCCGTGCTCGCGCGCGGCGGTGGCCACACCGGCGAACAGCCCGCCGCCGCCCACCGCGACGACCACCGTGTCCAGACCGGGAAGTCCCGCCCGGATCTCGTCGAGCAGGGTCCCGGCGCCCGCGGCGATCAGCGGGTGGTCGTACGCGTGGCTGCTCAGGGCGCCGCTCTCGTCGGCGAACTCCCGGCAGGCGGACAGCGCTTCGGCGTACCGGTCGCCGACGAGCCGTACGTCGGCCCCGTACCCGCGCAGCCGCTCGACCTTCACTCGGGGCGCGTTCACGGGCAGGAACACGGTCGCGGCCACCCCCTGCGCGCGGGCCGCCCAGGCACAGGCGAGGCCCGCGTTGCCGCCGGAGGCGATCGTCACACCGGCGGCGGGGAGGGTGCCCGCCTCGCGGTGCGCGACGAGGAAGTTCCGGGCTCCGCGCGCCTTGAAGGAGCCGGTGTGCTGGAGGTGTTCCAGGGCGTACCAGACGCCCCGGTCGGCGGGCACCACGGCGACGGGGCGGATCACGTCGGCCATGCGGCCGGCGGCGGCGCGCACGGCCGCGTAGTCGAGCTGCTGCTCCATGAACGGTCTCCTCTGGGGGCGGTGGCTGGTTCAGGCGGTGACGGGTTCGGCCGGTGGTGGGCCGGGGCGTGACGGGTTCAGGCCGTGCCGGGCCGGGCGGCGTCGATCAGCTGACGCAGGGCGCCGTGGTACACCTCGTGGTCGGTCAGGGGCGGCAGCACCTCGGCCAGGCCCCCGGAGAGCACGGGGAACTCGGCCGGGTCCAGCGCGGCCAGGGCGGCCCGGGACGCCGCGGTGGCACCGGCGGGATCGCGGTGGTCCACGAAGGCGGCGCTGCCGAGGGTGAGCAGGTACATCCGGCGGTAGACGGTCATCGCCTCGGCGGCGGTCATCCCGGCGGCGACGCTGTCGGCCAGCGCCGGTTCCACGAGGCGGGCGAGCAGGCGGCGGCCCAACCAGGGCCGGCCACCGCGCAGTACGAGCAGACCGGGGTGCGCGGTGAGCAGTCGGTAGAACGCGGAGAACCGCTGCTCGGTGGCCTCGGCCCAGTCGGTGCCGGCGGCGATCTCGGGCAGTTGGCCCGCGAGGTGCTCGGTGCACAGGTCCAACAGCCCGGCCAGATCGGCGCAGCGGCGTTGGACGGTGGCGTGCGAGACGTCGAGCCGGTCGGCGAGGGCGCGGAAGCTGAGTGCGGCCGGCCCGTCCTCGTCGATGATCCGCAGGGCTTCGACGGCGATCGCCTCGGGGGTCGCGCGGTCCAGGGCGGCTGATCTTCTCGGCATGAGATACACCGTAACAGACAGCGTCACGTACAGCGTCTCATTCATGGACCGGCGAACCGGGCACCCCCGGGGGCCCGTCAACCGCACGCCCCCGAAGTCAACCCTTCGCGTGAGGGCGACTACACCCATATTGCTGGTCATCGGGTCATCGCCGGCGACTCGTGTTGACAGTGGGTAGCCGCACGGATGCACTGAGCGCTCGACAGACCCTCGGTACGTCCCCCACGTCAAGGAGACCCCGTGCCGCCTCGCCCGCGTGCGTCGCTCCCCTGTCTGACCGCGGCCGCCCTGCTCGCCCTCCTCCTCTCCCCCGCGACGGCGGCGGCCGAACCCACCGCCACCTCGGACACCCCGCTCGCCCTCACCCCTCCCATGGGGTGGAACAACTGGGCGCACTACATGTGCGACATCGACGAGGCCAAGGTGGTCGCGAACGCCGACGCGCTCGTGTCCACGGGTCTCGCCGCCAAGGGCTACGACACCGTGACCGTCGATGACTGTTGGATGCTGAAGAGCCGTGACGCCGACGGCGATCTGGTCGCCGACCCGGAGAAGTTCCCGCACGGGATGGCCTGGCTCGGCGAGTACCTGCACGCCAAGGGGCTGAAGTTCGGCATCTACCAGGACGCCGGCGCGCTGACCTGCGAACGCTACCCGGGCAGCGGCGCTCCCGCGGGCGGGGGCGCGGACCACTACGCGCGCGACGCCCGGCTCTTCGCGTCCTGGAAAGCGGACTTCGTCAAGATGGACGGCTGCAACCTGTACGTGCCGCCCGGCAAGACGAAGGAACAGGCCTACCGCGACGCCTACGACGGTGTGGCCCGGGCCCTGCGCGACAGCGGCCGCGACATGGTCCTGTCCGCGTCGGCGCCCGCCTACTTCCAGCAGGGCGAATGGGGCGGCGCCGACTGGCACAAGGTGATCGACTGGGTGGGCCAGACCGGCCAGTTGTGGCGCGAGGGCCGTGACATCAAGGTGTACGCGGCGACCGCGCCCACGACCTCGCGGTGGAGTTCGGTCCTCGGCAACTACGGCTACAACCGTTGGCTCGGCCGGTACGCGGGCCCCGGAAACTGGAACGACCCGGACTTCCTCATCGCCGGCGCCCCCGGACTCACCGAGGCGGAGAGCCGAAGTCAGGTCGGGCTGTGGGCCATGATGGCGGCCCCCTTCATCCTCTCCTCCGAGGTCTCCGCGCTCACCCCGGCCGGGCTCGCCGCGCTCGGCAACGCCGACCTGATCGCCCTCGACCAGGACCCGTTGGGCCGGCAGGGCGCGGTGGTCTCCTCGAACGGCGCCTCCGACGTCCTGGTGCGGCCGCTCGCGAACGGCGACCGCGCGGTGGCCGTCCTCAACCGCACCGGCGCGGCCACGGACGTCGAGGTGCCGCTGGAGGACATCGGTCTTCCCTCGTCGTGCGCCGTCGACGTCAAGGACCTGTGGAGCGGGGCACGTCGTGAGGCGACCGTCTCGCTGACCGGCAGGGTCGCCGCCCACGACACCGCGGTGTGGCGGCTCACCCCGCGCGGCTGCGGCAAGGCCGTACCGACCGGGCAGATCGCCGGCAACGCGGCCAAGTGCGCCGACGGGGCCAACACCAGCGGTGTCGGCGCGGTGGTCATGGCGGCCTGCACCGGAGCCTCCGACCAGCGGTGGACCGTGGGCCCCGACTCCCGACTGCGCTCGGCCGACCAGTGCCTCACGGCCCGGGACGGCGACCTGGTGGAACTGGCCGACTGCATGCCCGGGCGATCCCGGCAGAGCTGGGCGCACGACCGTCCCGGCGCCCTCGTCGAGAAGTCCAGCGGGCTGTGCCTGACGGCGCCCGCGGCCGCGGCGACCCCGGACGCGCCGGCCGAGCGACTGCGCCTGACCCCGTGCGGCGACCACCGGATCGACCAGACCTGGGCACTGCCGGTCTGACGGCGCCGGTCCGACGCTCCGATCCGACGGCTCCGATCGACGGAATGAGGTACGGCCCGATGGCACGGACGACGGCCACTCGGGCCCGTACCGCACTTCGAGGAGCACCGACGGCAGATCGACCCGGCGGCCGGGGCGGTGCAGGTGGCCGGGGCGGTGCAGAAGGAGGCGCTGGTCCGGCGGGCGGTGCCCCGGCAGATCGACTGGCGCGCCTTCGAGGAGGAGTGGGCGCGGCGGACCACCCGGCACGCCCAGGCGCCGGTCGGGGAGCCCTACGTCCTGGCGGTGGGGATCGCGACCGCGCTTCCCGCCGCGAAATGACCTACACCATCGACCGTGACGCCGTCCGGGACTTCCCATGACCGCCACCCTCACGGGGGTAATTCCACACTCGTGAGAGGGAGAGCGCATACGGCTGATCGGCGCACTGGACGGGTGGTCGGTTCACTGGCCCGGACACGAACAGGGGCGGCTGTCGGAGCGATCCGGTGGCCGCCCCTTCCGACGCCCCCAGGAGCGCACCGAGCATGTCCGAGACCGAGCCGGAGCGGCCCTCCCCGGCGCCGGAACCGCCGTCCGACCTCGCGACCGCGCCGATCCGGACCGGCGAGGGCCCCGACCAGACCGTCCCCCCGCCGCCCCGGGTCGGTGATCCGGCGCGGGAGCCGTCGCCGCGCTCCGAGCCGCGGGACCTGATCACCGACGGGGTGGTCGAGCTGCGCAAGCGCAGGCCCCGCGGATGACGGCTGCGGGGCCGCCGTGCACCGCCGGCGTACGGGGCCAATCCGGTGGCTCGCCGGCTACGAAAGACCTACGAGGCGCGCGGATGCCGACGAACAACCGGGAATCCCGGAGGATCTTCCCGTGAACGACGTGACACGAGCCGACCGCGCCGAGGAAGGCATGTCCGCCCTTCTCGGCCGGGTCGCCGAAGGGGACGAGGACGCCTTCGTCTCGGTGTACGAGGCGGTGAGCGGGTCCGTGCTGGGCCTCGCGTACACGGTGCTGCGCGATCGGGCCCAGGCCGAGGAGGTGGCGCAGGAAGTGCTCGTCGAGGTGTGGCGTACCGCCGGGCGCTACCGCGCCGACCGGGGCAGCGTGCGGACCTGGGTGCTGACGATGGCCCACCGCCGCGCGGTGGACCGGGTGCGTTCCGCGCAGGCCTCGACCGAGCGCGAGCGCCGCGCGGCGCGGCTGGAGGCCGCGCTTCCGGAGTTCGACGAGGTGAGCGAGGCGGTGGAGCACCACGAGGAGCGCGACCGGGTACGGCGCTGCCTGGGTTCGCTGACCGAGATCCAGCGCCAGTCGGTGACCCTGGCCTACTACCGAGGTCTGACCTGCCGCGAGGTGTCCGAGACGCTGTCGGTGCCGCTGGGTACCGTGAAGACGCGCCTGCGCGACGGGCTGCTGCGGCTGCGCGACTGTCTCGGGGTGAGTGGCGGATGAGCACAGAGGACACGGAAGGCACGGAAGGCGCGACGGGCGTGCACGAGGGCACGGGCGCCTACGTCACGCACGCGCTGCCCCCGGCGGAGCGGGCGGCCTTCGAGGCGCATCTGGAGACCTGCGAGGCGTGCCTGCGGGAGGTCGCGGAACTCGCGGCCACGGCGGCCCTGCTGGGGCGGGCGGTGGCGGTGGAGCCGCCGCCGACGCTCCGGGAGTCGGTGCTGCGCGAGATCCGGGCGGTGCCCGCGCGGCCGGAGCCCGTACGGGTTCCCGCGCACCACGCGCGGCCGGCGCGGCCCTGGCTCCGCTGGGCCCTGGCGGCCTGCCTCGTGGCGGCGGTCGGTTTCGGCGGGGTGGCGGCCTGGCAGTACCAGCGGGCCGAGACGGCCCGGCAGGACGCCCGACGGGTCGAGGCGCGGGCGGCGGCCCTCACGGAGGTGCTCGCGGCACCCGACGCGCGACTGACCACGGGCCGCGTGACGGGCGGCGGCACGGGCACGGTGGTGCTCTCCCGGGACCGGGACCGGGCCGTGTTCGTGGCCGACGGCATGGCTGCGCCGCCCGAGGGACGGGTGTACCAGTTGTGGTACGCCGACCCGAGGGGCGTCATGCGTCCGGCCGGGCTGATGGACCCGGCGCGACCCGACGCCCCGGCACTCCTGAAGGGCGAGGTGGGCGGTGCCTCCGGGGTCGGGGTCACGGAGGAACCGGCGGGTGGTTCCGCCGCACCGACCACGGATCCGCTGGTGGTGCTCGCGTTCCCGACGGCGGGCGCCGCGTAGGCCGTCTCTTCCGGATCTCGCCGGTCAGGCCCGCGTCGTCCGGTGCCGTGCATCGCACGGCGGAGAGGCTCCCGAGTACCGGACGTACTCGGGTGCCTCGACAACGCGGCGAGGTGCGGTGCCGGGCGGCGCGGGCCAGGCAAGACCCGGAAGAGACGGCCTGGGTCCGGGGCGGTTTGGGCGTCCGCCGGGTGGCTCACGCAGGACACAACCCACCAAACCGGTTGCCCGGCCGCTCCGAATGACCCGTGTGAAGGAAGACCCGGGACGCCCGCGACCCGCAGTGCGGGCCGGGCGCCCGCGGGCGGGGGGAACGACCCGACCCGAGGAGTCACGTGATGACAGCACGTCGCAACACAGGCATACGCAGGGCGGCGTTCGCCGCGTCGGCCGTGGCCGCACTGGCCCTGGGGCCGGCTCTCGCCGCGGGTTCCGCGGTGGCGGCGGACGGCGAGCCGTTCGGACCGGGCTGCGCCTCGGTGCCGAAGGACGGCTCGGGCTCCTTCGCCGGTATGGCCAAGGACCCCGTGGCGACGGCCGCGTCGAACAACCCGGCGCTGTCGACCCTGGTCACCGCGGTCAAGAAGGCCGGCCTGGTCGACACCCTGAACAGCGCGAAGGACATCACGGTGTTCGCGCCGACCAACGCGGCCTTCGCGAAGGTGCCGAAGGCCGACCTGGACAAGCTGCTGGCCGACAAGGCGCAGCTCACCAAGGTCCTCACCTACCACGTGGTGGGCCGTGAGCTGACGCCGAAGCAGTTGGAGCAGGGATCCTTCGACACCCTGTCCAAGCAGAAGTTGACCACCTCCGGCTCCGGTGAATCCTTCAAGGTGAACGGCAGCGCGGCCGTGGTCTGCGGTGACGTCCACACGGCGAACGCGACGGTCTACCTGGTGGACTCCGTCCTGATGCCGAAATCCTGATGCCGAAGTCCTGATGCCGAAGTCGTGACGCACAGGCCCTGATGCCCGTGCCCCGACCCCGATCCCCCGGCGTCCGCCGGACCGCGCCCACCCGGGCACCGTCCGGCGGACGCCGGGCGCCGGGCGCCGGGCGCCGAATCACCCCAGGCGGATCGGCAGCGTCTGCACGCTGTTGCCGATGAAGCTGCGCTGGTAGGGCAGTTCCGCGTCGGGAACCGCGAGGTCGAGGTCCGGGAACCGGTCGAAGAGCCGCTCCAGGGCGATGACGGCCTCCAACCGGGCGAGCGGGGCACCCACGCAGTAGTGGGCGCCGTGCCCGAAGGAGAGGTTGCGACCGTTCTCCCGGGTGAGGTCGAAACGGTCCGCCCCGGTACCGTACGCGGCCTCGTCGCGGCCGGCCGCGGTGTAGCCCGCGAGGACCGGGGTGCCCCGCGGGATCACGGCGCCGCCCACGGTCACGTCGCGGGTGGGGTAGCGGAACGGGAACCAGCTGACGGGTCCGTCCCAGCGCAGCGTCTCGTCGACCACGTCCGACCAGCTCGCCTTTCCCTCGCGAACCAGTGAGAGCTGATCGCGGTGGGTGCACAGGGCGCGCACGGCGTTGCTGATCAGATTGAGCGTGGTCTCGTGACCGGCGACGAGCATCAGCCGCATCGTGCCGATGAGTTCGGCCTCGCTGAGCCGGTCGCCGTCCCCGTCGCGGGCCGCGATCAGGGCGCTGGTGAGGTCGTCGCCCGGTGCGGCTCGGCGGGCTGCGGCGATGGTGCCCATGAGTTCGACGAGCTCGCGTACGGCGGCCATCACCTCGGCCGGGGTGGTGTCGGTGGAGACGATCACCGTGTTGGAAAGGTGGTGCAGCCGCCCCCGGTGCTCCTCGTCCACTCCGAGCAGTTCGCAGATGACGCTCATCGGCAGGGGGAGCGCGAAGTGGGTCCTGAGGTCCGCGACGCCGTCCGGGGACGCCCCCGCCGCCGCGCCGAGGTCGTCGAGCAGCCCGGCGGTCAACTCCTCTATGCGCGGCCGTAGTCGTTCCACCTGGCGGGCCGTGAAGGCGTTGCCGACCAGCGAGCGCAGCCGGCGGTGGTCGGCGTCGTCGGCGGTGTGCATGCCCTGGGCGTTGGCGAAGACCCGCAGGGGCCAGTCCCGGGGGACGGTGCCGTCGTGCAGGCCCGGGAAGTGTCGGGCGTCCTTGGCGACATCGGGGTGGGCCAGGAACTCCTTCAGTGCGTCGTGGCCCAGGACGACCGCGCCGGGCACTCCGCCGGGGAGTACGACCTCCGCTACGGCGCCCCGGGACCGCAGGCGGGCGTTGAGGGCGTGCGGGCACCCCCCGGCGGGATCGATGACGTGCGCGTCTGCAGTGTGGGACGACAAGCCGATTCTCCTGACCGTGTGGAAGAGACCCGGTCAACAGTGCGGCCTGGAGGACGGGTTGTTCAAGACCGACTCTCCGCGTCGTCTCGGAACCGGTCGAGGGTGAGGGTGAAGGTGGTGCGGGTGGTGGCTCCGGTGGAGTCGGTGGCGCTGGCGATGGCGATGGCGGTGGCGGTGGCGAGACCCTCTCGGTCGGTGGTGGCAACCCCGGTGACGGTGTAGATCGCCGGGAGCCGGCCGGATGTGGTGTTGCAGTCGACGGCGAAGACCTGGTCGGTGTCGCCGCTGTCGTCGACGGCGTCCCCCGGTCGCCCGGGCGGCGGCCGGCGGGGCGACGGCGAGGACGGCGGTGGCGAGGGCCGCCGCCCATGATGTTCTGCGGGTGGGTGACATGCGCGGCATGGAGAGGACACCGGACGCCTACACCCGTCTCAACGCCGCCCCGTTTGAGCATGGTTCAATGCCGGACCGACATCTCTCGCGGTGCGCAAGGCCTGTTCCGGTCAGGGTGCGGGTTCGCGTACGGGGGGCCTTCCCGGTCGATGGGCAGGTCGACCGGCGCCAGTTCGGCGCTGCCGCCGGTGAGTTCCCGGACCAGGGCCTCCCGACTGTCGCACTGCCGGACCCGGTCGCCCACCCCGGGGTGCCGCCGGCAACCGGGTGATGCCATACCCGTAAGGGGCGCCACGGCAAACAACTCCCGCGCCCCGGTGCGCCGTTCATGCCCGGGTGGCGAGAAGACACACCGGCACGGCATCACCCCGCGCCCCGGCCCTCCCCTCACGTGCCCCCGGACCCGGTCCGCGGGGCGGGGATCTCCGCAGGCCACCGGCGGGCGGAGGTGCGGGGCGGACCGGGCCCGGACGGTCGCGAACCGGCCGGCGGGTCCGGGAGGAGCGAGAGAACCCACTCCGCATACCGGTTGACAGTGCACGGTCATCACCGCACGATGCATCGCGGCGCCGGGGATTTTGACCACCGCTCAAGCCCGTCCGAACCGTCGACGGGTCACCCGGCCGCGGCACGCACCGCGCCGGCGCAGTCGCCGACCGGCGTGTTCCCCCGTCCTGCCCGCACGGCCCGCACCCCCACAGCACGGCCCGTACGGCCCCACGCGTCGCCCCGCACGACATCGCCCCGCGGGGTCTCGCGCGCCCCACCGCGAGGCACCGGTGCGCCGCGCACCGCGCCGCGTGACACGACACCGCACGGCACGGCACCACGCCCCCGCACCACCGCCCGCGCGAGCACCGCACCGGAACACACCGCACCGGAACGCACCGGAACGCACCGGAAGAAGGAGCGCCCGTGACCCCCCACCCCGCGCAGCCCCCCGCCATCCGTGACCTGGTCGTCGCGGCCTGCCCGTTCGAGGAGCCGCACCCCCGGATCGTCACCGCCGCCGAGCGCGCCGGGGCCCTCGGGCTGCTCGACCTCGGCCGGGACCCCGGACCCGCGCGGGCCGCCTTCGCGGAGCTCGGGCGGCGGCTCGAAGGCCGGCCGTACGGGGTGCGGGTACCGGTGGGCTGTCCGCTGGGCCCCGGGGAACTTCCGGCCCAGGTGGACACGGTGTTGCTGGCCGATGTCGCGGAGCACGTCCCGGGGCGGGTGGCCGCCTGGGCGGCGGCCCCCGGTTCCCCCCGGGTCTGGGCCGAGATCACCGACCCCGGGGAGGCGCGGGCGGCGGTGGCGGCCGGGGTCGGGGCGATCGTGGCCAAGGGACACGAGGCCGGCGGTCGGGTTGGCGCGACCACCACCTTCGTCCTCCTCCAGCGGCTGCTGGCCGGGCCCGGACCGGGGGTACCCGTCATCGCGTGCGGGGGCATCGGCCCGCACACCGCGGCGGCCGCCGTCGCGGGCGGAGCCGCCGGCGTGCTGGTCGACGTACAACTGGCCCTGACCTCCGAGGGGGTGGCCGGCCTGCCCGGGGAGGTCGTGGCCGCGCTGCGGGCGATGGACGGTTCCGAGACCCGGCTCGTGGACGGACACCGGGTGTTCGCCCGGCCCGACCTGCCGCCGCCCGACGGACCGGCGGCGCGGCTGCTCGGGGCCCGGGACCTGCGGACCCAGTTGCTGCCCGTCGGCCAGGACGGGGGCGTGGCGGACCGGCTGGCCCGAAGGCACCGCACCACGGGCGGGGTGCTCCGGGCCGTCCGGTCCGCCGTCGCCGGGCACATCGGGGCCGCCGCCCGGGCGAGACCGCTGCTCGGCTCCCGGGTGGTGGCGCAGGGCCCGATGACCCGGGTCAGCGACCAGGCGGCGTTCGCCGAGGCGGTGGCCGCAGCGGACGGAGTGCCCTACCTGGCGCTCGCCCTGACCCGGGGACCGCAGGCGCACCGGCTGCTGGCCGAGACCGCGGAGCGGCTCGGGGACCGGCCGTGGGGCGTGGGCCTGCTCGGCTTCGCCCCGCCCGAGCTGCGCCGCGAGCAGCTCGCGGCCGTGGCGCGGGTGCGTCCCCCGTACGCGATCATCGCCGGCGGCACCCCGGCGCAGGCGGCCCCGCTGGAGGCGGCGGGAACGGTGACGCATCTGCACGTCCCCTCGCCCGGCCTGTTGGAGCGGTATCTCGCCGAGGGGGCACGGAGGTTCGTCTTCGAGGGGTCGGAGTGCGGCGGGCACGTCGGGCCGCGCGCCTCGTTCCCGCTGTGGGAGGAGCAGATCGAACGGCTGCTGTCCTGCGCCGAACCGGCCGAACTGGACGTCCTGTTCGCGGGCGGCATCCACGACGAGCGGTCCGCCGCGATGACGGTCACGGCCGCCGCGCCGTTGGCAGCGCTGGGGGCCCGGGTCGGCGTACTGATGGGCACCGCCTACCTGTTCACACAGGAAGCGGTCGCGGCGGGCGCGATCCTGCCGGGCTTCCAGCGGACGGCGGTGGAGTGCGAGGAGACCGTCCTGTTGCACACCGCGCCGGGCCATGCCACCCGTTGCGCGCAGACCCCGTACGCGGTGACGTTCGAGGAGACCAGACGGCGGCTCGCCGAGGACGGGACCGAACCGCGCGAGATGTGGGAGGAGTTGGAGCGACTGAACCTGGGCCGGCTCCGGATCGCCGGCAAGGGGGTGCGTCGGGGTGCGACCGGGATGGAACCGGTGGGTGAGCGGGAGCAGTTGACCGACGGCCTGTTCATGCTCGGCCAGGCCGCCACCCTGCGCTCCGAGACCACGACGGTGGCCGCGCTGCACGCCCAGGTCACCCGGGGGGCGACGGAGTTCCTGGCCCGGCGGGCCGCCGAGACGGCCGGGGTGGCCGAGACCGAGGCCGTTCCCGTCGCCGAACCGCTCGACGTCGCCATCGTCGGAATGGCCTGCGCCTACCCGGGGGCGCCGGGTCTCGACACGTACTGGTCACAGATCCTGGCCGGCCGGGACGCCGTCACCGAGGTCCCGGTCGAGCGGTGGGACCCGGGGCTCTACTACGATCCCGACCCGGCCCGGGCCGGTGAGCGCACCCCTTCCCGTTGGGGCGGCTTCCTGGCTCCGGTGCCGTTCGACGCCCTCGCCCACGGCATTCCGCCGACCTCGCTGGCCGGGATCGAGCCGGTGCAGCTCCTGGCCCTGGAGATCTCCGCGCGGGCGCTCGGCGACGCCGGGTACGGCCGGGGCAGGGAGTTCGACCGCTCGCGGACCTCGGTGGTCTTCGGCGCCGAGGCGGGCACCGAGTTGGCGGGCGCGTACGGGATGCGCGCGCTGTATCCGGCCTATCTGGGCGAGTTGCCGACGGCGTTGGACGAGCAGTTGCCCCGGCTGACGGAGGATTCCTTTCCCGGCATCCTCGCGAACGTGATCGCGGGCCGGGTCGCGAACCGTCTCGACCTGGGCGGCGCCAACTGCACCGTGGACGCCGCCTGCGCCTCCTCGTTGGCCGCCCTCGACCTGGCCTGCCGTCAACTGCGCGACGGCGACAGCGACATGGTGGTGTGTGGCGGCGCCGACGTGCACAACGGCATCAACGACTACCTGATGTTCGCCTCGGTACGGGCCCTGTCGCCCGGGGGCCGCTGCCGGCCGTTCGACGCCGCCGCGGACGGGATCGCGCTCGGCGAGGGGGTGGGCGCCCTGGTGCTGAAGCGGCTGGCCGACGCGGAGCGCGACGGCGACCGGGTGTACGCGGTGATCAAGGCGGTCGGAGCGTCGAGCGACGGCCGGTCGCTGGGGTTGACCGCGCCCCGGCCGGAGGGGCAACGACGGGCCCTGGACAGGGCGTACGCCCGGGCGGGCGTCACTCCGGCCGACGTGGGACTGATCGAGGCGCACGGCACCGGGACCGTGGTCGGCGACAGCACGGAACTGGCCGTGCTGAGCGAGCTGTTCACCGCCTCGGGTGCCGAGCCGGGGTCCTGCGCCCTGGGGTCGGTCAAATCGCAGATCGGCCACACCAAGTGCGCGGCCGGGCTGGCCGGCCTGATCAAGGCGGCGTGGGCCGTGCACACGGGCATCCGGCCCCCGACCGCGCATCTGAGCACGCCGAACGCGGCCTGGCGGGCCGAGGACGGCCCGTTCGTCTTCGACACCGAGGCCCGGCCGTGGGCGGTGCCGGTGGAGCGGCGGATCGCGGGCGTCAGCGCGTTCGGTTTCGGGGGCACCAACTACCACGCCGTGCTGGCAGGTTACGGCGGCGCGGAGGAGCCGGGGCACGGGCTGGAGGAGTGGCCGGCGGAGTTGTTCTGTTTCCGGGGCGAGGACCGACGGGCGGCGGGGCGGGCGATGGCGCGGCTCGCCGCCCGGCTGGAGGAGAACGACGCGGCCGGCCGGCCCTGGGCCCTGCGGGACCTCGCGGCGGAGGCCTCCGCGTCCGGCACCGGGCCGGTGCGGGTGGCCGTGGTCGCCGCCGACGCGGACGAACTCGCGGTCAGGTTGGAGCAGGCCCGCGGCTTCACCCCGGGCGCGGGGGTCCACGTACGGGAGGAGGCGGCCGATCCGGGCGAGGTGGCTTTCCTCTTCCCCGGGCAGGGCAGCCAACGCGTGGGAATGCTCGGGGACTTGTTCATGGCGTTCCCCGCCTTGCGCGGGCTCCTGGACGAGGCGCCGGGCGGGGTGGCGGGCGCGATGTTCCCGCCGGCCGCGTTCACCGCGCCGGCGCGATCCGCCCAGCGGGCGGCCGTCACCGACACCCGGGTGGCCCAGCCCGCCCTCGGGCTGGCCGGCGCCGCGGCGCACCTGCTGCTCGGCCGGTTCGGCGTGCGGCCGGACTGTGTCGCCGGGCACTCGTACGGGGAACTGACCGCGCTGTGGGCGGCGGGCGCGTACGACACGGCGAGTCTGTCGCGGCTGAGCACGCGCCGGGCCGAGGCGATCCTGGCGGCGGCCGGCGCGGATCCCGGCGCCATGGCTGCGGTGTCGGCGGCGCCGGACGAGGTCCGGGACGTCGCGGCGCGGGCCGGGTGCGTGGTGGCGAACCACAACGCGCCACGGCAGTGCGTGATCTCGGGTCGGACGGAGGCCGTGGCCGAGGCGGTGGCCGCGCTCCGGTCGGCCGGACTCGCGGCCGAACTCCTGCAGGTGGCTTGCGCGTTCCACAGCGAGGTGGTGGCCGGGGCCGAGTCGGCGCTCGCCGCCGAGTTGGCGGCGACGGCGGTGTCCGCGCCGACCGTCCCCGTGTGGTCGAACGCCACGGCGGCCCCCTACCCGGCCGACTCCGACGGCGTACGCGGCCTCTTGGCGGGTCAGGTGGCGCGGCCGGTCCGGTTCGTCGACGAGGTGGAGGCCATGTACGCGGCCGGCGTCCGGACGTTCGTGGAGGCCGGGCCGGGCCGGGTGCTGTCCGGTCTGACGGCCCGGATCCTGGGCGATCGTCCGCACACGGTGGTGCCGTTGGACGTGCCCGGCGAGCACGGTCTGGTCCGGCTGGTCACCGCCCTGGCCGAGCTGGCCGCGGCCGGGGTCCCGATCGATCCCGAAGCCCTGTTCCGGGGACGGACCGCCCCGCTGCCGGACCGGGCCCCGCGGCGCCCGGGCTGGCTGGTGGACGGCCACCTGGTCCGCACCTCGACCGGCACCCCGATCCCGGGCGGCCTCCGCCCCGCCCACCGCATCCCCCGACCGGAGGCACCGATGAGCCCGCAGAGCGCCGCCGAACAGAACGGCTCCCCCCTTCCTCCCCTGTCCGCCCGGTCCCCCCGCTCCGTTGAGACCCCGGCCCCCGCGCCGAGGCTCGGGAGCGCGGCCGGGAACGGCCACGCGCCGACCGCCGCCCCCGGTCCCCGCGACGAGGCCGTGCTGGAGTACCTCCGCGGCTCGCGCCTGCTGATCGAGGCCCAGCGCGAGGTCCTGCTGGGCTACCTGGGTCGAACCGACCCCGGCGCGAGCACGCCGGCCGAACCACGGCCGGACTCCCCCACCCGGGCCGAACCGGACGCGGCGTGGGGCGACGGCTCGGCGTGGACCGACGGCTCGGCGTGGGTCGTGGCGGGGCCCGACGGCTCGGCGTGGGTCGGGGCGGGGCCCGACGGCTCGGCGTGGGTCGGGGCGGGGCCCGACGGCCACCCGCCGGCGGCGGGGAGCCCGGACCGCTTGCCCGATCCGTGGCGGTCGGCGCCGGTCAACGGCCGGGAGCCGGCGCACACGGCCACGGCGCCCGGAGCGACGATGCCCGGCGGCGCGGTGGCGATCGAGGCGGCGGCGCACCCCGATCCGTGGCGGGCGGCCGGCCCCGACCCCTTCGGGGGTCCGGTGGACGGGCCGGTGGACGGGCCGGGCGCCCCGGCGACCGCCGCGTCCGCGCCGCCGACCGCGGGCGAGGTGATGGACGTCGTCCTGGAGATCGTGCACACCCGGACCGGCTATCCCCTGGACATGCTCGACCCCGGACTGGACCTGGAGGCCGACCTCTCCATCGACTCCATCAAGCGGGTCGAGATCATCGGCGCCCTCGCCGACCGGATCGGCCTCCCCCGGGAGGCGGGCGGATCCGCCGAGTCGGCCGTCGAGGAACTCTCCCGCCTCAAGACCCTGCGCGGCGTCGTCGACTGGGTCGTGTCCCACACCACGTCGTCCGCCGGCGGGTCCGACACCGCGACCGCCGGCGCGCCGGACGACGACACCGGCACCCCGGCCGGCGCCTCGACGTCGACCGGCGGCCTGTCCGGCGGGCCCGCGCCCCGGCCCGCCGGACCGCGACCGCGCCGGATGCGCGTGGACCTCGTACCCGTTTCACCGCCCGGTGGGGATCCGGCCGGACTGCGCGGGCTGCGGATCGGGATAGTCGAGGACGGGCAGGGCGTGGCGCTCGC
Organism: Streptomyces sp. NPDC002602; assembly: GCF_042889445.1. Lineage (NCBI taxonomy): Bacteria > Bacillati > Actinomycetota > Actinomycetes > Kitasatosporales > Streptomycetaceae > Streptomyces > Streptomyces sp. NPDC002602. The sequence continues at coordinate 807,604 of NZ_JBIAQX010000001.1, read as the reverse complement.
GTTGAGCGGGGCGTTGGAGTCCCACGGGGTCGAGGTGCGGTTGCTGTCCGCGCCCGAGGTCGGCCATGACGGGCTCGTCGACCTGTCCGCGCTCCGGGCGGGCCGGGGCGCCGGGCAGGAACCCGTCCTGCCCGCCGCCTTCGCCGGGTTCCAGCGGGCCCTCGTCGGCGGTGTGGGCCGGCTGATCCTCGCCGCCACGCCCGACTCGGGCCTGCACGGCTTCGCCCGCAGCGCCGCCCTGGAGTTCCCCGGCGCCCTGATCCGGGCGGTCGGAGTACACCCCAAGGAGGACCCGGCCCGCGTCGCCGCCCAGCTCGTCGCCGAGTTGAGCGACAGCGCCGCGACCCGGGACGCCGACTCCACCGGCGAGAGCGGCGGGAACGGCAGGAGCGGCGACGGCCATGACGGTCACGACCCGGGCGCCGACCCCGCCGCCTCGCCTCTCCACTCCGTCGTCTACACCGCCGACGGAGCCCGCGTCACGGCGCGTCCGGTGCGGGCGGACCTCACCTCCACCGGATCGGCGCCGCCCCTCGGCAGCGACGCCGTCGTCCTGCTCACAGGCGGCGCCCGAGGGATCACCGCCCGGACCGCGCTCGCCCTCGCCCGCGCCACCGGCTGCCACGTCGAGCTCGTCGGGCGCACCCCCGAGCCGGCGGCCGCCGAGGACGAGCGGTACGGGCAGGCCTCGGACCGGGTGGCGCTGCGCGCCGCGCTGGTGGCGGCGGGGCTGCGCACTCCCGCCGAGATCGAAGCCGCCGCCTCCCGGATCCTCGCCGAGCGCGAGGTGCGGGCCACGCTGGCGGCCCTCGCGGGCGTCGCCGGCTCCGTGCGCTACCACCGTGCCGACGTCACCGACGAGCGGGCCGTACGGGCCGTCGTGGCGGACGTCCGGGCCCGGCACGGCCGGCTCGACGGCATCGTGCACGGCGCCGGCACCCTCCGCGACGGGCTGCTGCGGGACAAGCGACCGGAGGCCTTCGCCGAGGTGTTCACCACCAAGGTGCTGGGTGCCCGGCATCTCGCCGCGGCCGCCGCCGACCACGGCGACACGCCGGCCCCCGTCTTCCTGGCCCTGTTCGCCAGCGTGTCCGGGGTGTACGGCAACCGCGGCCAATGCGACTACGCCGCCGCCAACGACGCCCTCGACGGTCTCGCCCACACCTGGGCCGCCGGCTTCCCCGGCCGGGTGCTGTCCGTCGACTGGGGTCCCTGGGCGGCCGAGGCGGGCGGCATGGTCACTCCCGAGTTGGAGCGTGCGTACGGCCGCCGCGGCATCGCGGTGATCAGCCCCGAGGCGGGTACCGCCGCCTTCCTCGCCGAACTCGCGCACGGCCACGACGTACAGGTCGTCCTGACGGCGGCGCGGGACGAAGGGCAGGGCCGGGCCCGGGGCAGAGCCGGAACGGCACACGAGGACGGAAACCGAACCGGAACCGGGACTGGGACTGAGACCGGGACCGGGACCGGAGAGCGCCGTGACTGACGGCCCGCGGCGCGGGCCGCGACCGACCGACGCGGCCATCGTCGGTATGGGCGCGGTCTTCCCGGGAGCCCCGGACCTGCCCGCCTACCGCCGCAATCTGCTCGCCGGAACGGATTCCATCGGCGAGGTCCCGCCCGGCCGCTGGGATCCCGAGGTCTACTACGACCCCGCCGGGGCCACCGGGCCGGCGCGCGGGGACCGCTTCTACTGCCGGCGGGGCGGCTTCATCGACGGGCCGGCCGCCTTCGATCCGACACGTTTCGGGATCATGCCGTCGGCGGTCGAGGGGGCCGAGCCGGACCAGCTCCTGGCCCTGCACGTCACGGCCGGGGCGGTCGCCGACGCGGGCGGTGAGGACCGGCTGCCGGCCGACCGGTCGCGGATCGGGGTGGTGTTGGGGCGCGGCGGGTTCATGGGTGTGGCCACCGCCCGATTGGACCAACGGGTGCGCACGGCACACCAGTTGGCACAGACCTTGCGCGAGGTGGCGCCGGAGCTGGGGGAGCGGCGCATCGTCGAGGTGCGCTCCGCCTTCCAGGAAGCCCTGGGCCCGGATCGACCCGACGCGTCGATCGGGCTCGTGCCGAGCTTCACCGCCGCCCGGACGGCGAACCGGCTGGACTTCCGGGGCCCGGCCTACACCCTGGACGCGGCCTGCGCCTCCTCGCTCCTCGCGGTGGACCAGGCGGTCGGGCTGTTGGCGGGCGGGCGCTGTGACGTGGTGGTCGCCGGTGCCGTGCACCACTGCCACATCGCCACGCTGTGGAGCGTGTTCACCCAGTTGCGGGCGTTGAGTCCGACCGAGCGGATCCGCCCCTTCGACCGGCGGGCCGACGGAACGCTGCTCTCGGAGGGCACCGGGGTGGTGTTGCTGAAGCGGCTCGCGGACGCGGAACGGGACGGGGACCGGATCTACGCGGTGATCCGGGGCACGGGGGTCGCCGGGGACGGGCGGGCGGCGAGCCTGATGAGCCCGCTCGTCAAGGGGCAGGTGCAGGCACTCGAACGGGCCTGGCGGGAAGCCGGCCTGGATCCCCGCTCCCCCGGCGCGCTGGGGCTGTTGGAGGCGCACGGTACGGGGACCCCGATCGGGGACGCGGCCGAACTGGACACCTTGGGACGGGTGTTCGGGACACCCGACGACGGCGCGGGGTCGGCGCGGATCGGCTTCGGGTCGGTCAAGTCGATGCTGGGGCACACCATGCAGGCGTCGGGCATCGCCGGGTTGATCAAGGCGGCGTTGGCAGTGCACGAGGGGGTCCTGCCGCCCACCCTGCACCTGGAGGAACCACACCCGGACCTGGCCCGTACGCGCATGAGGCCGGTGACGGTGGCCGAGCCGTGGGAGCGCGGCCCCGAGCCCCGGCGGGCCGGCGTCAACGCGTTCGGGTTCGGTGGGATCAACGCGCACGTGGTACTGGAGGAGGCCCCGGGTGCCTCCGCACGCGCCGGCGGCGGCGCGCCGAGATCCACCCCGCCGGTACGCCGCTTCCTGCCGATGGGCTCGCCGGCCCCGACCGCGACGGTGGCAGGGGCAGGGGCGCGGGACGACGTGCTCCTGCTCGCCGGGGAGAGCACGGCCGACGTGGCCGATCTCCTCGCCGCCGCAGCGCCCTCGGACCCGTCGGGGGCGTCGTTCGGGGACGGCCCCTGTCGGCTCGCCGTGGTCGGGCCCACACCGCAGCGGCTCGCGCTGGCCGCGAAGGTGCTGGCGCGCGGGCGGACGTGGCACGGCCGGGGGGACGTGTGGTTCACACCCGAACCCCTGGGCGGCCGACTCGCGTTCCTCTACCCGGGCCTGGAACCGGAGTTCGCGCCGGTCGCCGACGAGGTCGCGGACCTGCTCGGCCTGGACCGCCCCCGACTCGGACGGGGCGGGGAACTGGTGGAACGGGCGTTGGACGCCGTCGAAGCGGGCCGGTTCTTCGGCCGCGCCCTCGGTGAACTGGGCATCGAGGCGGATGTGTCGGCCGGTCACAGCCTGGGCGAGTGGGCCGCGATGGTGGCGGCCGGAATGTATCCGCGGGAGGCCGTCGACACCTTCCTCGCGTCGCTGCGGCCCGGCTCGCTGAAGGTACCGGACCTCGTGTACGCGGCGCTGGGTTGTGGGGCGCGGCGGGCCGAGGCGGCGCTGCACGGGGAGGACGGGGTGGTGGTCAGCCACGACAACTGCCCGCACCAGTCGGTGGTGTGCGGGGATCCCGCCGGGGTCGCCCGGGTCGTGGCGCGGCTGCGGGCCGAGGGGGTGATGGGCCGGGAGCTCCCTTTCCGCTCTGGGTTCCACACGCCCATGTGGGAGCCGTACCTGGGGCAGGTCCGGGCGGCGTTCGACCGGCTCCCGCTGCGGCCGGCCGCGGCGGGGCGGGTCTGGTCGGCGACGACGGTGTCCCCGTTCCCGGCGTCGGCCGAGGAGGTGAGGGAGCTGGTGGTGCGACACCTGCTGGAACCGGTTCGGTTCCGGGAGTTGACGCTGCGGATGTACGAGGAGGCGGGGGTGCGGCACTTCGTGACGCTGGGACCGGGGAGCCTGCCGGGGTTCGTCGAGGACACCCTGCGGGACCGGCCGCACCTGTCGGTGGCCGCGTCCTCGCCCCGCCTTTCGGGCGTGGCCGCGCTGCGACGGGCGTGCGCGGCGCTGTGGACGCAGGGGCAGGCGCCGAAGTGGGACCGGCTGTCGCAGGACACCCCGCCCGACCCGATCGGGACGCCGGCCCCGAACACGACGCTCACGACCCCCTCCCCGACCGTGCCTGCGCGCCCGGTCGAACAGGTGGGGCCGGTCGAGCCGGCGGGCCGGCCGATGGTGTCCCGCGCGGTGCCGCTGGACCTGGGCTCCCCGCTGGTACGCCTCTCCCCCGCCGCCGTGGCCCGGCTGCGCTCCTCGGGCCCGGCCGGGGCGGATCTCCCGGCGGGGAGCACGGCCGGGGCGAGGATCCCGGTCGCGGCGGGGATCACCCCCGGAGCCACGGCCGGGACCACGACCGTCACCGGCCGCCCGGCGGTGGCCCCGTACCGCGGCGGCGCGGACGGCGCTGGTGGTGGCGACGATGGTGGCGACGGTGGGCGGCGGGCCTCGGGAAGAGCCGTCCTGCGGCTCGGTCTCGACACGCTGCCCTACGTACGGGACCACCGGGTCTACCTCCAGCCGGCCGGCTGGCCGGAGGAGTCCGACTGGTTTCCCGTCGTACCCATGACCACCATGCTGGAACTGGCCTCCCAGGCCGCTCTGGCCCACACCGCCCACACCGACCGAGGTCGGGACGGCGTCGAGGTCGTCGGGTACGAGGACGTCCGCGCCCTGCGCTGGCTCCCCGTCGAGCCCGCCCACGACATCGAGGTCCGCACCCGTACGGACGGCCCCGGGCGCGTCCACGTCGCTCTGGGCGAGTACGCCACCGTCGTCGTGCTGCTCGGTCGGGCCTTCGACCCGGCGCCGGCGCCGGACCCCACGCCGCTGCGCGACCCGGGCCCCGCCCCCGTCAGCGCGGACGCGCTCTACCGTGACCGGTGGATGTTCCACGGCCCCCGCTTCGCCGGTGTGCACGAGGTCCGTACCGTGGCCGCCGACGGCATCCGGGGCGTGTTGCGCGCCCTACCGGACCCGGGGGCGCTGCTCGACGCCGCCGGGCAGTTGTTCGGCCACTGGATGCAGCTCCGACTGCCGGTGGACCGGCTCGTGTTCCCCGCCACCGTGGACCGGGTCCGTTTCCACGGGCCGCCTCCCCCGCCGCACGCCCTGGTGGCGGCCACCGCCCGGATCCGGGAGGTCCGCGGGACCACCGTGCGGGGCGATCTCGAACTGTGCCGTCCCGACGGCCGGGTCTGGGCGCGGATCGACGGCTGGACGTACCGGCGTTTCGGTGCCGACGAGCGGGTGTGGCCGATGAAGTTCACTCCGGAGGTCTGCGGGATCGGTGAGCCGCAGCCCGCCGGGTGGTGCCTGGCCCGCCGCCGGTGGACGGATCCCGCGTCGCAGGAGCTGGTGATGCGTCGCTACCTCGGGGCGGCCGAGCGGGCCGTGTACGAGCGGCGCTCGCCGCGGGAGCGGCCCGGCTGGCTGCTCGGCCGGATCGCGGCCAAGGACGCGCTGCGGGGCCTGCTGTGGGACGGCGGCGCCGGTGCGGTGTTCCCGGTGGAGGTGCCGGTCGGCAACGCCGCGTCGGGGCGTCCGGTGCCGGAAGGGCCCCTGGTCGGGGGAGTTCACCTCTCGATCGCCCACAAGGACAGGGTGGCGGTCGCGCTGGCGCACCGGACCCGGCCCGTCGGGGTGGACGTGGAGACGGCGACCACCGATCCCGACGCGCTGACGCGGATCGCCCTGGGCCCGGGCGAACGAGCCCTGGCCGAAGGGCTGGTGGCCCTCGACGGGTCCACGCTGTCGGCCGCGCTCACCACGCTCTGGTGTGCCAAGGAGGCCGCCGCGAAGGCGGAGGGCACCGGTCTCGCCGGCCGCCCCCGCGACTGGCGGGTGTCGGGCGATCCCGGATCCGGCGTCCTGCGCGTGGTGTCCCCCGCGGGCGTCGCCCACACGGTCCGCCACGACACGATCCCCGCGAGTCACCCCACCCCCCTCGACCACCTCGTCGCCTGGACGGAGCCCCGCCATGACCACTGACATCCTCGCCGAGATCACCGACATGCTCGTGGAGATCGTCGGCGACGAGTTCCTCGTCGCCCAGGAGGTCACGATGCGCACCACCTTCAACGAAGACCTCGCCCTGGAGAGCATCGAGTTCGTCGCGCTCGCCGAGTCCTTGCACCAGCGCTACGGCGCCGAGGTCGACCTGATGGGCTTCCTCGCGGAGAAGGACATGGACGGCATCCTCGCGATGTCGGTGGGCGAGATCGTCGAGCACATCGCCCGGGTCACGCACGGTTCCCTGGCGTCGACGGCCGGCTCTCCCGCCGCCGCCACCACCGCCCCCTCGGCCGGCTGAGCCGCCGTGTCCTTCGTCCGCGCGAACGGCCTGCGCTTCCATGTCCAGCGGCTCCCGGCCGACGCCGGGGCCGACGCGGGCCGCCGGCCCGTGGTGGTCTTCCTGCACGGCCTCGTCGTCGACAACCTGTCCTCCTTCTACTGTCCGCTGGCCGTCCCGGTGGCCCGGTCCGGGTTCGAGACCGTGCTGTACGACCTGCGCGGGCACGGCCGCTCGGAGCGGCCGGCCGGCGGGTACGACAGCGACACGGCCGTACGCGATCTCGTGGCCCTGCTCGACGCCCTGGGCCTCGGGAACCGGCCGGTCCACCTCGTCGGCAACAGTTACGGCGCGACCCTCGCCGTGCACGCCGCGCTGGCCCTCCCCGACCTGGTCGTCGGGCTGACCCTGCTCGAACCGCCGCTCGCCGGAGCCTGGGTGGAGAACATGGTGGACACCCTGTCGGCCGCCGCGTTGAGCCTGGAGGACAGCCCGGTGCCGGCCGAGCTGCTCACCCTTCGGTTGCGGAAGGCCGCGAACCTCACCTCGATCGCGGACGACCTGCTCAACCGGACCAGCCTGATCGACGACATCGCCGCCAGTCGCGTGTTCACCCCGGCCGACTACGCCCGGTTGCGCTGCCCGACCTCGACGCTGTGCGGGGAGCACTCCGAACTGCTGCCGGGTGGCCGGACATTGGCCGACCACGCCCCGCGGGCGACGCTGACGGTGCTGCCTGGCCTGGGGCACGACGTACTCAAGGAGAGCAGTGGAGTCCTGCGGGAGACCGTGCTCGCCCACCTCCGGACGACGGCCGCGTCACGGGCGCGGACGGGAGCTCTGATCCGATGAGGGTGCTCTTCACGGTTCCGCCGCTCGCGGGACACGTCAATCCCACCGCGGCCGTAGGGGCGGAACTCGCTTCGCGGGGGCACGAGGTCGCCTGGACGGGGCCACCCGCGGAACTCGCCCGGCTGCTCCCCCCGCACGCACGGATCCTCCCCGCCGGGGAGGACATCGCGGGCGGCTACGCCGGGCTGCACGAGCGGTGGCGCGATCTGCGCGGGGTGGCCGCGCTGCGCTTCCTGTGGCAGGAGGCACTGATACCGCTGGCCCGCGCGATGGAACCGGGGGTGCGCGCCGCGGCCGCGGAGTTCGCGCCGGACGTGCTCGTCTGCGACCAACAGACCCTGGCCGGGCCGCTGGTGGCCCATCGGCTCGGGATCCCCTGGGTGACGTCGGCCAGCACCTCCGCCGAACTCACCCGACCCTTCGCCGGTTTCCCCAAGGTCGGCGCATGGGTGTCGGAGCGGATCGGCGCGCTGCTGAGCGAGTACGGCGCGGACGCCGGCGGCTGGGATCCACGGTTCTCGGAGCGGCTGGTGTGGGTGTTCTCCACACCCGAGTTGGTGGGTACCGGCGCCGACGTTCCGCCGCACCACGCCTATGTGGGTCCGGCTTTCGGGGCCCGGCCGGCGGCGCCCGATTTCCCCTGGCGGCGACTGGACCCGGCGCGCCGGCGGGTCCTGGTGTCGTTGGGCACGCTCAACCAGGAAGCCGGCATCCGGTTCTACCGCTCGATGCTCGGAGCCGCCGAACACCTCGCCGAAGGCGTCCAGTTGGTGGTGTCCGCGCCCGCGTCGGCGATCGGGTTCCCGACGCCGGCGAACGTACTGGTCCAGGACGGCGTTCCACAACTGGAGCTGTTGCCGCACCTGGACGCGGTGGTCAGCCACGGCGGTCACAACACCGTCTGCGAGGCACTCGCGCACGGGCTGCCGCTGGTGGTCGCGCCCATCCGGGACGACCAGCCGATCGTGGCCCGTCAGGTCGTCGAGGCGGGTGCCGGCGTCCGGGTGCGCTTCGGTCGTACGGGGCCCGAGGAACTGCGCGACGCGCTCACGGCCGTGCTGGACGACCCCGGCCCCCGCCGGGCCGCCCGCCGCATCCAGGCCTCCTTCGCCGCGGCCGGCGGGGCCGCCGCCGCGGCCGACCGGTTGGAGAAGTTGTCATGACGCCACCCCCTTCGCGCCGGGTCCGGTGGACCTCCGTCGCGGTCCTGGTCGCTCTCGGCGCGGGCACGGTCCGTTCCCACCGCAGGCTGCGTGCCGTCCCGGTGCTGCCCACGATCCCGTCGACCGCGTCGACCGGGGTGCCGCGCGCCGCCGGATGGCGGCTGCTGACGGCGCGCGGGGTCGAGTCCGATCCGGCGACCTTCCTCGCGGCCTGTGCGCACGCCGACCGGGAGGGCCTGCGGGTGCTCGACCTGTTGCCCGGCGATCTGGCCGTCGAGCGGGCCCTCGGGCTGCTGCGGCTGGTCGATCCGACCCGGTACGGCGCCGACCGGCTGGGCGAGGGCCGTGGCGCCGGGTTCGCCGTGCTGGTCGCGGAGGAGGTGCTGACCCGGGCCGGGGTGGAGCCGGGTGACACGCCCCCGGAGCCGGCGGAACTCCTGGCGCTGGTGCGCCGCTTGAAGGAGTACGCGCCCGCCGCGACGGGCCTGGCCGTCGCACCGGCGCTCCGCGCGGGACGCCGGCCGGAGCCGACCGGCGCGGTACGGGCCGCCGAGCTGCGGGCGCAGGGCCTGCCGGCGGGGACGGTCGTCGCGGCGCAGCTCGCCGGGCTGGCCGTGCTCGCGGCCGTCGCCGCCCGGCAGGGCCGGTGGGGCGCCGCTGCGGCCGGGCTGTACTGGCTCCAGCCGTACCTGGTCCTCGCCGGCCCGGGCGCGCCCCTGCGTCCCGCCGACCTCGCCGCTGCCGGCGCGGTCCGGCCGGCGCGGGCGCTCGGCGCGGCTCTGCGGACGGCCGCCGACCTGGCCCGGACGCCCCCGGTGGCGGCCGACGCGGACCGGGCGGTCGCCTACCGGGCCGAACTGGCCGCCGGTACCGACCGGTTCCTCGAAGCACGCCGGCCGGACTGCCCGTGGTGCGGTTCCGGTCGGCTCACCGTGCGGCTGCGGGTGCCGGACCTGCTCCAGGGCAAACCGGGTCGCTTCGTCCTGGAGGAGTGCGGGGAGTGCGGGCACGTCTTCCAAAACCCTCGGCTGACCCTGGAGGGGCTGGAGTTCTACTACCGGGACTTCTACGACGGTCGCGGGGGCGAGAGCGCGGGTTCCGTGTTCGGGCGGCTCGGCGACTCGTACCGCAAGCGCGCCGGGATGCTCGAACCGTACGGCGAGCCGACGTCCTGGTTGGACGTGGGCACCGGGCACGGACACTTCTGCAACGCGGCGCGGGCCGTGTGGCCGCACACCCGCTTCGACGGGCTGGACATGGGCGACGGGGTCCGGGACGCGGAACGGCGCGGCTGGGTGGATTCCGGGTTCCAGGGCCAGTTCCCCGAGTTCGCCGCGAAGTTGGCCGGCCAGTACGAGGTGGTGAGCATGTACCACTACCTGGAGCACACCCGGGATCCGCTCGCGGAGCTGGACACCGCGGCCGCCGTACTGGCGCCCGGCGGGTTCCTCGCGATCGAGCTCCCCGATCCGCGGTCGCGGATGGCCCGTCTCCTGGGACCGGCCTGGCTGCCGTGGTTCCAGCCCCAGCACCAGCACCTGATCCCGGCGGCGAACCTGCGGGAGGCACTGACCGGCCGCGGGTTCACGGTGCTGGCCGAGGAACACGGTCCGGCCCACCAGGGCAACGACTTCGTCGGCGCGGTGGCCCTGACCACGACCCGGCTGGCGCCCGACCCGGACCGACCGTGGGCGCCCCCGGCGGGGCCCTGGCGGCGGGCCCTGGCCCGCGCGGTTCGCGCGGCCGCGCTGCCGTGCCTCGCGGGCGCGGTGGTGCTCGACGCGGTCCGCACGGTCGCGGCCCGCCGCATGGACGGCGGCAACGCGTACCGGATGCTGGCCCGCAAGGACGGCGGCGACCCGTACCAGGTGCCGGGCCACGCGGACGGCGACCATGCCTTCCCGATGCCGGCCCGCGCGGCCGGCGACCACGCGTACCCGAAGCCGGCCCGCCGGGACGAGCGGTGACGGCGGGCCGGGTGGGCACGGTCGGGCCGGACCTCGCCCGTCGGGCCACCGCCGATCCCCTGTTCCGGTTGGTGGCGTACGCGCTGGAGGCGGCGCACGGTCTGCGGCCGACCGCCGTCTGGAGCGCCCCGTACGCCTTCCATCTGGATCGCGAGGTGTGGCCGGCGGGCTCCGCGGGCGGCCCGCACCCCGGTCCCGGGTCGGTCGCGGGCGCCGGCTGGCCGGTCGCGGCGGCCGCCGCGCCGCGTGACGACGGGCTGGTCCGGCTCAGCTCGCTCGCCCACCCGGCCGACGGGTGCGATCTGCCGCTCACGCCGTCGGGGCCCGCGCCGACCCCGCCCGCCTGGGCGGTCCGGCCCTACGCGGTGCTGCGGGCGCTGGCCCGCGCCGGATACGGGCGCGGCGGCTCCGACCTGCACGTCCAGGGTTCGTTGACGGAGGCGTCCGGGCTGGACACGGCGGAACCGGCGGACTGCGTGGTGGCGCTCGCGGTGGCCGACGCACACACACCGCCCGGCGTGGATCCGGACCGGGCGGAGCTGGCCGAACTGCTGGCCGAGGCGCTGCCGGACGGGGACACCGCCCTGCGCCGGGCTGCCCTGTTCACCCGGCCCGGGCGGGCCCTGTTGCCGGGGGCCCGTGACGCCCCCCGGTACGCGACCTTCGACCCTGCGGCCTCGGGCGCGCGGCTGGTGCTCCTGGTCGTACGCGGCGACCCGGCCCGGTGGGCGACGGAGTCGGCACGGGCCGTGGCCCGGGCCCGTGAGGCCGGGGCGCTGCGGGCCTGGTCGCCCGGGAGGCTTCCGGGACGGAGCGTGCTGATGCTGGTGCCCGAGGAACGCAACACGGCCGTCCGGGCCGCCGTGGCCGAGGAGTTCCGGGATCGGGCACGCCCGGCGCCCCGGTTCCTGAACATCGCCGTGGCCGGTGGGGCCAGGCGCGAGGAGTGAGCAGCGGCAATTCGCCGAACCCGCCGCCGGCGCGCCTGCCGGCGTCCCGCCGCATCGAGGAGGAGACGTCCATGCCCGTCACCGCGAGACAGCGGACCCGACGGCCCGCGCCGATCGCCGCACTGGGGGCGTTCGTGCTGCTCGCCGCCTTCACCGTCGCCAACTCCCAAGCGGCGGACGGTGGTTCGACGACAGCACGGACACGTTCCGTGGCGACCACCGACGCCACCGCGCTACCGAGGTACGACCACGTGGTGGTCGTCGTGTACGAGAACAAGCAGTACGGGGAGATCATCGGCAGCGCGAACGCCCCGTACATCAACCAGTTGGCGAAGGACGGCGCGAGCCTGACCGGCATGAAGGCGCTGACCCATCCCAGCCAGCCGAACTACTTCAACCTCTTCTCCGGTGCCACCCAGGGCATCACCGGCGACGGCTGCTACACCCCGCAGTCGATGACCGCCCTCAACCTGGGCCAGGAGGTCCTCGCCGCGGGAAGGACGTTCGTCACGTACAACGAGGACCTGCCGGGCCAGGGGTCCACGGCCTGTACCAGCGGGCAGTACGCGCAGAAGCACAATCCGTGGTTCGCCTTCAAGAACGTCCCGCTCGACACCGGGAAGACCTGGGCGCAGTTCCCGCAGAGCGATTTCGCGTCGCTGCCGGACCTGTCCTTCGTCGTGCCGAACCAGTGCAACGACATGCACTCCTGCCCGGTGGCCACGGGTGACACCTGGACCAGGAACAACCTCGACGCGTACGCGCGGTGGGCGAAGGCCAACAACAGCCTGCTGGTGCTGACCTGGGACGAGGACAACTACCTGGGCTCGAACCGGATCGCGACCGTCTTCCACGGCGCGAACGTGAAGACCGGCGCGTACGCGAGCGCGTACAACCACCACCACCTGCTGCGCACCCTGGAGGACCTGCTCGGGACGGCGACGCACGCCGGCAACGCGGCCAACGTCGCACCCGTCACGGAGGTGTTCGGCGGCCCCACGGAACCCACGCCCACGCCTACTCCGACACCCACCCCCACCCCCACGTCGGGTGATCTTCGGATCGTCGACCCCGGCCCACAGACCTGCCGGTTCAACCAGACCTGCACCATCCGACTCACCACCACCGGAGGCACACCCCCCGTCCGCTACACCACCACCACACTCCCGTGGGGACTCGCCCTCGACCCCACCACCGGCCGCATCACCGGAAAGCCCTGGACCACCGGAACCCACCCCATCACCGCCACCGCCACCGATTCCACCGGAGCCACCACCCACACCACCTTCACCCTCACCCTCAACTGGTTCTGATCCCCGCGCCAGGGTGACGCCGGGGCCCGCCGCCGCGCCCGCCGATCGGCGCGCCCCGCGCGACGCGGCGTCGTAGGCTCGGGGCATGGCGGACTCAGAGCAGACCCTCCGGGGCAAGGTCGCCCTGGTGGCGGGCGGGACACGGGGCGCCGGTCGGGGCATCGCGGTGCAACTGGGCGCGCGGGGCGCGACCGTGTACGTGTCGGGGCGCAGCACGACCGGCAAGCGGTCGGAGTACGACCGGCCGGAGACGATCGAGGAGACGGCCGCGCTCGTGACGGCGGCCGGCGGTCACGGGATCGCGGTGGTGGCGGACCATCTGGTGTCCGAGGAGGTCGAGGCGCTGGTCCGGCGGATCGACTCCGAGCAGGGCCGGCTGGACGTCCTGGTCAACGACATCTGGGGTGGCGAGCTGCTCTTCGAGTGGGAGAGCACCGTCTGGGAGCACGACCTCGACAAGGGGCTGCGCCTGATGCGCCTCGCGGTGGAGACCCACGCCATCACCAGCCATCACGCGCTGCCGCTGCTGCTGCGCGGTCCGGGCGGGCTGGTGGTGGAGATGACGGACGGGACGGCCGAGTACAACGCGAGCCGCTACCGGGTGTCGTTCTTCTACGACATCGCGAAGTCGGCCGTGTTGCGGATGGCGTTCGCCCTCGGCCACGAGTTGGGGCCGCACGGCGCGACGGCGGTGGCGTTGACCCCGGGTTGGCTGCGGTCGGAGATGATGCTGGAGCACTTCGGCGTGACCGAGGCGAACTGGCGGGACGCGCTGGAGAAGGTCCCGCACTTCGGGATCTCCGAGACCCCCGCCTACGTCGGCCGCGCGGTCGCCGCGCTCGCCGCCGACCCCGAGGTGTCGCGCTGGAACGGGCAGTCCCTCTCCAGCGGGCAACTGGCCCGGGTCTACGGTTTCACGGACCTGGACGGCAGCCGGCCGGACGCCTGGCGGTACATGGTCGAGGTCCAGGACCCGGACCGCCCGGCGGACACCACCGGCTACCGCTGAGCGGCGGGTCCCCTCACTCCGGGTCCCGCCGCCCCTCCACCCGCAGGGCGAGCCCGTCGAGGACGCAGCGCAGCCCGAAGTCCCACACGACCTCGGGCCGGTACCCGCCGACGGCGCTGCCGACGCGCCCGGCGAGCGGGTAGCGCTCGGCGTCCATGGCCCGCTCCAGCAGCGGGGCGCTGACGGCCCACCACTCGTCGTCGCTCTGCCGGTCGTTGTGGGCCGCGGCGTCCGCGGCGGCCAGGGCGTTGGCGTGCACGAAGCCCAGCAGATGGGTGAGGGCGGCGTCCATCTCGACGTCGGTCAGGCCGATGCCGTCGAACGCCGCCAGTTCGTGCTCGTACTTGCCGATCACTCCGGGGCCCAGGGGGGGTCGGGTGACCGGGAGGTCGGCGATCCACGGGTGGCGCAGGAACAGGTCCCGGTTGTCGTCGGCGATCCGTGCGATCCGGGCCCGCCAGGGTTCGTCGGCGCGCGTGTCACGGCGCGCCATGCGCCGGTACGCCTCGTCGAGCATCAGGTCGAGCAGCTCCGCCTTGCCCGGTACGTACGTGTAGAGGGTCATCGGGGTCACTCCCAGCCGGCCGGCCAGGGCCCGCATGGTGAGGGCCGTCAGGCCCGCCTCGTCCGCGAGCGCGAGCGCCGACTCGACGACGGCGTCGACGGTGAGTCCCTGACGGGGGCCTCGCCGTCCGCTCGGCGGCCCCTGCCCGGGCTCCCTCCACAGCAGTTCCAGGGTGCGGACGGGATCGCCCGCACCGCTCCGGTCCTTCGCCATGCCCGGCTCCTTCCAGCCCGCGTCAAGAATTCTCTCTACGCCGTACAGACTACTATGTACAATGAAAAACCAGAGCCACCGAGACGCGAGGAGTTCCGTGCAGATCGCCAGTTCCGCCATATCCCTCAACGTTGACGACGTTCCCGCCTCCGCGGCCTTTCTGACCAGCCACTTCGGCTTCCGGGAGGCCATGTCCGCCGACGGCTTCGTCTCGCTCGCCCACCCGGACGGCCCGCAGGTGATCTTCCTGCGCCGGGGACTCGAACTCCTCCCCGAGGGCTTCCGGGACGAGCGCGCGGCCGGCCTGATCCTGGTGTTCACCGTGGCCGATCTGCCGGGCGAGCACGAACGACTGCGCGCGGAGGGCGTCCCCATCACCATGGCACCGCGCGAAGAGCCCTGGGGCGAACGCCTGTTCCAGGTCACCGACCCGAACGGCGTGATCATCGAACTCGTCGACTGGATCGCCACCCCCGGCGCCGACGAGCCGGCCGACAACCACCAGTAGGGAGCCCCCGTGACCTCTCAGCCCATCGCGGCCGCCGACGCCCACCAGGTCATCCAGGTCCGGGGCGCGCGGGAGAACAATCTCGCGGACGTCTCCCTCGACATCCCCAAGCGCCGCCTCACCGTCTTCACCGGGGTCTCCGGCTCCGGCAAGTCCTCGCTGGTCTTCGGCACCATCGCCGCCGAGTCCCAGCGCATGATCAACGAGACGTACACCGCCTTCATCCAGTCGTTCATGCCGAGCCTGGGCCGCCCCGACGTGGACGGACTGCACAACCTCAGCGCCGCGATCGTGGTCGACCAGGAGCGGATGGGAGCCAACTCCCGCTCCACCGTGGGCACCGCCACCGATGCCTACACGATGCTGCGGATCGTCTTCTCCCGGCTCGGCGTCCCGCACATCGGCACGTCCACCGCCTTCAGCTTCAACACCCCCGACGGCATGTGCGTCCGCTGCGAGGGCATCGGCCAGGTCTCCGACATCGCCGTCGACCAGCTCGTCGACCGCGAACTCTCCCTCAACGAGGGCGCGATCACCGTCCCCGGCTTCGCCGTGGACTCGTGGTACTGGCAGATCATGGCGAACTCCGGCTTCTACTCCCCCGACACCAGGCTCAAGGACTTCACCGAGCGGGAGTGGGCCGACTTCCTGCACAAACCCTCGATGAAGGTGAAGGTCGGCTCCAACAACTTCACCTACGAAGGCCTGATCACCAAGATCCAGCGCACCTACCTCGCCAAGGACCGCGAGGCCATGCAGTCCCACATCCGGGCTTTCGTGGACCGGGCCGTGGTCTTCGCCGACTGCCCCGACTGCGGGGGCACCCGGCTCTCCGCCGCCGCACTGTCCTCGCGGATCGACGGGGCGAACATCGCGGACTGCTCGGCCATGCAGATCAGCGATCTGGCCGCGTTCGTCCGGCGGATCGACGATCCGGCCGTCGCCCCCATGATCGCCAACCTGCGGGACCTGCTGGACTCCCTCGTCGAGATCGGCCTCGGCTACCTGAGCCTGGACCGACCCTCCGGCACCCTGTCGGGCGGCGAGGCCCAGCGCGTCAAGATGGTCCGCCACCTGGGATCCTCGTTGACGGACATCACCTACGTCTTCGACGAGCCGACCACCGGTCTGCACCCGCACGACATCCGACGCATGAACGACCTGCTCCTGCGGCTGCGCGACAAGGGCAACACCGTCCTGGTCGTGGAGCACAAGCCGGAGGTCATCGCGATCGCCGACCACGTCGTGGACCTCGGCCCGGGGGCGGGCACCGCCGGCGGCCGGCTCTGCTACAGCGGGGACGTGGCCGGACTGCGCGCCTCCGACACCCTCACCGGCCGACACCTCGAGCACCGGGCCGCCCTGCGCGAGCCCGTGCGCACCCCGCGCGGTCACCTGTCCGTCAAGGACGCCGACCTGCACAACCTCAAGGACGTCAGCGTGGACGTCCCCCTGGGCGTACTGACGGTGGTGACCGGCGTCGCGGGCTCCGGCAAGAGTTCCCTGATCCACGGCTACCTCTCCGGACGGGACGGGGTGGTGGTCGCCGACCAGTCCCCGATCCGGGGTTCGCGCCGCTCCAACCCGGCCACGTACACGGGCCTGCTCAACCCCATCCGCACCGCCTTCGCCAAGGCCAACGGGGTCAAGGCGGCGCTGTTCAGCGCCAATTCCGAGGGCGCCTGCCCGAAGTGCAACGGCCTCGGTCTCGTCTACACCGATCTGGCGATGATGGCCGGGGTGGCCTCGGTCTGCGAGCAGTGCGAGGGCAGGCGCTTCACGCCCGAGGTGCTCACGTACCGACTGCGCGGCAAGAACATCAGCGAGGTGCTCGACATGCCGGTGACGGAGGCGCACGCGTTCTTCACCACCGGCCAGGCCCGGGCGATCCTGGGCCGGCTCGCGGACGTGGGGCTGGGCTACCTGCGGCTCGGGCAGCCGCTGAACACCCTGTCGGGCGGCGAGCGCCAGCGCCTCAAGCTCGCCATCAACATGGCGGAGAAGTCCTCGACGTACATCCTGGACGAGCCGACGACCGGCCTGCACATGGCCGACGTCGACAAGCTCCTCGCCCTGCTGGACCGCCTCGTGGACGACGGCAACTCGGTCATCGTCATCGAGCACCACCAGGCGGTGATGGCCCACGCGGACTGGCTGATCGACATCGGTCCGGGCGGCGGCCACGCGGGCGGCAGCGTGGTCTTCGAGGGAACCCCGGCCCAACTGATAACTGATGCCGACACATTGACGGCACGTCATCTGAGGGAGTACGTCGGCTCCTGACGGCGGGGTGGGATGTCGGGCCGCCGCCCGCCGCCGTGCGCGGGAGGCGGCGGCCCGACGCGCTCAGCCGGTGACGCGCTCGCCCCGCGCCTCCGGGAAGACCGGTTCGCGATCCGCCCCGAGCGGGGCGAAGAAGCGGGCCACATCCTCCTCGGTGACCTCTTCGAGGGTGGCGGGCGACCAACGGGGCCTGCGGTCCTTGTCGATCACCTGGGCCCGGACCCCCTCCACCAGGTCGGGCGATGCCAGGGCGTTGCAGGAGACCCGGTACTCCTGCTCCAGCACCCATTCGAGGGGCCCGAGTTCGCGCGCCCGGCGCACGGCGGCCAGGGTGACCTTGAGGGCGGTGGGCGACTTGGCCAGGATGGTCTCGGCGGCCGCCTTGGCCTCGGGCTCGTTGGTCGCGAGGAGCCTTCCGACGATCTCCTCCACGGTGTCGGCCGCGTAGCAGGGGTCGATCCACCGTCGGTGCTCCGCCAGTTCGGCGTGTCCGGGCGTGCCGACGTGGCGGGGAAGCACCTCGTGGACCGGGGCGAGGAGCAGTTCGGCGGTCAACTCCGGCAGCCGCCCGGCGGGGACGAAGTGCCCGGCGAGCCCGCACAGCAGCGCGTCGGCGGCCCCGACGGCCGTTCCGGTCAGGGCCAGGTGGAGGCCCAACTCCCCTGGGGCGCGCCCCAGGAGGTAGGTGCCGCCGACGTCGGGGACGAAGCCGATGCCGGTCTCGGGCATGGCCACGCGGGAGCGTTCGGTGACGATGCGGACGTTGCCGTGGGCCGAGATCCCGACTCCGCCACCCATCACGATGCCGTCCATCAACGCCACGTACGGCTTGGGGTAGCGGGCGATGAGCGCGTTCAGCCGGTACTCGTCCCGCCAGAAGTCCGCCGAGGCCGTACCCCCGGCCTTGGCGTCGTCGTGGATGGCCCGGATGTCACCACCCGCACACAACCCGCGCTCGCCGGCGCCCCGCAGGAGAACCTGGGTCACACCGGGATCCCGCTCCCAGTCCGTCAGCGCCTCGGTGATCCGCAGCACCATGGCGTGGGTGAGCGCGTTGAGGGCGCCGGGCCGGTTGAGGGTGATCACCCCCGTGTGGCCGTCGATCTCGATCAGGACCGTCTCGTCTGCGGCGTCTTCGCTCTTCACACCGGCCAGTATGCTGCGTGGCCCGCCCCGCGGAAGATCATCCCCACGGTGTCGGCGCCCCCGGACGACCCGGTCGAGGGGGCCCGCCCCCGGCGCCCGCGGCACGGTCGACATACTTCCGTGATGGATGTTTCGAGCGCGTCATGGCGCAACACCACGCACGACTGGGCGCGATCCGTGGACCCGGAGCACCTCGCCCTGATCCGCCGGGACCCGGCCGGCCTCGCTCCCGGCGGGGTACGGCACCTGGTCCTGGAGGTCCTCGCCTACGCGGCGGACGAGGCGGAGCACAGGGGCGCGGGCCGCTGTACCGTGACGCTCCACCCTGACGGGTCGGTGTCCGTCGCGGACGACGGGCGGGGCACCGACACCCGCTTCGACGAGCACGGCCGGCCGGTCCGCAAGCCCGTCATGGCGACGAAGGACCTGCGGTTCTTCGACCACCCCGACGCCGAGTCGCTGCCCGACGGGCATCCCCGCCGGGGGATGTCCGTCGTCGCGGCGCTGAGCGAGTGGCTCGTCCACACCAACCGCCGTGCGGGCGGCGCCTGGAGCCAACGCTACGAGCACGGTGTGCCGGCGACCGGGCTGACGCCGATCGCGGACGACGGCACCACGGGCACGGTCGTCCACTTCCGCCCCGCCGGGCCGGCGGCCACGACCGACGCCGCATGCGATCCGGTCGTCGAGCAGCTCGCCGGCTTCGCCTCCGCGTGGCCCTTCCTGTCCGTCGACCTCGACGACCGCCGCGTCGACTGATCGCGCGGGCGCGCCGAGACCCACCGGCCGGACGGGCCCGCGGGCCGGCTAGTGCTGTGACCGGAATGGTTTGCCGGGGCGCGGTGTCCGGTGCGGTGCATCGCAAGGCGGAGGACTGCCTCTTGTACTGGACGTACTTGAGCGGTCCGACAACGCGGCGAGGTGCCGTGCCGGGCGCCGTGACACGGTGAACCTTTCCGGTCACAGCACTAGAGGTGCGTGCCCGGTGTGTGGCCGAAGGCGCGCCGGAACACGTCGATGAACGCGCTCGCGGACGACCAGCCGCAGCGGTGCGCGACCGCGGTCACCGGCGTTCCCACTGCGAGCAACCGCAGCGCCTGGTGCAGCCTTAGCTGGGTGCGCCACTGCGGGAACGTCATCCCCAAGTCGGCGCGGAACAGCCGGCTCAGCGTGCGCTCCCCCGCGCCCGCGCCGGCCGCCGCGCCCAGCGCCGCCAGTCCCCGCCCGTCCGCGGGATCGGCCTCCAGCACCGCGCACACCGCCGCCAATCGGGGGTCGGTGGGCGCGGGCAGGTGCAGGGGCTGGAGCGGCGAGACCCGCAGTCGGTCGAGGAGCACCGCCAGCAGGCGGCGGCGTGCCGGGCTCCCGTCGTCCGGTTCGCGGGTGTAGGCCAGGATCAGTTCCCGCAGCAGCGGTCCCACCGCGATCACCGCCGGCCGGTCCGGTGGCAGCGGGGCGTGGCGGGTCGGCAGACCCACGCAGTGCAGGTCGGTCCGTCCGTACGCGCGGTGCTCGTGCACCGTCCCGGCCGGGATCCACAACGCGCGGGTGGTGGGCGCGACCCACGTGCCGGCGTCGGTGGTGACGGAGAGCATCCCGGAGCCCGCGTAGGCGATCTGGTGATCGTCGTGGTGGTGCGCGGGGATCCCGACGTGGGTGTCGAGCCGGTTGACGTTGGTCAGGGCCCGCGGTCGGTGCTCCGCGTCGGGTTGGCGGAATTTCTGCATCACCGGGCATTTTATCGGAAGCGTGACGCCCTGCCCCGGGAGATTCTCGATCGGTGACATCGATCGCGACACCCTCCGCGCCCCACCGACCCCGACGTACGCCCGGCCGCCTGCGCGTGGCCGGCTTCTCCGCCGGTCACGCCTGTGTGGACGTCTATCAGGGCGCGGTCTCCGCGCTCGTGCCCTTCCTCGTCTCCGAGCGGGCCTACGGTTACGCCGCCGCGTCCGGCATCGTGCTCGCCGCCTCCCTCCTCTCCTCCGTCGCGCAGCCGCTGTTCGGGGCGCTCACCGACCGGCGGGCCGTGCCCTGGCTGATCCCGGTGGCCGCGGGGGCCGCCGGGCTCGGGATCGCGCTCGTCGGTCTGGACGCCGGGTACCGCGCCACCCTGGCGGCGGTCGCCGTGTCCGGGCTCGGGGTGGCCGCGTACCACCCGGCGGCGGCCCGTCTCGTGCGCACCTGGCCGGGCGACGGGCACGCCGCGATGAGCTGGTTCGCCCTCGGTGGGAACATCGGCTTCGCGTGCGCGCCACTGCTGGTGTTCGCGGCGCTTTCGGTGTCCGGCCCGGCCGGATGGTGGCTGTTGGCGCTGCCGGCGGTCGTGGGCGTGTTCCTCAACCGGCCGCCGTCCGCCCGGAAGCGGGCCGATGCGACCGACCCCGCCGTGCCGGCCGACGCGCGGGCACGGGAGGACCGGCGGGCGTTCCTGCGTCTGTCGCTCGTCGTGGTCGTCCGCTCGGTCGTCTTCGTCGGGCTCAGCACCTTCGTCGCGCTGTACGTGCGTGAGCGCGGGGGCAGTGCGAGCGCCGGGTCCGTGGCCCTGTTCGCCCTGTTCGCGGGCAGCGCGGGCGGCACCCTGCTCGGGGGCCGGCTCGCCGCGCGCTGGGGCCGGGTGCCCACCGTGCGCCGGGCCTACGCCGCCGCCGTCCCCGCCGTGGCGGGAATCCTGTTCCTGCCGCTGCCCCTCGTGTACGGGTGCGCCGCGCTGGCCGCCACCGCGCTGTACGTGCCGTTCTCGCTCCAGGTCACCCTGGGCCAGGACTACCTGCCGACCCGCATGGGCACCGCGAGCGGGGTCACCCTGGGCCTGACGGTCAGCATCGGCGGGGTGGCGAGCCCGCTGATCGGCGCCCTCGCCGACGCCTCCTCACTGCGCACCGCGCTGCTGCCGCTGATCGTCCTGCCGCTCCTGGCGTGGGCCCTGGCCCGGCACCTTCCCGAGCCCGCCGCCCTGCCGACGGCTGCCCCGCCGGACTCGGCCACGACCAAGTCCGCCGCGACGGAAGCGACGGAAGCGACGGCAACCGGGCCCGCGGACCGGGCGCCCGAAAAGCCATAAGGTCGCCTTGAAAGTTTGACTGTATGTCCCTACCGTGGCGACATGTCCCCCGCGCCCTCCGACCCCTCCGCCACCTCCCGAGCCCCTCGCCCCCGCGACACCGCGGAGGAACTGCAACTCGCGCTCGGCCTGCTGGTGCGGCAGATGCGGGCCGCCGCCGGTGGCGGGATCAGCCTGTCGCAGATGTCCGTGCTCAAGCGGCTCGACCGGCTCGGACCCCAGACGGCCTCGGAGCTGGCCCGGGCCGAGAAGATCCGCCCCCAGTCCGTCATCGCCACCGTGAACTCCCTCCAGGCCGAGGGACTCGTCGTCCGCACCCCGCACCCCACCGACGGGCGCAGGTTGCCGATCTCGCTCACCCCCGAGGGCCGGACCCTCGTGAGCGAGCGCCGCGAGGCGGGCCACGGCCGGCTCGCCGAGCTGATCGCCGAGCGACTGAGTCCCGCGGAGCAGCGGATGGTGGCCGATGTCGTACCACTGCTGCGGCGGTTGGCCGAGGACTGAACACCCGACGACCCGAGGAGACCGACCCATGACCGCGCCCGCGTCGCCCGCACGCCCCGAGCCCGACCTGACCCTCGATTCCGCCACGGCGCTGGTCCTCGTCGACCTCCAGAACGGAATCCTGGCCCTGCCCACGACCAGGCCCGCCCCCGAGGTCCTGAAGAACGGCATCGCCCTCGCCGAGGCCTTTCGCGCCCGCGGGCTGCCGGTGCTGCTGGTGCGGGTCGCCTGGTCCCCCGACGGCGGCGACCTGCCCGTTCGCCGGGTCGACCGGCCCGGCCCGGCCTCGACCCCTCCCCCGTCGTTCTCGGAGATCCCGGCCGAACTGGCGGCACTGGGGAACGTGATCGTCACCAAGCGGCACTGGGGCGCGTTCACCGGCACCGAACTCGATCTGCAACTGCGCCGTCGGGGCGTGCGCCGCATCGTTCTCGCCGGCATCTCGACCAGCATCGGCGTGGAGTCCACGGCCCGCACGGCCTGGGAGCACAGTTACGAGCTGGTTTTCGCCGAGGACGCCACCGCCGACACGGACCCCGACGCGCACGCCCACACCTTCGGCAAGATCTTCCCGCGCATCGGTCGGGTGAGCGGGACCGGCGAGATCATCGCGGCCCTGGACGGCCTCGGCCCGAAGGACTGACGGGCCCGTCCGTCCCGTCGGGCCCGACCTCCAGCCATACGCACTTTCCGTCCGGGCCCGGCCGGGAACCCCAGGACCGGGCGAGCCGTTCCACGATCAGCATCCCGTGCCCACCGGGCCGTCCCGGTGTCGCCGAGCCCGCCGGCACCGGGACGGGCGGGGCCGGATTGCCGTCGGTCACCTCTATCCGCAGCCGCTCCGGCGTGCGGTCGAGGACGAGCACGCCCGGGCCTCCGCCGTGCAGGCAGGCGTTCGACACGACCTCGGACACCAGGAGCAGTACGTCGTCGGTCGCGTCCGCGGACCACCGCCAGGTGTCGAGCGCCATGCGGGTGAAGTCCCGGCTGCGCGTGACCGGGTTCCGGGCGCCCGCCAGCTCCAGGAGCCAGGTCCGGTCGGACGACCCACGCTGCTCCATGGCGCTCAGACTCCTCGTGTCCGTGTCTCTGTTCCTGTGCGAACCGGCGGGCGTCCGCCCGTCGGGTGTCGACCGCCTAGCCGGGCTGTCGACCGCTGAGCGCCTGTTCCACGTCGTCGTGCACGGGGAAGACCCCGTCCGCGCCGGTGATCCGGAACATCCGTGCGACGGGTCCGGTCAGGCCCGCCAGCTCCAGGGTGCCCTCGGCCTCCTGGGCCGTGATCCTGCTGTGCAGCAGCACGTTCAGGCCGGTGGAATCGCAGAACTCCAGCTTCGAGAGATCCACCAGCAGGCGGACACCCGGGGTGATCGCCGCGTCGAGGGCATCCCGCAGGGGCTGGGCCGTGTCGTGGTCCAGCTCCCCGGTGAGAGCCAGGATCACGGCCCCGTCCGCGGCCCGCTCCGCCACGGTGAACCGCTCATTCTCCGCTCCCGGCACCATCCGCCTTCACCCTTCCGTCCTGCTGCCGATGCGCCTGCCCCGATACCGCCGGGATACGCGCCAAGGCATGAAGTCTGTCGGACCGGGCGGGCACATCCCCGCAACCGGTCGGGAACCACACCGTACGCGGATCAGGACACGGCCCCGTCGGCGCCCGCGCCGATCGGCCGCCGCGGCCCCCCTCACCACCGAACGGCCGCCGATGTCGCGGCACTTGCCCCTGCGCGGAAAGCGGGACCAGGGGGGACGGGCAGCCCGGCGACAAGGGCGGGGAAAACGAAAGAGAGGCCGTATCGGATGAATCCGATACGGCCTCTGCTTCACGACTCTGTCGAGTCGGGACGACAGGATTTGAACCTGCGACCCCTTGACCCCCAGTC
The DNA here is from genome assembly GCF_042889445.1 of Streptomyces sp. NPDC002602. Taxonomy (NCBI): domain Bacteria; kingdom Bacillati; phylum Actinomycetota; class Actinomycetes; order Kitasatosporales; family Streptomycetaceae; genus Streptomyces; species Streptomyces sp. NPDC002602. Next base: position 783,782 of record NZ_JBIAQX010000001.1, on the reverse strand, counting down.
AAGTGCGCTACCAAGCTGCGCCACGTCCCGTTCTGCTTTGCGCCTTCCACCTGGGGTTTCCCCCTCGTGCCGGGCACATGCAGAACATTACCCCACGCGGAGGGGTACGCGTGCACCGGTGATCGGCGGGAGAGAGGATGTCCGGGTGAACGCACGGGATCGGGATGGCGAGGGACGGGCGCGGAGCGCGCGGCCGCGGGACGGACTCGGGCGGCCGTTGCCGTACGGGGCGCCGGGTGTCGAGCGGCAGCCCGAGGGGGTGGTGCGGACGCCCGCCGCGACGCTCGCGGAGGCGCAGCGACTGCTGGACGCCGGCATGCCCTTCCACGCGCACGAGGTGTTCGAGGACGCCTGGAAGTCGGGTCCGCCGGCCGAGGCGGCGTTGTGGCGGGGGCTCGCGCAGTTGGCGGTGGGGCTCACCCACTCGGCGCGGGGGAACGCCACCGGTGGGGCCCGGTTGTTGCGGCGCGGCGCGGGCGTCCTGGCCGGGCTGGACGCGCCGTACGGGATCGACCTGCCGGGGCTGGTCGGGTGGGCCGGGGCGCTGGCCGGCAGGGTCGAGGCCGGCGCGGCGGTCGACGCGGCGGCCGAGGCGCCCCGGCTCGCCGCGTTCCCGGACGGCCCGGCGGCGGCCTGACCGTCCCGCGCCCGGGGGTTACGCCGGCTGGAGCAGGTCCCAGCGGTTGCCGTAGAGGTCCTCGAAGACGGCGACGGAGCCGTACGTCTCGTGGCGCGGTTCCTCCAGGAAGCGGACCCCCTCGGCGGTCATCCGGGCGTGGTCGCCCGCGAAGTCGTCGGTGTGGAGGAAGAACCCGACGCGTCCGCCGGTCTGGTCGCCGACCCGGGAGCGCTGGGCCTCGTCCTTGGCGCGGGCGAGCAGCAGGGCCGCTTCGGTGGCGCCGCGCGGGCGGACCACGACCCAGCGGGAGCCGTCCGGTCGGGCGGTGTCCTCGACGAGGGTGAAGCCGAGGGCGCGGGTGTAGAAGTCGATGGCCTCGTCGTAGTCGTGGACGACGAGGGCGGTGAGGGCGATGTGTGCGGACATGGGTCCTATTGTGCGGACCCGTCGAGCAGGACGACCTCCAGGGTCCGGGGGCCGTGTACGCCCTCGACCCGGTCGAGCTCGATGTCGCTGGTCGCCGAGGGCCCGGAGATCCAGGTCAGCGGGCGGGTGGGGTCCAGTCGCTCCAGGGCCTGCGGGATCGAGTCCACCAGCAGGTCGGGGATCCGGACGACACAGACGTGGTGGTCGGGGATCAGGGTGATCCGGCGCCGGCCCTGCTCGGGGCCCCCGTCGAGGACGAGGGTGCCGGTCTCCGCGACGGCCAGGGCGCAGCCGGTCACGACGCTGTCCACCGCGTCGAGTTCGAGCGGGGTGGACGTGGCCAGGTCGTGGACGAGGGTCACGTCGGCGTCGGCGAGCCAGTGCGGGGGCAGGTCGGGCGGCACGAGCACGGTGGCGGATCCCTGGCGGGCGAGGAGTCGTGCCAGGAGCGGTGGCAGGCCGTCCTCGTCGGCGCGGTGGACCGTCGCCCGGTACTCGGTGAGGTGTGCGGCGAGCAGGTCGGCGCTCTGCTCGGGGGTGCGGGTGCCGTGGCTGCGGAGGTAGTCGCGGGGCACTTCCGTGTCGGGGCCGTCGACGGCCCGTCGGATGCGGCCCAGGATGAGGTCCCTGGTGCTCATCGGTGTTCCTCTCCCCGGTCGCCGCGTTCCCGGGTCCACCAGTCGCGGAAGGATTCGGCGGGCGGGCGTGGCAGCTCGCGGCTGTCGGTCCAGGCCCGGCCGGGCCCGGGCAGTCGGCGCGGTCGCAGGCGGCGGGCGCGGGACAGCAGCCGCTCCCCCGCGCGGAGGGCGCCCGGGCGGTCGAGGAGGAGGCGGGCGGCCCGCATGGCGGCCCGTTCGGCGGTGTGGCCCCGGGCGGGACGGATGCGTACGCGGATGCCCTCGCGGGTCACGGGGCCGCCTTGGGCGACGCGTTCGCGGAGGTGCACGAGGACCTCGGGGATGTCGATGGCGACGGGGCAGACCTCGTAGCAGGCGCCGCACAGGGTGGAGGCGTAGGGCAGCGAGGCGTCGATCTCGCTTGCGGTCCCGCGCAGTTGGGGGCTGAGGATGGCGCCGATCGGGCCGGGGTACACGGAGCCGTAGGCGTGGCCGCCGGCGCGTTCGTAGACGGGGCAGACGTTCAGGCAGGCGGAGCAGCGGATGCAGCGCAGGGCCTGGCGGCCCACGGCGTCGGCGAGGGTGTCGGTGCGCCCGTTGTCGAGGAGGACGAGGTGGAAGGCGGTGGGGCCGTCGCCGTCCGTGGTGCCGGTCCACATGGTGGTGTAGGGGTTCATCCGCTCGGCCGTGGAGGAGCGTGGCAGCGTCTGGAGGAAGATCTCCAGGTCCCGGAAGGTCGGCACCACCTTCTCGATGCCGACGACCGAGATGAGGGTCTCGGGAAGGGTCAGGCACATCCGGCCGTTGCCCTCCGACTCGAGGACGACCATGGTGCCGGTCTCGGCGACCATGAAGTTGGCCCCGGACACGGCGACTTTGGCGCGCAGGAACTTCTCGCGCAGGTGCAGGCGTGCCGCTTCGGCGAGTTCGCGCGGGTCGTCGCCGAGGCCGTCCGGTGCGGGTCTGCCCCAACTCGCCATCTCGCTGCGGAAGATGTCACGGATCTCGGCCCGGTTGCGGTGGATGGCGGGGACCAGGATGTGCGAGGGCCGGTCGTGGCCGAGTTGCACGATGAGTTCGGCCAGGTCGGTTTCGTACGCGGCGATCCCGGCCGTTTCCAGGGCTTCGTTGAGGCCGATCTCCTGGGTGGCCATCGACTTGACCTTGACCACCTCGCGCTCGCCGGTGGCCAGTACCAGTGCGGTGACGATCCGGTTGGCCTCGTGCGCGTCGGCGGCCCAGTGGACGGTGCCGCCGGCCGCCGTGACGGACTCCTCCAACTCCAGCAGGTGGCGGTCGAGATGGCGCAGCGTGTGGTCCTTGACCGCCTTGCCGGCCGCGCGGAGCCGGTCCCAGTCCGCCAACTCCGCCACGGCGCGGGCCCGTTTGTCGCGAATGGTGTGCGTGGCGTGCCGGAGGTTGGCGCGCAGGACCTCGTCGTGCACGCCGTCGCGCGCCGCGGCGGGGAAGGCGGGCATGCCGAGCGGGATGGCGGTCATCGCAGGGGTTCCTCCTCGGTCGCGGCGAGGATCTCCGCGAGGTGCAGGGCGCGCGGCGGGACGTCACGGCGGCGGAGCATCCCGTCGAGGTGGGCGAGGCAGGAGTTGTCGGCGCCGCACAGCACCTCGGCGCCGGTGGAGGCGGCGGCGCGGATCTTGTCGGCGCCCATCGCGGCGGACACGTCCGGGTTCTTGACGGCGAAGGTGCCGCCGAAGCCGCAGCATTCCTCGGCCCCGGGGAGTTCGACCAGCTCCAGGCCCTTGACGGCGGCCAGCAGCCGCCGGGGGCGGTCCCCTAGGCCCAGGGTCCGCAGGCCGTGGCAGGAGGGGTGGTAGGTGACGGTGTGCGGGAAGTACGCGCCGACGTCGGTCACCCCGAGGACGTCGATCAGGAACTCGGTCAGCTCGTACACGCGGGGTGCGAGGTCGTCGGCGAGCCGGGCCAGTTCCGGGCCGCGTCCCTCGTCCTCGGCCCTGCGGCCGATCCGGGGGTAGTGCTCGCGGATCATGGCGGCGCAGGACGCGGAGGGGGTGACCACGTAGGCGTGGCCCGCGAAGGCCTCGGCGGTGCGCCGCATCAGCGGTTCGCTCTCGTGGCGGTAGCCGGTGTTGTACTGCGGTTGTCCGCAGCAGCTCTGGGCGGCGGGGAAGTCCACGTGGACGCCGAGCCGCTCCAGGAGGCGGACCACGGCGATGCCGGTTCGGGGGTACAGCGCGTCGTTGACGCAGGTGACGAACAGGGCGGCGCGCATGACGGGCAGAATAGCCGGGTGAAGAAGTTCTACGTGATCGGCATCGGCGCGGGCGACCCGGACCACCTGACCCTCCAGGCGGTCAAGGCGATCGGCGCTTCGGACGCATTCCTCATCCTGGAGAAGGGCGAGGACAAGTCGGACCTGACCGGGCTCCGGCGGGCGATGCTGGACGAGTACGCCCGGCCGGGCCACCGGCTGGTGGAGGGCCGTGACCCGGACCGGGACCGCACGCCGGCGCAGTACGCCCCGACCGTGGACGGCTGGCGCAGCGCCCGGGCGGAGATCTTCGAGCGGTTCATCGCCGAGGACCTGGCGGACGGCGAGACCGGGGCGTTCCTGGTGTGGGGCGACCCCTCGTTGTACGACTCCACGCTCGCGATCCTCGACGAGGTGCTGGAGAAGGGGCGGGTCGCCTTCGACCACGAGGTGGTGCCCGGCATCAGCAGCATCTCCTCGCTGCTCGCCCGGCACCGGACCACCTTGAACCGGGTGGGTCGCCCGGTGCAGATCACCACCGGGCGGCGGCTCGCGGAGGGCTGGCCGCAGGACGTGGACGACGTGGTGGTGATGTTGGACGCGCGGCACGCCTTCACGGCCCACCTCGACCAGGACCTGTACATCCATTGGGGCGCCTATGTCGGCACGCCCGACGAGATCCTGGTCTCGGGGAAGCTGGCGGAGGTGGCCGGGCGGATCGAGGAGCTGCGGACCGAGGCCCGCGCCCGCAAGGGTTGGATCATGGACACGTACCTGCTCAGGCGTCCTTGAGGTAGTCGGGCAGGGCGGCGGCCAGGCGTTCGTACTCCTCGGGCCGGTTGTAGATCTGGCCGCAGACGCGGATGCCGCCGCCGCCCGGCCAGGGCCAGATCAGTACCCGCGTGCGCAGCTCGGCGGCGATCCGTTCGCGCAGGGCGCGGGCGCTGTCCTGGGTTTCGGCGATGCCCGGCGGCAGGCGCAGGGCGCGCATGGCGAGCCCCTCCGTGTACGGGAGCGGGGTGAGCCCGGGGAGCTCGGCGAGCAGGGCGGCGCCGTGGGCGGCGAGCGCGGCGTTGTGGACCCGCACCGCGGTCGCGTCGAGGCGTTCGAGGAGGTCCAGGCCCTCGGGTGCGGCCAGCCAGCCGGTGTAGTCGGCGGTGGCCCGGTTCTCGACGGAGCGGGGGAAGCCGTGCCGGTCCTCCCAGGAGGGGACCAGGGCCCGGATCCGGGTCCGGTGGCGCGGGGCGACGGCGAGGACGGCGCTGCCGGAGGGTGCGTACCCCCATTTGTGCAGGTTCCCGAACCAGAAGTCGGCGCCGCCGGCCAGCGGGTCGGCGAGCATGCCGGGGGCGTGGGCGCCGTCGACGATGGTGGTGACGCCGCGGGCGGCGAGGTCGGCGAGGAGCGCGGGGCCGGCGATGAGCCGGGCGGTCGGCGAGCTGACGTGGTCGAGGACCGCCACCTTGGTGCGGGGGGTGAGTGCGGCGAGCACGGTCTCCCGTACGGCGTCCTCGTCGGGGAGGTACGGGTCGAGGGTGACCGTGGTGAGGGGTGCGCGGCGGGCCGCCGCCTCGACGACCGTGCCGTAGCCGTGGTCGGTGACCAGGATCTCGTCGCCGTCGGCGAGGGGGACGGCGTCGAGCGCGAGGTTCGCCCCCTCGGTGGCGTTGGCGATGAAACCGATGCCGTCGGCATCGGTGCCGAGGTGGGTCGCGACCCGGGCACGGGCGTCGGCGATGCGTTCCGGCACGCCGATGAAGAACACGTCGGGGTCGTGGTGGACCTCTGCCTGGAGTGCGGCGTGCGCCTGCTGCACGGGGACCGGGACGGCGCCGAACGATCCGTGGTTGAGGTGCGCCACGTCGGGGTCGAGCCGGAACAGGGCGCGCCCGCCGGGGAACTCCGCCGGGGCTTTCGGCTCGGTCACTGGGCCTCCGTGGGTGGGGTCGGCTGGTGTGCCGATCCTCTCCCGGGGCGGGCCCGGACCGGAAGACCGCCCCGGCGGCCGGAGGACCGCCCCCGGCGCCGAGGACCGCCCCCGGACCGGAAGGCCGCCCCCGCCGCCGGGGCCGGGCTACTCCCGGCCGCTTGTCGCCGCGTAGTACTGGAGGTCCTGGACTTCCACCTTGTGGTCGGCCGGGTAGGGGAGTTCGACCTCCGTCACGGTCCGGCCGGCCCGCACCACCTCCGCGGAGCTGACGCCCGTCTTCAGCGGCAGCAGTTCGGTGTGGAGTCCGGCCGGGGCCTCGTGGGAGTCCTTGGCGGCGCCGACGGTCGTACGGATCCTCGCCGACCCCGTCAGGAAGCTCAGCACCTCCACGGTGTCCCGGGGGGCCGCGCTTCCCCTGCGCAGCGACATCACCAGCGACTGGTCGCCCGTCGGGTCGGCGGCGGCGAACTGGGTGCGGGCCGTGAGGTAGAGGGTGTCGCGGACGATCCGCGGCCAGTCGCCCGTCTTGAAGCGGGTCAGGTAGTACGAGGTGAGGTCCAGGTAGGCGTAGCCGTTGTGCAGGGACGGCGCGAACTGGCTGCCTTCGGAGTAGTCGTTCCAGGTGGTCAGTTGCACCCAGTCGGCGCCGTCGTCGATCGCGTGCGTCCACGTGGACCGGAGCGTGGCGGTGTTGCCGGCCTCGTCGTAGATGCCCTGGTTGGGGCGGGCGTCCTGGACGGAGACGGGCTGCATCCAGATCTTGCCCATCTCGTGGGCCCGGCGCGCGTCGCGCGTCGAGCTCTCCTGGCCGACGTAGCTGCGGCTGCCCCACTCGGAGAAGCCGTGGCTGATCGGCGCGAAGGCCGCCCCGTTGGCGCCGAAGTCGAGGAAGAGGGGGACGAAGGCGGTGCGGATGCCGTGCTTCGACTTCAGGTTGTCGATCACCCGGGTCCACCAGGCCACGTTCTTGGCCTCGGCCTTGAAGGGCGACACGACGAGTCGCCCGTCACCGAGCCGGTGGGCGGCCGGGCTCTTGCCGAGGGCTGCGATGGCGTCGGCGAGCACGCCCGGGTCGTCGGTCCTCAACGAGGTCATGTCCGGCATCAGCATGATCTTGAAGTCGGGGTCGACCGAACGGGCGGCCTCCATCAGGAGGTTGGAGCGCTCCCAGTTCTTGCCGGAGAGGGAGAGCATGTCCAGGGTGAATCCGTCGATGCCGGCGGCGCGGGCGGTGCGCACCTCCTGCTGGAGGTTGGCGTACTCCCAGTTGCCGCCCTTGGGCGGCACGGGCAGCGGGCGGTCGCGCAGCAGGCCGCCGTAGCGCTCGTGCTTGCCGCTCTCCCCGTCGGGTTCGAGGTAGTTGCGGGTGTAGTAGTCGACGTCCGCGCTCGTGTTGTCGAGGGACAGCGGGTACGGGGTGAAGTAGTGGGCGAACACCAGCTTCTTGCCGGCGGAGCCCGAGCGCAGCGCGGCCGGTCGGGGCATGTCGAAGGGCAGGGATCCCGCGGCGCGGGTGCCTCCGGTGTCCACCTGCCCCCGGGGGGTCGGCCGTTCGGATTCCTCGGGGGATCCGCTCGGGCTCGGGGTGGCCCCGGGCGTGCGGGTCGCCTCGGGCGAGGGCTCGCCGCCGGGGGCGATGGTCCGGGGCGCGTCGATCTCGGGCGTCGCGCTGTTCTGGTGCGCGTCGGCGGTGAAGGGGTCCCAGGCGATGCCGGTCGCGGCGCTGACGCCGACGAGCAGGAAGGCCGACATCAGGAACGTCAGCAGTGGTCTGCGCCCCCGGAAGCGGGGACGGCGTCGGTGCGACGCGGGTCGTGCCTCCCGCTCTGCCCGCCGGTCCGCTCTCATGTGTGCCCCTCCCCGGAATATGCCCCGGCTGCGGGGCTGCACAGCAGTAGAGCCGATTCCCGGCTGCCAAACAACCGTTCCAGAGGGGCGGGGGCCCGGCACGTACGTCACGGGGACCACGGGAACTACGCCGACCGCTTTGCCTTGGCCAACACGGCGTCCGCTTCGGGGCCCTTGGCGTGTCCCGGCCGCAGGCGGGTTCCCTGTCCCCGCGAACACGTCCGCAACGTACCGCGCCCGTCCGCCGGCCGGCGGGGGCGACCCGGGACGACGGGCGCGAGCGTTGCCCACCTGGGGTCTTGGCCCGCCGCGTTCCCCTCGCCGGGCTTCCCGCCGCGTGCGTCGTCTACCGGCCCTCCACCATCCGGCCGACGCGCGTCACGCAGGTCGTGGACCGCTCCGGGGCGGGTGCCGGCCGGCCGTGCGAGGGCGAGCCACGGCCGCCGTGCGAACCATTCGGCGGAATGAGACATTCCCCTGGTCTTGCCATGAAACTGGCGCATAATCATCGGCATGCGGCCTGAAGCACGCCTCTTGCCGCGCCTGGTCACGCATGCAATGGGGGGCATCGTGCCGATGGGGGAATCTCGACCGGCCGGAACACTGCCGATGACGTCGACGGAACTGTCGTGGCTGCTCACCGCCGTCCGGCGGGGCCGCGTGCTGACCGTGACCGGCCGGTTCCGCGCGCCGCGCAGCCTGTTGGTGCGCGAGGTCGCACGGCGGCTCTCGTCCAACTTCTGCGACGGCGTGGCCGTGGTCGCCGTCGCGGAGGCCGGTGGCGTACCGGAGCTCGTGGCCGCGCTGGGCTGCGTACCCGGCATGCCCTTCCTGCCCTGTGGCACGCGCGACGCCGCCTCCTGGCTCGCGGAGCGGGACATGCTCCTCGTCCTGGACGGTGTCGACCACCTGACGGCCGACACCCTGCGCTGGTTGCGCGAACTGCTCGGCGTCGCGCCCGGACTGCGGATCCTGGCCGCCGGGCGCCATCCGCTGGCCGTCGGACAGGGCCGGGTCCACCGGCTCTGAGGGGCGTGACGACACACCTGGAGCCCATGGCTGCCGCGCCGGCCCGTCACGTGCGCGGCACAGCGCCGCCATGTTCGCGCCACAGCACTGCCACAGCACTGCCATGCGGCGGACATTGAGTCGCGGCTGCTCGAATTCTAGGGTCTGACCTGCGGGTTCGACGGGCCGTCAGGTCCGGTGCGAGCCCCGCGTACGTACGTCACCCTCCCCCGCGCGTACAGGAGACCCTCGTGAGCGAGCAGCACACCAGCGGACCCCGGAACTCCCCCGTCGGCAGACGCGGCTTCCTCGCCGGCGCGGCGGCCGTGGCCGCCGCCGCGGCCACCCCGGCCCTCGCCCTGGACGCGGCGGCCGCACCGGCGGCGGCGCGCCCCAACATCCTGCTCATCGTCACCGACGACCAGCCCAAGCAGACCGACTGGGCCATACCGAAGACCATCGAGTGGCTCGGGGGCCACGGCGTCACCTTCACCCACGGGCACGCGGCGACCCCGCTGTGCGCGCCGTCCCGGTCCTCCATCTTCTCCGGACGGCACGCGCACCACCACGGCGTGCGCAACAACTCGGCCTCGTACAGCCTCGACCAGTCGACCACCGTGCAGCGCCACCTCAAGCAGGCCGGCTACCGCACGGGGTTGTTCGGCAAGTACCTCAACTCCTGGACCCTGGCGGAGAATCCGCCGCACTTCGAGGAGTTCGCCCTCCTCCAGCCCGGATACAACGACGCCCGCTGGAACGTGGACGGCACCGTCCAGCAGCTCCCCGGGTACACCACCAACATCGTGAAGAACCGGACACTGGCCTTCCTTGACAAGTCGACCACCGACAGCCGGCCCTGGTTCGCGTACGTCACCCCGTACGCCTCGCACGCGCCGAACACGCCCGCGCCGAAGTACACCGAGACGCCCGTCCCCGCCTGGAACGGCCGCCCCTCGGTCCCGGAGGACGACCGCTCCGACAAGCCCGCCTACATCCGCGACGCCACGTCCACCCTCGACGACGCCCGTGAGACCCGCAAGCGCCAACTGCGCAGCCTGCTCTCGGTGGACGACGCGGTGCGGGCCATCCACGACAAGCTGGTAGCGCTGGGCCAGTTGGAGAACACCCTCGTCATCTTCACCGGGGACAACGGCTACACCTGGGCGGACCACGGCTGGACCAAGAAGTCGGTGCCCTACTCCCCCGCCCACGAGGTCCCCTTCTACCTGTCCTGGCCCGCCGGAGGTCTCGGCGGCGGCACCAAGGACCACCGCATCGTCGCGAACATCGACATCGCGCCGACGATCCTGGACGCCGCGGGCGTCGCGCGGCCCGCCGGTCAGGACGGGCGGTCCCTGCTCGGCTCCGAATCCCGGGACCACCTGCTCGTCCAGTGGTGGAAGAAGGGCGCCGGCGGCGAGGGGCCGAAGTCCTGGGCCTCGTACGTGGCCAAGGACCGGCAGTACACGGAGTACTACGACCTGCACACCGACGCGACGGGTGCCGTGTCCGGCACCGGACAGGTCACCTTCCGGGAGTACTACGACCTGGCCGCCGACCCGTACCAGTTGAGGAACCTGCTGTACCAGGCCACACCCGCGCAGGAGCAGGCCCTCGGCGTCCCCGCGCTGGCGGCGCGGCTGGCCGCCGACCGCGCCGGCTGAGCCCCCGCCCCGCCCGTCCCGCCGAACCAGGAGTGATGCCCGTGCCGACCGAGTCCTGCTGCACCCCGGGCCGCGAACCGGCCACCGCCGTGATCGCCCTCGGACCGCCGCCGCCCGTACGGCGGGCCGACCCGGCGGCGGAGCGGGCCGTACGCGACCTGGTGGAGCTCGCGGGCGGCCGGTTCCTGATGGGCACCGAGGACCCGGACGGCTTCCCGGCGGATGGCGAGGGGCCGGTACGGGAGGCGGTGGTCGGGGCGTTCCGCATCGCCCCGACCACCGTCACCAACGCCCGGTTCGCCTCGTTCGTGAAGGCCACCGGGCACGTCACGGAGGCGGAGTCCTTCGGGTTCAGCTTCGTCTTCGCGGGGTTCCTCACGCCCGAACTCGCCGCGCGCTCACCGGCGGTGGCCGGCACCCCGTGGTGGCGGGCGGTCGACGGCGCGCACTGGCGTCGCCCCGAGGGACCGGGGTCCTCGTCCGACGCGCGACAGGACCATCCGGTGGTGCACGTGTCGTGGAACGACGCCCGGGCCTACTGTGCCTGGTCCGGGACCCGGCTGCCCACCGAGCCCGAGTGGGAGTTCGCGGCGCGCGGCGGGCTGGAGGGGAGGCGGTACCCCTGGGGTGATGAACTGCGGCCCGACGGGCGGTACATGTGCAACATCTGGAACGGCGACTTCCCCCGGCACAACACGCGCGCGGACGGCTACGCGGGCACGGCCCCCGCGAAGTCCTTCCGCCCCAACGGGCACGGCCTGTACAACGCGGTCGGCAACGTGTGGGAGTGGTCCGCGGACCGCTTCTCGGCGGCCGGCCCGGAGCGCGCGATGCGCGGCGGCTCGCACATGTGCCACGACTCGTACTGCAACCGGTACCGCGTCGCGGCCCGCACCCGCAACACCCCGGACAGCTCCGCGGGCAACATCGGCTTCCGCGTGGCGGCCGACGTCCGCCCCGCGGTCTAGAACCGGTCCGGCCCGGTCAGATCCGGCGGCGCCGGCCCCACGGCCGTGACGCGGGCCCCCAGCGGCGTGCCGACACAGGGCCCGGACCCCGGGGCCCTCCACCCGTACCGGCGGTCCCGTGCGGGGCGAATCAGCTCTGCCAGGAGGGGCGCTCCCACTCGTCGGCGGGCAGTCCGAGGATCACTTCGTCGACGAAGGCCCCGTACACCCACGCGGAGCGGCGCAGGGTGCCCTCGACCTGGAAGCCGGCGTTGCGTGCGGCCCGGATCATCGCCGGATTGTCGGCGAGGGTCTCCAGTTGGAGCCGGTGCAGACCGCGCACGGTGAACCCGTAGTGGCACAGCAGTTGTACGGTCTCCGCGCCGATCCCGCGGCCGCGGGCACCGGGGAGGAGGGACATCCCGAGGTGGGCGCCCCGGTTGTGCAGGTCGATGCCCCACAACAGGGCCTCGCCGGCGAGTTCGCCGGTGGCCAGGTCGACCACGGAGAAGGCGGCCTTGCCGTCGTCGGAGGGCCCGTCGGGCTCGTAGGGGGAATGGCCGCTCGCCAGGGTCAGCGGGCGCCAGGGACGGGAGTCCGACCGGGAGTGGTTCGGGACGTCGTCGTGGAGTCCGGCATGCAGGATCGCCACGTCGTCGGGGTGGCGGGCGCGCAGCCCGGCCAGTTGTCCAGTGATCACCCCGTATTACTAGCCGTGTGCGGACCCCCTTCACAACCGGAATACGGTCGCCGGCGTCCGGACGCGCCGACGCCCCGGCCGGGAGGTCCCGGTCGGGGCGTCGGCGGACACGCCGTGGGCGTCAGCCCAGGATCGCGAGCGCCTGGTTCAGGGTCTCGGACGGGCGCATGATCTTCGAGGCCTTGGCGGCGTCGGGCTGGTAGTACCCGCCGATGTCGGCCGGGGAGCCCTGCACCGCGATGAGCTCGGAGACGATGGTCTCCTCCTGCTCGCCCAGCGTCTTGGCGAGCGCCTCGAACGCGGTCGCCAGCTCGGCGTCGTCGGTCTGCTTGGCCAGCTCCTGCGCCCAGTACAGGGCGAGGTAGAAGTGGCTGCCGCGGTTGTCGATGCCGCCCAGCTTGCGGCTCGGCGACTTGTCCTCGTTGAGGAAGGTGCCGGTCGCGCGGTCCAGGGTGTCGGCCAGCACCTGGGCGCGGGCGTTGCCGGTGGTGGTCGCGAGGTGCTCGAAGGAGACGGCCAGCGCGAGGAACTCACCGAGGGAGTCCCAGCGCAGGTAGTTCTCCTTCACGAGCTGCTGCACGTGCTTCGGGGCGGAGCCGCCGGCGCCGGTCTCGAAGAGGCCGCCGCCGTTCATCAGCGGGACGACCGACAGCATCTTGGCGCTGGTGCCCAGCTCCAGGATCGGGAAGAGGTCGGTCAGGTAGTCGCGCAGCACGTTGCCGGTCACCGAGATGGTGTCCTCGCCGCGGCGGATGCGCTCCAGGGAGAAGGCGGTGGCCTCGACCGGGGGGAGGATCTTGATGGTCAGACCCTCGGTGTCGTGCTCGGCGAGGTACGTCTTGACCTTGGCGATCAGCTGCGCGTCGTGCGCGCGGCCCTCGTCCAGCCAGAAGACGGCCGGGTCGCCGGTGGCGCGGGCGCGGGTGACGGCGAGCTTGACCCAGTCCTGGATCGGCGCGTCCTTGGTCTGGCAGGCGCGGAAGACGTCGCCCTTGGCGACCTTCTGCTCCAGGACCACGTTGCCCTCGGCGTCGACGAGGCGGACGGTGCCCGAGGCGGCGATCTCGAAGGTCTTGTCGTGGCTGCCGTACTCCTCGGCCTTCTGGGCCATGAGGCCGACGTTCGGCACCGAGCCCATGGTGGACGGGTCGAAGGCGCCGTGCGCGCGGCAGTCGTCGATGACGGCCTGGTAGACACCGGCGTAGCTGCTGTCCGGGAGGACGGCGAGGGTGTCGGCCTCGGCGCCGTCGGGGCCCCACATGTGACCGGAGGTGCGGATCATCGCCGGCATGGAGGCGTCGACGATCACGTCGGAGGGGACGTGCAGGTTGGTGATGCCCTTGTCCGAGTCGACCATGGCGAGGGCGGGGCCCTCGGCGAGCTCGGCGTCGAAGGAGGCCTTGATCGCGGCGGCGTCGGGCAGCGCGCCCAGGCCGTTGAGGATGGTGCCGAGGCCGTCGTTGGGGGACAGACCGGCGGCGGCCAGGGTCTCACCGTGACGGGCGAACGTCTTCGGGAAGAAGGCGCGGACCACGTGGCCGAAGACGATGGGGTCGGAGACCTTCATCATCGTGGCCTTGAGGTGCACGGAGAACAGCACGTCCTCGTTCTTGGCACGCTCGATCTGGGCGTTCAGGAAGGTGCGCAGCGCGTCGACGTGCATGACGGACGCGTCCACGACCTCACCGGCGAGGACCGGTACGGACTCGCGCAGGACGGTGGTGGTGCCGTCGGCGGCCACGTGCTCGATGCGCAGCGTGCCGGCCTCGGCGATCACGGTGGACTTCTCGGTGGAGCGGAAGTCGTCGGCGCCCATGGTGGCGACGTTCGTCTTCGACTCGGAGGTCCAGGCACCCATGCGGTGGGGGTGGGCCTTGGCGTAGTTCTTGACCGAGGCGGGGGCGCGGCGGTCGGAGTTGCCCTCGCGCAGGACCGGGTTGACGGCGCTGCCCTTGATCTTGTCGTAGCGGGCGCGGATCTCGCGCTCCTCGTCGCTCTTCGGGTCGTCCGGGTAGTCCGGGAGCGCGTAGCCCTGGCCCTGGAGTTCGGCGACCGCGGCCTTGAGCTGCGGGATCGAGGCCGAGACGTTGGGCAGCTTGATGATGTTGGCGCCCGGGGTCTTCGCCAGTTCGCCGAGCTCGGCGAGGGCGTCCGCGATGCGCTGGCCCTCTTCCAGGTGCTCGGGGAAGCTGGCGATGATCCGACCGGCCAGGGAGATGTCACGGGTCTCGACATTCACACCGGCCGTCGACGCGTATGCCTGGATCACAGGCAGGAAGGAATACGTCGCGAGGGCCGGGGCCTCGTCAGTGTGCGTGTAGATGATGGTCGAGTCAGTCACCGGATGCTCCGCTCCACAGTCTGCGTCTCTCGTCTGCAACATTGCTCGACATCAAGATATCTCGTGATCGGACCGGTCTGGACAGCCCCCTGCCGGAACCCGGGGGAGACACGCGTCACCCGGCCCCGCCTGCCCGGTCACCCGACCCGCGGCCCGGGACGGGGAGGGGACCGTCCCGGGCCGCGGGGTGCGGGCGCCGGACGGGGGCGCGGGGTGCGTGGGGCGGGTCAGCCGATGTGGAAGGGGTCCCCGTAGACCTTCCAGTCGAGCGGGGTGTCGAGGTTCAGGTTCCCCTTCTTGACCCACACCCGCTGGGCGGTGTCCACGCGGCTGGTGTCGCCGTGGGCCTCCTCCTGCTTCATCGCCCAGACGCGGGCGTCGAGGAAGGCGTTCAGCCAGGTGGTCTCGTTGCCGCCCTGGGCCGGGGGCTTGGCCTTGGTCAGGGCGCGCTTGCGGATGTTGCGGAAGCTGGTGGAGTCGCTTCCGTCGCCGTGCATGACGATGGCGTCGTAGTAGGCGAACTGGCCGAGGGTGCCGACACCGTCGCTCTTGCCCTGCTTGACGGCGGGGTTGAAGTAGACCCGGTCGCGCTCGTGGTCCTGGGCCTTCTTGAACTCCGTGTCCCGGGCGGCCTTGGCCCAGTCCTCGGTGAAGTTCGGGTCGAGGCCGGCGTGCGAGTCGCCGCCGTCGACCTCGCGCAGCGCCGGAAGGTACTTCGCGAGCACGTTGCCCGGCTTGACCTGCGTGTAGTACTCGACGAGGTCCAGCATGTCGCCGGTGCCGGAACAGAACCCGATGATCCCGGCGGTGTAGCCGCGGCCGTCGCCGATGTCCTCTATGTACTTGTACTGCGCCTTCCAGTCCAGCGAGGAGTTCTCCGCGCTGGAGACGATCCGCATGGCGATGTCCTTCTTCGCCGGGTCGTCCAGCCCGGTCGCCGCCGCCGCGGTGGCGGCGGCGGGTGTGGTGTCCGGGGCCGCCGTGGCGTGGGCCGCGACGGGGGCGGCGAGCAGGGCGGCGCCGAGCAGGGCGCCGAGGGCGACGGTCCGGTTCTTGCGTTGGGGGGTGAACACAAGGCCTCCATGCGATGGTTGAGGCTTCCTGATCAGTTAGGAAACTTTCCTACCAGATAATCGGGGCGCGGAGAAGCCTTGTTGTCAGTTCCGGAGCAAACCAATCCATGACGGCCCCGGCTACGAAACCCTCCATGTGTCACCCCTGTCAGTCGTCGCCGCCCCCGAAGGAAGCCCCCGCCATGACCTGTACTCGAAACGGCCGGCTCCTCGGGCGAAAGGGGCTCTCGTGCGGCAACCGGTGACCTTCGGCGCGGCCTGGGAGAAGCCCGGCCCCGACCTGCCCACCCTCATGGACCAGATCGCCCGCGGCGACCAGGACGCCTTCGCCACGCTCTACGACGTGGTCGCGGGTCCCGTCTACGGCATCGTCGTCAAGGTCCTGCGGGACCGGGCGCAGTCCGAGGAGGTGGCGCAGGAGGTCCTGATCGACGTCTGGCGGCAGGCCGCGCGCTACCGCTCCGACAAGGGCAGCGTCATGACCTGGGTGATGACGATCGCGCACCGGCGCGCGGTGGACCGGGTCCGCTCCGCGCAGGCGGCGGCGGCCCGCGAGCAGGACAACGCGGCCCGGGAGCACACCCGCCCCTACGACGAGGTGAGCGAGCAGGTGGAGGTCCGGCTGGAGAGCGAGCAGGTGCGCCGCTGCGTGCGCGGCCTCACCGAACTGCAGCGGCAGGCCGTCAGCCTCGCCTACTACGGCGGGCTGACGTACCGCGAGGTCGCGGAGACCCTCGGCACCCCGCTGCCCACGGTCAAGACACGGTTGCGCGACGGCCTGATCCGCCTGCGCGACTGCATGGGGGTCAACGCATGAACACCGGGACCGACCACATGCACGCCCTCGCCGGCGCCTACGCGCTGAACGCCCTGGACTCCGAGGAACGGACGGCCTTCGAGCACCACCTGGCGCGGTGCGCGCTGTGCCCTCAGGACGTACGGGAGTTCACCGCGACGGCGGCCCGGCTCGGCTCGGCGACCGCCCTGCCTCCGCCACCCGCGATGCGCGCGCACGTACTGGACCGGATCGACACGGTGCGGCAACTGCCTCCGGCCCGTCGGGGCATCCCGAGCCTGCGCAGGCGCGCCCTGCCGATGGCCCTCGCGGCCTGTCTGGCCGGGGCGCTCGCCCTGGGTGGCACGGCGGTGTGGCAGCGGGACCAGGCCGTCCAGGCCGGCCGGGAGCTGCGCGAACTGCAGAACCTGACGGACGTGATCACCGCCCCGGACGCCCGGACGGTGGTGGGTCGCACCGCGTCCGGCGCGAAGGGCACGGTGGTGGTGAGCGCGGCACGCAACCGGGCCGCGTTCGTCGGCTCCGGGATGGCGCCCGCCCCGGCGGGCAAGACGTACCAGCTCTGGTTCGCGGACGGTCCGGGGATGCGACCGGCGGGCCTGCTCGGCGGCGACGGGAGCACCCTGATGACCGGGCCGGTCGGCCGGGCCACCGCCGTGGGGGTCACCCTGGAGCCGGCGGGCGGATCGCCCAGGCCGACGTCCGATCCGGTGATGCTGATGAGTCTGGCCGGTTGACGCCGGGTGCGCGGCCGGCCGGTTCGGAGCATCGACCAGGCCGCACGCCTTCGAGCGGCGGTTTTTCCGTGTCGGGCACCAGTCGTGGCGACCTCGGCCGGCCTGGTTGACTGGCCGGACACCACGGGGTCCGGCCCGGTGTCTGCGGCTCTTTCGCCGTGCCGGGTCCCGAGGGGTCGGGAGGAGTCCTCGCGCACCGATCGCGGTGTTCGGCGCGCGGGGTCCTGCCCTGCGGATCGGCTCCGCGCGCGTCTCGCCGTCGCGCCGGTCCGGAGCCGACCGGTCAGAGCCAGCCGTTGCGCCGGAACCCCCGGTGGATCACGAGGCAGGCGATCGCCATGACCGCGACCACCAACGGGTAGCCGTACGTCCAGTGCAGTTCCGGCATGTGGTCGAAGTTCATGCCGTACACCCCGCAGACCATGGTCGGCACGGCGACGATCGCCGCCCAGGCCGTGATCTTGCGCATGTCCTCGTTCTGGGCCACGGTCACCTGCGCGAGGTGGGCCTGGAGCACGGAGTCGAGGAGTCCGTCGTAGGCGCCGATCTGTTCGGTGGCGCGGGTGAGGTGATCGGCCACGTCGCGGAAGTACGCGCGGATGTCCGGCGGGATGAGCGGTATCGGCTCCGTGGCCAGCAGGTGCAGCGGTCGGCCGAGGGGGGCCACCGCCCTGCGCAGTTCGAGGAGTTCGCGCTTGAGCTGGTAGATCCGTCCGGCGTCGCCACGACCGCCGTACTCGCTGAACACCGCGGTCTCGACGGCGTCCATGTCGTTCTGCACGGCGTCGGTGACGGCCACGTAGTCGTCGACCACATGGTCGGCGATGGCGTGCAGGACGGCCGCCGGACCCTTGGCGAGTTGGTCCGGGGCGGCTTCCAGGGCCTCGCGGACGGGGCCGAGGGTGCCGCGGCCGCCGTGTCGGATGGTGAGGACGAAGTCCTCGCCGACGAAGGCCATCAACTCGCCGGTCTCCACGACCTCGCTGGTCGCGGTCAGCTCCTCGTGCTCGACGTAGCGAACGGTCTTGAACACGGCGAAGAGGGTGTCGTCGTACCGCTCCACCTTGGGCCGCTGGTGGGCGTTGACGGCGTCCTCGACGGCGAGCGGGTGCAGGTCGAACAGCCCGGCGAGCCCGGTGATCTCCTCCTGGCTCGGCTCGTGCAGGCCGACCCACACGAAGCCCTCGCCGTTCTTGCGGACCCGGCGCAGCGCCTCGTCGACCTCCCCGCAGTCCTCCTGGCGGAAGCCGTCGCGGTAGACGAGGCAGTTGACGACCGCGCTGCCGAGAGGGGAACGGGCCGGGTGGCTGAGGTCGACGGCCCGCCGGTAGCCGCGGCGCACGGCCCGGCGCAGGTTGCTGAACATGGACAAGGACGTACTCCCCTTCGGCGGATCAGCCGCCAGTCTGCCACCGCCCTACCGGTGCCCGATCCAGGACACCACCGCACCGGGACATCACCCGCGCCAGAGGCCACCGGATCGGGCCGGCGACGCCGTGTGACACCGCGCGTTCCCCGGCGCGGCACGGTGAACCCCGCCTGGGCGACCGGGGCCGCCGCGGGGCGTCAGTACGATGGCCTCCCCGCGACAGTCGGGACGCGGACCGGAAGGCGGACGGCATGAACGACCACGACGAGGGTGGCTCCGCCGGCCCGCACCCGTCCCGGCGCCGGGCCCAGGGGCAGTTGGAGGCCCAGGTGCTGGCCGCGCTCGGCGAGTCCCCGGAGGCCGCCACCGCGGGCTGGGTGCAGGAGCGGATCGGCGGGGGCATCGCCTACACGACGGTGATCACCATCCTGACCCGCCTGCACGACAAGGGGGCGGTGGAGCGGGAGCGGTCGGGCCGGTCGTTCCGCTGGACGCCCGTGGCGGACGGCGCGGGGCTGGCCGCGCTGCGGATGCGCAAGGTCCTGGACGGGGAAGCGGACCGCGACGCGGTGCTGGCCAGTTTCGTCACCGCGCTGTCGCCCCACGACGAGCGGCTGCTGCGCGAGCTGCTCGGGGGTGAGGTGCCGGGCGGCGGATCCCCCGGCTCCGGCCCGACCCGGGCCTGACGGGACGGGACACCGATGGGCCTGCTCGTCTTCCTTCCCCTGGTCCTGCCCCTGACCGCCTGGCCGCTCGCCCGGCCGGCCGCGCAGCACCTGCACCCGCGCACCGCCACCTGGCTGCTGACCGGCGCGGCCGCCGCGCTGGCCCTGTGCAGCACTCTGTGCCTGGCCCTGCTCATGGTGGTGGGCACCGCCCAACTGCCGGGCAATCCGCTGCCCGACGCCTGGTCGGACCCCGAGGTGCGCGCGGCGCTCCCCTACGACGAGGTGGCCGGCCCCGCGGCGATCCCCGCGCTGGCGGCCGTGCTCGGCTCCGCCGTGGCCGCCGTGTGGCGCGCCCGCCGGGTCCGGCGCGACTGTCGGCGCGCGCTCGCGGGACTGGCCGACGGGCCGGTGGCGGTACTGCCGGCCGCCGAACCGTACGCCTACGCGTTGCCCGGCCCGGGCCGGCACGGTGGCCGCGTCGTGGTGACGACGGGACTGCTGTCGGCACTCGACCCCGCCGAGCGGCGCGCGCTGTTCGCCCACGAGCGGGCGCACCTCGCCGGTCGTCACCACCGGTTCCTGACGGTGGTGCGGCTGGCCGCCTGCGCCAACCCCTTCCTGCGGCCGTTGTGTTCGGCCGTGTCGTACACGGCCGAACGCTGGGCGGACGAGGTCGCGGCGGCCCGGGTCGGCAATCGCCGTACGGTCGCCACGGCCATCGGCAAGGCCGCCCTGCTCACCCGCACCACTCCCCCGGGGCTCCCCGCCGCGACGGCCGGGCCGGTGCCGCGCCGTGTGGCGGCGCTGCTGTCCCCGGCCCCGCCGGCGCTCGTCTGGCCCCCGTTGCGCACGGCGGCCGGGCTGGCCACCTGGAGCGCGGCGGCGGGCACGACGGTCTCGGCACTCTCCTCCGCGAACTCGGCGGTGACCCTGATCTGCGTCCTGAGAACCGCCACGGCACTCTGAGGCCACCGGCGGGGCGCGGTCGCTCCGAAGAAGGGCGCGGGGCGACTCAGAGGTCGAACTCGTGCGGGGGCAGGTCCAGCGCGTAGCAGGCCTCGCGCACCACGGCCTGCTCGGTCTTGTCGAAGTCCCCGTCCGCCCCGCCGATGACGATGCCTATCTGCACCACGGCGCGCGCCTCGGTCGGCTTCTTCTTCGCCTTGGCGATCTCCTGGAGCACGCTGACCTTGCCGAAGTCGAAGTCGGTGGTGAGCTTGGTCAGGTTCGCCTCGAACCGGCGGCGCAGGTCTTCGGCGTCGAAGTTCCGCAGCACCTCGTTGCCGGCGATCAGCTGCGCCACGCGCCTGCGTTCGTCGGGATCGATGGTCCCGTCGGCGGCGGCGACCAACGCGCACATCGCCATGCTCGCGTCGCGGAACGCGCCGCTCTTGAGGTCGTTCTTGGTCGCCACGAGCTGGGTCTGCATCGTCGATGCGGACTCCTTGATGCGGTCCCACAGGGCCATGAGAACTCCATACGTCGGCTTGCTTCTACAACACTGTAGAAGTTACCAGGCGCCGGTGACACACCCTCACCCCGACGCCCCGCCGACCGACCGCCCGGGCACGCCCCGCCCCGGCCTCCCGGTTCAACCCCGGTCCACGAACACGCTGGTCGACTTCACCCGGGCGACCGCCCTCGCGCCGACCTCCAGTCCCAGTTCCTCCACCGCCTCCCGCGTCAGCAGGGACACGACCCGGTGCGGTCCGGCCTGGATCTCCACCTGCGCGTCCACCGTGCCCAGCTTCACGGCCGTGACGATGCCCGGGAAGGCGTTGCGGGCGGAGGTGTGGGGGGTCTCCTCGTCTTCGTCGCCCTCCTGCGCGACCCGCACGCAGAAGGCCGCCAGGTCCGGGCCCTGGACCATGCGCCGCGAGCCCTCCCGACGGGTGGGGAAGCGTTCGGCGTCGGCCCAGCGGCGCGCCGTGTCGACGCTCACGCCGAGCAGCCGTGCCGCCTGGCCGATCGTGTAGGACTCCATGTCGACAGCGTAGGACCTGCCCGACTCAGCGAGCCGCAGGCAACAGCGCCTCCCTCGCGGCCTCCGCGATCACCTGCGCGACCACCGCGAGCGCGGGCGAGTCCAGCTTCCACTGCTGCCAGTACAACGGCACGTCCATCGTCCGCTTCGGCGTCAGGAGCACCAGTTCCCCGGTCCGCAGGAGCGGGTCGGCCTGCGCCTGTGGCACCAGCCCCCACCCCAGGCCGGCGGCCACGGCGTCGCGGAAACCCTCCGAGGTCGGCACGTGGTGCCGGATCGAACTCGCCCCCGCCCCCGAGCCGGCGCCGCGCGCCAAGGTTCGCACGAACCGGTCCTGGAGTTCGTCGCGCCGGTCGAAGACGATCACCGGCGCCTCCCGCAGGTCCCGCTCCAGCGACCCGGTCAGGTGCCGCGCGGCGAAATCGGGCCGTGCCACCGGCAGGTAGCGCGCCAGCCCGAGCGCACGGACCGTGCACCCGGCCACCGGGTCCGGCGTGGAGGTGACCGCCGCCATCACCTGGCCCTCCCGGAGCAGCGCCGTGGTGTGGCCCTCGTCCTCGCGGTGCAACTCGAAGCAGACGGGCGGATCACGGGGCACCCGGGTCAACGCCGGCAGCAGCCAGGTGGCCAGCGAGTCGGCGTTGACCGCCATCGGCAGGCGGACCGGCTCGCGCGCCTCGTCCGCGCCCAGACCCAGCTCGGCGCGGGCGTCGCGTTCCAGCCGGGCCAGTTGGCGGGCGAACCGGATCACCACCTGCCCGGACTCGGTCGCCCGCACGGGCTTGGTGCGCATCAGCAACACCCGGCCCGTGCGCTGTTCCAGGGCCTTCACGCGCTGACTGATCGCCGAGGGGGTCACGTGCAGGGCGGCGGCCGCGGCGTCGAAGGTGCCCTCGTCGACCACGGCGAGCAGGGTGCGCACCTGCTCCAGGGGAAGCTCTTCCATCACAAGTGCTAAGGGTACGTAAAAAACTTTAGCTGTACTGAACCGACGCGCCTGCATACGGTCGAATCCATGACACACGGCATCACCACGGCGGGTCTCGCGGGTTTCGGCACCGGTCTCTCCCTCATCGTCGCCATCGGCGCCCAGAACGCGTTCGTCCTTCGCCAGGGAGCGCGCCGACAATCGGTCCTCCCCGTGGTGGCCATCTGCGCGGTGTCCGACGCGCTCCTCATCCTGCTCGGCGTGGCGGGGGTCGGGGCCTTCGTCAACGCCTGGCCGGCCGCGCTGACCGCCGTGGGGATCGCCGGTGGCACCTTCCTGATCGGCTACGGGGTCCTCGCGGCCCGCCGGGTGCTGCGACCCGCTCCGGGGGCGGCGCTCACCACTTCGGGCACGGCCCCCGGATCCGCCCGCACGGCCGTGCTGACCTGCCTGGCGATGACCTGGCTCAACCCGCACGTCTACCTGGACACCGTCCTGCTCGTGGGCTCCCTCGCGGCGGACCGGGGCGATCTGCGCTGGGCCTTCGGCGGCGGCGCCGTCCTGGCCAGCCTGGCGTGGTTCAGCGCGCTCGGCTACGGATCACGACTGCTCAGCGGTCTCCTCGCCCGGCCTTCGGCCTGGCGGGTCCTGGACGGCCTGGTCGCGGCGACAATGGTCACCATGGGCGGGCTGCTCCTGGCCGGCGCCTGAGTCCCGCGCAGCCCCTGGGAACACGGCCCGGGCAGGGGCCGGGTCGGGGCGGGTAAAACTCCTGCGCGCGGGGCGGACTTACCGGCAGCATGCACGTCATGACGACACCCGCGGACGCCGCTCGTGACGCCCTCGAAGGCCTGGCCCTCGGCGATGCCTTCGGAGAACTGTGGTTTCCGTGGTTCCGACCCGGCGATTCGGCGATCGAGGGGATCCGGGCGCGCCGCACGCCGCAGGAGCCGACCTGGCGCTGGACCGACGACACGGCGATGGCGGTGTCGGTGTTGCGCGTCCTGAGGGAGCACGGCACGGTGCGTCAGGACCGGTTGGCGCAGGCGTTCGGCGCGGCATACGTGGCGGACGCGCACCGCGGCTACGGCAACGGCATGCGCCGGCTCCTCCCGGAACTCGCGAAGCGGCCGGAGAGTTGGCGTACCGAGGCGAGGAACCTCTTCGACGGTCAGGGCAGCCTCGGCAACGGCGCGGCGATGCGGGTGGCGCCCCTGGGCGCGTGGTTCCACGAGGACCTGGACGAGGTGATGGATCAGGCCGTCCTGTCGGCCGAGGTCACCCACGCCCACCCGGAGGCGATCGCGGGCGCCGTGGCGGTGGCCGTGGCCGCCGCCCTGGCCGCGCGCGGCCGGGACCGGCCCGCTCCCGAGGCGTCGGCCTTCCTCGGCGAGGTGGCCGCGCTCACACCCGCCGGGCAGGTCGCGCAGGGTCTGCGCCGGGCCGCCGCACTGCCGGCCGGCACCGGACCGGGCGAGGCCGCCGAGGTGCTCGGCAACGGCCGGTTGATCCGCGCGAGCGACACGGTGCCCTTCGCCCTGTGGTCCGCGGCCCGGCACCTGGACAGCCTCCTCGACGCGCTGTGGACCACCGCGGAGGGTCTCGGCGACATCGACACCAACTGCGCGATCAGCGCGGGCACGGTCGCCGCGCGCACCGGTACCGCCGGCGTCCCCGAGACCTGGTGGGCACGGCGGGAACCCCTGCCCGGCGGCCCGGCCACGGCCCGAACCGCCATCTGAGCCGGTACCTGAGCCGACGGCCCGAACCGGCGGCCCGCCCGGCCCGCGCGGCGGACGGAAACGCGGCGGACGGGAGCGCGGCGGGTGCCGGACGGCTCCGGGCATCGGCAGAGCCGCCGCGAGACGCGTCAGACCAGTTCGGGCTGGGGTTCGCGTCGCTGTTCCGGGATGCGCGCCGACGGGGTCGTCCGTTCCCACGACCTGGTGGTGCGCACGTAGGCGTAGAGCACCGAGCCCGTCGCGAGGAGGAGCAACGGTCCGAACACCCAGGGGTGTCCGGCCATCTCCGTCGACAGGTAGCGGTACGACACCAGGAGCGCGACGAACACCGCGCCGCCGTGGGCGACCAGGAGGGCTCCGGACCGGTCCCAGCCGCGGGCGAGCGAGCGCAGCCCCGCCTCGATCGTGAGCGTGAACACCACGCCGGCGATGATGTCCGCGCCGTAGTGGTAACCGAAGCCCAGCGTCGCGCCGAGCGTCGCGATCAGCCAGAACGTGCCCGCGAACCGCAGGGCCCGCGGCGCCTTGCGGGAATGAATGAAGATCGCGGTGGCCCATGCCGTGTGCAGGCTGGGCATGCAGTTGCGCGGTGTGAACTCGTCGAAGGGCATCTCCTGCGGAACGCCCAGCGGCGGCGGGGTGTTCGGCCACAGGTCGGCCAGCGCCCACTGCCCGCCGTCGGCGCCGTAGGCGAAGATGGGCCCGACCACCGGGAAGATCATGTAGATGCCCGGCCCGAGCAGGCCGATGACCAGGAACGTGCGCACCAGGTGGTGGCTCGGGAAGCGCCGCTCGATCCGCACGTTGCGCAACTGGTACAGGGCGACGGCGACCGCGGCGACCGCGAGTTGGATGTAGACCCAGTCGAGGACGTGGGCGCCGACCGCGCCGGTGGCCTCGACCAGACGACCCACGACCCACGACGGATTGCCCAGCGCGTGGTCGGCGGTCGCCACGTACTGGTCGAGGACCATCGGGCGGGTCTTGGACGTGATCAGCAGCCAGGTGTATCCGGTCTTGCGACCGGCCACCAGCAGCAGGGCCAGTGCGACGCCCTTGAGCAGCAGGGCACGCTCGCGGCCCGTGCGGCGTGTGACGGCGATGACGGCGCAGCCGAGGGTCACCCACAACGCGCCGTTGCCGAACATCATCTGGGCGCCGACCAGCCACCGCACCAGCCAGAACACCAGGTCGATGGCGATCGCCGCGCCGACCGCGATGAACCGCTGCCGCCAGGTGAGCACCACCATCATCAAGGCCATGCTGGCGTACAGCACCGTCCCCGACTGCGGCGCGAAGATCACCTCGCGCGCCTGGACGGTCACCGGACCGGGCACGCCGTAGTGGCGCGCGGCGATCTCCAGCGCGACGAGGAAGCCGAGGGCGATCACACTCACCGCGGCCCACAACAGGACCCGCGGCCGACGCCACCCGGCGAACCCGATTCCGCCGCCTCTTCGCGAAAGGGATCGCGACACCCTAGATATCAATTTTCAGCCGATTTATATAAATACAACCCGTGATCATTGTCTGCTCGAACATGTTAACGGAGCGGGTACACATCGCCGATGCCAGGTGGCTCGAATGTGGCGAGCGCCTCGCCCACCATCCGCGCGGACCGACGACCGACGCACGCGGCCCCTCGCACGGGCCAACGGGATCGGCGGCCGTTGAGCGCCACGGTCGCCGACCGGTGACCGTGAGTGGCGGCCCGCACGAGGGCCCTGCCGCCCACCCGCGCCCACCGAGGGGTGCCGGTGCCGCGCTTCGCGGGAATTGCACCCCATTCCATTCACACGGTCCGGCACGGGATGGCAGCACTCAACTACCACATTCAACTATTCCGCGGAGCGTGGATAAACCCGGGAGATTCAACGTTCGCCCCACTCGGGACGTAGCGTTTGCGATCACTCGGGAGCAGAAGTATGCGGCGTGGCGCGCGAACATTGAAATTGCCGAGACCATACCAGGATTCACGCCGGGCAAACGCGATATCGATGGGATAAATTTCAGCGGCAAGCTGATGCGCAACGCGGACTTCATGGGAGTCACGGTACTGAACGGCCGCTTTCAGGATGCACGCCTGGAGAGGTCCCACTTCGAGGGCACCACGATGCGGGACGCGAATCTGCTCGGGGCCAACCTCTATGAAGCAATCTTGACAGGCGCCAACTTCGACAGGGCCGATCTGCGGAGCACCAATCTCACCCTCGCAGCCGTCAACGGCAAGAAAACCTCGTTCGAGGGAGCGAAGGTGGACGCGCACACGTGCTGGCCCAAAGGCGTCGACAAGAAGAAGCTCGCCACGGTCATCATCACGAACGATGGGCCCGACAACTTCCGAGGCGGCGAGGAGGCTCCCCACTGCACCCTGTGGAAGGGAGGGGAGCGGACGAGGTGATGAGGGCCGGAAATCCATCCGATGCTCGGCGCCCTTATCGCGACTCCGGGAGGAAGACATGGGACTCAGGGACCTGCTCCTCGGCAAGAGGCCTCCTCCGCCAGGAGTCGACAGCGCACCGGTGGAGCGAAGTCCTTTTGAAACCGTCCCAAAAGTCCAACGGAAAGTGGGCAGATCGCTCAAGGAGCTCTTCGGCATGCTCCGCGGAACGACCTCGGGTCGCGTCAAAATATGCCCGACATGCAACCGCTCCATGGATCCCGACGAAACGCGTTGCGCCATGGGCCACTACGTCGGATAGTGCGCGACTCGATCCAGCCCTGCGGGGGCGGGGTCGCAGCACGGTTCCCGGACGCCCGCTTGGGCGCGGGCCCGGAGCAGCTCGGGGAGCCGCTCGCCACCTGTCACCACGTGTGACTCCACAGCCCGGAGAACGAACAAGAGCCCTGCCTCACCGAAGTGAGACAGGGCTCTGATCTGCGACTACGAGGCGAACCTCTAGTCGGGACGACAGGATTTGAACCTGCGACCCCTTGACCCCCAGTCAAGTGCGCTACCAAGCTGCGCCACGTCCCGATGCCCGCTGACCTGGGGGTTTCCCCTGGTTGAACTGGCACGAGAACAATACCGCACTTCGGAGGGTGGTCGCGCGCACCTTTCCCGGACCGGATCCACGGACCCGGTCCCCGTACGCACGACGCACGCCTGGAGGGCTGCCACGACGGCCGCTTGACCTCAAGTCGACTTGAGGTTGCACGGTTGGACGCATGACACAGGCAACCGCGGACACCGGGCTCCGCCACGAAGACCTGGGCCGACTCATCGCCCTCATGACCGGGGCCGAGAAGCACGGACCCGCCGCCACATCCACGCTCGACGTGTTGTGGGTGCTGTATGACCGGGTGTTGCGGGTGGGTCCCGAGTCCGCCCGGGATCCCGAGCGGGACCGGTTCCTGCTCTCCAAGGGACACGGGCCCATGGCCTACTACGCCGTGCTCGCCGCCAAGGGGTTCTTCCCCGTCGAGTGGCTGAGCGGGTTCGGCTCGTACGACTCCCCGCTCGGCCATCACCCGGACCGCATGCTGATCCCCGGGGTGGAGATCGGCAGCGGTTCGCTCGGGCACGGCTTGCCGCTGGCGGTCGGCAGCGCGCTCGGGTTGCGGGCGCAGGGGTTGGACGAACAGGCGGTGTGGGTGCTGATCGGGGACGCCGAGCTCGACGAGGGCAGCAACCACGAGGCGCTCGCCCACGCGGGTTCGGCCGGCCTGGACCGGCTGCACACGGTGGTGATCGACAACGACTCCGCGACCCACGGATGGCCGGGCGGGATCGCCTCCCGCTTCGAGGCGGCGGGCTGGTCGGCGGTCACCGTCGACGGGCGGGACCACGAGGCCCTGCACGCGGCCTTCACCCTGCCGCATCCGGGTCGACCGCACGCCGTCGTCGCCCGCGTCGAGAAGAAGTTCTGATCGGACATCCGGATCGGACATCCGGATCGCAAGTCCGGATCGCAAGTCCTGTGAGAAGCAGAAGCCAAGGGGCAGGGAAGAACATGGACACCATGCGGGAACGGTTCATCGCGGTCACGTCACGGCTGCTCGACGAGGATCCCCGGCTGGCCCTCGTACTCGCCGAGATCACCATGGACGGATTCCGTCCGGCCCAGGTACGTCACCCGGACCGGGTCGTCAATGTCGGGATCCGCGAGCAGTTGCTCGTGGGCGTCGGCGGAGGGCTGGCCCTCACCGGGATGCGCCCGATCATGCACACCTTCGCGAGTTTCCTCGTGGAACGACCGTTCGAGCAGGTCAAGTTGGACTTCGGGCACCAGGGCACCGGTGGCGTGCTGGTCAGCGCGAGTGCGAGCTACGACTGGCCCGCCGGCGGCTTCACCCACATGTCGCCGGGCGATGTCGCCCTGATGGACACCCTCGACGGCTGGACGATCCACGTACCCGGCCATCCCGACGAGGCCGAGGCACTCCTGCGTCACGCCTACGCCGCCGGAGACGAGCGGGTGTACGTCCGACTGTCCGCACAGGAGAACGGCCGGTCGCGCCCCTTCTCCGGCCTGGGCTTCCAGACGGTGCGGCAAGGCGGTGGCGGCGTGGTGCTCGCCGTCGGACCGCTGCTGGACAACGTGCTGGCCGCGACGCGGGACATGGACGTCACGGTCCTGTACGCGACGACCGTGCGGCCCTTCGACGACGCGGCGCTGCGCGCGGCCGTCGGCTCCGGGCCGGCCGACGTCGTGCTCGTCGAGCCGTACCTGGCCGGCACGTCCACGGCCGCCGCCAACGACGCCCTCGCCGACCTCCCCCACCGCGTCCTGGGCCTCGGTGTCTCGCGGGCCGAGCTCCGCCGCTACGGCACCATCGACGAACACACCTCGGCGCACGGGCTCGACCCCGCCGGACTGCGGAAGCGGATCTCGGCGTTCCTCGGCCCCCGCGCCTGAGACCAGGAGCCCTTAGGGGGTGCCTTGTCGGTCCTCGCGCGTGTGGACCAGCTCGATCAGTTCCGCCGCGAGGCCCTTCAGCGTCGCCAGTCCCTCCAGCCCCCAGCCCCTCGGAACCAGGTCCACGGCGCACACCGTCCCCAGGACGAACCCCCGCCGGTCCGTCAACGGGGCTCCCAGGTAGGACCGTACGCCGCTGCCGTCCACGACCGCGTTCCCGGCGAAGCGCGCGAAGTCCCGTACGTCCTCCAAGGCCAGCGCCCGCCGCCGGACGACCACGTGCGGGCAGTAACCGTGGTCCCGGGGCAGGGAACGCTCCGGATAGCCTCGCCGCGGGGCGTCCGGCGCGTGGTGCAGGCCGGCGAAGAACTGCCGTTCCTCCCCCATGAAGTTGACCCCCGCGTAGGGCGTCTCCAGTGTCTCGGCGACGCGTCGCGCGAAGGCGTCGAGTTCCGGGTCCGCCCTTTCCCCGAGGCCCAGTTCGCGCAGGCGCGGGGTGCGCGCGGGCGCCTCCCGGTCCACGGGCGTGAGGAGCAGGTGGCCGGTCGATGCGTACAGGGTCATGCGGTTCCCCCGGATCCGAGAGCGTGATGGGTCGGGCGGTGCGGGTGGCGCTGCCCGCCCCGACCCCGTCCGTGGCCGCTTGTCCGGCGGCGCGGGCGGGGCCGGGGCCGGTCGTCACAGGCACCGGTGCAGGCCTTCGAGGACCGCCCGCAACAGGGTCTGGTCGTCGGCGATCAGTGCGGCGCCGTCAAGGTGCCGCGGCGCCTGCGCCGTGACGGCCCCGTGTTCGAGGAGGTCACCGAGCAGCACCTGCACCACCGCTGTCGGGAGCCGCAGGTGTCCCGCCATCTCGGCGACCGTGACCGCCGCCACGCCCGCGCACAGGCGCAGGACCAGGGTGTGTTCCGGTCCGAGCGGGGCACGCGGGCGTACGCCGGTCGCCGTCACCAGCGACAGCAGATCGAGTGCGACGGCCGGCCGGGTCCGCCCGCCGCTGGCGGTGTACGGGCGCGTCACCCGGCCCGCCGTGTCGTCGAGCCACGGGGTGTCCCGTCCCCCGCCCGTGGCATGCGTCCCCCCGGCGCGGGTCCCCCCGATCCGGGTCCTCATCGCTCCGCGTCGGCGGCGACGGGCCGCCTCGGCGGCGCCGACAGGTACGGACGGACGCTCTTGACCATCATCGCCATCTCGTAGCCGAGGACGCCGGCGTCGGCCTCACCGTCCGCGAGCACCGCCAGACAGGTCCCGGAGCCGGCAGCCGAGACGAAGACGAGGGCCGTGTCCAGTTCGACCACCACCTGCCGGACCTCCGCGCCGCCCGCGAAGCGGGAACCGGCCCCGCGCCCGAGGGAGTAGAGCCCGCAGGCCAGCGCCGCCATGTGGTCGGCGTCGTCGGCGTCCAGTCCGTGCACGCAGGTGACGAGTCCGTCCGCGGTGAGCAGGACGGCGCCGCGGGTGTACGGCACCCGCTGGACCAGTCCGCCGAGCAGCCAGTCGAGATCGGAGAGCCTGACTGTCTTCGTCGCCGCTTCGCCGCCCATGGGGGTGTGCTCCTTGCCGAGGTGTGGGGTGGGGGTGGTGCGAGGGGTGGGGATCGCGGTCATGCGGGCCCCTCCGATCGGGCGAGACCGAAGCCCCGCTGGAAGGCCGCCATCAACCCGGGTTCGTGAACGGGCGGTTCGGCATCCGGCGCACGGCTCGTGCCGGCGGCCTCGCCGGGATCGGGGACGGGGTGTGGGCGGGCGTGACGTCGCGGCAGTGGCGGCGGGGCCGTGTCCGCGCCGATCCCGGGGCCGGTCGCGGGGACGACCGTACCGAGGAGCACGGCGGCGGCCTCGGCCGCGCACTCGGGCGGCGCCGCCTGCGTCGGCACGATCCCCGACGGCACGGCCTCCGCCCCCGTCGGTTCGGGATCGCGCGCCGGAACGGGAGGCGCCGAGTGCCCCGGCGCGGACGGGTCCCACGTCGACACGACCGCCGGCGGGCCGACGGACTCGGACCGGTGGCTCTCGGACGCGTACCTCTCGGAACCCTGGCTCCGGGCCGCGAGGCTCTCGGACGGGTACGGCCGGGCGGACGCCCGTACGGGCACCAACGACGGCATCGGGTCCATGTCGCCGGATCCCCACGAGCAGGCCCGGGAGCCGCCCCCCAGCACGTCGGCGGCGCTCGGGGCCTCCGCGCCCAACAGCTCCTGCGGCAACACGAGCACGGCGAGCACCCCGCCGTAGATGTTGGACTTGAGCTCGACGGCGATCCCGTGCCGCCGGGCCAGCGCCGCGACCACGAACAATCCGATCCGACCGTCCGCCAGCAGGTGCCGGACGTTGACCTGGTCCGGATCACCCAGCAAGGCGTTCATCCGGTGCTGTTCCTCGACCGGCATGCCCAGGCCCCGGTCCTCCACCTCGACCGCGACCCCGGCGGTCACGCGCTCGGCGCGCACCGTCACGTCGGTGTCGGGGGCGGAGAAGACGGTGGCGTTCTCGACGAGTTCGGCCAGCAGGTGCACCACGTCCGCGACGGCGTGCCCCCGGACGGTGCCGCCCGCCGGGGGCACCACCTTCACCCGCGGGTACTGCTCGACCTCCGCGACGGAGGAGCGCAGCACCTCGCCCAGATCGATGGGGCGGGTCCACTGGCGACGGGAGGGGGCGCCTCCGAGCACGGCGAGGTTCTCGGCGTGGCGGCGGATCCGGGTGGCGAGGTGATCGACGTGGAAGAGCTCCTTGAGCAGGTCGGGGTCCTCGACGGTGTCCTCCAGGTCGTCGAGGAGGGCGATCTCGCGGTGCACCAGGGACTGGAGGCGGCGCGCGAGGTTGACGAAGACCTCGACCTTGCGGTCGCTGTCGGACGGGGTGACCGGGCCGGCCAGCCGGACGAGGGCCGTGTGCGCCTGTTCCCGGGCGCCCCGGAGCTCCTGGGAGAGCAGCCAGAACTCGTCCACCCCCGCCGGATCGGTGTGCGGCGGCGGCCCGCTCGGTCCGCCGCGCACCGGGCGGGCCGCGGCCTCGCCCCGTTCCAGCCGTTCGGCGGCCGTACGCAGTTCCTGCCGGCCGCGCACGCTGGAGCGGCGCAGGGCCTCGCACCGGTCGCGGACGGCTTTCGACGCGCGGTGCCCGCCCAGCAGGGCCGCGGCGAGGGCACCGAGCACGAGCAGGGCGCAGCCTCCGAGGACCGGCCACAGACGCGCGTCCCGGTCGCCGGTGCCTCCGCCGAGCTGGAGCGTGAAGATCACCGCGGCCGCGCCGCTGAGCCCGGCGGCGAGCGTGGGCAGGACGGTGGCGCGGAGCATCTGGGGGCGTATCTGCCGGCCGGGACCGGTGGCGGCGTGTTTCGACGGGGAGTGGCGGGCGGCGCGGAGTGCGGACATCGGCGTCCTCGGTACGTGGGGCCCGGGCCCCCGGATGTGCCGAGGCCCGGCGTTGATCACCGGATACCCACGCTAGACCGCGCTCTCCCGCCCGGGACCGTCAGTCGGGGAACTTGGCGGGGGTGCTTCCCGCTTGCGACGGAGCGCTCGTACGACAGCCCGAATCCGCCGGGAGCG
The DNA here is from genome assembly GCF_042889445.1 of Streptomyces sp. NPDC002602. Lineage (NCBI taxonomy): Bacteria > Bacillati > Actinomycetota > Actinomycetes > Kitasatosporales > Streptomycetaceae > Streptomyces > Streptomyces sp. NPDC002602. Next base: position 751,743 of record NZ_JBIAQX010000001.1, on the reverse strand, counting down.
CGCACGCCCGGGCAGGCCGGGGCGTACGCCGTCCGAGCGCGCGCCCGCGCTCCCGGGGGGGCCGGAGCCGCCCCCGGTCGGCTCGCCACCACCGAAGACCGGGTCCCGCGTCAGGGTGCCGGGTCCCACGTCAAAGTCGCGCCCGGTCGGCTCGCCACCACCGAAGACCGGGTCCCGCGTCAGGGTGCCGGGTCCCACGTCAAAGTCGCGCCCGGTCGACGGCTCGTCCGGCCCGCTTCCACGACAGGGCCTAGGACCCTACGGCCTCCGATTCCTCCCGCCCGGTGACGGCCGGGGCCGACGCGGTGGGCGCGGGGGCCGCCGGCGCGGCCGTCGTCGTACGGGCGGGGGCGGGTTCGGCGGCGACGAAGGGCCGCCACCACGGTTCGGCCGGCGCGTCGGAGGCGCCCGGTTCGAACGGCTGGCCCGGTACCGGCAGGGCGATGGCGGACCCGGTCTCCCGGGAGGCGGTCACCGTGCCCTCGCCGGGCTCGTCCCAGGGGTGCAGGGCCAGGTTGAACGTGCCCCAGTGGATGGGCAGCATCGTGCCGTGCGGGATGCCGCCCTGGAGGTCCAGGTGGGCCTGCATGCCCTCCTGCGGCGTCATGTGGATCTCGCTCCAGTACTCGGAGTACGCGCCGATCTGGATCATCGTGGCGTCGAAGGGACCGTGCGTCGCGCCGATCTCCTTGAAGCCGGGGAAGTAGCCGGTGTCACCGCTGTGGTAGATCCGGTGGCGTTCCCCCGCGACGACCCAGGAGGCCCACAGGGTGAACTGCTGGTTGCGCAGTCCCCGGCCGCAGAAGTGCCGGGCCGGGGTGGCCGTCAGCGAGAGCCCGGCGACCTCGGTGGTCTCGTTCCAGTCGAGTTCGCGGATCCGGTCGGCGGGGACTCCCCAGCGCTCCAGGTGGGCTCCGACGCCGAGCGGGACGGCGAAGACGATGTCCCTGCCCGCCAGGGCCTTGATCGTCGGGAGGTCGAGGTGGTCGTAGTGGTCGTGCGAGATCACGACCACGTCGACGTCGACCAGCGAGGCCAGCGGCACGGGCACGGGGTGCAGCCGCTTGGGTCCGGCGAAGGGGAAGGGGGAGCACCGCTCGCCCCACACCGGGTCGAAGAGCACTCTGCGGCCGTCGATCTCGGCGAGCACGCTGGAATGCCCCATCCAGGTCAGGCGCAACCCGCTGACCGGCGGCTTCGCCAGTTCGGCGAGGGTCGTCGGATAGACCGGGATGGCGCCGGAGGGGCTGCGCCGGATCCGCTGTTCCTTGTGGAAGTAGATCTTGGCGAACTCCGCCATGGAGCCGGAGGGCCTGGTCCGGGCGCCGACCGGGTTCTGGAAGACGCCGTCGGCGAAGTTCGGCGAGCGGCGGATCCGCTCCAGGCGGGCGCCTGACGGGTCCGCGCCGAAGGCTTCGGGCCGAAGGGCGCGCAGCCGGGGACGCAGGGGACGGGAGCCGGTCAAGGCGCCTCCTGGGTGGATCGGGGCGGGACGGTCGTACGTCTACGACCATCCCAACGCACACCGGCCCCGAAGGATTCCGCCCCCGCCGACCGACTCCCCGGGCCCGCCGTCCCTCGACCCGGTCGGCGGATCCCCCCTCGGCCCCGGCCCGGCCCCACGGGTCGGTCCTGCAGCCTTGGCCCTACAGGGGCAGCAGGTCGGGGCGCTTGGCCTCGACGTGGTCCCCGGAGGACTCCCCGCGCAGTCGTCGACCGATCCAGGGGACCAGGTGCTCGCGCGCCCACTGGATGTTGTCCCGCGTCACGTCCACCGATCCGCGCGGTCGCTCCGGCGGCCACGGCTGGTCCGGGTCGGTCGGCACGTCCAGGCCGAGCACCTGCGCGGCGCGCAGCGCGACGCGGGTGTGGCCCTCGGGAGAGAGGTGCAGTCGGTCGCCGTCCCAGGCCCGTCGGTCCTGTACGGACTTCAGGGACCACAGGTCGAGGACCGGGCAGTCGTACTTGTCCGCCACGGCCCGCACGTGTGCGTTGTACGTGGCGATCTTGCCCCGCATGTACCGCAGGACCGGTACGCCCCGGGTGTCGAACCCGGTCGTGATCATGACCTGTCCGACGGAGCCGACCAGGTCGGCCACGGCCGCCTCGAAGCGTTCCGCCGTGGCGTCCGGGTCGCTGCCCGGCCGGATGATGTCGTTGCCGCCCGCGCAGAAGGTGACCAGGTCCGGCGCGAGGGCTTTGGCCCTGGGTACCTGGTCGGCCACGATCTGGTCGAGGAGCTTTCCGCGCACGGCCAGGTTGGCGTACCGGAAATCGTGTTCTTCACGCCGATCGGCCAGGAGTACGGCCAGCCGGTCCGCCCAGCCGAGATGCGAATCCCCGGGTCCCGGGTCCCCCACGCCCTCGGTGAAGCTGTCCCCGATCGCCGCGTACGAGCCGATGGTCTTGAGTGTCGTCTTCGTCGCTGCCACAGCTCGACATCCTTCACCCCCGCGGCCGACCTACGCCAACGTAATGAGGGGTTGACGGACCGTGATCTATCCCACCATGCATACGTGGAATAAGAATCGCGTGAGGCCGGGACCCCCCTCGGGTCCCGGCCTCACGCGTGTCCGTGCTCCTGCGGGCCGTGCGTCAGATGCTGACGCCCTTCGAGCGGAGGTAGGCCAGCGGGTCCACGTCCGAGCCGTAGGACGGGCCGGTGCGGATCTCGAAGTGGAGGTGCGGGCCGGAGGAGTTGCCGGTGGAGCCGGAGAGCCCGATCCGCTGTCCGGGCGTGACGCTCTGGCCCGTCGAGACGGACAGCGAGGACATGTGGCCGTACTGCGAGTACTTGCCGTCCGCGTGCCGGATCACGACCTCGTTGCCGTACGCGCCGCCCCATCCGGCGGAGACCACGGTGCCCGCGCCGACGGCCTTGACGGTGGTGCCGGAGCTCGCGATGAAGTCGACGCCGGTGTGGTAACCGGAGGACCACATGGCGCCGGAGGCGCGGTACTGGGTGGAGATCCCGCCGCCGACCGGGGCGACGAAGCCGGTGCCCGTACCGGAGTTCGCGGAGGTGTCATCACCCTGGCCGGTGGGGGCCGCGGGCCGCTTGGCGGGGGCCTTGGAGGCGGAACCGGCCTCGGAGTCGGCCTGAGCGGCGCCGGAGGACCGGTCGGTCGACTCCGGAGCGGCGGCGGCACCCTTCGCGGAGCGCGACTGCGACGGGCGGGCCGGAGCGGGGGCGGACTCGGCGGCGGGAGCGGCCGCGCCGAGGTTCAGCTTCAGGCCGGGGTGGATCATCGAGGGGTCGGAGCCGACGGCCTGCCGGTTGTCGGCGTACAGCCGCTCCCAGCCACCGGAGACCTGACGGTCGGCGGCGATCTTCGAGAGGTAGTCGCCCGACACGACGGTGTAGACGGTCGGGGCGGCCTTCGCGGCGACGGGAGCGGCCTGGGTGGCCTGGAGGGACACCGGGGCCTGCGGGACCGAGACGGGCGCGGCGTCCGGGGCCGACACGGGCGCGGCGACGGGGGCCGATGCGGGTGCGCCGGCCGCGTGGGCGCCGGCGGCTCCGATCAGCGGCAGGGCGAGAGCCGCACCACCGGTTCCCGCGACGGCGAACCCGCGGGACAGCGAACTGGTCTTCGGACGGCGGTGCTTACCCTTTGCGGGCATGGCGAATTCCTCTCCGACGCCTGCGAGGTGAGCTGTCGGGTTCGGACTGGAGATGTCCGGCCGGGCATCGGCGTCGGTGACGACGGCCGAAGTGCGGCTTCACCCCTAGCCGTCCCGGAGACGAGGCCCGGAACGGCGGCTTACCTGGTTCCCCCGCTCCTGCCGCGCGCGTGAATAGTCGGGTGGGGTTCCCGGGCGGCGGCAGGATTAGGCGGTCCACCCGGATCGATCGCGAAGGTAATCGAGTCCTGCCGCACACAACAAGCCATGAATTTCCTGACGGAATCCCAGACATGGGGGGACGGCGAAATTCCCGTCACCCTCTGTCCATTCCGGGCCGGCAACAACCCTCGTCACATGGCAATTCGAGTTTCGTGATCAGGCACGCACGGTCACCGTATGATCTGGCTCACGGAGCGTGGCGCGATCTCGCCGCCGCTCATGGCAAGTTGTTTCCAAGTAGTGTAATTCGGACACTCACGACGACGCGGAGGAACCCCCTTGACCCGGCAGATACCCCGAACCCCGTCCGTGACGCCCGAACTGTCCGGAGTGCGCAACTTCCGTGACGTGGGCGGGCTGACGACCATCGACGGACGGAGGGTCAGGTCAGGACGACTCTTCCGAAGCGGACATCTCGCACATGCCACCGAAACCGATGCACAGTTCCTCGTATCGCTCGGGCTGCACACCGTCTTCGACTTCCGCAACGACGCCGATCACGCCCTGGAAGGGCAGGACGTGGCGCTGCCCGGCGTCCTCAACGTGAACATCCCCCTCTCCGATCCCGCCGACGGTCGGGAGTTCTGGACGATGGTCCGCGACGGCGAGCTCGACCGACTGCGTGACGTACTGGGCGACGGAAAGGCCGCCGCCCGGATGGAGAACTCCTACCGCGGCATCATCCGGAACCGGACCGTCGAACACGGTCGGGTCGTGCGCGCCCTCGCCGAGGAGAGCCTCCCCGCCCTGATGCACTGCGCGGCGGGCAAGGACCGGGCCGGCCTGTCGATCGCCGTCACCCTGCTCGCGCTCGGGGTGGAGCGCGAGGTGATCGTGGCGGACTACCTGGAGTCGAACGCCCCGCACAACCGCTACCGGGTCCGCCGGGGCAGTGACGCGCCCGAGGCCCGCTCGCCCGAGGTCATGGCCCTGCTCGCCCCGCTCTTCGACGCCCGCGCCGAGTACCTGGGCGCCGCGTTCGAGGTCGTCGACGAGACCTGGGGCGGGGTGGACGGCTATCTGACGGAGGGTCTCGGGCTGACGCCCGAGACCCTCGACCGGCTGCGGGACCGGCTCCTGGAAGAGCCGGTCTGATCCCGTCGGTCCGATCCCGTCGACGGCGGGCACCGCCGGTGGAAGCGGGCCGTCAGCGGTTGCCGACGGCCTGCTTCACGAGCGTCCTGCCGAACTCCCACATCAGCCCGCCCCCGCCGTGCGCCTCGTCCATGACCTCGCGGAAGGCGCCGACGAACCGGTCGACGTCCCGCTCGTCCACGATCAGCGGCGGAATGAGCTTGATGACCTCCAGGTGATCCCCGGAGACCTGGGTGAGGATCCGGTGCTTCTGGAGCAGCGGCACCACGACCATCTGCGCGAAGAGCCCCTTGCGGGCCGCCTGGAGCATCGTCCAACGGCTGCGCAGCCCCAGCGAGGACGGTCGGCCGAACTCGATGCCGATCATCAGGCCGCGACCGCGCACCTCGTGCAGCAGCTCGTACTCGTCCACCAGGGCGGCGAGCCGTCCGCGCAGCAGGTCGCCCGTCGATCGCGCGCGGGCCACCAGTGCCTCGTCGTCCATGACGGAGAGCACCGCCAGTCCGGCCGCCATCGCCTGTGCGTTGGATCCGAAGCTGGCGGAGTGCACCAGGACCCGGTCCATCGAGGAGTAGACCTTCTTGAAGATCCAGTCCTTGCCGAGGGTGGCGCCGACGGGCACGTACCCCCCGGAGAGGGCCTTGGCCACGCACACCAGATCCGGCTCCACGCCGGGTTCGTGCTGATAGGCGTAGAAGTCACCGGTACGTCCGAGGCCGGTCTGCACCTCGTCCGCGATCAGCAGCGCCTTGTGCCGGTGCAGGAGTTCCTGTGCGGCGAGCAGGAACCCGGGCGGGGCGGCCAGCACGCCCTTGCCCTGGATCGGTTCGACGACGAGGGCGGCCACGTCGCCCCGCCGCAGTTCGCGCTCCAAGGCGGCCAGTTCTCCCAGCGCGATCCTCGTGTCGGGCAGCAGCGGGGCGAAACCGTCCCGGAAGCCGGCCTCCCCGTTGACCGAGAGCGAGCCGGTGGTGAGCCCGTGGAAGGCGTGGTCGCAGTAGAGGACCCTGGGGCGCCCGGTGGCGTACCGGGCGAACTTCAGGGCGGTCTCCACTGCCTCGGTGCCGCTGTTGCCGAAGAAGACCCGGTCCAGGTGCGGACTGTACGACAGCAGCTTCTCCGCGAGCAGTCCGGGCAGCGGCTGGCAGTCGAAGCGGGTGAGGTCGGCGAGCTGCGCGTCCAGCACGTCGTGCAGGGCGCGCCGGACCACGGGGTGGTGGCGGCCCAGCCCCATCACCCCGAACCCGGCCAGCATGTCCAGGTAGTCGTTGCCCTCGGCGTCGAAGAAGTGGGCTCCCTCGGCCCGCTCGTAGACCTTGTCGAAGCCGATGGTGCGCAGCATCCGGGGCAACTGGTGGTTGAGGTGGCGGCTGTGCAGCTCGTACCGCTCTCCACCGCGTTCGGCCAGCAGGGCGCCGAGGTCGAAGCCCTTGCCCCGGTCGCCCTCCCCCGCGTGGCCGGCGCTCATGCCGACGTGCCCCGGTTGCCGCCGATGGTCTCCCGGGCCGCGCGCAGGGATTCCTTGAGGGAGCCCATGGTGGCGAGGACGGCGGTGGGTTCGTAGCCGCAGTGCGCCATGCAGTTCGCGCAGCGCGGGTCCTTGCCCCGGCCGTACTTGCTCCAGTCGGTGTCCTCGATCAGCTCCCGGTACGTGGGGACGTATCCGTCGCTCATCAGATAGCAGGGGCGCTGCCAACCGAAGAGGGAGTAATTCGGAATGGCCCACGCGGTGCAGGGGAAATCGGCCTTGCCTTCCAGGAAGTCCAGGAAGAGCGGTGAGTGGTTGAGCCGCCAGCGGCGCCGGTTTCCGCCCGCGAAGGCCTTCTTGAAGAGTTCGCGGGTCTGTTCCACTCCGAGGAAGTGTTCCTGGTCGGGCGCCTTTTCGTACGCGTAGGCGGGCGAGATCATCATCTCGTCCACCTCCAGGTCGTCATTGAGGTAGTTCAGCACCTCGATGATGGTCTGCGGGGTGTCGGTGTTGAAGAAGGTGGAGTTCGTGGTCACCCGGAATCCGCGCTTCTTCGCCTCCTTGATGGCCGCCACGGCCTCGTCGAAGACGCCTTCCTTGGCCACCGACTCGTCGTGCCGCTCGCGCAGGCCGTCGATGTGCACGGCGAACGCGAAGTAGGGGGACGGGGTGAACTTCTCGATCTTCTTGCGGAGGAGCATCGCGTTGGTGCAGAGGAAGACGTACTTCCTCTTGGCCACCAACTGGCGGACGATCTCGTCGATCTGCGGGTGCATCAAGGGCTCGCCACCGGCGATGGAGACCATGGGCGCCCCGGACTCCAGGACGGCGCCGACCGCCTGGGCGACCGGCATGCGCTGCTTGAGGACGCCGGCCGGGTGCTGGATCTTCCCGCACCCCTCGCAGGCCAGGTTGCAGGCGTAGAGCGGCTCCAGTTCGACGATCAAAGGGAACTTCTCGACCTTGCGGAGCTTCTGTTCGAGAAGATAGGTCCCGACCCTGATGGACTGTCGCAACGGCATGGCCATCTGGCTCACCTCCTGGGGAGCGGCAAAGAACGGTGCCAGTCATGAAACGCGGGCAGTACGGCACGCAACACGCGGAAAGCCGATATTCCTCCGCGTACCGTGCCGATACGGACGAGCTCGTGCTCCGGAGCGTCCACGATCACCCGGACGGCCGCAACCGGGCGGTTCGCACCGGGTTCGGCGGTGGGGCCGCGGGCGGCGGTCCACAGGGTGGCCGCCGATTCCATGTCGACCGCGACGGCGCCGGTGGCGCGCAGGTGTGCGCGCTCCTGGCCGCGGACCACGTGGTCGGATCCGGTCAACGCACCGAGGTGCACGGTCCGGCCGGGTACGGCCCGGGCCAGTGCCTCGGCGAGCAGGGCGGTGCCGTCGCAGGCGACGGTGCCGCGGGGGTCCCGGGTCTCCTCGGCGACGACGAGGTCGCCCGGGTTCATGCCGGGCACCAGCCCGGCGCAGAAACCGGTGGCGAGCACGGCGGTCCGTTCCATCCCCGGGCCGGCGAGCGCCCGGCCGACGGCCGCGTCGGCGGCGCGCGGGCCCATGCCGGTCCGCAGGACGGTGTACGAGGCGGGCGAGCCGCGTTCGCCGCCGCGCAGGGCCAGGCGTTCGATGCGCAGGGCGCAGGCGACCAGCAGCGCGGGGTCGGCCCCGGGCGGCCGGGCCGCGGTCATCGGGCCTCCCGCGCGCGAGCCCCGGTCGGGCCGCCCGACCGGGCGTGGGGGCCGAAGGGTTCGCCGTACAGGTGGCGTCCGAGTGCGGTGAGCGGGAAGACCTGCCGGTACAGGTGGTAGTTGATGGAGAAGTCCCAGGGGAAGCCGGTGCCGGTGAAGTAGGGCTCGTCCCAGGAGCCGTCCTCCTCCTGGGTCCGGACCAGGTACGCGATGCCCCGCTCGACGGCCGCGCCGTCGCGCTCGCCGGCCGACAGCAGCGCCATGAGCGCCCAGGCGGTCTGCGAGGGGGTGGACGCGCCCTTCCCGGCCCATGACGGGTCGTGGTAGGACCGCTGGTCCTCGCCCCAGCCGCCGTCCTCGTTCTGTACGGTCTCCAGCCAGCCCACCGCCCGCCTGATCGCGGGGTGCGAGAGGGGCATCCCGGCGGCCGTCAGGGCGGGGACCACCGATCCGGTGCCGTACACGTAGTTGGTGCCCCAGCGGCCGAACCAGCCGCCCTCCGGCTCCTGTTCGGCCAGCAACCAGGCGATGCCGCGACGGGTCCGCTGCTCGGCGGACTTCCCCTCGACGGCGAGCATCTCCACGACGTGGGCCGTGACGTCGGCCGACGGGGGGTCGATCACCTCGCCGAAGTCGCAGAAGGGCAACTTGTTCGGGTACGGGCTGGTGTTGTCGGCGTCGAAGGCGCCCCAGGCACCGTTGCGGGACTGCATGCCGAGCGTCCAGGCCACCCCCCGGGCGATGGCGGCCTCGACGCGCGCGGGCTCGGGGTGGCGGACCCGGCGCAGGGCCAGGACCACCTCGGCCGTGTCGTCGATGTCGGGGTAGTTGTCGTTGTGGAACTCGAACGCCCAGCCACCGGGGGCGAGTCCGGGGCGCCGCACGGCCCAGTCACCGGTCCGGGTGATCTCCTCGCCGAGCATCCAGTCGGCCGCCTTGACGAGGGCCGGATGGTCGGGTGCGACGCCCGCGTCGGCCAGCGCGATGGCGGCGAGGCAGGTGTCCCAGACGGGTGACTGGCAGGCCTCGATCATCCGGGCGCCGTCCTCGCGCCACACGGCGAACCGGTCGAGGGACTCCAGCCCGGCCCGCATCACCGGGTGCCGGAGGTCGTGACCGAGCAGGTGCAGGGCGATCACGGAGTACACGGCGGGCGGCTGGATGCCGCCCCAGCAGCCGTCGCTCTCCTGACGGTCGAGGATCCACCGGCCGGCGGCGGCCATCGCCGCCTCGCGCAACCGGCGCGGTGCGAAACGCCGGTAGACGTGCAGGGCCTTGTCCATCCGCTGGAACAGCCCGTCCCAACTCGCCAACGGGGCGAGTTTCACCGCGGGGAAGGGCGCCCGCGCGTCGGCGTGCAGTTCGTCCAGCGCGAACGGCGCCGGACGGACCGGCCGCAGTGCGGAGACCACGGTGAGCGGCACGATGGTCTGCCGGGCCCAGCAGCCGAAGTCGTAGATGTTCAGCGGCATCCAGGACGGGAGGAAGACCAGCTCGGGCGGGAGTTCGGGGAGGTGGTCCCAGCTCCACCAGCCGAAGAGCGCGAGCCAGATCCGGGTGAAGACCCGGGCGGCCGCGATTCCGCCGTGGCCCCGGATCCAGGCGGCTGCGCGGGCCATGTGCGGGGCGTCCGGGTCGTCCCCCGCGAGGCGCAGGGCCACGTACGCCTCGATGGTGGCGGAGAGGTCGGACGGGCCCCCGTGGAAGGTGGCCCAGGTGCCGTCGCTCTCCTGTTCGCCGCGGATGAAAAGGGCCGCGGCCTGGGTGGTGGCCTCGTCCCGGATGCCGAGGAACTGCCGCAGCAGCAGGTCCTCCGCGTCCATGGTGACGTTGGTCTCCAGGTCGCCCTTCCACCAACCGGCCGGGTCCTGGCGGCCCAGCAGGTGGTGGACGGCCCGCGCCACGGCCTCCCGGACGTCCTCGGCCCCAACGGGCTGCGGAGACCCGGCCGTTGGTGCTGGTGCGGTCGGTGTCGCGGGTCCGGTCGTTGGCGCGGGTCCGGTCGTTGGCGCGGGTCCGGTCGGTGTCGGGCCGGGGTGTGTCCCGGGGCCCGGCCGGTCCCGGACCCCGGCCGCGGCAGGGCCAGGCGGCCCCGTGGTGGCGGCCGCCGTGTGCGTCGCGGTGCCGTGGTCCGGTTCGGTGCCGCGGGAACCCGCACCACCGTCGGTCGTCGCTGTCATGGCTTCCCCTTACGTTGCAGTGTCCTCTGCTGTGCCGGGGTCTGCCGTCGGCCGGTGCGCGCCCGGACGGGATGCCCGTCAGGTGGCGGCGCCGGCCGGCGACTCGCGATTCATATCCACGTACGGGTGGCGATCACCTCTTGCGCACGACGACGAAGTCGGCGAGGGCGACGAGCTGTTCGCGCACCCGCTGCGGCATGTCGACGTCATCGAGGGCGCGGATGGCGATCGTGTGCTGGCGGCGCGCTTCCTCGGCGGTCCACTCACGGCCCCCGGCGGCGTCGATCAGGGCGGCGCGGGCCGCGAACTCCGCCTCCGAGAAGTTCTCGAAGTCGTTGCTCTTGGCGTCGGCTGCGAGCAGTTCGCCGAGTTCCTCGGCCGCCGGACCACCGGCCGCGAGGGCGGCGACGACCGGCAGGGACTTCTTGCGCTGACGCAGGTCGCTCCACGTCTGCTTGCCGGTGGTCTCCGGGTCGCCCCAGATGCCGAGCAGGTCGTCGACGGCCTGGAAGGCGAGGCCGAGGTGGTAGCCGTACTCCTCCAGCTTGTCGGCGGTGCGGTCGTCCGCGCCTCCGAGCACCGCGCCGATCGAGACCGCGCAGGCGAGCAGGGCGCCGGTCTTGTTGCCCTCCATCTCCAGGCACTCCTCGACGCTGACGCGCTCGCGGTGCTCGTACGAGATGTCCTGGGCCTGGCCGTCGATGAGCTTGCGGCTGGCGGTGGTCAACCGGCGGGTGGCGCGTCCGGCCTCGACGGTGCCCAATTCCAGCAGGACCTCGTTGGCGAGGGCGAAGAGGGCGTCGCCGACCAGGATCGCGAGAGCCGGGCCGTGCACCTTCCACACGGTGTCGCGGTGGCGGCGCTGCTCGTCGCCGTCCATCAGGTCGTCGTGCAGCAGCGAGAAGTTGTGGACGAGTTCGACGGCCACGGCGCCCGGGATGCCGACCTCGGGCGCGGCGCCCGCGGCCTCCGCGGAGAGCAGGGCGAGGGCGGGGCGGATCGCCTTGCCCCCGTCGCCGTCCGCCGGGTTGCCGTGGGCGTCGATCCAGCCGAAGTGGTAGGCGGCGACGGTGTCCATGGGCGATGCGAGCCGTTCCACGGCGGCGCGGAGCACGGGCGTGGACAGTGCGCGGCCACGCTCCAGCAGGGCGACGGTGTCCGCCTTCTCCCCACCGGCCGTGCCCACACTGGCATCCGCGTTCTCGACAGCCGGATTCCCCGGGTTCACTGGCTCTCCTCTGGTTCCTGTACGTGTACGTGCTGCGCGCGCCGCGGCGGTGGTGTCGATGCTCGTCATACCGCCTCCCGCAGCGGGTGTTCGCGCCGACGGTCGAGACCGGCGAGCGCGGCGTGTGCCGCGGCCTGTCCGCTTCGGACGGCGCTCTCCATGGTCGCGGGCCAACCGGTGGCGGTCCACGCACCGGCGAGAAAGAGTCCCGGCGTGTCGGTTCGGGCACCGGGCCGCAGCCGGCCGACTCCGGGGGTGGGGGCGAAGGTGGCGGTCCGCTCCCGGGTGACGAAGAAGTCCCGTACCTTCGCGCCGCGTGCGGCGGGCAGCAGTCGCTCCAACTCGGGCAGGTACTTGGCCCGCAGGACCGAGACGGGTTCGTCGATGTCGTCCTGGGCCACCGACTGGGACAGGGCCAGGTACTGGCCGCCGTCGGTGAGCCCGGAGGCGTCGGTGCGGTCGAAGACCCATTGGACCGGGGTGCCGAGCGCGGCGAAGAAGGGCTGCCTGAGGACCTTGCGGTCGTAAACGACGTGGACGTTGAGGATCGGGGCCGTGGCGATGTCGAGGAGCTTGTCCGGATCGGCGAGGGCCCCGGGCGGCAACAACGCGTGCGCCTCGCGCTGGGGAACGGCCAGGACCACGGTGTCCGCGTCGAGCGATTCGCTCTCGGTGTCGACCCGCCAACTTCCGGACTCCAGCCGCGACAGGCAGGTGACGCGGGTCCGCAACTCGGTGCGCACGCCGGCCGCGTCGAGCGCCTTGCGGGCGAGGCCGTCGTGGAGGTCGCCGAGCGGGACGCGGGCCCAGCCGATGTCGGCGGCGCCGTTCTCGGACAGCAGGCCGGTCTTGAAGACCTTGGCGGCCAGCCCCAACGAGGACTGGTCGGCGGTGGCGTTGAGGGTGGCGATGCCGACGAGGTCCCACAGCGCCTCGATGGTGCGCGGGGATTGGCCGTGGCGGCCCAGCCAGGTCGCGAAGTCCACGCCGTCGAGCGCCGGGTCGGCGGGGTCGAGGCGGCGCAGCGCGAGGGCGGCGCGTCCGACGCTCGCCCGTTCGGCGAGGGTGAGGTGCGGGTAGCGGGCCAGGGAGGAGGCCAGGTGCAGCGGCACGGGCAGGGCGCTGCGGCGCAGTCGGCCCAGGCGCGGCCCCCGGGGGTGCGCGACGTCCAGCACGGGTACGTCGAGCCGGTCCTGGAGGGGTGCGAGGGCGGCGCCGTCGACACGGTCGAGGAACCACCGGTAGGCAGTGCAGCAACGCAGGTACACGTGCTGGCCGTTGTCCACGGTCAGCTCGCCGCGCTTGAAGGAGAAGGCCAGTCCGCCGAGTCGGGGGCGGCTCTCCAGCAGGGTCACCCGCATGCCGGCGTCGCCGAGTTCCAGGGCGGTGGTGACGCCGGCCAGGCCGCCGCCGACGACCACCGCGTGGTTGGCGGTCATGCGTCCTCCTCGTCGACCTTCGGGTCCCCATTGGTCCGGTCCATTACCTCGACAGACGCCCCCGCGGACACCGGGGTTGCCCCGCGCCGGGCCCGGGCGCGGCCGTCACGGTCGAGGGGGCCCGCCGTCAAGGCCGCCTCCTGGTGCTCTGCCGGGAGATGGTCCGGGCGTCGAGGCCGGAGAGGCCGCGTACGGCGACGTACGCCTTCTCGTGCGTGGGCAGCGAGACGCGTCCGCGCAGCACGGCGTCGGGCTCGCGCTCGATGCGGTCGAGGAGCCGGCGGTAGATGCCGGCCATGGCGGCGACGCAGGCACCGCTGCGCCGGTCGAGCATGGGCAGCAGCCGGTAGCCCTCGACGAACAGGGCGCGGGCGCGCCGGACTTCGTGGTGGACGAGGCCGGCGAAGTCGGCGCCGGCCGACATCCGCTCGCCGCGGAAGCCCTCGGTGCAGCCGAACTTGGCGAGGTCCTCGGCCGGGAGGTAGGTGCGTCCGTTGCCGGCGTCCTCGCGAACGTCCCTGAGGATGTTGGTGAGTTGCAGGGCGAGGCCGAGGGTGTCGGCGTACTCGCCGGCCCGGTCGGCTTCGCGCGCGCCGGGGGCGGTTCCGAACACGCCGAGCGAGAGGCGTCCGATGGCGCCCGCGACGCAGCGGCAGTAGACCTTGAGGTCGTCCCAGGTCTCGTAGCTCTCGCCGCGTACGTCCATCAGGACGCCGTCGATGAGTTCGTCGAGTCCGCCCAGGGGGATCGGGAAGCGGCGCGCGGCGTGGGCGAGGGCCACGGCGACGGGGTCGGTGTCGTCCTCGTCGATCTCCTCGGCGCGGATCCGGCCCAGGAGGGCGCGGGTCTCCTCCAACCGGACCAGCTTGGCGTCGGGCGCCAGCGTGCCGTCGCCGATGTCGTCGACGCGGCGGGAGAACGCGTACAACGCTGACATCGCCTGCCGCTTGTCGTTGGGCAGCAGCCTGATGCCGTACGCGAAGTTGCGGGCCTGCGAGCCGGTGACGGCCTCGCAGTAGCCGTAGGCGGCCTGGACCGGTGCGGACGGTGTGGACGCGTGTGTGGGGCCCTCCACGTTGGGGCTCACCCCTTTCTCGGCGCTGTGCGCAGGACGGCGGCCACCTCGCGGAGCAGGCCGCTCCCGGTGGGCTTGGGCGGGCCGGGAAGTACGTCGAAACCGGCGTCGGTGACGGCTCGCAGGGCGGCGCGCCCACCCCCCACGAACCCCGCGAGCAGCAGTCGGAGCCTGCCGTGGACGCTACCCACGAGGGGGGTGCCTTCATTCAGGAGGTCCCGGGCGCGCACGGTTTCGAATGCGATGAGGGAGCGTACGGACGCTCCCGCGGTCGGGGCCTTGAGGTCGACCTCGGACACGTGGAAGCGGCGCATGTCCTCGGCGGGGAGGTAGATCCGGTCGCGGCCGAGGTCCTCGGCGACGTCCTGGAGGTGCTCGGCGATCTGGAGTGCGGTGCAGACGGCGTCGGAGCGTCGGATCCGCTCGGGGGTCGCCGTCCCGGTGAGGGCGAGCACGAGGCGGCCGACGGGGTTCGCGGACAGTTCGCAGTAGGCGAGCAGGTCCCCGTACGTCTCGTAGCGGGCGACCCGCTGGTCCTGACGGTTGGCCTCGATCAGGCCGAGGAAGGGCTCGGGGGTCAGGTCGTGCGCGCGGACCACGGGCCGCAGGGCCCGCAACAGGGGGTGCCGGGGGGAGCCGTCGCCGCCCCCGAAGACGCGCTTCAGGTCGGCCTCGAAGGCGTCAAGCATGGCGAGCCGGTCGTCCGAGGCCTCGGGGTCGAGGCCGAGCAGGACGGCGTCGTGGCCACCGGGGGCGAGGTCGCCGTCGCCGATGTCGTCGACGAGTCGGGCGTAGCCGTACACCGCCGTCAACCCGTCGCGCCAGGCGCGGGGCAGGAAGGCGGGGGCGACGGGGAAGTTCTCCGTACGGGCCTTGTCGAGGGTGAGGCTCGTGTGGGCGTCGGACGTCGCGGGGACCGGGTGCCGCCGACCGCGGATACCGTGCCCGGGGCTCACCGCCCGCCGCCCGGGGCGGGGACGGCCACAGTGTTTGGGGGCCGGAGAATTCCCGTAGCCATTGCCGTCACATCTCCCGTTCTACACTGCCGACCCAAGGCATCCTATTTCGGACACGCCGCCGGACTTTACCCGGGGTACCCCCGGCCATTCGACTGTGGGGAAACGTCCCCTCTTGATGTGATGGAGAACTGCCCCAGCTTACGCTGTACAACGTCGCGAAGGCCTATCGGGTATTCGCTTCGCGAGCGAATGTCGGAGGGCGGCGATAATCGCCGTCACACCAAGGCCCCCGCCGCACGGAGCGGCAGGGGCCTGCGGTATTACAGGGCAATCACAGGCACCTCGTGCCGTCAGTGACTGGTGGCCTTCTCATATGCCGAGACGACTTCCTCGGTGGGCCCGTCCATCAGCAGCTCACCCTTCTCCAACCACAGCACGCGGTCGCAGGTGTCGCGGATGGACTTGTTGTTGTGACTGACCAGGAACACCGTTCCGGCCGTCTCGCGCAGCTCGCGAATACGGGCTTCCGAGCGGACCTGGAACTTGCGGTCACCGGTCGCCAGCGCCTCGTCGATCATCAGGACGTCGTGGTCCTTGGCCGCGGCGATGGAGAAACGCAGGCGCGCCGCCATGCCCGAGGAGTACGTGCGCATCGGCAGGGAGATGAAGTCGCCCTTCTCGTTGATCCCCGAGAAGTCGACGATGTCGTCGTAGCGCTCCCTGATCTGCTCGCGCGTCATGCCCATCGCCAGACCACCGAGGACGACGTTGCGTTCGCCGGTCAGGTCGTTCATGAGTGCGGCGTTGACGCCCAGCAGCGAGGGCTGGCCGTCCGTGTAGACCTTGCCCGACTCGCAGGGCAGCAGCCCCGCGATGGCTCGCAGCAGGGTGGACTTGCCGGAGCCGTTGGAACCGATGACCCCGATGGCCTCGCCCCGGTACGCCGTGAAGGAGACGCCGCGCACGGCGTGGACCCGGCGCACGCCCGGGGAGTCGCCCTTGCCCCGACGGAGGATCTTGCTCAGCGCCGCGGTGGCGCTGCCCTTGCCGGAGCTGCCGGTGTTGACCCGGTAGACGATGTGGACCTCGTCGGCGATGACGGTGGGGACGTGCCCCTTCTTGATCTCAGCCACGGCCGTAACGCTCCTCAGCCTTCCAGAAGTACACGAAGCCGCCGATGCCGGTGAGGACGGCCCAGCCGACCGCGAAGCCCCAGACGTGCGGCGGCAGGTTTTCCGGGCCGTAGCCGTCGATCAGCGCGAAGCGGACGAGGTCCATGTAGATGGCCGCGGGGTTCCACTGGAGGACGTCGGCGATCCAGGCCGGCTTGTCCTTCAGCATCTCGTTGATCGAGAACATGACGCCCGAGGCGTACATCCACGTGCGCGTGAGGAACGGCATCAGTTGCGCGAGGTCGGGGGTCTTGGACCCCATCCGCGCGAAGACCAGCGCCAGCCCGGTGTTGAAGACGAACTGCAGCGCCAGCGCCGGGATGACCAGCAGCCACGACAACTGCGGGTAGTTGCCGAAGGCCACCGCGACGATGACCACCACGATCATCGAGTACATGAGCTGCTGGAGCTGCTGCATCGAGAAGGAGATGGGGAGCGAGGCGCGCGGGAAGTGCAGGGCGCGGACCAGACCGAGGTTGCCGGGGATCGCGCGGACGCCCGCCATCACCGAGTTCTGGGTGAAGGTGAAGACGAAGATGCCCATCACCAGGAAGGGGATGTAGACGCCCTTCTCCATGCCCCGGCCCGCGTTCAGGATCAGGCCGAAGATCAGGTAGTAGACCAGGGCGTTCAGCAGCGGGGTCGCCACCTGCCAGATCTGCCCGAGCTTCGCCTGGCTGTACTGCGCCACCAGCTTGGCCCGGGAGAAGGCCAAGATGAAGTGACGCCGGCCCCAGAGCTGCCGCACGTACTCGCCCAGGCCGGGCCGGGCACCGCTGACGGACAGGCCGTACTTCCTGGCGAGCTCCGCGGGGGCGAGCCCCGCGTCTTCGGACGGCGGCTTGCTCGTGGCGAGGGCGCCGTCGTGGGTTGTGTCACTCACAAGTTGAAACTTTCCGTCTTCAAGATGCGGCAGAAGGGGGGATCGGACCCGGAGTACGGGGCCCTTGATCAGGCCCCATGCTTCCAGACGCGAGCTTGTCAGATGACAGGTGGTCGGCCGAGCCGGGTCAGCCGCCAGACCGTACGCCACTTCATGGGGCGTCTGGGACCACACGGGGTGGTCCAACCCTCCTTGAACCCGCCGAACCAGGCCTTGAGGGCCGGTCCCGACGGCTTGCGCAGGAGCGTCAGGGCCATCCAGACGCCCAGGTAGAGCGGTACCAGGAGGGCGGGCAGGTTCCGGCGGGCCAGCCACACCCGGTTACGAGCCACCATACGGTGGTAGACCGCGTGCCGGGACGGGGCCGTCGTCGGGTGCAGCAGCACCATGTCCGCGCGGTAGTCGATCCGCCACCCGGCGTCGAGTGCCCGCCAGGCGAGGTCGGTCTCCTCGTGGGCGTAGAAGAACTCCCCCGGCAGCCCTCCGACCTGCTCGAACACCCGCGTGCGGACGGCGTTGGCGCCGCCCAGGAAGGTGGTCACGCGGGAGGAACGCATGGGGTCGGAGGCGCGCAGCCGCGGCACGTGGCGCCGCTGGGTCTCGCCGGTGTCCGGATCGGCGATCCGGAAACTGACGATCCCGAGCGAGGGGTCCTCGGCGAAGGCCTGCCGGCACAGTTCGGCGGTGTCGGTGCGCTCCAGCAGCCCGTCGTCGTCCAGGAAGAGCAGGGCGTCCACGTCGGTGCCACCGGGGCCGAAGGCCTCGATGCCGACGTTGCGGCCGCCGGGGATGCCCAGGTTCTCGGGCAGGTCGACCGTACGGACCCCCTCGGGCAGGCCGGTGACCTTGACGCCCTGGCCGACGACGACGACCTCGACGGGGGCGCCGTCCTGGCGCGCCACCGAGTCGAGGAGCGCCTTCAGCTCGTCGGGACGGTTGCCCATGGTGATGATCACGGCGCCCAGCCGCATCGGCGTCGTCACTTGAGCCTGCTGGAGGCCAGGACCGACACCAGGTGCAGCAGGGTCTGCAGCAGGGCGATGCCGGCCAGCACGGCGACGCCGAGCCGGGTGTAGAACAGGTCCCCGCGGACCTGGTCGACGACGGCCAGCAGCAGGATGAGCAGCGAGGCCTCGATGCCCAGGATCAGCCGGTGGAACTTGAGCGCGGCGGCGGCCCGGCGCGCGAGCGCCATGCCGGACGAGCGCGGTTCCGACGCCTCTTCCTTGACGGGCGCCTTGCCGACCTGGTGCCGGGCGACACCGACCAGGTCGGTCTCGGCCTTGATCAGGATCGCGCCGAGCGCCGCCAGGGTGCCCAGGAAGGCCCACAGCCAGTCGATCCGCCCGCTGCCCCACAGGTCCGAGGCGCGCAGGCCGAAGCCGACCAGCACCGCGGCGTCGCACAGGTAGGCGCCGACCCGGTCCAGGTACACCCCGGAGAGCGAGAACTGCTTCTTCCAGCGGGCCACCTCGCCGTCGACGCAGTCGAGCAGCAGGTAGAGCTGGACCATGATCACGCCGAGGACGGCGCCCCAGATGCCCGGGATCAGCAGGGCCGGGGCCGCGAGGACTCCGGCCACGGTCATCACGTAGGTCAGCTGGTTCGGCGTGACCTTGGTGGAGACCAGGACGCGGGTGATGCGCAAGGAGATCTCGCGCATGTAGAGGCGTCCGCCCCAGTGCTCGCCGCTGCGTCGGTCCTTGACGCCCGGCGGGTGAACGACGGGCCGGAGTTCAGCTACGGATGGTCTGGACATAGTCGGCGTAAGCGTCCCTGATCTCGGCTGCGGACAGGTTGAGGTGCTCCAGGATGGTGAAGCGTCCCGGTCGGGTCTGGGGGGCGTACTCGACGGCCGCGACGAACTCGTCCACGCTGAACCCGATCTCCTCGGGCAGCACGGGCAGCTCGTGGCGGCGCAGCACCTCGACGAAGAGCGCGGAGTGCTCCTTGGCTCCCCGCAGGTGCATGGCGAAGGCCGCCCCGATGCCGACCTGCTCGCCGTGGAGCGCGGAACGCCCCGGGTAGAGCAGGTCGAAGGCGTGGCTGATCTCGTGGCAGGCGCCGGACGACGGGCGGGTGTCCCCGCTGATCGACATGGCGATGCCGGAGAGCACGAGTGCCTCCGAGAGCACGGTCAGGAACTCGTCGTCGCCCACCGTGCCGGGGTGGCGCAGCACGGACTCGCCGGCGGTGCGGGCCATGGCGGCGGCCAGGCCGTCGACGGGCTCGCCGTTGAGGCGGTGCGAGAGCTCCCAGTCGGCGACGGCCGAGATGTTGGAGATCGCGTCGCCGATGCCCGCGCGGACGAAGCGGGCCGGGGCGTCCTTGATCACGTCGAGGTCGATGACCATCGCGATCGGCATGGGGACGCCGTAGGAACCGCGGCCGTTGTCGTTGTCCAGGATGGACACCGGCGAGCAGATGCCGTCGTGGGAGAGGTTGGTGGCGACGGCCACCATGGGCAGCCCGACCCGCGCCGCGGCGTACTTCGCCACGTCGATGATCTTGCCGCCGCCCAGTCCGACGACCGCGTCGTAGCGGCGGCCCTTTATGTCGTCGGCGAGCTTGACCGCCGAGTCGATGGTGCCGTCGACGACCGGGTACCAGTCGGCGTGCGGCAGGACCGGCTCCAGCTTGGCGCGCAGTACCTGGCCGGATCCCCCGCTGATCGCGATCGCGAGCTTGCCGGACGCGGAGACGCGCTGGTCGGCCAGCAGGCCGGCCAGGTCGTCCATCGCGCCGCAGCTGATGTCGACGACGACGGGCGAGGGGATCAGCCGCGTCAGTACTGGCATGCGATGGTCCGGCCCTTGGCGAGGTCGTCGTGGTTGTCGATCTCGACCCACTTGACGTCACCGATGGGGGCCACGTCGATGGTGAAACCGTCGTTGACGAGCTGCTGGTAGCCGTCCTCGTAGTAGAGGTCGGGGTCGCGCTCGAAGGTGGTCTGGAGCGCCCGCGCCAGTTCCTCGGCGGCTTCCGGCTCGATCAGGGTGACGCCGATGTACTCGCCGGTCGCCTCCGACGGCTCCATCAGCTTGGTGATCCTGCGCACGCCCTGGCCGTCGGCGGTGATGACCTTCATCTCCTCGTCGGCCAACTGCTTGACCGTGTCGAGGGCGAGGATGATCTTCTGGCCCTGGCCGCGGGCGGCCAGCAGGGTCTTCTCGACGGAGACCGGGTGGACGGTGTCGCCGTTGGCGAGGATCACGCCGCGCTTGAGGACGTCACGCGCGCACCACAGGGAGTAGGCGTTGTTCCACTCCTCGGCCTTGTCGTTGTCGATCAGCGTGATCTTGACGCCGTACTTGGCCTCCAGGGCCTCGCGGCGCTCGTACACGGCTTCCTTGCGGTAGCCGACGACGATCGCGACCTCGGTCAGTCCGACCTCGGCGAAGTTGCCGAGGGTGAGGTCGAGGACGGTCAGGCTCTCCTCGTCCCCCTCGGGACCGACGGGCACGAGGGCCTTGGGCAGGGTGTCGGTGTAGGGACGCAGGCGGCGTCCGGCACCGGCAGCGAGTACAAGGCCGATCATGCTGGTTCTCCTTCGTCATGTACGGCGGGTGCTCCGGAGGAGACCCAGAACCGGATGCTCTCCGAGAGCACCACGAGTGCCACGAACACGGCCGTGACCGTGAGCGCGACGGGGAAGTCCGCGGGGCGCTCGGCCAGGACGGCGGCCAGTGCCGCGGTGAGCAGCACCCGGCCCTCGTGCCCGCCGATCGTCCGCACCAGCCAGTGCGGGGGCGCCCCGGTGCCACCGCGGATGCGGTAGACCGTGTCGTAGTGATGGTAGGCGACCGCCGCGACCAGTCCGAATGCCGCCGGGAGGGCTCCGGGGACGTCCGCCTTGGCCGCGAGGATGAGGACGGTGGTGTACTCGGCGGCCCGGAAGACGGGCGGGACGAGCCAGTCGAGGGCGCCCTTGAGGGGGCGGGCGACGGCGGCGCCGGCGAGGACCGCGTAGAAGACGGCGGCGATGACGACCTGGCGGGCACCGAACTCGTACGCCCAGGCCGCCCACAGCAGCGCGACCGAGCCGACGAGGGCGGCGGCGATGCCGGCGCCGGGCGCCATCCGGCCGACGATCCGGCCGGTGAGGGTCGCGATCGGCCCCGAGTCGGCGAGGTCGGCCAGGGCCTGGGCGGCGCGGTCGGTGCGCTTCGCCTTGCGGGTCAGCGAGCGCAGTACGCGGCCCGCGGTGGTGTACAGCGCGCCGAAGGCGCAGCCGATGAGCAGGGCGTAGAAGACGATCCGGGGGGTGGTGACGGCGGTCAGCACGGCGATCATCGCCCACCGCTCGCCGATCGGCAGGATGATCATTCGGCGGACCCAGACCGTCCAGCCGACGCTGTCGAGCCGGTCGGAGAGGGCGGCGGTGGGGCTCGTGTTCGCCGTGGCGTCGTGGTTCGCCTCGTTGAAGGAGAAGTCGACGATGTGCCGGCAGGTCATGAGGATCATCGCGCCGAGGGCCAGGGCCCAGACGTCGTCGCCGTTCCGGGCCGCGCCGAGCGCGAGGCCCGCGTAGAAGGAGTACTCCTTCGCTCGGTCGAAGGTCGCGTCGAGCCAGGCGCCCAGCGTCGAGTACTGGAGGGAGTAGCGGGCGAGCTGCCCGTCGGCGCAGTCCAGCACGAAGGAGAGGAGGAGCAGCACACCGGCCGCGACGTAGCCCCAGCGGTCGCCGGTGGCCGCGCAGCCGGCCGCGACGAGCGCGGTGAGCAGCGAGGCGGTGGTGACCTGGTTGGGGGTCAGGCCGCGGCGCGCGCACCAGCGGGCGACGTAGCGCGAGTACGGGCTGATGAAGAAGGTGGTGAAGAACCCGTCGCGGGACTTCACGGCGGTCCGCAGTCGCACGGCCTCGTCGTCCACGGCGGCGACGGCGGCGACGGCGCTCTCGCGCTCGGGCCCGGCGGCGGGGACGACGGCGACCAGGGTGCCGAGCTCGGGCCGCTGCACGGGGATCCCGGCCGCCTCGACCGCGGCGGCGAGCCGGTCGGGGTAGGGGCCGGCGCCGTCCTCGGGGAGGGCCGCGGCCAGGTCCAGGGCGGCGCGGGCGGCGGCCTGGACGGCGAAGGCGCCGGTCACGGCGCAGGCGTCGAAGCGCGGGTCCGTGAGCGCGAGCCGCAGGGCGTGCACGTGGCCGACGAACGCGCTGTCGACGACGGCCACCCGCTGCTCGGTCGGTACGTCGGCCAGTGCGGTGGCGGCGTCCTCGGGCCTGGTGACGGAGCGGACGTCGAAGCCCAGCGTGCGCAGCTCCTCGGCGAGCGGCGATCCGGGGACCGGCAGGCCGGTGAGGATGACGGTCGGCAGTCGAACCCACTCCTTGCAGCGAACACGGGACGGCCGCCGCGTGGGGCGGCGGCACGTCGGCAGAGGCTATCGGATGAATGGAAGCGGGGGTTCATCACCCGTTTGCGCTCCGACAAGCCGAATGTTCCCGGGCTGGGAGGCCCTGTGGCGATCATCATCGACGAGAACGTTCGGGGATCACAAACCGCGTGGCTGTTAGCCTTCTCGCAGACGTGTACGACTCACGCGCACACGTCCCGAACCGGAACCGGACGAGAAAGAGGTGGGTTGATGACCGTCGCAGAGGTCGCCGCCAAGGGCAGCGACGCACTCCGACACATCCCCGTCTTCCTCCGGGCGTCCGGCCAGGCCTGATCACCCCGATCGGCCCGTCGGCCGGAGCCCCCGCTTCCGAGGGTTCACGTTGACCGACCACACCGGTTCCATTCCTTCCGACTCCTCTTCCACACCCGACGTCGGCGACCCCGATTTCGGCGACCCCGATTTCCGTGAGGCCTTCCTCACGCTCCACCGCGGTCTGCCCCGGCAGTCCCCCGGTTCCGACGCGACCACCCGGCGTCTGCTGTCCCTGTGCGGGCCGCTGCCCGAACGCCCCCGGGTCCTGGACCTGGGCTGCGGTCCGGGCCGCAGCGCCCTGCTGCTCGCCGCCGAGGCGGGCGCCGAGGTGACCGCGGTCGATCTCCACGAGGGCTTCCTCGACGAACTCCGCGAGGCGGCCGAGGCCCGCGGGCTCGGCGACCGGGTCCGCGCCGTCAACGCGGACATGGGGGCGCTGACCTGCGAGGACGGCTCCTTCGACCTCGTCTGGGCCGAGGGTTCGGCCTATATCGTCGGCTTCGACCGCGCGCTCGCGTCGTGGAAGCGGCTGCTCGCGCCCGGCGGCGCCCTCGTGGTGACCGAGTGCGAGTGGACCGTCGATGAGCCGTCCCCGGGGGCACGCGCCTTCTGGGACCCCCAGTACCCGCTGCGCTCCACCGCCCGCAACCTCGCGGCCGTCCAGGTCGCCGGGTATCGGGTGTCGGGCGTCCACCACCAGCCCGACTCCGACTGGGTCGAGTACTACGGTCCGCTCGGCGAGCGGGTGCGCGCCTGCGAGGACCCGACCGAGGATCCGACCGCCGGCGCCCCGGCCCGTGCCGCGATCGCCGCCGTGCGCGAGGAGCTCGACGTACGGGAACGGCACGGGCAGGAGTACGGGTACACGGGCTACGTCCTGCGCCCGGTGACCGCCGGGGACGGTGGTGCCTGGCCGGCCCGCCCGGAGACCGCCGCCGATGTCGCGGGGGTGCGCGAAGTCAACCTGGCGGCGTTCGAGACCCCCTTGGAGGCGGATCTGGTGGACGCCCTCCGCGCGGACTCCTCCTGGCTGCCGGGGCTGTCGTACGTGGCCGGGCGCCCCGACGGGTCGGTGGCGGCGCACGCCCTGCTGACCCGCTGCGAGGTGTCCGGCACGCCGGCGCTCGCGCTCGCTCCCGTGGCGGCCGACCCCGCGCTCCAACGCTCGGGCGCGGGCAGCGCGGTCGTACGGGCGCTCCTCTCGGACGCCCGGGCACGCGGGGAGTCGCTGGTGCTCGTCCTCGGGCATCCGGCGTACTACGCGCGCTTCGGATTCGTGCCGGCGTCCCGGTTCGGGATCCGGGCTCCCTTCGAGGTGCCCGACGAGGCGATGATGGCGCTCGTACTGGACGACACCGTGCCGATCCCCGCGGGCACGATCGCCTATCCGGCGCCGTTCGGCGTCTGACGCGGCGGCCCGGCCCGGTGCGGCCGGCGCCTGAGTGATCGCCCCCCGTCGCCCGCTGGTCCTAGCATGCGACGGGGGGTGGACATGCGCTGATGTCCGAAGTGGGGACAAGCCGCTTTTGTACGGCAGACTTGAGGGCCGAAGTCCGAAGCGAAGGATGGGTATGCCGACCACACCAGCCACCGCCGCGAACAGCGCGTCCACCGGCACCGGGATTCAAGAAGCGATCATGCTCGAACTGGTCGACGAGTCCGGCAACACCATCGGCACGGCGGAGAAGCTCTCCGCCCACCAGGCCCCCGGTCTGTTGCACCGCGCGTTCTCGGTGTTCCTCTTCGACGAGCAGGGTCGGCTGCTGCTGCAGCAGCGGGCCCTGGGGAAGTACCACTCCCCCGGCGTCTGGTCGAACACCTGCTGCGGTCACCCCTACCCCGGGGAGTCGCCGTTCGCGGCCGCCGCCCGGCGCACCCACGAGGAGCTGGGGCTGTCGCCCTCGCTGCTCGCCGAGGCGGGAACGGTGCGCTACAACCACCCCGACCCCGCGTCGGGTCTGGTGGAGCAGGAGTACAACCACCTGTTCGTGGGACTCGCCCAGGCCGCGCTGCGGCCCGATCCGGAAGAGGTCGGGGAGACGGCGTTCGTCACCGCCGACGAGCTGGTGAAGCGGCATGCCGAGGTGCCGTTCTCGGCGTGGTTCATGACCGTGCTCGACGCGGCCCGGCCCGCGATCCGCGAGCTGACCGGGGACGCCGCGGGCTGGTAGCCCGTGCGCCGGCGTACGGGCGCCTGCCGCGCACGTGGGTCACACGTGCGGGGTGGGGGTCGACGGCCCGGCGGGGACGGTCAGCGGCAGCGCCGCCCAGATCACCTTGCCGCCCGTCGTGGTGTGCTCGACGTCGCAGACCCCGCCGGCCTCCAGCGTGATCTCCCGGACGAGCAGCAGGCCCCGTCCGCCGGTCTGGCCGAAATCGGCCTCGAGGGCCTTGGGGCGGTACGGGTGGTTGTCCTCGACGGCCACCCGTACCCATGCGCGGCCCACCGCGACCTCGACCGCGACCTCGGGTGAGAGCAGGGCCGCGTGCCGGACGGAGTTCGTCACCAGTTCGGAGACGATCAGCAGCAGGGAGTAGACCAGGTCCTGATGGGCCGGCACTCCCTGCCGGCCGAGCAGGTCACGGACCGCCCGGCGAGCCTGAGGAACGGATTCTTCTACCGCGGGAGCGGTGAATCGCCACACTCCCTCGTACGCGAGGGGGTCGGCCGGAGCCTCCGGCTCACCCCCCTCCGCCGGCGGGGTGTTCCCGCTGTCGTCCATCTTCCGACCCCCGTCTTCGCGCTCGATCGTCTCCACGCGTCAAGAGTGGGCACCGGCCTGGTCCGGACCGCGTCGCTGACCATAAGTCAGCGCCAATCGGGCGCTTTCTGACCGATGACGTATGACGGAGTCAGTTGTGCGACCTTTCCTGATCTCCCGATGCGCTCTTCTCGGACGTCTCGCCCGCCCCGCCCGCCGCACCCGGCCCCGCCGACGTCCCGCCGCACCCGGCCCCGCCGACGTCCCGTCCCGCCTGACCAGGCCGGGCGGCCGGGACCGACTCCGCCGATCATCGGATCGACGGTCCGGGATAGCATCCGGCGCATGGACGCAGCCCTCCTTCACAGCGTGGCCGGCGGGGTCGCCACCGTCGTCGTCTCCCATCCCGCGAAGCGCAACGCCATGACGGCCGACATGTGGCGGGCCCTGCCGGGCCTGTTGTCCGGCCTGGCGGCCGACCCGGCCGTACGGGTCCTCGTGCTGACCGGGGCCGGGCCGACCTTCTGCGCGGGCGCCGACATCTCCTCGCTGACGGGGTCCGACGATCCGCAGGCGCTGGCCGTCGCCGCCGAGGAGGCGCTGGCCGCCTTCCCCAAGCCCACGCTCGCCGCCATCCGGGGCTTCTGCGTGGGCGGCGGCAGCCAACTGGCGGCCGCGTGCGACCTGCGGTTCGCCGAGGAGGGCTCCTCGTACGGGGTGACCCCGGCGAAGCTGGGCATCGTCTACCCGGCTTCCTCGACACGGAGGTTGGCCGCTCTCGTGGGGCCCGCCACGGCCAAGTACCTGCTCTTCTCGGCCGAGTTGATCGACGCCGATCGGGCGCTGCGCACCGGCTTCCTCGACGAGCTGCTGCCGGCCGGTGAACTGGACAAGAGGGTCGCCGAGTTCACCAGGATCCTGGTGTCGCGCTCCTCGCTCACCCAGGGCGCCGCGAAGGAGTTCGCGAACGGCCGCGAGGACCGGGACGCCCACTGGTCGGCGCAGGCGGCCGGCAGCGGGGACACCGCGGAGGGTGTGGCCGCGTTCCTGGAACGTCGGGCCCCCGTCTTCACCTGGACGCCTCCGACGCGTTGAGTCCGCGCAGCATCGCGACGATCTCGGCCGGGGCCTTCTCGGGGGACCCGGCGTCGTAGGGCGGCTGCGGATCGTACTCGGTCATCAGTTGCACCATCTGCGCGAACTCGTCGCCCGCGATCCGGCCGAGCAGCGTGAGTCCCATGTCGATGCCGGAGGACACCCCGGCGGCCGTCACGTACTTGCCGTCGAAGACGACCCGCTCCCCGGTCGGTTCGGCGCCGAACGCCGGCAGTCGGTCCAGGTACAGCCAGTGGCCGGCGGCCCGCCGCCCGTCGAGCAGGCCGGCGGCCGCCAGCAGGAGCGAGCCCGTGCACACGGAGGTGGTCCACGTGGTGCCGGCGTCGACCGCGCGCAGCCAGTCGAGCACGGCGGGGTTGCCCATCTGCTTCTCGGGGTGCGGGCCGCCGGGCACGAGGACGATGTCCGGGCGGGTCACCTCGCCCAGCGACTTGTCGGCGACCAGCGCGAGGCTCCCGTTGTCGGTGCGCACGGGCCCCGGACGCTCGGAGACGAAGACGGTCTCGGCGCCTTGGAGGCGACCGAGGGTGTCGAAGGGCCCGATGGCGTCGAGGGCGGTGAACCCGTCGTAGAGCAGTACGGCGATCTGCATGGCTCCTCCTGAGCGGTGATCGTCCGGGTGCGGAATCCCGCACCCGCCAAACTCTTGGTCACGCCGGGCCGCGTGGTCACGCCATTGCCGCGTGGTCACCCCGACGGCGCATGGTCACGCCCGTGCCGCCCGTGCCTCGTGGTCACGCCATTGCCGCGTGGTCACGCCGGGGCTCCGCCGAAGCGGCGGCGGTACTCGGCCGGGGACTGGCCCAGGGTCTTCACGAAGGCTCTGCGCAGCGCCTCCGGCGTGCCGTACCCGCAGGCCCGCGAGATCTGCGCCACGCCCTCCGCGCCCTCCTCCAGCAAACGCCGCGCGTGCTCCACCCGCACCCGCTCGACGTACCGTCCGGGCGTCACCCCGGTCTCGGCCCGGAAGGCCCGTGCGAAGTGCCGCGGCGAGAGGGCCGCCCGGGCCGCGAGCGCCTCCACGCCGAGGTCCTCGCCCGGATGCTCGGCGATCCACTGCTGCACGTCCCGCAGCGGCTCCCGTCGCGCGGTCTGCGCCGCGAGTTGGGCGCTGAACTGGGCCTGGTTGCCGGGGCGGCGCAGGAACACCACCAGGTGGCGGGCGATCACGAGCGCCGTGTCCCGCCCGTGGTCCTCCTCGACCAGCGCGAGCGCGAGGTCGATCCCGGCCGTGACCCCGGCCGAGGTGGTGACCCGCCCGTCCCGCACGTAGATGGGGTCCGGCTCGACCGTGACGGCCGGATGGTCCCGGGCCATCTGTTCGCACACCATCCAGTGCGTGGTCGCGCGGCGCCCGTCGAGCAGACCCGCCTCGGCCAGCAGCAGTCCCCCCGTGCACACCGACACCAGGCGCCCCGCGTGACCCCCGTACACGCGCAGCCACTCGGTGATGCGTGGTTCGAAGTCACCCGTGTACCGCCCTCCGGGCACCAGCAGCGTGGTGTCCCCGTCGGGCCGGGCACTCTCCAGGTCCCCGTCCGGAACGAGCGTGAGGCCGCTGCTCGTGCGGACCGCCGCCCCGCCCGGGGAGACGGTACGGATGGCGTACCCGCGGCGGCCCGGGAAGCGGGCGACGGCGGCGAACACCTCCACGGGACCGGTCACGTCCAGGCTCTGCACGCCGTCGTAGAGGACGACCAGCACGTTTCGCGACGACATGGCTCCATGGTGTGACCCGGGGAGTGATGGCCGCAATGACGGGCATCCCACCTATCCGGACACCGCCGGCGATGATGCGATCCTGTCCGGGTTGTCATGGCCGGCCCGCGCCGACTCGCCCCGCCCGTCCGAACCGTCCGAACCGTCCGAAGCACCATCCCGCCCAAACCGTCCCGCCCCAAGCGCCCGAACCGCCCGGAGCAGTCTCCTGAACACCGTCCTCGCCGAATCCCTCTCGATCGCGCTGCTGCTCGCCGTGCTGGCCTTCGCCGTGGTCCGCCCCCGCGGACTGCCCGAGGCCACGGCCGCCGTGCCTGCGGCCGGCCTGCTGATCGCCCTCGGGGTGGTGTCGCCGGCCGACGCGTGGACCCAGGTCCGGGAACTGTTGCCCGTGGTCGGATTCCTCGCCGTGATCCTGGCCCTCGCGCAGTTGTGCGCCGACGAGGGGCTCTTCCGGGCCGCCGGGGCGGCCGTGGCCCGCAGGTCGGCCGGGCGCGGGCCGGTGACCCTGCTGGGCGGGGTCTTCGTCATCGCCTCCGTGGTCACGGCCTCACTGAGCCTGGACGCGACGGTGGTACTGCTGACCCCCGTGGTGCTGGCGACGGCGGCCCGGCTCGGCGCACGGCCCCGGCCCCACGTCTTCGCCACCGCGCACCTCGCGAACACCGCCTCCCTGCTGCTGCCCGTGTCGAACCTGACCAATCTGCTCGCCTTCGCGGCGAGCGGGCTCAGCTTCACCCGGTTCGCCGCGCTGATGACCCTGCCGTGGCTGGTGGCCATCGGCGTGGAGTACGCGGTGTTCCGGCGCTACTTCCGCGCCGACCTGAGCGCCCCGCCGGAGCACGTGCCGGAGGCTGCCGAGGAGGCGCCGATGCCCCGCTTCGCCCTGGTGGTGCTCGCGCTGACCCTGGCCGGCTTCGCCGTGGCCTCGTTCGCGGGGGCGAGCCCGGTCTGGGCGGCGCTGGCCGGCACGCTGGTCCTGGCCGTACGGGCGCTGTGGCGCCGGGAGACCACCCCGCGGCGGGTCGTGGTCTCCGCGGCGCCCGCGTTCTGCCTGTTCGTCCTCGCGCTGGGGGTGGTGGTCGTGGGGGTGGTGGACCACGGGCTCGGCGACGGCCTGGCCGCGGTGCTGCCGGCCGGCGACTCCCTGCCGGCGCTGCTCGCGGTCGCGGCCGTGGCCGCGGTGCTGGCGAACCTGATCAACAACCTGCCCGCGGTCCTGGCCCTGCTCCCGCTGGCGGCGCCGGGCGGGGCGGGCCCGGTGCTGGCGGTCCTGATCGGCGTCAACATCGGCCCGAACCTGACCTACGCGGGCTCGCTGGCGACCCTGCTGTGGCGGCGCCTGCTGCACGTGCACGGGGATCGGGTGGCCCTGGGCGACTTCACCCGCCTGGGCCTGCTGACCACCCCGACGGCGATCGTGGCGGCGGTCACCGCACTGTGGGCGGGCCTGCGGGTCCTGGGTACCTGACCCGGCGGGCCACCAAGCGGCCGGCCGGGGTACGGGCGCCGATAGGATCGGCAGATCATGACTGCAACCCTCGTCGCCAAGAAGCTCACCGCCGCGCACGGTGAGCGCACGCTGTTCGCCGATCTCGACCTCGTCGTCGCCCCCGGGGACGTCATCGGCCTCGTCGGCGTCAACGGCGCCGGAAAGTCCACCCTGCTGCGCCTGCTCGCCGGTCTGGACACCCCCGAGACGGGCGAGCTGCGGCTGTCGCCGCCCGCCGCCGCCGTGGGGCACCTCCCGCAGGAGCCCGAGCGTCGCGAGGGCGAGTCGATCCGGGAGTTCCTCGCCCGCCGTACCGGTGTCGCCGACGCGCAGACCGAGCTGGACGCGGCCACGCAGGGGCTCGTGGACAGCACGCCCGGCGCGGACGACGCGTACGCGGAGGCCCTCGACCGGTGGCTGAACCTCGGCGGCGCCGACCTGGACGAGCGGGCCCAGGAGGTCGCCGACGACCTGGGGCTCGCCGTCGGCCTGGACCTTCCGATGACGGCGTTGTCCGGCGGGCAGGCGGCCCGCGCCGGTCTGGCGTCCCTGCTCCTGTCCCGCTACGACCTGTTCCTGCTGGACGAGCCCACCAACGACCTGGACCTCGACGGCCTGGAGCGGCTGGAGCGGTTCGTGAAGGGCCTGCGCGCGGGCACCGTCGTCATCAGCCACGACCGCGAGTTCCTCACCCGCACCGTCACCAAGGTGCTGGAGCTCGACCTGGCGCAGCAGCAGGTCAACCTGTACGGCGGCGGCTACGACGCGTACCTGGAGGAGCGCGAGCGGGCCCGCAGCCACGCCCGCGAGGAGTTCGACGAGTACGCCGACAAGCGCTCCGCGCTGGAGGGCCGGGCCGCGATGCAGCGCGGCTGGATGGACAAGGGCGTCAAGAACGCCCGCCGCAAGGCCACGGACAACGACAAGATCGGCAAGAAGTTCCGCAGCGAGGCCAGCGAGAAGCAGGCCTCCAAGGCCCGCCAGACGCAGCGCGCGATCGAGCGGCTGGAGGTGGTGGACGAGCCCCGCAAGGAGTGGGAACTGCGGATGGAGATCGCCGCGGCGCCGCGCTCCGGCTCGGTGGTCGCCACCCTGCGCGAGGCGAGCGTCCGGCGGGGGGACTTCGCCTTCGGCCCGGCGCACCTGCAGATCGACTGGGCGGACCGGGTCGCGATCACGGGGGCGAACGGCGCCGGGAAGTCCACCCTGCTCGCCCTGCTCCTGGGCCGGCTCACCCCCGACTCCGGTTCGGCCACGCTCGGTTCGGGCGTCCTGGTCGGCGAGGTCGATCAGGCCCGCGGACTGTTCCTGGGCGACGAGCCGCTGTTGGAGGCCTTCTGCGCGGCGGTCCCGGAGACCGAGCCCGCCGAAGTCCGCACCCTGCTCGCCAAGTTCGGGCTGAAGGCGGTGCACGTGCTGCGTCCGGCCGCCACCCTCTCCCCCGGTGAGCGGACCCGGGCGGCCCTGGCGCTGCTCCAGGGCCGCGGGGTGAACCTGCTGGTGCTCGACGAGCCCACCAACCACCTCGACCTCGCCGCCATCGAGCAGTTGGAGGCCGCGTTGGAGTCGTACGAGGGGACGCTGCTGCTGGTCACCCACGACCGGCGGATGCTGGAGGCGGTCCAGGTGACCCGCCGCCTGGAGGTCGCGGACGGCAAGGTCACCGAGCTGTAGTGCGCCGGGCCGGCCCGCCGGCGGGGCCGGGCGCCCGAACGCGGCCCGGATCCCCGTTCGCGGGCCTCAGCGCGCGGCGCCCTGCCCGGGGGCGCGCCGTTCGCGGGCCATCTTCCGCGCGACGAACCCGCGCGGGAGGTGGCGTACGGCGAGGGCGTACGCCTGGTAGCGGCGGCCCGTGATGCTGAGCGGCCGGCGGCGGGCCAGGTCCCTCAGGGCCTTGGCGACCACCGCGTCCGGCTCCAGCCACACGGCCTCGCGCAGGGCGCTGACGTCCATCCCGGCGCGCTGTTGGAACTCGGTGCGGGTGAAGCCCGGGACCACCGCCAGCACCCGGACCCCGTACGGCTCCATGTCGACGCGCAGGGACTCGCTGAACGCGGTGACCCAGGCCTTGGCCGCCCCGTACGTCCCGGTCGGCAACAGTCCGGCGACGGAGGAGACGTTGAGCACCGCGCCCCGGCGGCGCTCGCGCAGCCCGGGCAGGAGGGCGTGGGTGAGGCGCAGCGGAACCTTGACGAGGAGGTCCAGCATCCGCTCCTCGTCCGCGATCGGGCTGTACGGGAAGGGTGCGGGCAGCCCGAAGCCGGCGTTGTTGACCAGGATGTCGACGGGGTGGTCCCGGTCCGCGAGGCGGTCCTCGACCGTCGCGCGTTCCTCCGCGTCGAGCAGGTCGGCGGGCAGCACCTCGCAGGTCACGCCGAACTCCCGGCCGAGTTCCGCGGCGACGGCGTCGAGCCTGCCCTTGTCGCGGGCCACGAGCACCAGGTCGCAGCCCTTGGCGGCGAATCCGCGCGCGAAGGCCGCGCCGAGGCCGGCGTTGGCCCCGGTGATCAGAACGGTGGTCAAGAGAGCGTCACTTCCGTGTCGTCGAACGGTCGGTCGGTGGGGCGGGTCGGGCCGGGTCAGGGGGTGAAGCCGGTGGTCGACGGTGAGGCGTAGGCCTCCGCGACGTCCACGAGGAAGCGGGCCTCCTCCTCCAGGTCGCCGTCCTCGGCGGAGGTCTGGATCGCGGGCGGCAGTTCCAGCACCGCCGTGTCCCCCGGTTGCCGGCCGGGCAGTCCCGCGAGTTTGGTCTGTCGTGCTTCCTTGAGTACGCACGCCAACGCGGCCGCGGTGCGCCGCTGTTCGGGGATCCCGCTCCCGGCCACGTGGTCGCGGGCGAGCTCCGGTATGCCCGGGGCCACGTACTCCCCCAGGATCAGGATGGCGTCGCGCGTCTCGATGACCTTCCGGTACACGAGCAGGTGGCGCGGCATGGGCGGCCACAGCAGTTCCATGACCCGCCCGGCCCGCGAGGCGGAGAGCACCACGTGCGGCACGGCCTGGACCAGGTCCCGCCACAGGGGCCACAGTCGCCACGCGGTGGCGATGTCGGTGGTGGTGCGGCGCAGCACGAAGAGGGTGGGCACCAGGATCGCGGCGGCGCGCAGCAGTCCGTGCAGGTTCATCATGAGCGGCAGGGCGGGCATGGCCCAGGTGTTGGCGAACAGGGCCTTGAGGAGGTACGCGAACCAGAACAGGCCTGCCAGTGCGGTACCCAGGCCGAACAGGCGCAGCCCCAGGGCGAGTCCTCGGCTCTCGGTCCGGCGGCTGTAGCGCCGGCAGACGTACACGCAGACGGTGTTGGCCACGAGGTGGGCGGAGATCAGCACCAGCCAGTAGGCGAGGGACGGTACTGGATCCCCGACCGGCGGCATGGCGTGGGTGCCGTGTCCGGGCGCGGCGACGTCGAGTGCGACCAGGGTGGTGAGCCAGGCCGACGTGCCGATCCAGGCGGCGAGTTGGAGCCTGCGGCCGCGGGTGGCGGCGGCCACGAAGTAGAGCACGGCGCCCGCGGAGAGGACGCCGATGAGGTTGCGCACCAGGCCGATGGTGTGGGCGTAGCCGGTATCGCGGCTCGTCGCGTAGGTGACGACCGCGGGGAGGTTCAGGGTCATCGCCGCGGCGGCGGTGGCGACGGCGAGCCACAGGCCGCGCTGTTGCGGGGAGCGCAGGGCGCCGGGGGCCCGCAGCAGGACGGCCAGCCACAGGATCACCACGCTGGGGACGGCGAGCCAGTCGCCGATGGCGGTCAGTTCAGCCGCCATCGCGCACGCCCCGTTCGTAGCCCATGGCGGACTCCAGCCGGGCGAGGGCGCCGCGGTGGGCCGTGTCGGGCCGCGGGCCGGGGCCGACGGCGCGCATGCGGATCATGCTCGCGAGCATCTCGGCCTCCCGCTCCTGGCGGGTGGTGTAGTTGGTGCGGCCCAGGACCACGGGGGCGTGCCCGTCGCTCTCCTCGCCTTCCAGCGAGTGGTGTCCGAAGAGGATGTGCCCCAGTTCGTGGAGCACGATGTGCTCGCGGTGCAGAGGGGTGGTCTGGGCCTCGTAGAAGACGTAGTCGACGCGGGCGGTGCCCACCCACAGTCCGCAGACCCCGGACTCGGCGGCTTCCTTGGGCAGCGGGTGCAGTCGGATCGGGCGGCCGCGCTGCTCCTCCATCCGGGCGCACAGGCTGTCGAGTGAAAAAGGATGCGTCAGGTCCAGATGGCCGAGAATGTTCTCGCACCGTTTGCGCAGGCTGAGATTCCGATAGGGCATGTCTTCCCTCTTCGGATCCTTTCTCGGGCAGCGTTCATAGGTGTGCGTGGGCATGGGCATTACATCCTGTGCCTTGGGACGGCCCCGAGGAGTTCGGCCCCTGAGGGGAGAAGCGGAAGCCCGTCCGCGCGTCACGAACGGGCGTTCCACCATCCCTACAGATCACTTGAGGTGCTTGGCAAGGTATGTCCCCGTGTGGAGAACCTATTCGGCCATCCTCGGCGTGATCTCACGCACTGCCCCCGTCAGCGGCCCCGGCGCTCCTCCTTGCCGGTGAGGCCGGCCCGACGCAGGGCGTCGGCCATCGCGCTGTTGGCGGGCGCCGGGGCACCGGATCCCTGACCGCCGCCCTGGCGCTGACCGCCCCGGCCTTGGCCCTGGCCGCCGCCTTGGCGCTGACCACCCTGGCCCGCCTGACCGCTCTGACCACCCTGGCCCCTTCGGCCCTGGCCGCCCTGGCCGCCCTGCGGGGCCGCGCCCCGCTGCTGCGGGGGCCGGCCGCCGCCCCGGCGCTCCTCGCGTTCCCGGGGCGCCCCGGCGGAACGGTCCGCCCCTGCCTCGTCCTCCAGTCGCAGCGTCAGCGAGATCCGCTTGCGCGGGATGTCCACGTCCATGACCTTCACGCGGACGATGTCGCCCGGCTTCACCACGTCCCGCGGGTCCTTGACGAAGGTCTTCGACAGGGCGGAGACGTGCGCCAACCCGTCCTGGTGGACGCCGATGTCGATGAACGCCCCGAAGGCGGCCACGTTGGTGACGACGCCCTCCAGGATCATCCCGGGTGCCAGGTCGCCGATCTTCTCGACGCCCTCCTTGAAGGTCGCCGTCTTGAAGGCGGGCCGGGGGTCGCGACCGGGCTTCTCCAGCTCGCGCAGGATGTCCGTGACGGTCGGCAGGCCGAAGGTCTCGGTGACGAACTGCTCGGGCCGCAGAGACCGCAGGACCGCGCCGTTGCCGATGAGGGACGCCACCTCGCCGCCCGCCGTCCGGCCCATCGCCCGGACCACCGGGTACGCCTCGGGGTGCACGCTGGAGGAGTCCAGCGGGTCGTCCCCGCCGCGGATCCGCAGGAAGCCCGCGCACTGCTCGTAGGCCTTCGGGCCCAGCCGGGCCACGTCCTTGAGGCCCTTGCGGTTGCGGAAGGGCCCGTTGGCGTCGCGGTGGGCCACGATGTTCTCGGCGAGGCCGCCGCTGATGCCCGAGACGCGTGAGAGCAGCGGCGCGGAGGCGGTGTTGACGTCGACGCCGACGCCGTTCACGCAGTCCTCGACCACCGCGTCGAGGGACCGGGAGAGCTTCATCTCGGACAGGTCGTGCTGGTACTGGCCGACGCCGATCGACTTCGGGTCGATCTTGACGAGTTCGGCCAGCGGGTCCTGGAGGCGGCGGGCGATGGAGACCGCGCCGCGCAACGACACGTCCATGTCCGGGAGTTCCTGCGAGGCGAACGCGGAGGCGGAGTACACGGACGCGCCGGCCTCCGACACCATCACCTTGGTCAGACCCAGCTCGGGGTGGCGGGTGATGAGGTCGCCGGCCAGCTTGTCGGTCTCGCGGGAGGCGGTGCCGTTGCCGATGGCGATCAGGTCGACCGCGTGCTCCTCGGCCAGCCGGGCCAGCTTCGCCAGCGACTCGTCCCACTTGTTGGCGGGGACGTGCGGGTGGATCACGTCGGTGGCCACGACCTTGCCGGTCGCGTCCACGACGGCCACCTTGACGCCGGTGCGGAAGCCCGGGTCCAGGCCGAGCGTCGCGCGGGTGCCGGCAGGCGCGGCGAGCAGCAGGTCGCGCAGGTTGGCCGCGAAGACCCGTACGGCCTCGTCCTCGGCGGCGGCCCGAAGGCGCGTCCGCAGGTCGATGCCCAGGTGCACCTGGATCTTCGTGCGCCAGGCCCAGCGGACGGTGTCGGCGAGCCACTTGTCGCCCGGGCGGCCCCGGTCGTTCACGCCGAAGCGGCGCGCGACCATGCCCTCGTACGTGGAGGGGCCGGGCGTGTCGCTCGGCTCCTCCGGCTCCAGGTCGAGGCTGAGGACGTCCTCCTTCTCGCCGCGGAGCATGGCCAGGACCCGGTGCGAGGGCAGCGCGGTGAGAGGCTCGGCGAAGTCGAAGTAGTCGGCGAACTTGGAGCCCGCCTCCTCCTTGCCCTCTCGGACCCTCGAGGCGAGCCGGCCGCGCCCCCACATGCGTTCGCGCAGCTCGCCGATGAGGTCGGCGTCCTCGGCGAACGTCTCGGTGAGGATGGCGCGGGCGCCCTCCAGGGCGGCGGCCGGGTCGGCGACGCCCTTGTCGGCGTCCACGAACGCGGCGGCGGCGACGGCCGGTTCGACGGAGGGGTCGGCCAGCAGCCCCTCGGCGAGCGGAGCCAGGCCGGCCTCGCGGGCGATCTGCGCCTTGGTGCGCCGCTTGGGCTTGAAGGGCAGGTAGATGTCCTCCAGCCGGGCCTTGGTGTCGGCCGCGTTGATCCGGGCCTCCAGCTCGGCGTCGAGCTTGCCCTGTTCCCGCACGGATTCGAGGATGGCCGCGCGGCGGTCCTCCAGCTCGCGCAGGTACCGCAGTCGCTCCTCCAGGGTGCGCAACTGGGCGTCGTCGAGCATCTCGGTCGCCTCCTTGCGGTAGCGAGCGATGAACGGCACGGTGGAGCCGCCGTCGAGCAGCTCGACGGCGGCCTTGACCTGCCGCTCCCGTACGCCGAGCTCCTCGGCGATCCTGCCTTCGATGGACATCGTCACGGTGCGGTCCTGCCTGCCTTCGTACGTCTGCATGGGATGCGTGGAAGGCTGCCAATTGTGGCAGGTGCCGGTGACGGACGCCGGGAGCCGCCTCCCGCGCCGGTCGCCGCCTCTCCTCTCAGGCCTTGCCGATGAGGTCCGGGGGGAAGGCGCCGGCCGCGAAGGCCTTCGCGGCGAGGGCTCCGCCGAGCTCGCCCAGGCGGGCCAGGCCGCTCGCGCCGAGGTGTTCGTACGGGGCGGCGTCGAGTCGGTCGGTGTCGGCCTCCAGTGCCTCCCGTACGGCCTTGCCGTGTGCGGTGAGTTCGTTGTCCGCGTCGAGGATGTCGCGGGCCCGCAGCCGGTCGGCCGCCGCCTCCAGGTCGGCGGGTTCCCAGCCGCGCGTGGCCCTGAGCCATTTCGGGGTCATGCCGCGGCCGGTCGCGGTGTGGCTGATCAGGGCCTCGACGGGGTCGAGGCCGGCGAGCAGCAGGGCGGCGAGGTGGCCGTCGCCGCGGTGTTCGCGCAGCAGGGTCGCCGCGTGCCACAGGCGCAGGTGCGGCTCCTCGGGGACGGGGAGGTCCGCGTGGGCGGAGTACAGGACGCGCGCGTGTCGGGTACAGCCCTCGGCGGCGTACAGGGCGAGGTCGGCGGTCTCCGCGAGTTCCGCGGACTCGATGGTCTCGGTGCCGAGGAGGCGGCGCAGGGTGGAGTCGGCGGCGCGGAGCCGGGCGGCGAGGGCCTGCTCGGGGGTGAGGGTGTCCCAGACGGCGGGCAGGTGCCGGGCGACGAGGTCGTGCCGGTAGTTGTAGAAGGTCGCGGTCACGCTGCCGGCGCCGACGGCGCCCATGGCGGCCGACCGGGAGGCGAGGTTGACGGCGACGCGGTCGGTGACCCCGAGGGCGGCGAACTCCTTCGCGAGGTCCGGGGAGAAGTAGATGAGGGCGTGCAGCGGATTGACCACCGCATGCCAGCAGTGTCGGGCGGCGCGTGGGGGAAGAGTCATACCCGGCAGGTTACCGACTGCTTAGTATGGTGGAAAGCGGTCGGTGGCGAGCCCGGTGTCGAATCCCTCCCACCCGCCTCACCCTGATCCCCCGCCCCGTGGCACCCCGACCCTTTCCGGACTTTCTCGCACGGGGGCCGGCGGGGCCGCGTGCCGCCGGGCGCGCGCCGCCCCGGCGGGGTGGCCGCGCCGAGCTGGGGCGGTCGCCGCCGGGCGGGCCGGGCCCGACACGCCGGAGGCCGCACTCGACGACCTGTGACGGCCGAATGGCGATCATGTGACAGCAGAGGCCATGGACATGACGTGGGGCACCGCGCGTGAATACGGTCGAACGACGAGACCCCTGAACGGAACTGTCTCCCCTACCCCTTGGAGCTCTTCGTGCATCGGAAAGTCATCGCCCCGAGCGTGCTCGCCGCGTCCCTCCTGCTGGTGATCCCGGCGTCCGCGGCGAGTTCCGTCCCGGGCGCCGCGGGTATCGGCGACACCTACTACCCGGCGAGCGGCAACGGCGGGTACGACATCTCGCACTACGACCTGCGCCTTCAGTACCAGCCGAAGACGGACCTCCTGGAGGGCACCGCCACCCTCCTGGCGACGGCCCGCCAGGACCTGTCCCGCTTCAACCTCGACTTCGGCCTCAAGGTGAGCGAGATCCGGGTCAACGGGGTGAAGGCGAAGTTCGCCACCTCCGGCACCCAGGAGCTGGAAGTGACGCCGGCGCAGCCGCTCCAGCGGAACAAGCCGGCCAGCGTCGTCGTCAAGTACGCCGGAAAGCCCTCGGAGTTCAAGGTCGACGGCTGGTCGGCATGGCAGCGCACCCCGGACGGCGGCGTGGCGGCGCAGGAGCCCGACTCGGCGATCTGGTGGTTCCCGAGCAACGACCACCCGCTCGACAAGGCCACCTTCGACGTGTCCGTCAACGTCCCGGACGGCACCCAGGCCATCAGCAACGGCGTGCTCCAGTCGCAGACGTCGAAGCTCGGCTGGACCCGCTACAACTGGCGCTCGAACAAGCCGCAGGCCACCTACCTCGCCACGCTCGCCATCGGCAAGTTCGACATCACCACCGACAAGACGTCGAGCGGCCTGCCGATCCTGAACGCGTACAGCAAGGACCTCGGCGACAACGACGGCGCGGCGCGCGCCAGCGTGGAGCGGACCGGCGAGGTCGCGGAGTGGCTGGAGGGGGTCTTCGGCCCGTACCCCTTCAACGCGCTGGGCGGCTACGTCCCGAACGTGCCCAGCTCGTTCGCGCTGGAGACCCAGACCCGGCCGTTCTACAGCCCGAGGCAGTTCGCCAACGGCTCGAACGTCTCCGTGGTCGTCCACGAGCTGGCGCACCAGTGGTACGGCGACAGCGTGTCCGTGGACAACTGGAAGGACATCTGGGTCAACGAGGGCTTCGCCCGGTACAGCCAGTGGCTGTGGTCGGAGAAGGAGGGCGAGGGCACGGCGCAGGAGCTGGCCGAGTGGACGTACGCCTCCCGCGCCGCCGAGGACCCGTTCTGGCAGGTCAAGCCGGGTGACCCGGGTGCGGAGAACCAGTTCCACGGCGCCGTCTACGACCGTGGCGCGATCGCCATCCAGGCGCTGCGCAACGAGATCGGCGACGAGAAGTTCTTCCAGATCCTCAAGGGGTGGCCGACCGAGCGCGCCTACGGCAACGCGAAGGTCGGGGACTTCGTCCGCTACGCGGAGAAGATCTCCAAGAAGCCCCTCGCCCAGCTCTTCGAGACCTGGCTGTACACCCCCGGCAAGCCGGCCTTCGCGCCGCCGGCCGCCGCCTCCCCGTCGGCCCGCTCGCTCAGGGCGCCGGCCGCCGAGCCGGTGGAGCCCAAGTCCTGGAAGAAGATCGCCGCGACGAACTCGATCCACGACCACTGATCACCATCCGCTGATCGCGGGATCGGGCCCGGCTGTCCCCGGGTCCTGCTCGACCGAGCCCCCGGTCCGGCCCGACCGGCCCCGGGGCTCGTCCCACCGCTCGCGCCGGCGTCCCTCAGTGGGCGCCGGCGCGTCGGCGCGCCCGGGCCTCCCGGGCGATGGGCAGGTAACGCAGCCGCTCCGGGAGCAGCGGTACGAGGAGCCGTACGGCCGTGCTGAACCGCCGCAGCCGGCGCTCCTGGGCCGGGGTCCACTCCAGGCCGACGGCCGCGCGGGCCTCGGGCGGCATGTAGCCGGCGGTGACGAAGGCGCGGAAGCGCAGGAACACCGCCCGCAGGAGCGG
This sequence comes from Streptomyces sp. NPDC002602, assembly GCF_042889445.1. Lineage (NCBI taxonomy): Bacteria > Bacillati > Actinomycetota > Actinomycetes > Kitasatosporales > Streptomycetaceae > Streptomyces > Streptomyces sp. NPDC002602. Next base: position 711,820 of record NZ_JBIAQX010000001.1, on the reverse strand, counting down.
CCAGGTCAGGCGCAGCAGGAGCCGGACCGCCGGCGAGCCGCCGGCGGGGCGGGGCAGGGGCACGTCGGTGGCGACCAGCTCGCGGGCGACCGGGGTGGACTCGATCTCCTCGGCCAGCATCCGACGGTAGTAGACCCAGTACTCCTCGATGGTCTGCGGCATGTCCCGGTCGTGGATGCCGAGGATCCGGCCGACCTGGAGCCACTCGCGGTAGAGCTGCCGTTCCTGGGCGGGGGTGAAGCGGCGCAGCAGGTACCGCCCGGCGTACAGGTAGACCGGGAAGCCGCTGGCGTGGACCCAGGAGTAGCAGGCCGGGTCGAGCGAGTGGTAGCGCCGGCCCCGGGTGTCGATGCCCTGGATCTCCTTGTGGAGGCGGCGCACCCGACGGCCCTCGACGGCGGCCTCGTCACCCCCGTACACCCAGAGCTGGACCGAGCGCAGCGAGCGTTCGCCCCGTCCCCAGGGGTCGGTGCGGAAGACCGAGTACTGGTCGACGCCGGCGCCGATGGCGGGGTGGGCGACCTGCATCGTGAAGGCGGCGGGGAGCATGAGCAGCGCGCGGACGTCTCCGGCGATGGTCCACAGCACTCCGCCGGGCGCGGGTGGCTCGGGGTCGGGGCGCCGTGCGGCCGTCGGTCCGGTGGGGGGTGCGGGGTCCGTCTGCTTCATGACACAAGTATGCGAGCACCGGACGGCCGTCCCCCGGACAGAAAGTCTCTGCATGGGTGTTACCCAGAGGTAACTGGTGCTGCTTGTATGACGGCGTCGATCTTCCCCCGCAGGAATGACGCAGGAATGATGGAGACCTCCATGCTGCAGATCTCGCCCCGCTCTCGTCGCGCCGTCGCCACGGCCGTCGCCGCGGTCGCCGCCGGCGCGCTGGCCGTCACCACCGCGCCGGCCGCCACGGCCGCGGAGAGCGCCGCGACCCCCCGGCTCAGCGTTCTGACGTACAACGTGTTCCTGATGAGCAAGAACCTGTACCCGAACTGGGGCCAGGACCACCGGGCGGCGGAGATCCCCAAGACGTCCTTCTACCAGGGCCACGACGTGGTCGTGCTCCAGGAGGCCTTCGACAACGGCGCCTCGGACGCGCTGAAGGCCAACTCGGCCGCGCGGTACCCGTACCAGACCCCGGTCGTGGGCCGGAGCAAGAGCGGCTGGGACGCCACGGGCGGCGCCTACTCCGCCACCACCCCGGAGGACGGGGGCGTCACGATCCTGAGCAAGTGGCCGATCGTCCGCAAGGAGCAGGTCGTCTACAAGGACGCCTGCGGCGCCGACTGGTGGTCCAACAAGGGCTTCGCGTACGCCGTGCTGAACGTGAACGGCGCGAAGGTGCACGTGATAGGCACCCACGCCCAGTCCACCGACCCGGGGTGCGGCGCGGGCGAGGCGGCGCAGATGCGCAGCCGCCAGTTCAAGAACATCGACGCGTTCCTCGACGGCAAGAACATCCCGGCGAACGAACAGGTCATCGTCGCGGGCGACATGAACGTCGACTCCCACACCCCCGAGTACAACTCGATGCTCGCGGACGCCGACCTGGCAGGCGCCGACTCGCGCACGGGCCACCCGTACTCCTTCGACACGGCGCAGAACTCGATCGCGAACTACCGCTACCCGACGGACCCCCGCGAGGACCTGGACTACGTGCTCTACCGCAAGGGCAACGCCCGCCCGGCGGCCTGGGAGAACAACGTGGTGAAGGAGCAGTCGGCGCCCTGGACCGTCTCCAGTTGGGGCACGTCGTACACGTACACCAACCTGTCGGACCACTACCCGACGATCGGCCGCTAGGGCGCGGTAGCCCAAAGCGCCGGTCCGGCGGTGTGGGCTCCGGCTCACGGCAACCGAGCATTCAGGAGCCGGCGATGCGCCCTCTCGCCTTCGGGCGGGCGGGGCGCTTTCGCGCATTCCGGATCACACGAGAGCTGCCCTGCCCCCTACCCTGTCAGTGTCGAGCTGCAAGGAGAGGGGCAAGGCCCATGTCCACCGATGCTACTCCGGACCCGTACCGCGAACAGTTGGCCTTCGGCCAGAGACTGCAGATCCTCCGCAACCGCCGTGGGCTCACCCGCGATCAACTCGGCGGCCTCGTCGGCCGGTCCGGATCGTGGGTCAAGGCCCTTGAGACCGGCCGACTGAAGACGCCGGCTCTGCCGATCATCCTTCGCATCGCCGAAGTACTCCGTGTCGGAAACCTCTCCGATCTCACGGGGGATCAGTCCATGCACATCGCACTGTTCACCGGGCCCGGACACCCGCGGTTCGCCGCCGTCCGCGAGGCCCTCAACACACTGCAGCTCGGCGGCACTCGCGAGGCTCCGTCTGCCGAGCACCTGTCCGCGCGCCTGTCCCGAGCGTGGCAGGCCCGGCACTCCGCATCGAACCACCGCGACGTCATCGGGTCGCTGCTGCCGGACCTGATCCAGGACGCGCAGGCCACGGTCCGAGCAGCGGAGACGGTCGCCGACAGGAAGGCCGCTCAGGCTTCGCTGGCGCAGGTCTACTTCCTCGCGCAGTTCTTCTGCGCCTACCAGCCCGACGCCCCTCTCGTCTGGCGTGTGGCCGAGCGCGGCATGATGGCCGCCCAGGACTCCGAGGACCCGCACGCCATCGGTCTCGCCGCGTGGCTGACCACGCAGGCCCACCGCGAGAGCACGCACCTGGACGCTGCGGACGCCGTCACCCTGGAAACGCTTCGCTACCTGACGCCCCTTCTTCCCGACGCCGGCGCGGACGTGCGGGCCGTGGCGGGGGCGCTGACCGTCGAGGCCGGACTCACTGCCGCGCGTCGCGGCGAGACAGGCACGGCCTGGAGGTACTGGGACAACGCGCGCGCTCTCGCCGAATCCCTGCCCATCGACTACTTCCACCCCGTGACGAGCTTCTCCCGTTCGGTCATCGGCGCTCACGCGGTCACCGTGGCCGTCGAACTGCACGCGGGCGGGGAGTCGGCACGGCAGGCTGCTCGCGCGGAGGCCGAGGCCATCCCGTCCCGACCGCGCCGGGCCCGGCACCGGATCGAGCAGGCACGCGCCTACCACCTCGACGGCCAGCCTGATGTGGCTCTGGCCACGCTGGCGCAGGCCCACGAGGCCGCGCCCGAGACCATTCAGTACAACGGGCATGCTCGCCGCATCATCCTGGAAGAGGCCGAGGCGAAGTCTCCGCAGCGCCGTCGGCGGGCCTCCGAACTCGCTGTCCGGTTGGGCGTGTTGACTGCGTAATCAAGGGGGCACAATCTGTGTCCCTGCCCTCTCGGTGCCGGCCCTACCGTCGTCCTACCACCCGATGGCGACGGCAGGGAGCACCCGTATGACACCCGACGACATGCAGCACTTCGAAGAACTCGCCGCGCGGGCCCTGACCTCCTACGAGGATCGACCCGACGCCGTGAGCGTGGCGCGTCTCATCGATGACCTGATCACCGCGGGGCAGACCCTGCATGTCGCGGTGACGGCGCTGCCCGCCGATCAGCGAGCGGAGCGGGTGGGAGCGGCCCTGGTCGAGTGGACGTACTTCATCGACGTCGGCCCGCTTGGCGCCGGCGGCGACCACGCGAACTGGAACCACGCCCGGAACCTGGCCCGCATCGCACGCGTCCTCGCCGCGACCCTCGCCGTGCGACGGTCGAGCGGGGTCCGTTGACGGAGCGGTTGCGACAGGTCGTGTCCGTCGCGATCGTCGCCGGTCTCCTCGCCGTCATCCTTCTCGGCATCCGTTGAACCCCGCCCCCTGGGCGGGGCATCGCACCGTTCACCCCACGATGGGAGAAGACCATGGGCAAGCACAACGGTCCGCCGGCGGACAAGCCGTGGACACCCCCGCCCACTCCGGCGAGCCCGGACGGTGGCCGCCCCTCGCCTCAGCCCTCCTCTCCGCCGCCCCCGGACAAGAAGTGAACCGCGCGACCTGCCGCGAGGCCCTCGCGACCGGCGGGTTCTTGCGCGAGCCCTGGCTGGCCCAGGCCTTCGACACCGTGGACCGGGAGGCGTTCGTCCCCTCGGCCGTGTGGGTTCCCGTTCGGGATGCCGAGGGGCTCTGGCAGTTCGTCGACCGCGACGAGGACCCGGGGGCCTGGCATCGCGCGGTCTGGGACCCGTACCGGTCCGTGGTCACGCAGTTGGACGACGGCGCATGGCCGCCGGGTCCTTCCTCCGGCGATTTCACCTCTTCCGTGTCGGCCCTCGACATCGTCATGCGCAAGCTCGGCCACCTCGAACTGACATCGCAATCACGAGTGATGGAGATCGGCTACGGCTCCGGCTATCACACGGCCCTGCTGTGCGAGCGGGTCGGATCGGACCGGGTGGTCGCCATCGAGGTCGACGAGGCACTCGCCCGCACGGGTGCCTCCAACCTGAAGGCGGCCGGGTACCACCCGAAGCTGATCGTCGGAGACGGCCTGAAGGGCGCCCCGGGCGGGGATCCCTTCGATCGGGTCGTCAACACGGCGGCCGTACGACGGGTGCCGTACGCCTGGATCGAGCAGGCGAGACCCGACGGGGTGATCCTCACGCCGTTCGGCACGGCGTACAGCAACGCGGGGCTTCTGCGGCTCCGCGTGGACGGTACGGGCACGAGGGCGCAGGGCGCGTTCGTCGGCGAGGCCGCGTACATGTGGATCCGCTCCGAGCGGCCCGCGGTCGTCCTCCGCGTCCCTGACGAGTCGACGAGGCGGCGGTCCCCGATCGACCCCGCTCAGGCCTTGACGGGCGGGTACCTCCAGGACTTCGCCATGGGTCTCCTCGTCCCGGACGTCTCCTCCTCGCACCGCGGCGACGGCGACGAGCGGCGGGTCCAGTTCGTCGACGAGGCCGGCACGTCCGCCACCATCGTTCGGTACGGCGACTGGTGGGAGGACGACGCCGTCACCTCGTGGGGGCCGCGCGATCTGTGGGCCGAGGTGACGGCGGCGTACACCTGGTACGAGGTCAGCGGCCGGCCGCACATCACTCGCTTCGGCGTGACCGTGGACGGCGACGGCCAACGTGCGTGGCTGGACGAACCGCGGCGGTTGGTCCGCCGCTGATCAGGACTCCGGCCGGCGCTTCCCGCCGGTCGGGGCTCCGCTGCCGGCCCGCTCGGTCGTCGCTTCGCCCGCTCCGGTCGGCTGCACTCGCCCCTTCGGCTCGAACGGGCCGAGCCGGTTCCTCACCCAATCCGGTGGGCGCGGGTCGCCCACCGGACAGGGCCGGGCCGTACGGGTCAGGGCGTGTCGTACGGGTCAGGGCGTGTCGTACGGGGCCTCGTACAGTCCCTCGATCAGCTCTCCGTACTTCTCGCGGATCACCCGGCGGCGCAGTTTCAGGGAGGGGGTGAGCTCCCCGGTCTCGGGGCCCCACTCCCCGGTCAGCAGCCGGTAGCGCTTGATCTGCTCGGTGCGGTTGAGCCGGGCGTTGGCCGCCGTCACCGCGCGGGCGATCTCCTCCACGACGGCGGGATGCTCGGCGAGCGCGCCGGGCGTGGGGGCCTCGATGCCGCGGGCCGCCGCCCAGACGGGTGCCAGCTCGGGGTCCAGGACCAGCAGGGCGACCAGGTAGGAGCGGCCGTCGCCGTGGACCAGGGCCTGGCCGATCAGCGGGTGCTCCTTGACGGTGTTCTCCACCAGGGCGGGCGAGACGTTCTTGCCGTTCGAGGTGATGATCAGTTCCTTCTTGCGGTCGGTCAGCCAGAGGAACCCGTCCTCGTCGAGCCGGCCGATGTCCCCCGTCGGGAACCAGCCCTCGGGGTCGGCGGCGCTCTCCACCGTCCCGTCGGGCCGCAGGTAGCCGTCGAAGACCGTGGCGCCTCGGGTGAGGATCTCGCCGTCCTCGGCGAGCCTGAGTTCCAGGCCGTCGATCGGGCGGCCCACGGAGCCGAGCCGGAAGTGGTCCGGGCGGTTGACGGTGCACACGCCGGCGGTCTCGGTGAGTCCCCAGGCATCCATGATCGTGATGCCCCAGCCGGCCCAGAAGCGGACGACGTCGATCGGCATCGGCGCGGTGGCGCTGGCCGTCCAGACGAGCCGGTCCATCCCCGCCATGCCCAACAGCGGGTCCAGGACCCGTTCCTTGGCGGCGGCGTACGAGGCTTCGAGCGCCGCCGGGACCTCCTCGCCGCGCTCGCGGTGGCCGGCGCGCTCCCGGGCCAGGTCGTTGGCGGCCTCTATGGCGCGGCGCTGCTCCTCGGGGAGCTGTGCGAGGACGGCCCGTACGGAGGCCGCGAGCTTCTCCCACACCCGGGGCACTCCGAAGAACTGCACGGGCCGCAGCTCGCGCACGGCCGCCGCGACGGCGGTGGGGTCGGCGCAGAGCCGCACGTGCGCGGCGCGCAGGAGCGGGAGGTAGATGCCGAGGACCCGTTCGGCGATGTGCGCGAAGGGCAGGTAGCAGATGTGCTCGGCGTGTTCGGGCAGGTCCACGTTGCCGTCCAGGCGCACGGCCTGGAGCACGATGTTGCGGTGGGTGAGCCGGACGCCCTTGGGGTCGCCGGTGGTGCCCGAGGTGTAGACGACGGTCAGCGGGTCCTCGGGGCGGGTCTCCTGCCAGGCCTTCTCGAAGGCGTCGGCGCGGTGCAGTCGGGCGCCGCCCGCGTACAGGGAGGCGTAGGTGTGGTGGGGGCCGGCGTCCGCGGCCTCGGCGACGACGAGCCGCTCCAGGGGGACGGTGTCGTCGGCGAGGAGGGGTTCCCAGCGGGCGAGTTCGCGGGCGCCCTCGACCACGGCGACTCGCGCCCGACTGTGGCGGGCCATGTAGGTGATCTGCTCGGGCGCGGAGGTGCCGTACACGGTGACGGGGACCGCGCCGAGGTGGACGAGCGCGAGGTCGGTGAGCCAGTGCTCGGGGCGGTTGCCCATCATGAGCAGGACGTGTTCGCCGCGCTGGACGCCGAGGGCGGCGTAGCCGGCGGCGAGGACGGCGACCTCGCGGCGGACCTCGCTCCAGTCGAGGGTCTTCCAGCCGGGTCCCTCACGCCACGAGAGGGCGGGCAGGTCACCGAGCTCGGCCGCGTTGCGGGCCAGCAGGGCGGGGAGGGTGAGTTCCTCGGGTCGTCCGGGCAGTCGCAGGTTCGTGGTCATGGGCAGCTCCTGGCCGTTTCACATCGTTGGTGCGACAGCAATACTGTTGAACCTCGGTACCGAAAGGGCTGTGCCGGGCTGTGCCGAAAGCAGGCTGTGCATGAACGGGTCGTGCCGAACAGGCCGTGCTGATCAGAGAGCGAGGCGGCGACCATGACCACCCAGGCACCGGAACCCACGCTCACCGTCGACGAGCTGGCCGCCCGGGCGGGTGTGACCGTCCGCACCGTACGTTTCTACAGCACGCGCGGACTTTTGCCCCCTCCCGTGATCGGCCCTCGTCGGGTGGGCCACTACGGGCCGGAGCACCTGTCCCGGTTGGCCCTGATCGAGGAGTTGCAGCACCAGGGCATGACCCTGTCGGCCATCGAGCGGTACCTGGACGCGCTGCCGGACGATCTCAGCGCCCACGACCTGGCGATCCACCGGGCGTTGGTGGCCACCTGGGCGCCCGACGCGCCGCTGGAGTCCTCGCGGGAGGAGTTGGAGAAGCGGGCCGGAAGGCCGCTGACCGACACCGACCTGCGCCGGTTGACCGCCATGAACGTGCTGGCGCCGACCGCGGCGGGCTTCCGGGTGGACGTGGGGCTGTTGCGGCTCGGGGTGGCCCTGCTGGACGTGCCGATCGCGTACGAGACGATCCTGGCCGCCCGCACCGTGTTGCTGGAGCACGCGCGGACCGCGGCCCACGAGTTGACGGCGCTGTTCCGGGACGAGGTGTGGGGTCCGTTCACCGAGGGCGAGAGCGATCCGGAGCGGGTGGAGTCCATGAAGGCGCTGTCCGCGCACATGCAACCCATGATGGTCCAGGCACTGGTGACGGCCTTCCAACGCTCACTGAAGCAAGAACTTCGGGCGGCGTTCGTACCGGAGGGGTAGGTTCGGGCGCATGGCGATCATCCACAAGACCACGATGAGCCCCGGCAAGCTGGAGCTCCTGGGTGCCTGGCTGCCGGACCGACCGTGGTACCTCCCCACCGGCGCCGCACCCGACCTGGCACGGGCCGGCGGTTTCCGACTCGACGATCCCGCGGGCGAGGTGGGGATCGAGTTCATGGTGGTCACCGACGACTCGGGCGAGCGCCCGATCGCGTACCACGTGCCCCTCACCTACCGGGGAGCGCCGCTCGACGGTGCCGACGCGGCCCTGATCGGCACCTCCGAGCACGGTGTGCTCGGGACCCGTTGGGTGTACGACGGTGCTCATGACCCGGTGCTCGTCGGCGAGTTGCTGGCCCTGTTCCAGGGCCGCGCGGTACCGCAGCGACAGAGCGAGTCCGATACTCCCGACCCGTCCGTCACCGCCCGGTTCGACGGCCCGGGACTCCCGGCGCTGCTCCCGGCGGAGCGCCCCGAGGTGTCCGACTCGGCGCGGGGCACACGAGTACGGGTGGCGGGTCCGGGGCCGACCCGGCTCGCCGTCGCGCGGGTCCTGACGCCGCTGGCGCCGGACGCCGGACCGGCCGAGGCCGCCGGCGGGGTCACCGCGGGGTGGACCGCGCCGGACGGCGACGCGCACCGGGGCGTGTTCGCCTCCCTGCACTCCCCCGCACCCGAGGACGCGCGCGAGGACACGCACGAGGACGCCTGACGCGAGCGGCGCGCCTGACGCGAGCGGCGCCCGGAGCGGATGCCCGACGCGCCGCCGGGGACGTCCGCGCCGCGCGGCCCCGGGGTGTCGCCCCGGGGCCGCGCGGCGACCGATCAGTCGGCGTACGTCTCGCCGCGCTCGGCCTTCGCCACCAGCGACGCCGGCGGGGTGAAGCGCTCGCCGTACTTCTCGGCGAGTTCCCGCGCGCGGGCGACGAAGCCCGGCAGCCCGCCCTCGTAGCCGTTGACGTACTGGATCACGCCGCCGGTCCAGGCCGGGAAACCGATGCCCATGATGGAGCCGATGTTGGCGTCGGCGATCGAGGTCAGCACGCCCTCGTCGAGGCAGCGGACGGTGTCCAGCGCCTCGGAGAAGAGCATCCGCTCCTTCATGTCCTCGAAGGGGATCTCGGCGCCGGGCTTGGTGAAGTGCTCGCGCAGGCCGGGCCAGACGCGGGTCCGCTTGCCCGCCTCGTCGTACTCGTAGAAACCGCCGCCACCGCTGCGCCCGGGGCGGTCGAACTCGTCGACCATCCGGTCGATGACCGTGTCCGCCGGGTGCTCGGCCCAGGCGCGACCCTCGGCCTCGAAGGCCTTGCGGGTCTCGTTGCGGATCTTGCGGGGCAGGGTCAGGGTCAGCTCGTCCATGAGGGACAGCACCTTGGCCGGGTAACCGGCCTGGGCGGCGGCCTGTTCGACGGAGGCGGGCTCGATGCCCTCGCCGACCATCGCCACGCCCTCGTTGATGAACTGGCCGATGACGCGCGAGGTGAAGAAGCCGCGCGAGTCGTTGACCACGATCGGGGTCTTGTTGATCTGGCGGACCAGGTCGAAGGCGCGGGCGATGGCCTCGTCTCCGGTCTGCTCGCCCTTGATGATCTCGACCAGCGGCATCTTGTCGACGGGCGAGAAGAAGTGCAGGCCGATGAAGTCGACGGGGCGCGAAACCCCTTCCGCCAGGCCCGTGATGGGCAGGGTGGAGGTGTTGGAGCAGAGCAGCGCGTCGGGCTCCACGACGTCCTGGATCTCCTGGAACACCTTGTGCTTGAGGGAGGTGTCCTCGAAGACGGCCTCGATCACGGCGTCACAGCCGGCGAGGTCGGCGGCGTCGCCGGTCGGGGTGATCCGGGCCAGCAGCTCGGCGCGCTGGTCCTCGGTGGTCCGGCCTCGGGAGACCGCCTTGTCCAGCAGCTTGCGCGAGTACTCCTTGCCCTTGGCGGCGGCCTCGACGGTGACGTCCTTGAGGACCACGTCGATGCCCGCGCGGGCGCAGGAGTAGGCGATGCCCGCTCCCATCATCCCGGCTCCGAGGACGGCGACCTTGCGGACCGTGCGCGGGCCGACGCCCTGCGGGCGGCTGCGGCCCGCGTTGACGGCCTGGAGGTCGAAGAAGAACGCCTGGATCATGTTCTTGGCGGTCTGTCCGGTGACCAGCTCGGTGAAGTAGCGGGCCTCGATGGTCAGCGCGGTGTCGAAGTCGACCTGGGAGCCCTCGACGGCGCAGGCCAGGATGTTGCGCGGCGCCGGGTAGGGGGCGCCGCCCAGTTGCTTCTTGAGGTTCGCGGGGAACGCCGGGAGGTTGGCGGCGAAGCGCGGGTTGGACGGCGTGCCGCCCGGGATCTTGTAGCCGGGTACGTCCCAGGGCTGCTTCGACTCGGGGTTCGCGTCGATGAAGGCGCGCGCCTTGGCCAGCATCTCCTCGCGGGTGGCGGCCAGTTCGTGGACGAGGCCGTTCTCCAGGGCGCGCCGCGGGTTGTACTGGGTGCCCTGGAGCAGCACCTTGAGGAGCGCGTCGGCGATGCCCATCAGCCGCACGGTGCGGGTGACGCCGCCGCCGGCGGGGAGCAGGCCGAGGGTGACCTCGGGCAGGCCGATCTTGGAGCCGGGTGCGTCGAGGGCGATGCGGTGGTGGGAGGCCAGACAGATCTCGTAACCGCCGCCCAGGGCGGCGCCGTTGATGGCGGCGACGACGGGCTTGCCGAGGGTCTCGATGCGGCGCAGCGAGCGCTTGATCTCGGTGCCGGTGTCGAAGGCCAGGCCGGCGTCCTCGGGGCGGAGCCGGATCATGTCCTTGAGGTCGCCGCCGGCGAAGAAGGTCTTCTTGGCGGAGGTGAAGACGATGCCGCGGATGGAGTCCTTCTCGGCCTCGGCGCGGTCGGCGATGGCCGCGATGGAGTCCTTGAAGGCCTGGTTCATCGTGTTGGCGGACTGGTCCGGGTCGTCGAGGACGAGGGTGACGACGCCGGTCTCGTCCTGTTCCCAGCGGATCGTGGTGGACTCGCTCATGTTCGCTACTTCCGTGTCGGCCGTGTCGGGGGCGGGGTCTGGGATACAGGGACGGTTCAGAGACGTTCGACGATGGTGGCGACGCCCATGCCGCCGCCCACGCAGAGGGTCACGAGGCCGTAGCGCTTGTCCTGGCGCTCCAGCTCGTCGACGATCGTGCCGAGGATCATCGCGCCGGTGGCGCCCAGCGGGTGGCCGAGCGCGATGGCGCCGCCGTTGACGTTGACCTTGTCGAGGGAGACGCCCATGTCCTTGACGAAGCGCAGCACGACGCCGGCGAAGGCCTCGTTGATCTCGATGAGGTCGATGTCGTCGATGCTCAGACCGGCCTTCGCGAGGGCCTTGCGGGTGGCGGGGGCGGGGCCCGTGAGCATGATGGTGGGCTCGGAGCCGGACACCGCCGCGGAGACGATGCGGGCGCGGGGGGCGAGTCCGTTGCGCTCGCCGGCCTCGCGGGAGCCGATGGCGACGAGGGAGGCGCCGTCGACGATGCCGGAGGAGTTGCCGGCGTGGTGGACGTGGTCGATCTTCTCGATCCAGTGGTACTTCTGCAGGGCCACGGCGTCGAAGCCGCCGAGGTCGCCGATGTCCGCGAAGGACGGCTTCAGCCTGGCGAGGGAGTCGGCCGTGGTGCCGGGGCGGACGAACTCGTCGTGGTCCAGGACGACCAGGCCGTTGCGGTCGGTGACGGGCACGACCGACTTGGCGAAGCGGCCGTCCTTGATGGCGGCGGCGGCGCGCTCCTGGGACAGGGCCGCGTACTCGTCGACGTCGCGGCGGGAGAAGCCCTCGATGGTGGCGATCAGGTCGGCGCCGATGCCCTGCGGGACGAAGCCGGTGTCCCAGTTGGTCATCGGGTCGGCGAACCAGGCGCCGCCGTCGGAGGCCATCGGAACGCGGGACATGGACTCCACGCCGCCGGCGAGGACCAGGTCCTCCCAGCCGGAACGGACCTTGGCGGCGGCCATGTTGACGGCTTCGAGGCCGGAGGCGCAGAAGCGGTTCTCCTGGACGCCCGCGACGGTGTCCGGCAGCCCGGCGGCGATGGCCGCGATGCGGGCGATGTCGGACCCCTGGTCGCCGACCGGGCCGACGACACCGAGGACGATGTCGTCGATGGTGCCCGGGTCCAGGCCGGGGTTGCGCTCGCGCAGGGCGTGGATGAGGCCGACGACCAGGTCGATCGGCTTGGTGCCGTGCAGGGAGCCATTGGCCTTGCCGCGGCCGCGCGGCGTGCGGATCGCGTCGTATACGTACGCTTCGGTGCTCACTGGTCAAGCCTTTCGAGGGTCTGGAGCGGTGGGTCGGGGAGGTCGTTCGGAAGGGAGCGTCAGCCCAGCAGGGAGCGGCCGATGATCTCCTTCATGATCTCGGTCGTGCCGCCGTAGATGGTCTGGATGCGGCCGTCGACGAAGGCCCGCGCCACCCGGTACTCGGTCATGTATCCGTAGCCGCCGTGCAGTTGCAGGCAGCGGTCGGCGACCCGCTTCTGCAGTTCGGTGGCCCACCACTTGGCCATCGAGGCGTGGACGTGGTCCAGTTCCCCGTTGGAGTGGTCGGTGATGCAGCGGTCGAGGAAGGTACGGGTGACCGCGCACTCGGTGGCCATCTCGGCGATCTCGAACCGGATGTGCTGGAGCTTGGACAGCGGCCGGCCGAAGGCCTCGCGTTCCTTGACGTACGCGGTGGTGATCTCCAGCAGGTACTCGGCGGCGGCTATCCCGGCCATCGCGATGCCCATCCGCTCCTGCGCGAGGTTGGTCATCAGGTGGACGAACGCGCCGTCGAGTTCCCCGAGGAGGTTCTCCTTCGGGACCCGGACGTCGTGGAAGAACAGTTCGGCGGTGTCCTGGGCCTTCTGGCCGATCTTGTCGAGGTTGCGGCCGCGTTCGAAGCCCTCCGCGCCCCGTTCGACGACCAGCAGCGACATGCCGTGCGCCCCGCCCTCGGGGGTGGTCTTGGCGACCACGATCACCAGGTCGGCGAGGATCCCGTTGGAGATGAACGTCTTGGAGCCGTTGAGCACCCAGTGGTCGCCGGCGTCCTCGGCCGTGGTCCGGATCCCCTGGAGGTCGGAGCCCGCGCCCGGTTCGGTCATCGCGATGGCGGTGATGATCTCGCCGCTGCAGAAGCCCGGCAGCCACCGGCGCTTCTGCTCCTCGGTGGCCAGCGAGGTCAGGTACGGGCCGATGATGTCGTTGTGCAGGCCGATCGCGAGCCCGGCGGCGCCCGCCCGGGTGAACTCCTCGGCGATCACGGCGGCGTAGCGGAAGTCGGTGTTCCCGCCGCCGCCGTACTCCTCCGGGACGGCGAGGCCCAGCAGGCCCTGCCGGCCGGCCGCGAGCCAGGCTTCCCGGCTGACGATGCCGTCGTTCTCCCATGCGTCGTAGTGCGGCAGCACCTCCTTGTTCAGGAAGGTGCGCACGGTGTCGCGGAACGCCTCGTGGTCGGCGTCGAAGATCCGGCGCTTCATGGATGGGCTCCTCACAGCCAGTTCTTGACGGTCTCGATGAGCCGGGCCGGCTCGGGTCCGACGGGCGTCACGTTGAGCATGGTGACGCCGGCGGCGCGGAAGGCCTCGACGCGCTCGCGCACGTACCCCTCGGGGCCGCACAGGGTCATCAGCTCGCAGAACTCGTCGGGCACGGCCGCCGCGGCGTCGCGCTTGCGCCCGGAGAGGTACAGCTCCTGGATCTTCCGGGCCTCCTCCTCGTACCCGTAGGCGACGGCCAGGTCGTTGTAGAAGTTCTTCCCCGGCGCGCCCATCCCCCCGACGTACAGGGCGATCTGCGGGCGCGCCAGGTCGCGTACGGCGGCGGCGTCCTCGCCGATGGCGAGCAGGCCGCCCGCGACGGTCTCCAGCGGGCCGAGGTCCGGGGAACGCTTGGCCGCGCCCCGGGCGAGGGCGCCGCCCCACACGTCCGCGGCCTTCTCGGGGAGGAAGAGCGTGGGGAGCCAGCCGTCGGCGATCTCGGCGGTCATCGCCACGTTGGCGGGGCCGAGGGAGGCCACGTAGACGGGGACGGCGTCGCGGACCGGTCGGGTGAGGATCTTCAGTGGTTTGCCGTGTCGGCCGCCCTTCTCGGGCGGCAGCGGCATGTCGGTGATCCCGTGGTGGTCGATCGTCTCGCGGCGCCAGATGCGGCGGCACAGTTCGACGGTCTCGCGGGTCCTGCCGATCGGCTTGTCGTACGGCTGCCCGTGCCACCCCTCGATCACCTGCGGGCCGGAGGCGCCGAGGCCCAGCAGGGCCCGGCCGCCGGAGAGCGCGTCGAGACCGGCCGCGGTCTGGGCGATGAGGGCGGGGGTGCGGGAGTAGACGTTGAGGATCGCCGAGCCGATCTTCATCCGCTCGGTGCGGGCGGCCAGGTACCCCATGATCGTGGGCGAATCGAAGCCCCAGGCCTCCGCGACCCAGACGGCGTCGAGTCCGGCCGCCTCCAGCGCGGCCGCCTCGTCGGCGGCCCGGCGCGGGTCGCCCGCGTAGTCGAGCATCATGGACAGTTCCATCAGGCGTCCTTCCCGAGCAGGGCCGGCAGGTCCCAGTCCGCCGCCACGGACTCGGTGTGCGCGCCCGGCAGGGCGGGCCCGCCGGTGACGGCCGTGGCGGTCGCGGAGAAGCGGGGTGCGGGCGCGGGCTGGGTGATCCCGCCGACGTCGGTGAAGGTGCCGCGGGCGGCGAGGTGCGGGTGCGCGGGCGCCTCGCCCAGGGACAGGACCGGCGCCACGCAGGCGTCGCTGCCCTCGAAGACGACCGTCCACTCCTGCCGGGTACGGGACTTGAAGCGGGCGGCGACCGTCTCGCGGAGTTCGCCCCAGCGGGCCAGGTCCTTGCGGGCCGGGGCCCGGTCCTCGATGCCGAGCAGTTCGACGAAGGTGTCGTAGAACTGCTGCTCCAGCGCGCCGACGGCCATGTACTGCCCGTCGGAGGTCTCGTAGGTGCCGTAGAAGGGGCAGCCGCCGTCGAGCAGGTTGGCCCCGCGCCGGTCCTGCCAGCCGCCGGCGGCCATCATCCCGTGGATCATCGAGGTGAGGTGGGCGGTGCCGTCCACGATGGCCGCGTCGACGACCTGTCCGGTGCCGTCGGGGGTGCCCGCGTGGCGGAGGGCGGCGAGGATCCCGATGACCAGGTACAGGGAGCCGCCGGCGTAGTCCCCCACGAGGTTGGCGGGGACGGCCGGGGGCTCGCCCGGGTTCCCGATCATGCCGAGCGCGCCGGTGACGGCGATGTACGCGATGTCGTGCCCGGCCGTGTGCGCGAGCGGCCCGTCCTGGCCCCAGCCGGTCATCCGGCCGTAGACCAGTCTCGGGTTGCGGGCGAGGCACGCGTCGGGGCCGACGCCGAGGCGCTCGGCGACCCCGGGACGGAACCCCTCGATGAGCACGTCGGCCCGCTCGACCAGGTCCAGGACACGGGCCGGGCCCTCGGCGGACTTCAGGTCGAGCAGGACGGAGCGCTTGTTGCGGTTGGTGATGTCGTACGCCGGGTCGACGGCGAGTCCGCCGCCTCCGGGCCGGTCCACCCGGACGACGTCCGCCCCGAGGTCCGCGAGGACCATCGCGGCGAACGGCCCCGGACCGATGCCGGCGAGCTCGACGACGCGCACGCCCGCGAGCGGGCCGTTCCGGCCACCGTCGCCGGTCCCCTCGGCGCTCCCGTGCCCGGTACCTGTCGCTGCCATCGAGCCCCCAGCATCCTGGTGCGTGGTGTGACACAACTGATGTAACACCAGCGATGCTAGGAACGCGTTCCACTCAGCACAAGAGCAAGCGCTTAGCCATCTGCCTCGATTCGCGCGTCCAGCTCCTTCACGTGCCGCTTGAGGGCGACGGTGCGGTAGCTCTCCTCCACCCATTCGCACAGCACCTCGACCGAGGGCGCGCCCTTCTCCCCCAGCGGCACGGAGACCCACCCCGACCGGCCCAGGCCGTACCCGGTGGGCTCCGCCCCGGGAGCGGTCATCGCGTGCCCGTGGAGCGCCTCGTCCTTCAGTTTCACGGAGATGCCCGGCGGGCCGTCCGTGTTGCCCATGAAGACGAAGATCTTCTTGTTGACCTTCAGCACGGCGTCCTCGGGCCCCCAGGGAAACTCCTCGACGGCCTCCGGCAACCCGAGGGCGAACCCTCGCACCGCCTCCCACTTGCGCACCGCAGCCTTCACCGACACCTCCACTCACCGCAGGCGGCCCCGGGTACCCGCTCGATGCGCGCCCGGCGCGTACCTGCCCGTACGGACAGCCGTCCCTCACGCTAGCCTCAGCCACCGACACCAGCTGGGAGGAGCGGTCCATGGACGAGCGGGTTCGGCACCACGATCCGGAACGGGCTTACGACGTCGTGCTTTTCGGGGCCACCGGGTTCGTCGGGGCACTCACCGCCGAGTACCTGGCGGCGAACGCCCCGGCCGACTGCCGGTGGGCCCTTGCGGGGCGGGACCTCGGCAAACTGGAGCGGCTGCGCGAACGGCTCGCCGCCCTCGACCCGGCCCGCGCGGCCCTGCCGCTGATCCGCGCCGACTCGGGCGACCCCGACACGCTGCGGGAGTTGGCGTCCTCCACGCGGGTCCTGGCCAGCACCGTCGGGCCGTACGTCTGGTACGGGGCGGAACTGGTCGCGGCGTGCGCCGAGGCGGGCACCGACTACGTCGACCTCACGGGCGAGCCGGAGTTCGTCGACCGGATGTACGTCGAGCACGACGCGCGGGCCCGGGAGACGGGCGCCCGGCTGGTGCACGCGTGCGGCTTCGACTCGATCCCGGCCGACCTCGGCGCGTACTTCACGGTGGGCCGGCTGCCGGCCGGGGTGCCGCTGCGCGTGGACGGGTTCATGCGCTCCAACGCGATGCTGTCCGGCGGCACCCTGGCCTCCGCGCTCACCGCCATGAGCCGGGGCCCGCAGACCCTGGCCGCGGCCCGCGAGCGGCGCCTGCACGAACCGCGGCGGCCCGAGCGCCGGGTACGGGGCACGGGCGGCCACCCGCACTACAGCCGCGAGACCGGCACCTGGGCGCTGCCCCTGCCGACCCTGGACGTGGCGATCGTGGCCCGGTCGGCGGCCGCGCTGGAACGGTACGGGCCGGACTTCCGCTACCGCCACCACGCCTCGGTCAAGCACCTGCCCGTCGCGGTGGGCGGATCGGTGGCGGTGGGCGCGACGGCGGCCCTGGCCCAGGTGCCGGCGGCCCGACGCCGGCTGATGAGCCTGTGGGAACCGGGTCGCGGCCCCGACGCCGAACGACGCGCCCGCAGTTGGTTCACGGTGCGCTTCGTCGGTACGGGCGGTGGCCGGCGGGTGTTCACGGAGGTCTCGGGCGGCGACCCCGGCTACGGGGAGACGGCGAAGATGCTCGCGGAGTCCGCGCTCTGCCTGGCCCACGACGCCCTGCCGGACACCTCGGGCCAACTCACCACGGCGGTGGCCATGGGCGACGCCCTGCTGGACCGACTCCAGAAGGCGGGCATCCGCTTCCGGGTCGCGGCGGAGGACTGAGAGGCCGGGACTTCGGGGAGTGGCCGCGGCGTCGGGCGCGGGGCGGGGCGGGCGTCGGGCTCGGGGCAGCCCGGGCGTCGGGCTCGGGTCTTGGCGTCGGGCGCGGGGCGGCCCGGGCGTCGGGCTCGGGTCCGGGCGGTCCTCCGGCCGGGCCGCCTACTCCGCCACGGCTTCGCGCAGGGCGCGCCGACACAGGGAGTCGGCGCGCCGGGTCGTCTCCGGAATCCGGTAGCGGGGGCCCAGCGCGAGCGTGTGCGCGCAGGCGTTGTCCAACGAGACCCGGTGCCCCACCGACACGTACACCGGCTTGATCCCGTCCTGCGTACGCAGCGCCCGGCCGACGACGGCCCCGTCGGGCGCGAGCAGCGGGGAGCTGTCGCCGCGGCGGGCGCCCGGTTCCTCGTACGTGAAGGTGAACGGGTTCTTCGCGACTCCGATGCTGGGCAGCCCGGTGACCACCCCGAGGTGGCAGGCGAGGCCGAAGCCGCGCGGGTGGGCCAGCCCGTAGCCGTCGCAGACGACCAGCCCCGGGGTGACGGTCAGGGAATCCAACGCGGCCAGCACGGTCGGCAGTTCGCGGAAGGCCAGCAGTCCGGGCACATAGGGGAAGCTGACGTGCCCCACGGCCGTGGCCTCCTCGACCACGTCCAGGGTGGCGGCGTCCAGGACCACGGCGGCGGCCGCCACGAGGTCGCGCTCGTCGTCGTAGGCGACGTCCACGCCCGCGATGAGCCCGGTCCCGACCGGCGGTCCCATCTCGTCCAGCACCACGCTCTGGCGCAGTTCGTCCTGTATCGCCCGGGCCTCGGCCTCGTCGGCGGGGGTCTTCGCACTCGTCATGATGGTCCGAGAGTAGCCTGGCGATCATGTTCGTCATGGAGCTCACCTACATCGCGCCCGTCGAATCCGTCGAAGAGGAAATGGACGCGCACATCGCCTGGCTGGACGGCCACTACGCCTCCGGCGTCTTCCTCGCCTCGGGCCGCAAGGTCCCGCGCGACGGCGGGATCATCCTGGCCGGCGGGGTCTCCCGCGCGGAGATCGAGAAGATCGCCGGCGAGGACCCCTTCACGGTGGCGGGCGTGTGCGAGTACCGGATCACCGAGTTCATCGCCACCAAGACCTCGGCGGACCTCGCGACGGTCCGCGAGAACCCGGCGGCATAACGGGCCCCACCACCATGGCGGGCCCCGCATGCGTGCGGGGCCTCGCACGCATGGCGGGCCCCGGCGGCGCACCGGCCCGACCGGACGGTCCCGGCCGGACGGCACTCCCGACCGGAGGGGCAGTCCGGACCGGGCGCGAGCCCGACGGACGCGAGCCCGACCGGCGCGAGCCCGACCGGCGCGAGCCCGAGCGGCGGCACGTCGAGCGGCGCGAGCCCGAGCAGCGGCACGTCGAGCGGCGCACGCTGACCGGCGGCGCACGCTTGACCGGATGGCGAGACCGCGCGGGGCGAACACTGCCGCAGACGACCACCCTGAGGTAAGTTCCCTTAAGGAACTCACTACACCGGGGGGAAGTCACATGCCTCAACAGACGTGGACCGCCGTCGACCACTACTTCGACGGACTCCTGGTCGAGGAGGACGCGGCGCTCACCGCCGCCACCGCCGACACACTGGCGGCCGGCCTGCCCGCACACCAGGTGGCTCCCAACCAGGGCAAGCTGCTCCACCTCCTCGCCCGGATCCGAGGCGCCCGCACCATCCTGGAGATCGGCACGCTCGGCGGCTACAGCACCATCTGGCTCGCCCGGGCCCTCCCGGTGGGCGGCCGACTGGTCACCCTGGAGGCCGACGAGCGCTGCGCGGACGTCTCCGCCGCCAACATCGCCCGCGCGGGCCTGACCGACGTCGTCGACATCCGCCGCGGCAAGGCCGCCGACCTGCTCCCCGGGCTCGCCGACGGCGATCCCTTCGACCTGGTGTTCATCGACGCCGACAAGCCGTCCAACCCCGTGTACCTGGAGTGGGCGCTCAAGCTGACCCGGCCCGGCAGCGTCATCATCGGCGACAACGTCGTCCGAGACGGCGCCGTCGTCGACGGCGACAGCACCGACCCCCGGGTCCAGGGCGTCCGACGGTTCACCGAGCTCATCGCCGACCACCCGAGGCTGAGCGCCACCGCCCTCCAGACGGTGGGCTCCAAGGGCTACGACGGTTTCGTCATGGCTCTCGTCACGTCCTGATCACCGCGACCTCGGAGCCACGCGTCGCGGGACCCAAGGCCCCGGCCGAGCACCCCGGGCGCGAAGCACCCGGAGTCGGGGCCTACGCCGGATGCCGAGCGCCGGCGCCGGGTCCCGAGCGCCGTGCGCACCGCGAAGGGCGTCACCGCCGCTCCAGCCGCGCCACCCGCCCCTTCTCGCCCGACGCCCAGCAGCCGCCGTCCGCCGCGCAGTCGACCGTGTCGTACGAGCCCTCCTCCAGCGCCCGCCAGGTGCGGCCCCCGTCGAGCGTCACGTCCGTACCCGTCGGCCCCACCGCCAGCGCCGCCGTGCGGAGGTACGGGTGCCAGGTCACGCCCGACCGGTACGCGGGCGGCGGGGTGGTCGACGGACGCCAGGTGCGGCCACCGTCGGCGGACACCGCCGCGGCCCTCGGCGAGGCCTCGCCCGTACGGTAGTCGCCGCCGACCGCGAGTCCCGTCGTACGGTCGCGGAAGGCCAGGGCGAAGACCCCGCGGGCCGGATCGCCGGCCGGTACGGGGGATTGCGTGACCCGCCAGGTGCGCCCGCGGTCCGCGGAGTGCAGGACGCGGGCGACCGTGCTCCCGCCCGTGGCCAGCCAGACGTCGCGCGACCCGGCGGCGACCAGGCATTGGCCGCTCGCCGCGAAGCCCGCCTCGCCGGGCAGCGCCGCCGGCATCCCGGCGTCCGGCAGCACACGCCAATTCCGCCCGCCGTCATCCGTGGACAGGACGCGGAACTTCCCGTCCACCGGGTCGCTCACGGCCAATCCGTGCCGGGAGTCGAAGAAGGTGAGGCAGTCATAGAAGGCGCGCGGGTCGGGGTTGCGGAAGGTCTCGGTCCAGGTCGCCCCGCCGTCCTCGGTCCGCAGCACCCGGGACGCCTCCCCCTCGCCGATGGACAGGGCCACCGCCCGACGCGCGTCGAAGGCCTCGATGTCCCGCAGTTCCAACGCCTCGGCGACCGCCCCCGGCGGGGAGACGTCCCGCCAGGCGCGCCCGCCGTCCACGGTGCGCAGGACGGTTCCCTTGGACCCGGCCAACCAGGCCGTGGAGCGATTGACGGCCGCCAGCCCGCGGAAGCGGACCGTGTCCTTGCCGGTCGCCTTCAACGCCCAGCCCACTCCGTGCGGATCCCGTAAGTCCGCGGCCGAGGCCACGCCCGACGACGCCGACGACCCCACCTCCTCGACCGGCGCCGCCGGCGCCGGTGCGGCCGCGACCCCCACCAGAAGAACTGCCGCGCACATGCCAATTCCCACAAGTCTCATGGCGCCGGAAGCTAACGCACCCCCGATTCTCCGTCCAGGGCGCGTCCGACCGGGCGCCCCTGATTCCGGCCGGACAGCGGGCGAACGGACGGACGGACCTTCCTCTCCCGCGACGGCCCGGGGCCGTGCCTTGCGCCTGCGGAGTGAGCGGGAACCGGACTTACTGCGACCACCTCGGCGACCTCGCGGCGGACCGAGTTCCTTGCCCCACACGCGCCATCCGGTCACCCTGTGCGATCACACAGGTGCCATCAAGCCAATCGGTGACGCAGCTCACGCAATCCGGCGTGCACGGAACCGCCGTTTCAGGCGTCTACCCCGTTGCCGGGAGCCACCGCACGACCCGGCGACAGATCCGCCGCAAGGGAGCGAGCCTTGATCACTGTCATCGAGCAGGCCGTGCAGGCCCGACTGGTCGCCACCTCACCGAAGGTCGAGACCGTACCCGTCACGCTCTGCTACGACCGGTCGGATCCCTTCGCCGTCCGGATGGCCTTCCCCGCCCCGGCCACCCTGGAAGGCATCGAGATCTCCTGGGCGTTCGCGCGCGAGCTGCTGGAGTGCGGTCTGCAGCGCCCGTCCGGCCACGGCGACGTGCGCGTGCGCCCGTACGACGCCGAGCGCACCACGGTCGAGTTCCACGCCCCCGAGGGGGTGGCGATCGTCCTGATGACCACGGCCGACCTCCAGCGTTTCCTGGAGCGGGCCTCCACAATCGTCCCGCCGGGCCTGGAGCACCTCTACCTCGACGTGGACCACAGCCTGGCCGAGCTCATGCGCGGCTCCCGCTGAGGCGCCGAACCCCGCTCACGCCCCGCCCGCACCCCCCGCTCGCACTCCGACCCCGATCGGCCGGGAGCGCGTAAATCGTTTGCGGACGGCTCCGGCCGTCCGTAGCTTCGTGTTCGCCCCATCGCCGTCGAAACGGAGCAGGACGTTGCTCTTCTGAGGTCCGAGACACCGACCACCGTCACCCCTGGTCACCGCCGGGGTCGCCGTCACCGTTCTCCTCGACGAGACCGCGTGACCGCCCGACCCCGTGCCCCTGTGATCGACCGTCCCGACCTGTCGGCTGTCTCCCCCGCGTTGCACTCGATCACCACGCAACCTGGAGGCCTCCATGAGCCATACCCCTGCCTTTCTCACCTGCACCGACCTGTCCTTCGCCTGGCCCGACGGGACCCCGGTCCTCGATGACTTCCACCTCACCGTCGGCCCCGGCCGAACCGGTCTGATCGGAGTCAACGGCTGTGGCAAGTCCACCCTGTTGAAACTCCTCGCGGGCGAACTCCGCCCCACGGACGGCCGGTTGTCGGTCGCCGGAACCATCGGCCACCTCCCGCAGGACGTCACGCTGGACACCGCCCTGCGCGTGGACGAGGTACTCGGCATCCGCGAGACCCGCACCGCGCTCCACGCCATCGAGGCGGGCGAGGTCACCGAGGAGAACTTCACCTCCGTCGGCGACGACTGGGACGTGGAGGAGCGGGCCCTCGCCACCCTCGACCAGCTCGGCCTCGCCCGGATCGGACTCGACCGGACCGTGGGCGAGCTGTCGGGAGGCGAGTGCGTCCTGCTGCGACTGGCGGCCCTGCTGCTGGCGCGCCCGGACGTCCTGCTGCTCGACGAACCCACCAACAACCTGGACCTGCGCGCCCGCCGCCGCCTCTACGCGGCGGTGGAATCCTGGTCCGGGGTGATGGTCCTGGTCAGCCACGACCGGGAACTGCTGGAACGGGTCGACCAGATCGCCGACCTGCGCGACGGGGAAGTCCGTTGGTACGGAGGGAACTTCACCGAATACGAGGAACTCCTCGCCGCCGAGCAGGAGGCGGCCGAGCGGATGGTCCGGGTCGCCGAGGCCGACGTCCAACGACAGAAGCGCGAACTGTCCGAGGCCCGGATCAAGTTGGCCCGGCGCAAGCGCTACGGCCAGAAGATGTACGACACCAAGCGCGAGCCGAAGATCGTCATGAACGCGCGCAAGCGCGCCGCCCAGGAATCCGCGGGCAAGCACCACCTCATGCACGCCGAGAAACTGGCGGGCGCCCGCGAACGGTTGGACCAGGCCGCGGAGGCGGTCCGGGACGACGACGAGATCCGGATCAAGCTGCCCGCGACACAGGTGCCGCCGGGCCGGCGCGTGCTGACCCTGAGCGATCTGAGGCTCGCCCACGGGGCATCGGTCACGGGCGAGTGGGAGCTGCGCGGACCGGAACGGATCGCGCTCGTCGGCGGCAACGGGTCCGGCAAGACCACCCTGCTGCGGACGATCGTCGGACAGGTGGCGCCGGTGTCGGGGGAAGCGTTGACGCACGTGCCGACGCGCTTCCTGCCACAGCGGCTGGACGCGGCGGTACTGGACGACGAGCGCTCGGTGGTGGAGAACGTGGCGCGGTTCGCCCCGCACGCCACGAACAACCTGATCCGGGCACGACTCGCGCACTTCCTGTTCCGGGGCACGCGGGCGGACCGGGCGGCCGGAACCCTGTCGGGCGGCGAACGGTTCCGTGCGGCCCTGGCGGCCCTGCTGCTGGCCGAGCCGGCACCGCAGTTGCTGATGCTGGACGAGCCGACCAACAACCTGGACCTGGCGAGCGTGCGGCAACTCACGGACGCCCTGGCGTCCTACGAGGGCGCGCTGTTGGTGGCCTCGCACGACGTGCCGTTCCTGGAGTCCATCGGCATCACACGCTGGCTGCTGCTCGACGGCGAGTTGCGGCCGACGACGGCCGAGGAGGTCAGGGAGTCCCTGTGGCACACCTGACCGGCGATCTCGGGGCCGGCACGATCTCGGGGCCGGCGACTTCGGAGCCGGCGACTTCGGCTGCCCGGACGACCTGAGGACCACGCCGACGCGGCCTTCAGGCCGCGGGCCCCGAGGTCATCGGCCGCTCCCCCGGGGCCGGCCAGCGCCGCGCGCAGGCGATGGCGGGGGCGGGGGCGGGAGCCGCGTCGGCCGTAGGGCCACCGAGGGGGCGCACCGCCCGTACCCACACCCACCGAAGCACCGAAGCACCGAAGGGTGCCCACCCAGCGCACTCGGCGGCGCCGGAAACCGCCTCCCTCAAGGCCAGGGCGTGCGCCGCGCACGCACCTTCGACGTCAATCCGAAGGAGCCGAACCACCGAGTGGCGTGATTTGCCTCCACCATTTCGCCCCTCCGAGGCCCCCTGACACCCCCCGGAACTGCATAGATAACTGGACGCAACCGGACATATAACCGCCTGGGGCTTGGCTGGCCTTGATGGCGCGCTTAACCTACGACTCCGTAGGCTACGGAACCGTAGGTAATTCGCTGTCCCCCCAGGAGCACCCGTGACAATCACCTCTCCCCACCTCGGCAGCTCGGAGGCGTGGACGGACGCCAAGCTGCTGTTCGCGCTGGAAGAGGTGGTCGAAAAGGAACTCAACCGCCACCTGAAGGTCACCAAGGACTGGATGCCCCACGACTACGTTCCGTGGAGCGACGGCCGGAACTTCCCCGCCCTCTTCGAGGACGGCGAAGCCTGGGCCCCCGAGCAGTCCAAGGTCACCGACATCGGCAAGATCGCCCTTGTCGTCAACCTGCTGACCGAGGACAACCTCCCCAGCTACCACCACGAGATCGCGTCGCTTTTCGGCCGCAACGGCGCCTGGGGCACCTGGGTACACCGCTGGACCGCCGAGGAGGGTCGCCACGGCATCGTGATGCGCGACTACCTGCTGGCCTCGCGCGCCGTGGACCCGGACAAGCTCGAGGCATTCCGGATGCAGCACATGTCCGAGGGCTTCGAGTCCGACAACCGGCACTCAATGCTGCACTCCGTGGCGTACGTCGCCTTCCAGGAGCTCGCGACCCGCATCTCCCACCGGAACACCGGCCACCAGTCCGGTGACCCGGTCTGCGACCGGATGCTGGCCCGCATCGCGCAGGACGAGAACCTGCACATGATCTTCTACCGCAACCTGCTGGGCGCCGCCTTCGAGCTGGCCCCGGACCTGACGATGCAGGCCGTACGGGACGTCGTGGTCGGTTTCCGGATGCCCGGGCACGGCATGCCCGGCTTCGAGCGGATGGCCGCGCAGATGGCGATCGGCGGGGTCTACAACCTGCGGATCCACCACGACGACGTACTGAGCCCCGTGATCCGATTCCTGAAGATCATGGACATCGACGGTCTCGGCCCCGACGGACAGAAGGCACAGGAAGAGCTCGGGCTCTTCATGGGCGGCCTGGACAGCGAGGCCCGCAAGTTCGACGAGCGCCTGGCCGCCCGCGCGGCGCGCATCGCGGCCCGCAAGGGCTGACCGATTTCCGCTCGCTCGGGCGAGTGACGCCGATTGCCCTGGCAGAGCACCGCTCTGCCAGGGTTTCGCGTCATGACCTTGCTCCAGGTGGAAATCGACCAGCTGACCCGTCTGACCCGGGCACTGGACTCCTCTCTGGTCTCCCTGCGGGAGGCGCGGAAAGCCCTGGACCACGTCCGGGCCGACCAACTGGGCACCCGCGACCTCGACGCCGCCTGCGACGACTTCCAGGAGAAATGGGCGTACGGCACGCGCGAGCTGACCAAACGCGTCAAGAACGTACGGGCGGGCGTGGACCGCAGCGCCGCCGAGTACGCGGAGCTGGACAAAGCCATCCGCGACGCCTTCCGCCAGGCCGCGGCCCGTGGCTGACCACCCCGCGCTGGGCTTCGACCCCGCCCCCGGACAGCCCGCCTCCGTTCTTGCCCTGGCCAAGAAGCTCAGCACCTCCGCGACCTCCCTCGGGGAAGCCGGGCGGGTCGTCGGAGCCCTGGTCTCGCACAGCGCGAGCTGGCAGGGCGAAGCCGCCACCGCTTTCCGTGCCTCCCTGTCGAGCGAACTCCCCCGCTACCTCAACGCGGCCCACACCTCCCTGACGGACGCCGCCCGACAGCTCAACTCCTGGCACGACACCCTGGTCGCCCACCGCGCCCTGGCGGCCCGCTACGAATCCCAGGCCGCCGCCGCCACGACCGACGAGGCCCGCGCCGACGCCCGCCGCCTGGCACACGAACTCGCCTCCGACCACACGGCATCGGCCCGCGCCATCGCCAAGACCCTGAACTCGGCGGCCGCCAAACTGGCCCCGACCGAACCGGGCATGTTGGCGTCACTGTGGAACAAGATCACGGAAGACCCGGGCGACGCCCTGTCGAACGCGTCGGCGATCCTGGGCGCGGTGGGTGCGGGTGTGGCCCTGTTCTGCCCGCCGGCCGGCCTCGCCGTGATGCTTGTCGCCGGAGGTCTCTCGCTGGCCGCCCTCGGAACGCACCTCGCGGACCCGAGGTTCCGAAAGCCCCTGACCGACGGCTTCACCAAAGGGAAGTTCGACGCGGACTTCTGGAAGAGCAGCGTGACGTTGCTGGGCGACAGCCTGGGCGCCGTACCGGGCGTGGCCGCCGTCGCGACCGGCGCCAAGGCCGGCACGGTCGCCGCCCGCGCCGCGATGGCCGTCCCCGAAGCCAGCGCCCTCTCCGGCCTCTCCCCGGGCGCAGGCACATTCGCCCGCACCACGTGGACCGCGGCCGAGGACCTCAGGCAGGTGGAGAATCCCCTTTCCACCTGGGCCCTGCGCTCGTCGACTCCCGAGGTCAGGGAGCGGGTCGGCGTCGGTGTGGCGGCGGTGGGTGCGGTGACCGCCGGAGTTGGCTACGCGACGGACAACGAGACGGTCAACCAGGGTTCCACGGCAGTCGACGGCGCCCGGGCCGCGATCGAGGACGGCCCCTCCGCAGCCGCGAAGTCAGCCCACTTCTGGACGGCGATCAGGTCATGACGAGCGACACCGACATGCCGCCCCTGTGGTTCCGGTTGCCTCCCGGCTTCCATGACATCGGGCCCGGCGACCGGACCCTGCTCGACGCCATGGCAGAGGCCCTGAACAGCCCCGATGCGCAGAGGGAACTCGGGCAGCTCATGGATGGACTGCGCGAACTCACCGACCACCAGGTGGTGCACACTGCCATCGGTCTGCATCCGGACGAGACCAACGGGGTCGCCACGTCCCTGTTCTCCCTGACCGCGAAGCCGTCTCCGGATCCTCATCCGCGGCTGGACGTGGCACGGGCCGCACTCGCGATCACTCGATCTGGTGTGTGGAGCAGTTCGGCCGGCCGAGCCATCGATCTCCCCTCGTCGCTCCCCTGCTGTCTGATCACCGGCACCATCGCGTTGCCCGACACGGGGCAGGAGATGTTTCAAGCGAGAGTGGTGACAACCCACGCGTGCGCGTCGTACGTGCTCGTCTTGGACATCACGAGCGCGGCGACCCACTACGCCGAGGCATACGGCGACATCCTCGAAGCGATCGCCCACACCCTCACCTTCTCGGACCCCACACCGAGCAGTTCGAGTGGACCGCAGACCTCACGCCTCCTGGAGGTGCTCTCGTGACGCATCTGCTGACCAAGGTCGCATGGGACCATCCGCCCACTGCCGCCGGTTACGGGCGGTTGGTGACACGACGAACCAAGTGGGCTGCCTTGCTGGGCGGCTCGATGCTCGTCTCCGTCGTGTGTCTCTGGTTCGGGCTGATCCCCCAGGCGAGGCTCGCGTTCATCGCCGTCATCCTGGTCGTGGTGCCCTACCTCCCGGTGGTACTCATCGCCTACCTCCGGCGCCACCGCGTCGCCGCAGTGCTTCGGTCCTATCCATGGCGCGAGCACGCTTGCTCGTATGCGCCTCGTGCCACCGGTGTTCAGGCGACCATCAGGATCCCGTTCTCGGAAACGTACTCGTCCGCCTACCGCCTCATCCCGTTTCCCATGGATCTGGCCACCATCGAGAACAGCCATCCGGATCGGATCTGGTTCGCGGGCGACCCCCGTTTCGGTGGGGTCGTATCTCCCGTCGGCGGCCACTACCCGGTCCGCGCCGTACCCGCCAAGGTGCCCGCCGACGGCTGGCTCGGTGGGGATGACGTGCTGGCTTCGCGGGTGGGGTTGCGGCGGCGGAGTGGGAAGGGGACGCAGACCTGATCAGTGGCGGGGGCGGAGGGCGAGGCGTTCGGATTCCGAGAGGCCGCCCCAGACTCCGAAGCGTTCGTCGTTCGCCAGGGCGTACTCCAGGCATGCGACCCGCCCCTCGCACGCCCCGCACAGCCGCTTCGCGTCGCGCAGCGAGGAGCCCGGCTCCGGGAAGAAGAAGCCCGGGCCCGTCTGGGCGCACAGGGCGAGTTCGTACCAGGCGGGGGCGGCTACTGCGGTGGTCGGCCGTTCACTCGTGTTCATCGACATGACGGAGATACTCATCGCCACCGATGGACGTCCGATCAACGCCTGATCAACACCGGTGCATCATGCATGATCTACGGGTGGTCGCGCACCCATCGCGCCAGCGTGGCGAAGTCCCGGTCGGTCAGCCCCGTACGGGGGTCGACACGGTGCAGCAGGGTGGGAGCCGGGTGGTGTGCGGCCACCCACGCCCGGTCCGCGGGGGTGATCTCGTCGTCGACCCAGAGGAAGGGGCGTCCGCTCGCCCATTCCACCAGGGTGCGGGTCTTCCAGTGGATCCCGGCCCGCTCGTCCTCCTCGGTCGTATCCGGCCAGGCCACGACGGGCAGTTCCGGAAGACCGATGCGTGGCGCGACGTACTCGTTCGCTTCGCCCATCCACGTCGTCGCCCACACCAGGTCGCACCTCAGCGCCGTGAGCCGCGCCCCGTGTCCGGGGTCGAGCCTGGCCAGGAGGGGGTTGCCTCCGGGGTCGCCTTCGTTCCCCCGCGGTACGGGAGCCTCGCGGTATCCGGTGCCGCCGAACGGGATGAGTGGACCGTCGACGTCGAGGAAGAGCAGGGTACGCCCCGTGGTGCCGGTCATCCTCGTACCGTATCCGGCGGCACGGGGCCGAGCGGTCAGTCCTCGTGCTTGGCCCGGCTGGGCTGGACGCGCTTGGGCTCGCCCGGCATCTTCGGGTAGTCGGGCGGGTAGGGCATGTCTCCCATCCCGTGCTCGTGTTCCTGCCGGTCCGCGAGTTCGAGCACGGCGTCCAGTACGAAGGCGTGCTCGTCCATGTCGGCGTGCAGGTCTCCGAGTTCGGCGAAGCGCGCCGGCATGGTGACGATGTCGAAGTCGCGCGGCTCCGCGTCGTCCACCTCGTCCCAGCGCAGCGGGGCCGAGACCGGGGCGTGCGGGCGCGGGCGGACGGAGTAGGCGGAGGCGATGGTCCGGTCACGGGCGGTCTGGTTGTAGTCGACGAAGATCCGCTCGCCGCGTTCCTCCTTCCACCAGGCCGTGGTGACCTTGCCCGGCATCCGTCGCTCCAGTTCCCGTCCGAGCGCGATGGCGCAGCGTCGGACCTCCGTGAACGTCCAGCGCGGGGCGATCGGTACGAAGACGTGCAGCCCGCGCCCGCCCGAGGTCTTGGGCCAGCCCCGCAGCCCCAGTTCCTCCAGCAGCGCGCGCAACTCGTGGGCGGCGGCGACCGCGTGGTGATAGTCGGTGCCCGGTTGTGGGTCCAGGTCGATGCGCAGTTCGTCCGGCCGGTCGGTGTCCTCGCGGCGCACCGGCCAGGGGTGGAAGGTGAGGCAGCCCAGATTGGCGGCCCACAGGACGGCGGCCGGCTCGGTCGGGCAGATCTCGTCGGCCGTACGGCCGCTGGGGAAGGCGATGTGGGCCGTCGGGATCCAGTCGGGCAGGTTCTTCGGGGCCCGTTTCTGGAAGAAGGACTCACCCTCCACCCCGTCCGGAAACCGCTCCAAGGTGGTGGGGCGGTCGCGCAGCGCGCGAGTGATCCCGGGGGCGACGGCGAGGTAGTACTCGGCGACGTCCCGCTTGGTGAGGCCGCGCTCCGGAAAGTAGACCTTGTCGGGGCTGGACAGCCGGACCGTCCGCCCTCCCGCTTCCAGCTCGATGGCATTGCCCGCAGCACCCATGTGCGCCACGTTAGGCGGGCCCGGCCGGGTGCGCATACCGGGCGGGTCCGGACGTACCACCGCAGAATCGAAGACATGGATCTGCCGGTGATGCCCCCTGTGAAACCGATGCTCGCCAAGTCCGTTGCCAAGATCCCGCCCGGCATGCAGTACGAGGCCAAGTGGGACGGTTTCCGGGCCATCGTGCACCGCGACGGTGACGAGGTCGAGATCGGCAGCCGCACCGGGAAGAGCCTGACCAGGTATTTCCCCGAGCTGGTGACGGCTCTCAGGGAGAATCTGCCGGAGCGCTGCGTCGTGGACGGCGAGATCGTGATCATCCACGATGCGCGGCTCGACTTCGACCGGCTGACCGAGCGGATCCATCCGGCCGCGTCCCGCGTGAAACTGCTCGCGGAAACCACCCCGGCCGGTTTCGTCGCCTTCGATCTGCTCGCGCTCGACGACCGGGCCCTCCTGGACACCCCGCTCTCCGAACGCCGTGAGACCCTCGCCCACGTCCTTTCCACCGCTCGGCCCCCCGTCCACCTCGCGCCCGCGACCACCGACCTCGCGCAGGCGCGGGAGTGGTTCGAGCTGTTCGAGGGCGCCGGGCTCGACGGGGTGATCGCCAAACCCCTCGATCTCCCCTACCGGCCGGACGCCCGCCTCATGTTCAAGATCAAGCACGAGCGTACGGCCGACGTCGTCCTCGCGGGTTTCCGTTTCCACAAGAGCGGTCCGATTGTCGGATCGCTGCTCCTGGGCCTGTACGACGGCCACGGCGCCCTCCAACACGTCGGCGTGTGCGCCGCCTTCCCCATGAAGCGCCGCGCCGAGCTCATCGACGAACTCGAACCGCTGCGCATGCCGGACCCCGAAAGCCACCCCTGGGCGGCGTGGGCCGAGGAGTCCGCGCACGAGAGCGCCCGGTTGCCCGGCGCGCAGAGCCGGTGGACCGGCAAGAAGGACCTGTCCTGGGTGC
The DNA here is from genome assembly GCF_042889445.1 of Streptomyces sp. NPDC002602. Lineage (NCBI taxonomy): Bacteria > Bacillati > Actinomycetota > Actinomycetes > Kitasatosporales > Streptomycetaceae > Streptomyces > Streptomyces sp. NPDC002602. The sequence goes on along the minus strand of NZ_JBIAQX010000001.1, from coordinate 681,085 downwards.
CGCTGCGCCCGGAGCGCGTCTGCGAGGTGAAGTACGACCACATGGAGGGGGATCGGTTCCGGCACACCGCGCAGTTCCGCCGCTGGCGGCCCGACCGGACCCCGCAGAGCTGTACGTACGCCCAGTTGGAGGAGGTCGTGCGCTACGACCTCGCCGAGGTGCTTGGAACCGGAACACCTCCTGCGGGGAGCGGGACCGGCACTGGCACTGGCACTGGCACCGGAGACTGACGCCGCTCCGTCCTTCCCGACCCCGCCCTCACCCCGCCGTCAGCCTCTCCCATGCGGCGCGATCCGGCCCGACCTCGTTCGGCGCGTAGTCCGGCCGTTCCGCCAGCCAGCGCGCCACCCGTGCCCTGATCTCGGGGTCCGCGTAGGCCCGTTCCGGCGGATCGGCCAGGTGACGCACGCGGGCCCGGGCCCGCATCACCTCCGGGTCCTCCAGCGCGCAGTCGAACAGCGCGGCCACCTCGCGCGCCGTCCCCGTACGACCCGCCCTGGTCGCGAACCGCTCGCCGATGGCCGCGTCGGCCAATACCTGGAAGTCGAACCACGGCTTCAGCGTCCGAACCGCCCAGGCGTGGTAGTCGGCGGCGAACCGGTACGATCCCGGGTCCTGGTGCGCCGTACGCGCCACCCGGCTCGCGGCCCACAGGGCGAGCGAAGTCCCCTGCCCCAGAGTCGGGTTGGTGTGGGTGAGGGCGTCCCCGACGGGTACCAGCCCGCTCACCACCGGCCCCTGCTCGTCGGCCGGCGCGGACCAGCGGTTGTCCAGGCTCGCGGCGGCCAGGACGTCGGACAGCGGTTCGCCGCCCAGGCCCAGCCACGCGGCGCCGGGCGGGAAGGCGCGCGCGGCGGCCTCGAACACCTCGGGATCGCGCAGCGCGGCGCGCGTGGGGTCCCCCGTGTGCACGAACAGCGTGACGGCGAAGACCCTGTTGTCGGCGGGGAAGACGGCGCACCCGGCGAACGCGCCGCCGGTGACCGCCCAGGGGCGGCGCGGGCCTTCGTCCATGCCGTCGGGCAACCGGTACCAGCGGCAGAAGTACGCCAACCCCGTACGGTGCCGTTCCACGGGGACGGGGCGGCAGCCCGCCTCGGCCAGGAGGCGTTCGACGCCGCCCCGCCGCCCGCCGGCGTCGACCACGAGATCCCCGGAGAACCTCCCGGTCGGCACGGTCACCCCCGTGACCCGGATCCCTTCGGGCCCGGCCACCGTGGTCAGCCCGATGGCCGGCTCTCCGTGACGTGCGACCACCCCGGTCTCGGCGCGCACGGCGGTGGCCAGCGCGCTCTCCAGGACGATGCGCCGGGCCTGGAGCATGACGAGGTCCTCGTCGCCGGGGCGCGTGGGCGGGCGGGCGTCGAACCAGTCGAGCTCGTGTCGTTCTCGGGCCCCGAGGCGCAGCATCTCAGCGTGGACGTCGGGCAGTTCGAGGCGCAGTACGTTCCGTGCGGCGCCGAGCAGCGCGTGCGGTTGGGTGGCCTGGGGCACGGCCGGGCGGTGCCAGCCGAAGAAGTCGCGGTCGAGCGCGGTACCGGGGGCACGGGTGTCCCGTTCGAAGAGTTCCACGGTGTGGCCGCGCCGGGCGGCGAGCAGCGCGGTCGACTGCCCTCCGATGCCTCCGCCGATGATCAGGACATGTGCCATTGCGCCCCCCTGAGCCAAGGAACCGTACGACGATCACACGGATCAGAGCCTGCACGGCCGGCTGGTGTCCGAAACCCGCACACATGTCCCCATGAGACCGCCCGATCACGCGGACGACCGGAACAGGTGCGCGCGGAACACGCGGACGACCGGAACAGGTGCACGCGGAACACGCGGACGGCTGGGACAGGTGCACGCGGAACACGCGGGCGACCGGAACAGGTGTGCGCGGAACACGCGGGCGCCCCGGACGGTCGTGGCCTCGCGGCCGGGGCGAAGGTCAGCCGGCGTCCCCCCGCCCGGCGCGCAGCGCACGGCGGGTCTCCTCCTCGATCAGGTCGGTGTTGATGGCGACCGCCGCCCGAACCCCTTGCGCGGCGGCGCCCGCCACCTGCTCCATCGGGGCCGTCACGTTGCCCGCCGCCCACACACCGGGCAGCGCCGTCGCCCCCGTCTGCGGATCCGAGTCCACACAGGTGCCGACCACCCGGCCGTCCCGCTCGACCGTGGCCACCGGCAGCCCCAGGCCGGTCAACACCCCGGACCGGGCGGTGAACCTCGGGGCCACCACCAACGCCCGACAGGCCACCGACCGGCCATCCGCCAGCACGACTCCGGCGAGCCGATCGTCCGTACCCACGTCCAGGCCCGTCACCTCGCCCTCGACCACCTCGACCCCCCGGGCCGCGAGCAGTTCGCGCTCCTCCGGTCCCGGCGCCCAGGTGTGGGTCAGCAGCGTCACCCGGTCACTCCACTGGCGCCAGAGCCCCGCCTGGTGCACGGCGAGGGGCCCGGTGGCCAGCACCGCGAGGGGCAGGTCGCGCACTTCCCAGCCGTGGCAGTACGGGCAGTGCAGCACGTCCCGCCCCCAACGGTCCCGGAGCCCCGGCAGGGGCGGCAGCTCGTCCAGCAGCCCGGTCGCGACCAGGAGCCGGCCCGCCCGTACGACCGAGCCGTCCCCGCAGCGGACCAGGAATCCCCCGCCCGGTACGCGGTCGGCGGCGACGACGGTGCCGGCGGCCCCGGACCGGATCCGAGCCCCGTACCCGAGCACCTCCGCCCGCCCGAGGGCCAACAGCTCGGCGGGGCTCGCGCCGTCGTGACCGAGGTACCCGTGCAGGTGCGCGGCGGGGGCGTTGCGCGGGCTGCCGGAGTCGAGCACCAGCACCGAACGCCGGGCCCTGGCCAGGGTCAGCGCCCCGGCGAGCCCGGCGGCCCCGCCACCCACGACCACGATGTCCGCGACATCCGCGTCGTCCGCCACACCGAGCTCACCCGTCGTACTCATCGCATCCATCACACCAGTCGCATCCGTCGTACCAGCCGCATCCGTCGTACTCATCGCACCCATCACACCCATCACATCCGGTCCATCCGCCACGCCCGTCTCGGGACTCGCGCCCGTCCGTTGCGGGTCCCGAGCGTCACCCCGACGCGCCCCGCTTGACAAACGTTCTTGCCGAATCGGCAAATGGAGCCATGGCCCCCGCACCCGCCGAATCCACCGGACCGACCGGACCGACCGGACCCACCGGACCCACCGGACCCACCGGACCCACCGACCCCGCAGCATCCGCCACCGAGCCCTGGGTACGCGCCGCTCCCCGGCCGAACGCCGTCGTGGGCGTCGGCCTCGTCGTGATCGACGCCGACGGCCGGGTCCTGCTCGGCCTGGCCCACGACGGCCGCTGGGAGCTGCCCGGCGGCAAGGTGGACCCCGGGGAGGGCTTCGAACGGGCCGCGGCCCGGGAACTCGCCGAGGAGACGAGCCTGCTCGCGGAACCCGAGGACATCTACGTCCTGGCCGTCCACATCGACTCCGCGGCCGGCGTGACGCGACTGACCGCGGCCGCCGTCACCCACACCGCCCAGGGCACACCGGCGGTCACCGAGCCCGAAAAGATCGCCCGATGGGCCTGGTTCGCCCCCACCGAGATCCCGACGGACCTCTACGTCCCCTCGGTGACGGTCCTGCGCACCTGCCTCCCCGAAGCACATGACCTGCCCGACGTCTCGACGTACGACTACACGACGCACGAGTAGGCGAGCGTACGACGAGGCGACGTACGACCACGCGACGTAACCACACGACCTACAACCACGCGACGTGACCACACGACCTACAACCACGCGACGTGACCACGCGACGTACAACCACGCGACGTACGACGAGGCGACACCCGACCCCACCGACCGCTCGGCAACGGAGCACCCGCCCGGATCGGCGACAGGCCCTTCGGTCAGGTCGCCGCCCCCGCGGTCGGCCTCGGCCTCGGCGCGAAGTTGCCGTCGCCCAGGTCCTCCGCCAGCAGCCGCTTGGCGATCGCGTCCGCGGCCGCCCGCAGTTCCGCGCTGCGCGGCCGGCCCCGGTCCTTCTCCAGTTGGTCGCCGAGCCAGTCGCCCCAGGCGCGTGAGATGACGCCCGCCTCCCGCTCCCCCGCCGGGGTCAGCGAAACGAAGTCGTTCTCCCGGGTCAGGTACCCCTCGTCCACCATCCGTTCGAAGACCGGCAGCAGCACTTCCGGCGGGAGCGAGCGCCGCGCCGCGACCAGGCCGAGGCTCGCGTACCCGACCGTCCGGATCAGCAGGTCCACCTGCATCACCGCCCACACCCCCGCGATGTCCAGGCGGGTGTCCGAGGCGTCGACGATCCCGCGCGCCGTGTCCGCCCCCATGTTCCGTACGAGTTTGCCGACGGCGAGCTCCAGCAGCTTCGCCGAGTCCCCTGAGGCCGTGGCCGGCGAGCCGAAGCCGTCGCCCATGTCGGTCGAGCCCGCCCGGGCGCTGTCGCGCAGCCGGACCTGCTTGAGGAAGAGGGCGACGACGAACCCGAACAGCGCGACGGGCACGGTCCACAGGAACACCGTGTGCAGGGCGTGCGCGTACGCCTCGATGATCGGCTCGGCCGTCGCCGGGTCCAGCCCGTGCACCCCCGCGGGGCTCTGCGCGGCCTCGGCCACCTGCGCCGGGTCCGCCCCCGTGGCTCGCGCGGCCTCCGGGATCGCGGCCTCCAGCTCGGGTCCCAGGGTGTTCGCGTAGATGGTGCCGAAGACGGCGGTGCCGAACGCGCTTCCGAGCGTGCGGAAGAAGGTGACGCCGGAGGTGGCCGTGCCGAGGTCCGCGTAGTCGACGGTGTTCTGCACGGCGATCGTCAGGACCTGCATGGACAGGCCGATGCCGGTGCCGAGCACGAACATGTACAGCGATTCCAGCCAGGAGGCGGTGCCCGGCTCCATCCGTGAGAGCAGGTACAGGCCCAGTGCCATGACGGCGCAGCCCACGATGGGGAAGATCCGGTAGCGGCCGGTCTTGCTGACGGTGTTTCCGCTGAAGACGGAGGCGATCAGCAGGCCGATGACCAGGGGCAGGGTGCGGACGCCCGAGATCATGGCGGAGTCCCCGTCCACGTACTGGAGGTACGTCGGCAGGAAAGTCATCGCGCCGAGCATCGCGAACCCGACGACGAAGCTCAGCACGGAGCACACCGCGAAGACGGGGTTGCGGAAGAGCCGCATCGGCAGCATCGGCTCCGCGGCCCGCGTCTCGACCAGGCAGAAGAGAGCCAGTGCGAGGAGACCGCCCGCGAACAGGCCGATGATGACGCCCGAGGTCCAGGGGTACTCGTTGCCGCCCCAACTGGTGGCCAGGATCAGCGCGCTCGCCCCGATGGCGATCAGGGCGATGCCCAGGTAGTCGATGACGGGCTTGCCCTCGGCGCGTACCGACGGGATGGTGCGGGCGGCCGCGATGACGACGAGGATCGCGATGGGGACGTTGACGTAGAAGCACCAGCGCCAGGTCAGCTGGTCGGTGAACAGGCCGCCGAGCAGTGGTCCGATGACGGTGGCGACACCGAAGACGGCGCCGATCATGCCCTGGTATTTTCCGCGCTCGCGCAGCGGGACCACGTCGGCGATCAGCGCCATCGCCGTGACCATCAGGCCGCCGGCGCCGATGCCCTGTACGCCGCGCCACACGATCAGCAGGGTCATGTTGCTCGCGAGACCGCACAGGAAGGAACCCGTGATGAAGATGACGGCGGAGAGCTGGAAGATCAGTTTTCGGCCGAAGAGGTCGCCGAACTTGCCGACCAGTACGGTCGAGACCGTCTCCAGCAGCAGGTACGAGGTGACCACCCACGACATGTGGTCGCCGCCGCCGAGGTCGGCCACGATCGTGGGCAGGGCGGTGCCCACGATCGTCTGGTCGAGCGCGGCCAGCAGCACGCCCAGCATGATCGTGCCGAAGACGACGTTGCGCTGCCGCCGGTCGAGCACGGGGGGCGCCGCGGCTACGGCGGGGGCAGTGGTCACATCTCGCACTCTCACAGCGCGCCCGGCACGGCGCATGCGGCGCTGAGCCGTACGGCTGACCTCGACGCGTCACGGTGCGAGCCGCCGGAGTACGACCCGCCGGGCTCACCCCCGGCGCCCCGTCAGCGCAGGTAGGCCAGCCCCGGGTGCTCCGCCGCGTACCCGTCGAGGAGGCGGCGGGCCACGCCCACCGAGTCCACGAGCGGGTGCAGGGCGAAGGCCTTGACGGCGCTCGCCCGCGAGCCGCTCGCCGCCGCGGCGAGGACCTCCCGCTCCACCGCCTTGACCGAGGTCACCAGCCCCACCGCGTGCAGCGGCAGGGGGGTGACGCCCACCGGGTGGGCCCCGTTGGCGTCGACCAGGCAGGGCACCTCGATGACCGCCTCGGCGTCGAGCACGGACAGGGTGGAGCCGTTACGGACGTTGAGGATCAGGGTGGCGCGTTCGTCCCGGGCGATGGCCCGCATCAGCGCGAGAGCGACCTTCTCGTAGCCGCCGGACTCCAGATCGCTCTCGTCGCGGTCGCCGACGCCCGCGGCCTCGCGGTTCTCGGCCATGTACGTGGCCTCGCGTTCGGCCCGGGTGCGGTCCCAGGCCGCGAGTGCCGCGCCGGCGGGCCGTCCGGGCAGGGCCGCCTCGGCGTAGAACCCGCGTTGCCGGTCGCGCAGGAAGGCCCCGCGGGTCTGCTCGACCTCCTGGTAGGCGCGTACGGTGTCGCGGTTGAAGTAGTAGTAGTGGAGGTACTCGTTCGGGATCGCGCCGAGCGAGCGCAGCCATGCGGCGCCGAAGAGCCGGCCCTCCTCGAAGGACTCCAGGGCCGCGTCGTCCGCCAGCAGGCGGGGCAGTTCGTCGCGTCCGCCGACGCGCAGCCCGCGGACCCATCCCAGGTGGTTGAGGCCCACGTAGTCGATCCACGCCTCCTCGGGTCGGGCCCCGAGCAGGCGTGCGATGCGCCGGCCGAGCCCCACCGGGGAGTCGCAGATGCCGATCACCCGGTGTCCGAGTTCCTCGGCCATCGCCTCGGTCACCAGGCCGGCCGGATTGGTGAAGTTGATGACCCAGGCCTCGGGGGCGATCCGTGCGATCCTGCGCGCGATCTCGCGTACCACCGGCACGGTCCGCAGGCCGTACGCGATCCCGCCCGCGCCCACGGTCTCCTGCCCCAGCACTCCCTCGGCCAGGGCGATCCGCTCGTCGACGGCGCGGCCGTCGAGGCCTCCGACGCGAAGGGCCGAGAAGACGAAGTCGGCTCCTCGCAGGGCCTCGTCGAGGTCCGTGGTGGTGACGACGTTCGGCGCGTCCGGTACTCCGGCGGCCTGGTCCGCGAGCACCCGCGCCATGGCGGTGAGCCGGCCGGAATCCTCGTCGTACAGGGTCACGTGGGTCACCCGGCCCTCGGCGTGGTCGCCGAGCAGGGCTCCGTGGACGAGCGGTACGCGGAATCCGCCCCCGCCGAGGATGGTCAGCCGCACGCTTCTACCGCCCTTCGCCAGCGCCACGATCGGCGACACGAATGCGGAGGCGCGTCCCGCGCGTCCCCGATCCGCGGCATCCGGGACGCGGCACACGATCAAGGACCCCAGTGTCCCCCGCCGGCGCCCCGCCGGGTATCACCGCGGCGGGGACGGCACGGCGCGCAGGCGCGCCCCCTGCTGGTAGGGGGACGTCGCCACGCCGCGGATCGGGCCGGTCGGCAGTCCCTGTGGCGCCGACAGGACGAGGGTGATCCGGGTCAGCCCCATCCCCTCCAGCATGCGGCTCGTTTCGGCCACCATCCGGCAGCGCACCAGACCCCAGCCGGGGTCCGGGTGGCGCACGGTCCGTACGGCCCCGTCCAGTTCGGCGGCGGCCGACCCGTGGGTGCTCAGCCAGTGGGGGACGCCGTACCGGTAGGCGGCCTCCATGAACGGGTCGCGGGCCACCTCCTGGCGGATGCTGCACAGCCCCTCGTCGTCGGGGGCGGCGGCCAGGGCGTTGGCGAACTGGGCCAGGAGCGGGACGCACCAGGCCGGTTCGTGGTCCTCCAGCACGGCGGCGGCGTCCGGGTGGAACAGGACGAAACGCAGGAAGTTGTCGTCCGGCAGGGCCGTGGGGTGCGGACGCACGGACTGGAAGAGCCGGTCGAAGGCGGAGTTGGTCAGGGCCACGTCCCAGCGGTGGTCCACCAGGAAGCTCGGGTAGGGCACGGCCTCCATGAGGGCCGCGTAGTCGCACAGGTAGTCGCGTTGGGCGGGGTCCTCGGGCAGCCGGTTCTCCTCGGCCGCGCGCCAGGTGGGGGGCGGGTCCCGGTCGACCATGACCCGGAACAGCCAGAAGCACTGCCGCTCGCTCATCTCCAGGGATTCGGCCAGGGCGAGCAGCTTCCGGTCGGGCCACTCCTTGACCAGGCCGCGTTCCCAGTTTCCGTACGCGCGCACGCTGATGCCCAGCCGTGCGGCGATGTCCTCCTGGCTCAATCCGAGTTCTTCGCGGCGCCGGCGCAAAATCTCCTTGCGTCGCTCCGACCGCACTGCGCCACGGGCGGATTCATCGTCCGCCAGGCGCTCCTCACCGGCTCGGGCGAGGCCATCGGACGGGCCCACCGCTGCGAGATGTAGCACCGAGAGCTCCCCCTCCTCACGGTCTGGATCTTCATTTCCGTGTGGCGATCCTGCTACCGACTTCATTCGAGTGTCAACTATTGTGGCAATTCCAGCCTCTTGGCAGCTCATTCCCGCCACAGCTGTGGCAAGTTCTGGCCCTGCCGCGAGAGACCGGATAGATTCCCTGAGGCCGACTCACGTGCCTGTACCGACCTCGCGCGATCTAGGAGAACCACTGGTGACAGACGGCTTCCCGGCTCCCGTCGCGGTGGCCAACGTGTCTCTGGCAGCCACCGTCACGCGGGTAGCCGAACTCGCGGGCAAAATGGGACGCGACCTGAACCAGGTCTTCGACCTGCGCAAGCTCTCGGACGCCTCCGGCGTTCCCACGGACGTGGTCAAGACCCTCCTCGACGGCCGGCGCGCCGGCGAACCCGATCTCCAGACCCGCTTCCTCCAGCGACTGGACCTGCTGCGGCGCACCCGCGTGAAACCCAACGGCCGCCGCTACACTCAGCAGGAGATCGCGGACGGCGCGGGCATGTCCCGACAGCAGGCGGGAGCCTTGATCAACGGCGACCGGCGGCCCACCATGGAGCACTGCGACGCCATCCAGCGCTTCTTCGGGGTACACGCGGGCTTCCTCACCGCCCACGACGCCGATGCCCTGACCGACGCGCTCCAGCGGACCGAACAGCAGTTGCTCCAGGACTTCGCCGGACGCGAACGGCAAAACGTACCGGCCGAAACCGCTTCGACGGGCGATCCGCTGGCAAGACTCCTGCAGAACCACGGAGTGCGGGGCATCGCCTGGCGCGCCGCCCAACTGCCCAGCGACAAGCACCGGGACAAAGTGACCGAATGGCTGGACATGCTCCTGGAAAGCGTCAAACCGAACGAATCATGACCCAGTCGAAAGTCTGGATCTGATCCTTGAGTCCTGATCCGGATCCGCGCCGACGGGGAGAACGGTGAGCATAGGCAGAGAGCAGCGGCGGTTGTGCGGGGAACTCGTGGCCGGCCTCAAGCTGACCACCCCCGTGGAACCTGTGGACCTCTACGCCGCCCTCTGCGAGGGCATGAGCAGACACCGCGGCCGCCCGGTGCAGTTCCGGATGGTCCCGTTCCCCCAGGGGACGGCGAGCGGTCTGTGGCTCGACATGGCCGACCGCGATCTCGTGGTCATCGAGGAACGCACGGCGCCGGACCACCAACTGGTGATCCTCGGCCACGAGCTGTGGCACATGAAGGCCGGGCACTGCAGTCACCACGTCGACGGAGCCGCCGTCGCCGCCCGCATGTTGACCGACGAAGCCGACCTGGGCGAGACGGTTCGCCGGGTCGCCGCGCGCACCCGCGCCGACGACCAGGAGGAGACCGACGCGGAATCCTTCGGCCTCCTTCTCGGCAGCCGGTGCCGGACGTGGCTGGCCGGGTCCTCCGGCCAGCGCGCACCCGCGCAGCGCGACCAGTTGGCGGGCCGTATCGAGACCTCCCTCGGCTACCGGGGGCACAGGAACGAGCATTGAACGGACAGGACTACTACATACCGGCCGTCGCGATGGCGATCTCCCTCGTCTTCAAACTGCCGGCACTGCGGACCAACTGGCGTGACCCACTGCTGCGCTCGGTCTGCTTCCTGCTGCTCCTGGCCGGATCCGTCTTCACCTTCGCCGCCCCGCCCACCATCGGGGCCGTCAACCGGTGGACGGGAATCACCAACTTCTCCGCCCCCTGGGTCTACTCCCTGATGACGGCCTTCAGCGCTTCCTGCCTGGTCCTCCTCCTCAACTGGCGGGGCGGACCGGCGCAGGAGATCCGGCGCGTCTCCCGCCTGTGGATCACGGGCTACGCCCTCGTGGTCGCCGTCATCATGATCCTGTTCGCCCTCGGTTCCACCCCCGTGGAACGGCTGCGGGACTTCGACACCCACTACGCGAACACCCCGTACATCAACGCGATGATCGCCCTCTACCTGGTGGCGCACTTCGTGGCCGCCATGACCATGGTGACGATGTGCTGGCGCTGGTCCCTCCAGGTGCACGGCTGGCTGCGCAGCGGCCTGGTCATCATCGTGTGCGGGTACGCGCTCAGCCTCACCTACGACGCCGCCAAGATGTCCGCGGTCGTGGCCCGCTGGACCGGACACGACCTCGACGACCTGAGCACCTACGTGGCCCCGCCGCTCGCCGCCGTGGGCGCGCTGATCAGCGCCGTCGGGTTCGTGGTACCGCTGCTCTGTCAGCGCGTGTCGGACAGCCTGCACGCCTGGTCGACGTACCGCCGCCTGGGCACGCTCTGGCACGAGGTCCAGCGCGCCGCGCCCGCCGGCGTCCCCGGCGTGCGGATGTCCTGGTGGTCACCGGCCGAGATCCGGGTGATCCAGCGCGAGTCGGACATCCACGACGGTTTCCTGCGCCTGGGACCCTGCTTCGACCGGCGGCACCGGGACCTCGCCTACGAACGGGCCCGCGCGGGCGGGGAGGACGAGGTGACGGCGCGCGCCGTGGCCGACGCCGCGATGGTCGCGGCGGCCGTACGCGCCGACGTCGGCGACGAGGGCGCCTGCGCCGGCGACGAGGGCGAACGGGTGCTGATCACCGCCGAAGGAGCCCGTGACCTCGTACGGATCTCCCACGCGCTGCGGCACTCCCCCGTGGTGGCGGCGACGCTCCGGCAAGCCGCCCTGTCCGGAACCGGCCCGTAGGCCGGCCCCGGACGCGCCCGACGAGACGGCCTGCGGCCACAGCACTAGGGCCTGTCGTCAAAGTGTCGTCCGCCTCGCGACGCCTGGCACGCACTCTCGCCGCACCGGGCGAAAGCCCAAGTACGTCCAGTACGCGGGCTTCCGCCCGGCACGCCGAGAGCACGCACCAGACGCCGCGAGGCCGCCCTTCGGGCGACGACGCCACTGTGACGACAGGCCCTAGCGGGAAGCCGCCACCGACAGCGCGGGGAAGAGGTCCTGGAAGGGCCCGGCGGAGTCGGTCCCGTCTCGGCCGTAGGGCGCGTCGAAGCTCCACACCATGAACAGCAGCATCACGATCAGCGCGCTGAACAGTCCCGCCAGCAGCAACTCCCGCCCGGAGCGGCGGATCTGGAGGGTGAAGATCAGCCCGACCGTGACCACCCCACCGACCAGCAGACCGAACCACACGACGCCCGGCAGCGTGGACTCGTCGCTCTGCAGACGCGAGTGGCGGGCGTCGTCGGCGGTCGCGATGTGGTCGAGCAGCGGCTGATAGGCCTGTGCCTGGAGTTCGGTGGTCGGGCTCTGGTGGGTGACGTCGCCGCGCAGCGTGCCGAGCAGCCGCGCGCCCTCGGCGGAGGCGGCCTCGCCCGAGGTCAGGAGCGGCCAGTCCACGGCGACGGTGTGGGCGACGTACGCGTTCACCTCGCCCCGGATCCGGTCGCGGACCGGGGCCGGGTAGACGTCGGCGCGCTGGGTCACCTCGTACAGCGACTGGGCCTCGCGGCGCACGCTGTCCTCGGCGGTGCCGCGCGCCTCCCAGACGCCCGCGATGGCCAGGCCCAGGACGATCGCGTAGACCACGCCGACCATCATCGTCATGTACTCGATGACGTCGGGGGTCTCGCTGGTGTCCTCGTCGGCGGCGACCCGGCGGTGCCGGATCGTGGTGATGGTGAGGACGAGGGCGCAGACGAGCGCCATGGCGATGGCCAGGACCAGCCATTCGGACACGAGGAATCTCCCGTTCGGGGGTCGGTGGGAAGGGGGGCAACAGCACTAGCCGCGGCCCTTGGAGCGGGGGCGCAGCGCGGCGGCGGCGAGCACGGCCGGGGTTCCCACGACGACCATGAGCATCATGGCGGACAGGCCGTCGGGGCCCCGGCGTTCGGACGCCGAGGGGTGGTACGGGCGCGTACGGAAGGCACTGGTGAACTCCGTGGCCGTCCTCGCCCGGACCGGAACGGGCGCGGCCGCGGGTTCGTCGGGGGCCGCGGGCGGGACGGCGGCGGGCGCCCCCGGCCGGGCCACGGCGGCCGGCGACCCGGCGGGGAGCGCGGGGGCGGCGCGCGGGCGCTCGGGGGCGGCGGGGAGGCCCGGGGCCCGGCCCGGGTGGTGCGCGGTCGGCCCGGCGCCGGGCAGGGTCACCCGTACGGGCGGCCGGACGGCGGGCGGCACGACGGCCGGCACGGACGGCGGTCGGACGGCGGGGGGTTCACCGGCGGGCGGCCGGATGTGCACGGACCCTCCCGGTACGCACACGTCCACCCGGGCGCCCCGCCCGTGGCCGTCCCCGGCGACGGCCACGTGCCCGTGCAGCGGACAGAGGGCGCCCACCAGGCCCGCCCCGGCGACGTACTGCCATGCGGTCACCACGCGGCACGACCTCCCGATCCGTTCGTCAGCCAAGACCAGCGGCAGCGGGTCACGGCTGAAGAAACGATCACGGCGCGGCTTCGACACGCGGCAGACAGGTCAAGATCTTGTACGAAAGGTCACCTCGGGCTTCGGCGGCCCGGCCCGCCCTCACCCGCCCCGGCTCATCCCGTCTCGGCGTCCACCTCGGCGTCCACCTCGGCGTCGACCGATGATCGGCGGACCGATTCCGGCAGCCCGGCGGGGCGGTCCCGGTGTCGGGCCCGGCCGTGTGACACGTCCCGGGGACCGGCGGAGCGGTCGCATAGGCTGCCTGTATGTCCGCTTCCGCCGCCCTCCCGGAGCCGCCCCGGGAACCGCCCGTCGCCGTGTGGAGCGTGCTGCGGCGGCCGGGCCGGTTCCTCATGTCCTGGTGGCCCTGGCGCTGTTGGGGATACCTCGGCACCGGATCCGTCCTGGGCTACGCCGTGTTGCTCGCCCTGCTCGGGCTGGTCGGTCTGGGGCTGCTGCTCGCCGTCGTCGGCGTCGGGCTGCTGCTGCTGACCGCGGCCGCGACGCTGGGCGTGCCGCTCGGGCGCCTGGAGCGGCGGCGGCTGCGGTGGGTGGAACCGGCGCCGGTCGCCGACCCGCACGCCCCGCTCGCCGGCGCCCGGATGTCCGCCCGGCTGCGCACCCGACTGCGGGAACGGTCCACCTGGCGGGAGTTCGGGTACGCCGTGCTGCTCGGGCCCGTCTTCGGGGCGGCCGGCTTCGGGGTGCTCGCACTGCTCGCGTTCTCCCTGATCCTCGTCGCGACCCCGGTGTTCGTGTGGGCCGTCGCCCCGGACCACGTCATGCTGATCCCCGGCCGGGCGGTGTCCGGCCCGCTGGAGGCCCTTGGCGGCACCGCCGTCGGACTGTTCGGGCTGGCCGTGTCCGGGTACGCCGGGGCGCTGCTCGCCGGGGCGCAGGTGAAGACCGTACGGCTGCTCCTCGGCCCGCGCGAGGAGGACGCCCGGGTGTGGGAACTGACCCGCTCGCGGGTCCGTCTCGTCGACGCCTTCGAGGCAGAACGGCGGCGCATCGAAAGGGACCTGCACGACGGGGCGCAACAGCAGTTGGTGGCCCTGAGCATGACGCTGGGGCTCGCCGAGATGGAGCTGCGCGAGGTCCCGGGGGCCGCCGACGCCGCCGCGCTCGTGGCCCGGGGGCGCGGCGAGGCGCGGCTGGCCCTGGAGCAACTGCGCGACCTCGTACGGGGAATCCACCCTCGGGTGCTCACCGACCACGGTCTGGCCGCCGCCGTCGCCGAGGTCGCGCAACGTCACCCGGCGGCCGTGACGGTGGACCTGGACCTGCCCCGGCTGCCCGAATCCGTCGAGATCACCGCGTACTTCACGGTCACCGAGGCCCTGACGAACGCGGCCAAGCACAGCGGGGCCGCGCACATCGGCATCGCCGGTAGGGTCGAGGCGGACCGGCTCACTCTCACCATCACCGACGACGGCCGCGGCGGGGCCGATCCCGGCGCGGGAGCGGGCCTGGCGGGTCTCGCGGACAGGGTGGCGATGTTGCAGGGCAGGCTGGTGGTGTCCAGTCCGGTGGGTGGACCGACCGAACTCCGGGTGGAGGTGCCGTGCTCCGGCTGATCCTCGCCGAGGACTCCGTGCTCCTGCGGGCCGGTCTCACCGAGTTGTTGACCCGCGGCGGCCATCAGGTGCTCGCCGCCGTCGGCGACGCCGATCAGTTGGTGCGGGCCGTGGAGGCGGAGCGGCCCGACGTGGTCGTCACGGACGTGCGGATGCCCCCCGACTTCCGGGACGAGGGGCTGCGGGCCGCGCTCGAACTGCGTTCCCGGGACGCCTCGTTGCCGGTTCTGGTGCTGTCCCAGTACGTGGCGACCGCGTACGCGACCCGGCTCCTCACCGGCGGCGGGCGCGGGCACGGCATCGGTGGGCTGGGCTACCTGCTCAAGGACCGGGTCGGCGAGGTCGGCGAGTTCCTCGACGCGCTGGAGCGGGTCGCCGGCGGGCAGACCGTCCTCGACCCCGAGGTGGTGCGGGTCCTGCTGAGCGCCCGGACGGCGGACCTGCCGCTGTCGCGCCTCACCCCGCGCGAGCGCGAGGTCCTGGCCCTGATGGCGGAGGGGCTCAACAACCAGGCGCTGGCGGCCCGGCTGTTCGTGACCGAGGCGGCCGTCGTCAAACACGCGAGCAGCATCTTCATGAAGCTGGACCTGGACCCGACGGAGGGGAACCGACGGGTCCTGGCCGTACTGGCCCACCTGCGGGGCGTACAGGCCTGACCGCGCCCGGCGCCCCCGCGCCCGGGCAGCCGCCGGTACGGGTCGGGGGCGGCGATGCCTGACCGGCCACCGACGGCCGCCCGGAGCCCGCGACGACGAGGGAGCGGGACGGGAGGGTCATCGAGCGGGCCCACAGGGAGAGCACCAACGGCAGCGCCAGGTACCCGAAGCGGCCCGCCGGAGCCAGCAGGAAGGCCGCGGTGAAGCCGATCGCGAGGCGGTCGGCGGCGGCCCGCAGCGTCCGGGGCGGCCGCGTCACCAGCGAGGCGGCCACCGCGAGGCCGCCCGCCGCGAGCAGAGCCATCGTCAGATACCAGCCCCATGGGCCGAGTTCGGCGAGCAGACGACCCGGCAGGGGGCTGCTCGCCGGGGTCGGCACCTCGGCCCGGCCCGTCGGGAAGGCGAACACCTGCCCCCACATCTGCGCCGGTTGGAGCAGCGCGCTCGGCAGCACCAGCGCGGCCGTCCCCAAGGCCGCCACCAGGGCGCAGCGCACCGCGGCCCGCCGGCCCCGAGCGGCCGCGAGGACGGCGACCGCCACCGCCACGGCGGGCAGCGCCGTCCACTTCAGCGCGCACGCCCCCGCGAGGGCCGCCCCGGCGAGCACGGGCCGGCCGGCCACGGCAGCCGCCAGGGCCAGACAGCACAGCCCGGTCAGCGGCAGGTCGACACCGCTCACGACCAGCGGCAGCGCAAGGACCGGCGAGGCCACCAGCACGGGCAGCAGGGCCCCGGACTCCGCGCCCAGCACCCGGCGCCCCGCCCACCACCCGCCGAACAGGGCCGCCGCGCACCACGGGCGGGCGTCGCCCGTCGGGCCGGGCAGCACGCTCGGGACGCCGAAGGCCGCCATGCCCGGCAGGTACGGGGTGTAGTCCTCGACCCGCACGGGCCGGTCCACGTACATCCGCCCGGAGTCCAGGAGGAGGCGCCCGGACCGCTCGATGACCGTCACCTCGCTCTGCCCCTGCCCGGTCAGCACCAGCCACAGCAGCGGGACGGCCACGGCGCCCGTCAGGGCGACCGCGACGGCGGCCCCCGGCCGGCGGGCGGCGAGGCAGGCCGCGCCGAGGTAGCCGACGGCGGCGCACCAGCCCCAGAGCCGGTGCGGGGCGAGGGTGGAGAACAGCGGGAAGCCCAGGGCCCACGTGGCCGCGAGCAGCCACAGGGCGGTCATCCGGGGCGCGGTCCACCAGGAGGCGGGGGAAGGGGGCGGGGAAGGGGTCATGGGTCCATTGGAGCCGCGCGCCCCCGGTGGGGTCCGCACGCCCAAGTGGACACTTCGGGGTGGGGTTTCCCCTACCCTCCCCCGACCCGCGCCGGACACGGGTGAGGGGCGCGACCCTCACGGGTCGCGCCCCTCACTCGGGTGAAGAGGTGGGCCTCAGGCCTCCGGAGAGCCGCCGAAACGCTCCCGGTACGACTCCAGGTCCTCTTCGGTGATCTTCGCGAAGAGCACCGGCGGCACCGTGAACGGCGTGCCGGCCGGAACCGCGTCCAGCGACCTGGCCTGCTCCGGGGTCACCCACGTCGCCGTGTCCTCGGCGAGCGTGAACGCGGAGCGCATGGCGCGCGCCGAGGACGGGATGAACGGCTCGGAGACCACCGAGTAGAGGTGGATGAGGTTCATCGCGGTCCGCAGGGTGAGCGCCGCGCCCTCGGGGTCGGTCTTGATCTCCAGCCAGGGGGCCTTCTCCTCCAGGTAGGAGTTTCCGGCCGACCACAGGGCGCGCAGCGCCGCCGCGGCCTTGCGGTACTGGAGGGTCTCCATGTGGCCCTCGTACTCGGTGAGCAGTTCGGCGATCTGCCCGCCCAGCTTCGCCTCTGCCTCGCCGGCCGCGTTGCCCGCGGGGACCTCGTCGCCGAAGCGCTTGCGCGAGAAGGACAGCACGCGGTTGACGAAGTTGCCGAGGGTGTCGGCGAGGTCCTTGTTGACCGTGGCGGTGAAGTGCTCCCACGTGAAGGACGAGTCGTCCGACTCGGGCGCGTTGGCGATGAGGAAGTAGCGCCAGTAGTCGGCCGGGAGGATCTCCAGCGCGTGGTCGGTGAAGACGCCGCGCTTCTGCGAGGTGGAGAACTTGCCGCCGTAGTACGTCAGCCAGTTGAAGGCCTTGACGTAGTCGACCTTCTTCCACGGCTCGCGGGTGCCGAGTTCGGTGGCCGGGAACATCACCGTGTGGAACGGGACGTTGTCCTTGGCCATGAACTGGGTGTACCGGACGTCCTCGGCCTCGTACCACCACGCCTTGTAGTCGCGGTTGGCCGGATCGGCGTCCGCCCACTCCTTTGTGGAGGCGATGTACTCGATCGGCGCGTCGAACCAGACGTAGAAGACCTTGCCCTCGGCCGCCAGCTCGGGCCAGGTGTCGGCGGGGACGGGAACGCCCCAGTCGAGGTCACGGGTGATGGCGCGGTCGTGCAGGCCCTCGGTCAGCCACTTGCGGGCGATCGAGGAGGCCAGCTGCGGCCACTCCTCCTCGTGCTCCGCCACCCAGGCCTCGACCTCGACCTGGAGCTTGGACTGGAGGAGGAAGAGGTGCTTCGTCTCGCGGACCTCCAGCTCGGTGGAGCCGGAGATCGCGGAGCGGGGCTCGATCAGGTCCGTGGGGTCCAGGACGCGGGTGCAGTTCTCGCACTGGTCGCCGCGGGCCTTGTCGTAGCCGCAGTGGGGGCAGGTGCCCTCGACGTAGCGGTCCGGCAGGAAGCGGCCGTCGACCGGCGAGTACACCTGCCGGATCGCCCGCTCCTCGATGAAGCCGTTCTCCTGGAGCCGCCGCGCGAAGTGCTGGGTGATCTCGGCGTTCTGCCGCGAGGAGCTGCGGCCGAAGTAGTCGAAGGACAGCTCGAAGCCGTCATAGATCGCCTTCTGGGCGTCGTGCGCCTGCGCACAGAACTCGGAGACCGAGATGCCGGCCGCCTTGGCGGCGAGTTCGGCGGGGGTGCCGTGCTCGTCGGTGGCGCAGATGTAGAGGACGTCGTGGCCGCGCTGGCGGAGGTACCGGGAGTACACATCCGCCGGAAGCATCGACCCGACCATGTTGCCCAGGTGCTTGATCCCGTTGATGTAGGGAAGCGCGCTGGTGATCAGGTGTCGAGCCATCCTCGGATGCTCCATTCGTTTCATTTGTACGGATTTACGCGTGACGACCCGTCGTGACGGATCGTGATGCTGTTCATCGTATCGAACCGCCGAAAGGCGCCGTCCCGCATTTTCCACGGGTGGACCGAACACAAAAGCGAGGACAGTGACCTCTCCGTCACGGCCCTCGCGATGGGGCCATGCTACAGCCGGAGGGCCGGGGCCCCGACCGGCGGCCGCGGGGTGGACGGCCGCACGCCGCGGGGTGGACGGCCGCACCCGAGAGGGCCGGGGGCGGCGTCCGGCCCGGGCGTTCAGTCCCGGCCGCCGGCCGCCCCGTCGAGCGCGGTGATCCCGGCGCCGCTCGCCAGCCTCCCGGTCAGCGTGACCGCGGCGCCCCGGACACCGGCCGGCGCGGCGAGGCTGCGTCCCTTGCTCTCCGCGCGGACCGCGCCGGTCGCGGTGATCGACGTGACCTCCCGGCTGCCGGCGGCGAGCTGGTACCAGCGGCCGGCCGGGGAGCGCCAGCGGGTGCCCGCGAGAAGGTGCTGCCCGAAGCGTCCGCAGGCGGCGGTGGCCCGCGCCCGCGCCACGTCCTGGGGCGGGCCCGCGGGCGGTCGCAGTTGGACGAGCACGTCCCCGGGGCCGGCCCGGCCGGAGGCTCGGGTGCAGGACCAGACGGCCCGGCCGCCTCCGTCGGGGAGCTCCGAGTCGGCGAAGTCCCAGATGTTGACGGCGCGCACCCCGGCGCCGGGGAGTTCCCGCAACCGGCAGGCGACCGGCGCCCAGGCGGCCCGGGCGGCCGTTCCGGTGGCCTCGCGCGGCTGGCGTGCGGAGACCGCGCCGGGTCCGGTGGGCAGTGGTGTGTAGGTGAGGTGCACGGGGGTGAGCGCGCCCAGGTCGGCGAGGACGAAGGCGTGCTTCTCCACGATGCGGGCGGACGAGGTCAGTTCCAGTGCGGGCCAGTTGTCGCAGGCGCCCTCGGCGCGGGGCACCGCGGTGGGCGCGGTGACCCCGTCGGCGGCGACGTCCAGGGGTTTCGCCGGGTCCCCGGCCCGCGTCAGGTCGCGGGTGCCCGCCTTGGCGATCCACGGTGCGAGCAGGTACCGGGCGGCCGTCCCGGTGCGGCCGAGGCTGAGCGCGGCGGCCGTGGTGACCCCGGACTCGTCGGTACGGGCGAACGCGAGCTCCCGGGCTCGCGGCCCTTCGGCGGCTTCGGCGTAGCGGACGACCCGGTCCGCGTCGAACAGGAGCACCACGGCCCGGCCGTCACTGTCCCCCGCGTACAGCAACTGGGGAGGGCGGGCCGGCGGGTCCGTGGGCGTCCCCGGCGCGGCCGTCACCGGCACCTCGCGCGGTCGGGCCGCCCACGTGCCCAGGGCCCGGGCGAGCAGGGCCCGGTCGGCGGCGCGGGCGCCCCGCGCGGGCCAGGCGGTGAAGTCGACCCGGGCGGTGTCGGCCCAGGCCTCGGCCGGCACCCTGACCAGCCGGGCGGGATCCAGGGCGCCGGCCGCCACCGGCCCGGCGAGCGGCCGGGCGTCGGGGGCCCTCGACGCGGTGTGGGCCGCCAGGAGCCCGCCGACGACGGCGAGCGCGGCCGTCGCGGCCCATACGGCCCGGACCCTGCGGCGGCGACGCAGCAGGTCCGTGGGGCGGGCGCTGACCACGCTGGCGTCGAACTCCGGGTTCCGCAAGGCCCCCGGGAGCGCCTCCCCCGCGCGGGGCCCGCCGTCCGGGTCGGCGGTGTCCGCGTCGCCCACGTCCTCCACGGGCACCGCCACCGCCTTCCGGACGGCGTCCGCCGCGTCGCCGGCGCCGGCCGCGCGGAGCAGTCGTACGACGCTCTCCTCGGGCAGGCCGTCCAGCCGGTGCAGCACGAACGCGGCCCGCACCGGTGCGGACGCCCCGGCCAGCAGGCGGGCGGTCTCGTCGATCCCGCCGGCCGGGGGCCACAGGCGCAGCCCCCAGACGAAGGGCGGGGCGGGTGGCCAGGAGAGCCGGGCCAGGGCGGCGCGGGTCCGGCCGGCCCGGGCGAGGGAGGCGCGCAGGACGCGCACCCGCACGTCCTCCAGCGGGGCGCCGGGGCCGCCCGGCCCGTCGGCCCCGGTGCCCCCTCCCCCGGTGTGCGGGAGCGCGCGCTGCACGACCTTGTGCGCCAGCAGTACGCGCGCGTGCCGCCCCGAAGTCCCGGGGAGCGTCACGTAGGCGAGCCGTACCAGTCGGGGGTACTGCTCGACGATGGCCGCCTCGGCCTGCTCGACTGCGGTGGTACCGAATCGCTGTGATGTGCCCACGCTCCGACAAACGAGTGAATCTTGGGATGGTCACACGCGGTGCGCCGTCGACGCGGCGCCGGAGGGACCGGAGGGACAGGCAGGCGAACGGCATATGCGTATGCGCCGGTTGCGGGGCGGCTCGATCGAAGTTGGTCGCAAGTCGATCACCACTGTGCCGATTGCTTCCAGCTTTCTTCTCTACGCCCTCCGAGTGCGCCCGCGCTGACACGCTGGCGGTGCGAGCGCCCAGGGGATGAGGGCTCAGGGGATGGGGTGGAGCGGTGAACGATGGCGGACCGGAGGAGCCCGGCGGTGCCGTGGGACTGCCGAGCCGGCGACGGCAGCCGACTCCGATGACCCAGTGGGATCCGCCCGCGCGGCTGTCGTTCTGGGCCTTCCACACCAACCGGCGGCCCGCCTACATGCGGTTCGCCTACCTCCAACTGGGCTCCGACGCCGCCGCCGAGGACGCGGTCGACGCCACCTTCGACACGCTCATGGGCGACTGGCTCCGCATGCTGCACATGGACCGCCTCGACGCCTACGCCTGGACCGTCCTCAAACAACGGATCGTCGATCGGCAGCACCGGCGCGTCCCGTGCCCCCGGCCGATGGACATCAGCGCCTTCGAGGCGGCGCTCAAGGAAGCCCACTGCGATCAGTACGAGGTACTGACCGACACCATCCGCTTCTACTCGGCCGTCTCCCGGCTCGCCGAGCGACAGCGCGACACCGTGATCCTGCGCTACGGGCTCCAGTGCACTCCCGGCGAGGCCGCCTCGGTGATGGGGGTCGACGAGGCCACGGTCCGCTCGCAGCTCGGCCAGGCGCACCGTCGACTCGCCCGGCTGCTCGACGCGTCCGTCGAGTCATGAGGCCGCGCGAGAGCCGGGACCGCGACGGAACCCCTCGCTCCCTGGCCGAGTTCCTGGCCCGGGCGGGCGTCCCCGACCGCTATCCGCACTACGACCTCGGCGCGGCCGAGGCCCGGCTGCTGCGCTTGCCGCGCACGCCCGCCGGCCGCGCGCGGCGCGGTTCCCCCACGGGCTGGAGCGATCCGGCCCGGGACGTGCCGCTCGACGCGGAACGGGCACGGCGCGACCTGAAGTCGGCCTGCCTGGGCGCGGTATGCGATCCGAACGCGGAGGCCCGGCTCGCCTCCTTCGCCCGCGGCGGGCACACCGACCTGGCCGGCGCGGTGGTCTTCGGCTGCCTGCTGCACCTGTCCGGTCTCCGCGAAGGAGCCCGGTTCTGGTGGCAGTTCGCGGCCGGTTCCGGGCGGGCCCGTACCGCTGCGGCCGCCTACTGCCTCTTCCTCGACCACTCCCGGCGCGGCGAGCACCACGACGCCCGCGTATGGGCACGGGAGCTGGGCCGCCGCGGGTACCGGCCCGCCGGCCGGCGGGAGCTGCGCGAGGTCCGGCTGTGCGCGCAGGCGGCCGTCCTGCGCTACGTGGACCAGCTCGACGATCCCGACCTGGGGCCGGTGCCGCTGCCCAAGCCGGGGCTGACGGCCGTGCTGGCGGCGTTCCACCCCTCGCCGGCGGCGCCCGCACCGGCCGCCCCGGGCGTGGGCCCGCCACCCCGGCCGCCCCTGACCGGGGTCCCCCGTACCGGCGGATCCCTCGGCGCCGCGGCCGAGGCCCTCGCGCAGGCCCGCCGCGCGCTGGCCGTCGTACGCGTCCTGGAGCGTCGACCGCTGGGCGTACGGACCTCCCAACTGGGGCGCGAATCGGGCCTGGCCGAAGCCGAGCTCGCGCCACTGCTGTCGATGCTGTGCGAGGAGGGGTACGCCTGTCGGCCCGGTGCGGGGGTCTACGGCCGCGGACCGGCCCTGGACCGGCTCGCCGCCCCGGGCCTGGCGGGTCTCGGGGGCCTCGCGGGGCAGCTCCGGCGCGCCCTGGCGCGGGACGGCGTGCAGGCCGCCGTCCCCCTCGGCCGGTACCCGCACGCGGAGGTCGCCGTCCCGCGGTCGGCGGACGGGACCGGCACTCCGCCGGGGTGGCGGTGGCCGGACTTCCGCGCCGGCGCGCCCGCCGCCGGCATCGGGCCGTGCCCGTTCACCGGGCTCGACCACGAACTCGGCGCGGATCACGTGGCGTGGCGCCGGCCGGCCGCGCCGGCACCGCCGGCCGTCGTCACCGACGGCCGCGTCCTGTTCCATGCCCTCGACCCGATGGCGCCGGGTGTCCCGGTCTTCGACCTGCGCGCCTGCTCACCCGGGGCCGTCTGCCCGGTCGCGCCGATCGAGAGCGACGGGGCCGCCGGTTGCCTCGCGCTGTCCCTGCCCGGGCCGCACGCGCACCGGCTGCGGCGCGCCGGCGACGCACTGCGCCGCACGGCGGTCCCGGTGCTCCTGGCCCTCCTCCTGTCGGGCGCGCTCCCGGCGGACGCTCCCGCCGTGCGGGTGGACGTCACGGGCGCGGCGAACGCTCCGAGTCCCCCGGTCCCGCCGGCCTCGCCCGCCGGGATCACCCCGGAGACCCTGCGCCACCTGCGGAAGCTCTTTCGTACCCCGGTCGGCGGTGGCGCCGGCGCGGACGGCCCCCATCTGGTCAGCGACCCGGTCGCGGCGGCCGCGTACCTCTTCGCCGCCGTGCCGGAGGACGCCGAACGGCCGCGGCTGGCGCTCCCCCACACCTTCGCACCGCTCACCCCGGGCAGCCTGACCACGCCGGGAGGGCTGGTGGTCCTGGGGACGGACGAGACCTGACGGGACTCAGGCCGGGGGGGGGACGGACGAAACCTGACGGGACTCACGCCGGGGGGACGAAGGAGTCCAGCGCCGCGTCGAAGTGGCTCCGCGCCTCTCCGAGCCGTCCCACCGGGGCGGAGACCCAGACGTCGTACATGCCGCCGTTCTCGTCCCAGCAGAGGTCGAAGGTGTGGCGGGGGCCCTCCGCCGCGGTGAATCCGTTCCAGGTGAACTCCCACAGCGCGGCGGGCAGTCCGTTGTGGGTGGTCCGCACGACCGTGTTGTCCCGATAGCCGGGATTGGTGTCGGGGCCGCCCGCGTCGGAGGCCCGCATCGCCGCGGGCGGCCCGCCGGCGACCGGCGGTGTCGACTTGATGCCGATGCGGAAGGCCCCGTCCGGGGAGACGTAGAAGACCCGCTGGTCATCGGTGGTGCGCCGGTACCCCTCGGGCACGGCGAGACTGAACCCCTCCCGATCGACGACGGTGCGGTAGCCGGCGGGCGCGGGCTTGGTGGGTGCGGGCGTGGTGAGCACGGGTTTGGTGGGCACGGAACGCTCGGACCGCGGGGTCAGCGACCCCCCGGGGGTGGCGGGCGCCGTGGGCGAGGGGACGGCGTTCGCGGGGCTCGGGGAGGCCACGGCCCCGGCCGCGGAGCCGGGCGCCCCGGCCGGGGCCGTGGCAGCGGGGCCGGCCGTGTCGGTCCGCCCCCGCGACCCGCCGTCCAGCAGCGAGGTCACGGTCACCGTGGCGACGACCGCCAGGACGACCAGGGCCACGACCAACCCGATCCGCAGCGCCGGGCGGGCGGGGGCGGCGGTGGGGCCGGCCGGCCGGACCACGTGCTCGGTCGGGGAATAGCCGGGCGGGGCGGCGGTGCCGGGCGCCCCCCTCCGGCCCGAGGTCCCGGCGGGCGGGGTCGGGGCGGCGGCCCGATCGAGCAGGGGCACCGTGCCGGTGGCCACGTACGCCGACAGCAACCGCTTCGTCTCGGCGGCGTCCAACCGTCGCCCCGGATCCCGGTCCAGCAGGCCGCGGATGACCGGCAGCAGCGGCCCCGCCTTCGCCGGCGGGCGGATCTCGTCGTGGACGACGGCGTGCAACACCCCGCCGAGGGAGTCCCGGTGGAAGGGCGATTCCCCGGTCAGGGCGGCGCACAGCAGGGCGCCCAGGGACCACAGGTCGGATTCGGGTCCCGCCGCGGCGCCCTGCATGCGTTCGGGCGAGGTGTACTCGGGTGAGCCCACGAAGGCGCCGGTCTCGCTGATGGTCGTGGCGCCGGCCAGGTGGGCGATGCCGAAGTCGGTCAGGACCACCCGGTCGGTACCGGCCTCCATCAGGACGTTGGCGGGCTTGACGTCCCGGTGGAGCACCCCGCGCGCATGGGCCGCGGTCAGGGCGCCGAGCAGGGCGAGCCCGGTGCGGGCGGTCTCGGCGGGGTCCAGCGGGCCCGCGGCGGCGAGCCGGTCCGCGAGGGACCCACCGTCGACGAGTTCCATCACGATGTACGGCCGCCCGTCGTCCTCCACCACGTCGTGGACGACGACCACGTGCGGATGCCGGACCTGTGCGACGGTGCGCGCCTCGCGCAGGGCACCGGCGGCTTCCGTCCCGTCCCCGACGTGGAGTTCCTTGACGGCGACCGACCGCCCGAGCAGCTCGTCGGTCGCGCGCCAGACGGTCCCCATCCCGCCCCTGCCCAACCGCTCCTCAAGCCGGTAACGCCCGGCGACCACAGCCCTGTTGCGCGGATCGTGCTGCGACACGTTTCTCCCCCTCGCCCCGTTCAGGGCCATGATGCCGCACAACGCGAAAAGCCCCACCGAAGTGGGGCTTTCGTGCTGGTGTCCGAGGGGGGACTTGAACCCCCACGCCCGATAAAGGGCACTAGCACCTCAAGCTAGCGCGTCTGCCATTCCGCCACCCGGACCAGGTGGTCGGCCCCGGTTTCCCGCGGCGACATGGACAACAATAGCAGGGGATCGACGTGGTTCCGACCAGGTATTCGGCTCCGGTGGAATCCGACGCGCCGCTCTGACCTGCGGGCATACCCCGCAGGGCCTGGCGAGACGGACCGTCTCGCAAGTGGCCCGGGGGTGGACGGCCCCGCGTCTCCCGCGCCTCGGTCCCGGCCGGCTACGGGCAGTGGATGACCTGACCCGCGTACGAGAGGTTGCCGCCGAAGCCGAAGAGCAGGACCGGGGCGCCGGAGGGGATCTCGCCGCGCTGGACCAGCTTGGACAGGGCCATCGGAATACTGGCGGCCGAGGTGTTGCCGGAGTCGACGACGTCGCGGGCGACCACGGCGTTGACGGCTCCGATCTTCGCGGCGAGCGGTTCGATGATCCGCAGGTTCGCCTGGTGCAGGACGACGCCGGCCAGGTCCTCGGGGGTGATCCCGCTGTTCTCGCAGACCTTGCGGGCGAGGGCGGGCAGCCGGCTGGTGGTCCACCGGTAGACGGCCTGACCCTCCTGCGCGAAGACCGGGGGCGAGCCCTCGATCCGCACGGCGTGACCCATCTCGGGCACCGAGCCCCACAGCACCGGGCCGATGCCGGGCTGCTCGCTCGCCTCGACCACGGCGGCGCCGGCGCCGTCACCGGTCAGCACACAGGTGGTGCGGTCGCTCCAGTCGGTGATCTCGGTCATCTTGTCGGCGCCGATCACCAGGGCACGGGTGGCGGCGCCGGCGCGGATCGCGTGGTCGGCGGCGGCCAGGGTGTGGGTGAAGCCGGAGCAGACGACGTTGATGTCCATGACGGCGGGGCCGCCGCCCATGCCCAGTTTGGCCGCGACACGGGCGGCCATGTTGGGGGAACGGTCGATCGCGGTGGACGTGGCCACGAGGACGAGGTCGATGTCGTCGGGGGTGAGTCCGGCGTTCGCGAGGGCCTTGCCCGCGGCCTGGAAGGCCAGCTCGTCGACCGGCTCCTCGGGTCCCGCCATGTGGCGCGTCTTGATGCCGACCCGGGATCGGATCCACTCGTCGTTGGTGTCGACCATGGCCGCGAGGTCCTCGTTGGTGATCACTTTCGCGGGCTGGTAGTGCCCTAGCGCCACCACGCGTGAACCGGTCATGGGCGGGAATCCCCTCGTCGACAGTCAGGATCACCCAGCTTCGCCTGCTACCGGTCGGTACGTGTGCGCGTGACCCGACAGGATTAAGGCACCTGAATTTGGAGAATTCCGAGGATCCTCCTGCCGGGGGCGTCCGCGACGGCGGATCCGCGAGAATGGGCCCGTCAGGTGCACGACGAGGAACGAACGGTGGACTGATCACATGGGACGGGTCACCGAACGCCGTCGCGTCGTCCGGATCCGCGGCGGCGTGGCGGGGGCCCGCCCGGACACGCTGGTGGCCGAGGAGCCGCTGGAGATCCGGCTGAACGGCAAACCGCTGGCCATCACGATGCGCACGCCGGGCGACGATTTCGCGCTGGCGGTGGGCTTCCTGGTGAGCGAGGGCGTGCTGGCGCGCACCTCGGACGTCCAGGCCGTCACCTACTGCGAGGGGGCGACCTCGGACGGTTCGAACACCTACAACGTGGTGAACGTGCAGCTCGCGGCCGGGGTGCCGGTGCCGGACATCACACTGGAGCGCAACGTCTACACGACGTCCTCCTGCGGGCTGTGCGGGAAGGCGAGCCTGGACGCGGTGCGTACGGCGAGCCGGTTCCCGGGGATCGACGCCGACCCGGTCCGGGTGAGCGCGGAGCTGCTCTCCCTGCTGCCGGACCGGCTGCGCGCGGCCCAGAAGGTCTTCGACCGTACGGGAGGGCTCCACGCGGCGGGCCTGTTCTCCGCGGAGGGAGAGCTGCTCGACCTCCGGGAGGACGTGGGGCGGCACAACGCCGTGGACAAGATCGTCGGGCGGGCGTTGCAGGCCGGTCGGTTGCCGCTGACCGGTTCGGTGCTGCTGGTGTCGGGGCGGGCCTCGTTCGAGCTGGCGCAGAAGGCGGTGATGTCGGGGGTACCGGTCCTCGCGGCGGTCTCGGCGCCGTCCTCGCTGGCGGTGGACCTGGCGGTGGAGACGGGGCTGACGCTGGTGGGCTTCCTGCGCGGCCCGGACATGAACATCTACGCGGGCGAGCAGCGCGTGAGTCTGTAGCGGCGCGTCACCCGTCGCGGCCCCGGGCCCCCGCCGTCAACTCCCCCACCCCGGTCAACACCCCCGCCGTCAACTCCCCCACCTCGGTCAACGCCTTCGCCCGTCAACGTCCCCGGCCTTCAACGTCCCCGGCGGCCGCGTCGGGTCGGGGTCGGCTTCGGCTCCGGGGGGTCGATGCGGTGCAGGTCGAGGGTCGCCGGGATCGGGTTGGTCCCCGGGCCGCCGGCCTCGGCCCACGCGATGATCTCGTCGGTCGCGGTGTCGTCCAGGGCCCAGCCGAACCAGGCCGCGCGGGCGCCCTTGCGGCGGGCCTCGCTCGTGGGTTGGACCACGATGACGTTGGCCTGGGCGCAGGGGCCGAGGCAGTCGCTGGTACGGACGGCGAGGCGGCCCCCGGAGGCGGCGGCGGCCTCGCGCAGCCGGGCGAGTTGGCCCGCGTGGTCGGAGCCGGGGTTCTTGCGGGGGTCCCCGCAGCAGCAGCCCCGGCAGACCACCAGGGTGCAGGGTCGTTCGGCGTGGGCGGCGAGGGGGCGTATCCAGGTCACCGCCGCACGTTACCGGGCCCGCGGCGCGGGGTGTCGGCCCGGCCGGGAGACCTCCGCCACACGGTCGGCGGGGAGTTCGGGGGTCGCGTCACGGGCGCGTCGACGGGCCAGTACCGCACAGACCATCAGCTGCATCTGGTGGAACAGCATGAGCGGGAGCACGGCGAGGCTCGCGTGGGCGCCGAACAGCACGCCGGCCATGGGGAGTCCGGCGGCGAGGCTCTTCTTCGACCCGGCGAACTGGATGGCGATCCGGTCCTCGCGGCCGAATCCGAGGCGCTTCGCCCCGTACCAGGTGACCAGGAGCATCACCGCGAGGAGCACGGCCTCCACCGTCATCAGGGCGCCCAGCCGCAGGACGCTGACCTGGTGCCAGATGCCGGCGACCATGCCCGCGCTGAAGGCGGTGTAGACGACGAGCAGGATCGAGCCCCGGTCCACGCGACCCAGCACTTTCTTGTGGCGCTGGAGGAAACCGCCGAGCCGGGGTCGCAGCAATTGCCCGAGGACGAAGGGCAGCAGGAGCTGGAGGGCGATCTTCCACAGGGAGTCGGGGGAGAAGCCGCCCGCGCCGTTGCCCAGCAGCGCGGCGGCGAGCAGGGGGGTCAGGAAGATGCCGGCGAGGCTGGAGAAGGATCCGGCGCAGATCGCGGCGGGCACGTTGCCCCGGGCGAGCGAGGTGAAGGCGATGGAGGACTGGATCGTGGAGGGGACCAGGCAGAGGAAGAGCAGGCCGCTGTAAAGCGGGGGCGTCAGGACGCTCGGGACGAGGGCGCGGGCCGCCAGGCCGAGCAGCGGGAAGAGCACGAAGGTGCAGGCGAGCACGGTCAGGTGGAGCCGCCAGTGGCGCAGCCCGTCGAAGGCCTCGCGGGTGGAGAGCCGGGCCCCGTAGAGGAAGAAGAGCAGGGCCACGGCCGCGGTGGTGGCGCCCTGCGCGACGCCGGCGGCCTGACCGCGGGCGGGCACCAGGGCGGCGAGGCCGACGGTGCCCAGCAGGGCCAGGACGTACGGGTCCAGGGGCAGCCAGGAGGGTGGGTGGGGGCGTCGCATGCGCGCGGTGCTCATTCGCTCTCGGGGCCTGACCGCCTCGGGGCTCGGCGGGTCGCGGCGGAACGTCGGAAGGGGGCTCGGCGCGGGATCCCCGGCCTCCTTCATCGTCGGGTACCGAACGGTGATCGGGAAACCCGCACACCGAACTGACTGTCATCGCGAACGGCGATAGCCTGGGGCCATGAACGGCATGTACGACCCGGTTCAGTTGCGCACGTTCCTCACGGTGGCGCAGACACTCAGCTTCACGCAGGCCGCGGGACGGCTCGGCGTACGGCAGTCCACGGTCAGCCAGCACGTGCGGCGGCTGGAGGACGCAACCGGCAGGCCGCTCTTCGTCCGGGACACGCACAGCGTGGAGCTGACGGAGGACGGCGAGGCGCTGCTGGGTTTCGCCCGCACGATCCTGGAGGCGCACGAGCGGGCGGCGGCCTTCTTCTCCGGGACCCGGCTGCGGGGGCGGCTGCGGTTCGGGGCGTCGGAGGATTTCGTGTTGACGCGGCTGCCGGAGGTGCTGGAGGGGTTCCGGCACGAGCACCCCGAGGTGGACCTGGAGCTCTCGGTCGAGTTGTCGGGGACCTTGCACGAGCGGCTGGACGCGGGGCGGCTGGACCTCGTGCTGGCCAAGCGGCGCGGCCGGGGGGACGAGCGGGGTCGGCTGGTGTGGCGGGACCGGATGGTGTGGATCGGGGCGGAGGGACTGCGGGTGGACCCCGAGCGTCCCGTTCCGCTGATCGTCTTCCCGCCGCCGGGAATCACCCGGGCGCGGGCCCTGGAGGTCCTGGAGCGGGACGGGCGGGCCTGGCGGATCGCGTGTACGAGCGGCAGCCTGAGCGGTCTGATCGCGGCGGCCCGGGCGGGGCTCGGCGTGATGGCGCACACCCGCGGGCTGATCCCGCCGGGCCTGGTGCGGGTGGGCGGGCTGCCGGAACTGGGGCCGGTGGAGTTCGCGTTGCTCCAGGGGCAGCGGTCGACCCCGGCCGCGGAGGCGCTGGCGGCCGCGATCCTCTCGGGCGGCGACCGGCTGAGCCGGCCGGCCTGACCCCCGCGGACAGGGGCCGAGGTCCTCGCGGACACGGGCCGGAGTCCTGCGGACACGGCCGGGGGCCCTGCGGACACGGCCGGGGACCCTGCGGACGGGGGCCCTGCGAACGCGGGCCGGCGGTCCTGCGAACACGGGTCGGGCGCCCTGCGGACACGAGTCGGCGGCCCTGCGGACGCGGGCCGGCGGTCCTGCGGACACGGGTCGGGGGCGGGCCGGGGAGCCTGCGGGCACCGGCCGGGGCGGGGTGGTCGCGGTGCGGGGCTCGCGCAGATGTCGTGGAGATCCTCGCCCGTTCCTCCGTCGATCACCCATCGATCACCCATCGATCACCCGTCGATCTCCACGAGCCTCGCGCCCACGGCGCTGACCAGTGGTGATGGCTTCGCATCGGTTGTTCGGACCACCTCCCGCGGGGCCCCCGGGTGGGGTACCGTCACCGGCGCCGTGCGGAGCGAAACTGCGCGGAGAGGAGCGGGCCCTTGCGCGAATTCACCGTCCCACCCGTGGTCACCGACGTGCCGGTCGGCGGTCTGGCCGACGTCGTCTTCCAACATGCCCGGCAGGATCCGGACCGGGTGGTGCTCGGCCGCAAGACGGGCGGGGTCTGGCGGGACGTCACCTCCGGGGAACTCGCCGACGAGGTGCTGGCGCTCGCGAAGGGGCTGTTGGCCCAGGGCATCAGGTTCGGGGATCGGGTGGGCGTGATGTCCCGGACCCGGTACGAGTGGACGCTGTTCGACTTCGCGCTGTGGGCGATCGGCGCCCAGCCGGTGCCGGTCTACCCGAGTTCGTCGGCCGAGCAGGTGCACTGGATCCTGTACGACTCCTCGTGCACCGGCTGTGTCGTGGAGAACGAGGACCAGGCCATGACGGTGGGCTCCGTCATCGAACGCCTCCCCGACCTGCGCAGGCTCTGGCAGCTCGACGCGGGTGCGGTGGCGGAACTGGTCGAGGGCGGGCACGGGGTCGCGGAGGACGTGGTGCACCGCCACCGCCGCGCGGTGACGCCCGACGCGACCGCCACGGTCATCTACACCTCGGGGACCACGGGTCGCCCCAAGGGCTGCGTGTTGACGCACGCGAACTTCATGTTCGAGGCGGACACCATGGTCGACCGCTGGGAGTCGGTCTTCCGCGCCGGCCCGGGCGAGCAGCCCTCGACGCTGCTGTTCCTGCCCCTCGCGCACGTCTTCGGTCGGATGGTGGAGGTCGCCGCCGTCCGTGCCCGGGTGAAGCTCGGCCACCAGCCGGTGCTGGCGGCGGCCGAACTGCTTCCGGACCTGGCCGCGTTCCGGCCGACCTTCGTACTGGGGGTGCCGTACGTCTTCGAGAAGGTGTTCGCGGCGGCGCGACGCAAGGCGGAGGCCGAGGGGCGTACGGGCCCCTTCGACCGGGCGGTGGAAACGGCGGTGCGCTACGCCGAGGCCCGCGAACAGAAGGCCTTCGGCACCGGGCCGGGCCCGTCGGCCGCACTGCGCGTGGAGCACCAGGTCTTCGAGAAGCTGGTGTACGGGAAGGTCCGCGAGGCGATGGGCGGGCGGGTGCGGCACGCGATGTCGGGCGGGTCGGCGATGTCGCGTCGGCTGGGGCTGTTCTTCGACGGCGCCGGGATCACCGTGTACGAGGGGTACGGGCTGACGGAGTCCTCCGCCGCAGCCACGGCGAATCCGCCGGGGGCGACGAAGTACGGGACGGTGGGACCGCCCATCCCGGGCGGTTCGGTGCACATCGCGGACGACGGGGAGGTCTGGCTGCACGGGGGGCACGTCTTCTCCGGGTACCTCAACGATCCGCGCGGCACGCAGGAGGTGCTGCGCGGCGGCTGGCTGGCGACCGGGGACCTGGGGCGGCTCGACGCGGACGGGTACCTGACGATCACCGGGCGCAAGAAGGAGATCCTGGTGACGTCGAACGGGAAGAGCGTCTCCCCGACGGCGCTGGAGGAGCGGGTGCGCTCGCATCCCCTGGTGTCGCAGTGCGTCCTGGTCGGCAACGACCGGCCCTACATCGCGGCGCTGGTGACCCTGGACATGGAGGGGGTCGCGCACTGGCTGTCCATGCGGGGGCTGCCCCAGCAGGCGGCTGCGCGGGTGATACACGACCCGGAGCTGTCGGCGGAGGTGCGCCGTGCGGTGGTGGCCGCCAACACCCTGGTGTCGCAGGCGGAGGCGATCCGTACGTTCCGGGTGCTGGCCGAGCAGTTCACCGAGGAACGCGGTCTGTTGACACCGTCGTTGAAGTTGAAGCGGCGGGCGATCGAGCAGGCCTACGCCACGGAGGTGGCTGCCCTGTACCAGGGCTGACGGGTCGGGGTGATCCCGATCGACATGATCTGACGATCCGTCATTTCACTTGGTCGGCAATATTGACGGTGCGTCAGGTCACGCACAGAATGCGGGGATTCCGACCGGAGGGGATTCCACACATGCTGCGACCCATCCACGCCCTCGCCGCCGCGGCGGCGGCCCTCGCGCTCGTCACCGCCTGCAACTCGGCCTCGACCAACGGCACCTCGCCTGGCCGGACCGGGGACGCGCCGGGCACCACCCGCGGGGTCACCGCCGACTCGATCAAGGTCGGTGGCATCGTGTCGATGACCAGCGCGAGTGGGTACAGCAAGAAGGACACCGACCTCGGCGCGAAGGCCCGTTACCTGCGCGCCAACGCGGAGGGCGGCGTCAACGGCCGCACGATCGACTACATCGGCGCCGAGGACGACGGCCAGGACCCCGGCAAGAACACGGCCGCCGCCCGCAAGCTCGTCCAGCAGGACGAGGTCTTCGCGGTCTCCCCGATGAGCTCCGTCACCTTCTCCGGCGCGGACTTCCTCCAGCGCGAGAAGGTGCCCACCTTCGGCTGGGGCACCCTCCCCTCCTTCTGCGGACCGGAGTACATCTACGGGTTCAACGGCTGCCTGGTCCCCACCCCCGGCGGCACCATCAACCAGACCTGGCCCGAGGGCGTCGCCCGGATCCTCGGCGGGGCGGCCGGCAAGTCGGTCGCGATCATCGCCAATGACAGCGACGCCGGGAAGTTCGGCGTGGCGACCTTCCGGCAGGGATTCGGCAGCGCCGGGTTCACGGTGTCCTACGCGAAGGCGTCGGTGCCCGGCACCGCCGTGCCGAACGACTGGTCCGCGTACGTGAAGGAGATCCTGGCGAGCAACGGCGGCAAGGCCCCCGACGCCGTCGTCTCCGTCATGCAGACCCCCAACAACATCGGCCTGTTCACCGCGCTCAAGCGCGCCGGCTACCGGGGCGTGCTCACCGACCCCACCGACTACGACCCGGGGCTGCTCGCGAAGGACGCCACCCGGCAGGCGCTGGACGGGGTGTACGTCCTCCTGCAGTTCGAGCCGTTCGAGTCGCGGAACCCGGCGATGGCCCGGTTCAAGGCCGACATCAAGGCGGCGGCCGGCGGGCAGGATCTGCCGCTGAACATGCACATGATGACCGGGTACATGTCCGCGGACCTGTTCCTCTCCATCGCGGGCAAGGCCGGCAGGAACCTCACCCCGGAGACCTTCCAGAGCGCCGCGCGGACCTTCTCCGACACCGGCACGCTGGTCGGCGACCGGGCGGAGCCCAAGGGGCAGAAGAACAGCTTCGGCTGCGGGGCGCTCGTCCGGCTGCGGGACGGCGCGTACGAGGTCGCCGTCCCGTTCGCGTGCCACGAACCCATCCCCTTCAAGTAGGCCCGCGGCATGGGTGACCTGCTCGTCTTCGTGCTGAGCGGCCTGGTCTCCGGCGCCCTGTACGCGCTGCTGGCCACCGGGCTGGTGCTGTCGTACTCGGCGTCCGGACTCTTCAACTTCGCGCACGGGGCCACCGCCTACCTGTGCGCGCTCACCTTCTACGAGCTGCACTCCGGACTGGGCTGGCCGGCCGTCCCCGCGGCGCTCCTGGTGGTGCTCGGCGTGGCGCCCGGGATCGGCTGGGGGCTGGACCGGCTGATGTTCCGGCGGCTCGCCCGGGTCGGGGAGACCGCGCGGATCGTGGCGACCATCGGGCTGCTGGTGGCGCTGCCGGCGGCCGGACTGTGGGCGGTGGAGCTGCTCGGCGACGCGGGGGCGCCGGTGAAGCCCGCCGAGAACCAGTTCGGGCTTCCCGGGGTGGGGCCGAGCCCCGCACGGTCCTGGCAGCTCGCCGAGGGCGTGGGCGTCGACTCCGATCAGCTGATCACCTGGGTGGTGACGGCCCTGGTGGCAGTGGCCCTGTGGGTGTTGATGCGACACACCCGCCTGGGGCTGACGCTGCGGGCCGCCGTCGACAACCGCTCGCTGACCGAACTGCGCGGGATCAGCGCCGACCGGCTGTCCTCGGTCGCGTGGATGATCGCCTCCGGGCTGGCGGGGCTCGCCGGGGTGCTGGCGACCCCGCTCCTGGGCCTGTCCGCGCACGACTTCACCCTGTTCCTGTTCGTGTCGGCGACGGCCGCCGTGATCGGACGGTTCGCGTCGGTCCCCCTGGCGTTCGCGGGCGGGCTGGGGCTGGGGGTGTTGCAGAACCTGGTCGCCGGCTACGCCTCCTTCGCCGAGGGGATCACCGGGTTCCGGACGGCCGTGCCGTTCCTGATCCTGTTCGGCGGGCTGCTGGTGCTGACCCGGCGGGCGCGGGCCACCGGAACGGTCGTGGCCGACGCCCCGCCCGTGGACCACCTGGCCGGGGCCTCGTGGGCGCGGCGGTGGGGGGTGTGGGCGGTGGGCGCGGGCCTGCTGTGCGTGGCCTTCTACACCGTGACGACCCCGTTCTGGAGCGGGCTCCTCACCCAGGGGTTGGCCATCGCCCTGGTGTTCATGTCCTTCACCGTGGTCACCGGGCTCGGCGCGATGGTGTCGTTGGCGCAGGCGACCTTCGTGACCGGGGCGGCGTTGGTGGCCGGGCTGTTGATGAGCCGGGGGTGGCCGTTCGTGGCGGCGTTGGCGGTGGGGACGTGCGTGGCCGCCGTCCTGGGCGCCCTGGTCGCGCTGCCGGCGCTGCGGCTGGGGGGACGGTCCCTGGCCCTGGCGACACTGGCGTTGGCGTTCCTCGCCGACCAGGTGTTGTTCCAGTTGCGGTGGTTGCGCAACGGGGACTCCGGCTGGTCGATCCCTCGGCCGGTCGTCGGCCCGGTGGACCTGTCCGACGACCGGGCGATGGGGGTGACCCTGGTGGTGCTCGTCGCGGTCGTGGCCGCCGCGCTGGGCGCGCTGCGCGACTCCCCCTCGGGCCGGGCGATGCTGGCCGTGCGGTCGGCCCCGGCGGCGGCGATGGCGTCCGGGGTGTCCGTGCTGCGGACGAAGTTGCTGCTGTTCACGCTGTCGGCCGGGCTCGCGGGGTTCGGGGGCGTCATGTACGCCTCGTACAACACCCGGATCACGGCCACGGACTTCACGGCGATGACGGGGTTGGTGTGGCTGGCCGTGGTGGTGGCGGCGGGGGTGCGGCGGCCGCAGTACGCGGTGGTGGCGGGGCTGGTGTTCGCGGTCGCCCCCCAGGTGATGGCGCACTGGGTGACGACCTCGGCGCACCTGCCGGTGATCCTGTTCGGGTTGGCGGGGCTGGCGCTGGCCAATGACCCCGACGGCTACTGCGCCGCCGTGCCGGTACGGCTGGCCAGACGGCGCGCCGGGCGCTCCGCCGATACGGGAGCCTCCGCCGGGGCCGGGGTCGGGTCGGGGACCGAGGCCGGAGCCGGGTCTGGGACCGAGGCCGGGGTCGGGTCTGGGACCGGGGCCGGGGTCGGGGCCGGGTCGGGGACCGAGGCCGGGGCCGGGTCGGGGGCGGGGGCCGGGGTCGCGCCCCGGGCCGCTTCGGGGGCTCCGCCCCCGGACGCCCGCGCCTCGAACGCCGGCGGGACCGACCGGGCGGGGGGTGGCGTCGAGCGCGCGAGGACGGCGGCGGTGCCCGGGCCCCGCGCCACGCTCGCCGGCGGGGCCGACCCGGCCGGGCGCCCCGTCGCCCTGGAGCTGCGGGGGGTACGGGCCGGGTACGACGGCGGGGCGGTGTTGCACGGGGTGGACCTCGTCGTGCGGCAGGGCGAGATCCTCGCCCTGCTCGGGCCCAACGGGGCCGGGAAGAGCACCGCGTGCCGGGTCGCGGCCGGGGTGCTGCCCGCCGGTGACGGCCGGGTCCTCGTGGCCGGGCGGGACGTGACGCGGGAGGGGGCCGTGCGCCGTGCGCGGGGCGGGGTGCTGCTCGCTCCCGAGGGTCGGGGGATCTTCCCCTCGCTCGACGTCGAGGAGAACCTGGCGCTCCACCTGCGGGACCCGGCCGAGCGGGACGCCGTGTTCGGGCGCTTCCCGCGGCTGCGGGAGCGGCGCCGGGTGCCCGCCGGCGCGTTGTCGGGCGGGGAGCAGCAGTTGCTGGCGCTGGCTCCGCTGTTGCAGCGCCCCCCACGGGTGTTGATCGCCGACGAGCCCTCGCTGGGACTCGCGCCGCGCGTGGTGGACGAGGTGTACGAGCTGCTCGTCGAGCTCCGGGCCGCCGGGACCGCGCTGCTGTTGGTGGAGGAGAGGGCGACCGAGATCCTCGGGACCGCGGACACGGTCGCCTACCTGTCCCAGGGGCAGGTGTCCTGGTGCGGCCCGCGCGCCGAGGTGGAGACCGACCGGCTGACCGAGGCCTACCTGGGGATGGTCCGATGACGGCGCCGTACGTGCTGGAGGCGGTCGGGGTCGGTGTGCGCTTCGGCGGGGTCCGGGCGCTGGCCGGGGTGGACCTCGGGGTCCGGGCCGGGGAGGTGTGCGGTCTGATCGGCCCGAACGGGGCCGGCAAGACCACGCTGTTCGACGTGCTGTCCGGGATCCGCCGACCCGATCGGGGGCGGATGCTGCTCGACGGGGTGGACGTGACCCGCCGCTCCCCGGTCTGGCGGGCCCGGCACGGGGTGCGCCGGACCTTCCAGCGGCAGCAGCTCTTCGGGCAGCTCAGCGTGGCCGACAACGTGCTCGTCGCCCAGGAGTGGCGCGGTGGTGGGGGCGGTCCGGTCGCTGACCTGGTCGCCGCTCCGGCCCGCCGGCGCCGGGAGCGGGAGCGTCGCGAGCGGGCCGCGCGGGTGCTGGAGGGTTGCGGGATCGGTGAGCTGGGGGACGTGTACGCGGGCGGGCTGCCGGTGGGTCGGGCCCGCATGGTGGAGCTGGCCCGCGCGGTGGCCGACCGGCCGAGGGTGCTGTTGTTGGACGAGCCGGCGTCGGGGATGTCGGCGCCCGAGCGGGAGCGGCTCGCGACGGTCGTGCGGCGGCTCGCCGAGGTGGAGGGGTGCGCGGTGTTGCTGGTCGAGCACAACGTGGCCTTCGTGATGGAGCTCTGCGCGCGGGTCGTCGTACTGGACCTCGGGACCGTGCTCGCCCAGGGGACTGCGGCCGAGGTGCGGGCGGACCCGCGGGTGCGGCAGGCCTATCTGGGAGCCTCCTGAATAACCACCCATTTGGCGGGAATGCGCGCCGCGAGTGGCCGGTTATGGCCCCTCGCAGGCCACGGCGCGTACCGCCGTGTCCGCATCCGTACCCGTACCCGACGACGAGGAACGACCCGACGTGAACCAGGTCCCCGGCATCAAGCTCAACAACGGCACCCTTATGCCCCAGCTCGGCTACGGCGTCTGGCAGGTCCCCGACGACGAGGCGGAGCAGGCCGTCACCACCGCCCTGGAGGCCGGCTACCGCAGCATCGACACGGCCGCGATCTACGGCAACGAGGAGGGCACCGGCCGGGCCATCGCGGGCGCCGGGGTGCCGCGCGAGGAGCTGTTCGTCACCACCAAGCTGTGGAACGGCCCGGACCGGGTCTGGGGCCGCGACGAGGTCCTGCGCGCCTTCGACGCATCGCTCTCCCGGCTGGGCCTCGACCACGTCGACCTGTACCTGATCCACTGGCCGCGCCCCATGCGGGACGACGTCCTCGCCACCTGGAAGGCCTTCGAGGAGATCGCCGCGAGCGGTCGCGCCAAGGCGGTCGGCGTGTCGAACTTCCGCCCGGAGGACCTGGAGCGGATCCGGACCGTGAGCGACCTGGTCCCGGCCGTCAACCAGATCGAGCTGCACCCCCTCTTCCCGCAGAGCGCGCTGCGCGCCCTGCACGCCGACCTCGGCATCGCCACCGAGG
This sequence comes from Streptomyces sp. NPDC002602, assembly GCF_042889445.1. Taxonomy (NCBI): domain Bacteria; kingdom Bacillati; phylum Actinomycetota; class Actinomycetes; order Kitasatosporales; family Streptomycetaceae; genus Streptomyces; species Streptomyces sp. NPDC002602. Next base: position 643,030 of record NZ_JBIAQX010000001.1, on the reverse strand, counting down.
CCTGGTCCCCGCTCGGCCAGGGCAAGGAGCTGCTCACGCTTCCCGCCGTCACCGCGGTCGCCGCCAAGCACGATCGCACCGCCGCGCAGGTGGTGCTGCGCTGGCACCTCCAGCTCGGCAACGTCGTGATCCCCAAGTCCGTGACGCCCGCGCGCATCCGCGAGAATCTGGATGTCCTCGGCTTCGAACTGGATGCCGACGACATCGCCGTGCTGGACGCCCTGGGCGCCGGCACGGCGGGCCGGCGGCTCGGGCCCGACCCGGCCGTCTTCGACATGTGAGCGAGCCGAGGGTGTGCGGGTGAACGTTCCTGACGGGGTCTACCGACTCCGCAACGTGGGCAGCGGTCTGTTGCTCCAGGTGGAGAGCGGGAACCGGGTGCGGGTGGGGCCGGACGGCCCGCCCGCGCCCGCGTCCGCAGACCGGTGGGAGATCTCGCCGGTGTACGGCGGCGGTGGGATCTTCCACGTGGTGAGCGTGCACAACGGCAAGCGGCTGGACGTCGCGAACGCGTCGGTGGACAGCGGGACCCGGGTGCAGGTGTGGAAGGCCAACGCGTTCGGCGCCCAGGAGTGGATCGTCGAGGAGCACCTGGACGCCCCCGGTGTGGTCTCCCTGATCGCCGTCATCAGCGGGCTCCCGCTGGAGGCCGACGAGGAGGGGCGGGCCCGCCAGTGCGAGGACACCGACTCCCCGGCCCAGTGGTGGCGCCTGGAACCCGCCTGACCCGCTCTGTCGCCGCCGAGCGGCAGGTGGGGCGCGCTCCTCCCGCCCCTCCACCGCCGCCGATCCGCCGGCAGGCCGCCGTCAGTCGCGCACGAAGGCGGCCAGGCGGTACGTCGGGTCCGCGCGCGGCACGTCCCGGTCGGGCAGCGCCTCCAGCCGGGTCGCGACCTCCTCGACGGTGGCGCCCCGGGGTGCGACGCGGGAGGCGTACCGTCCCGCGCGCAGCGCCTCGGCCGCGCCGCGCGGGGTGACGCCCTGGCCGAAGCCCGTGAACAGGGTCTCCCCGCACGGCCGCAGACCCGCCTGCGCGGCGTACCCCGTCACCTGCGCCGAGGCGTCCGCCGGGGTCGGCGTGAGGTGCGGTGCGAGCACCCCGTCGATGTCGCCGCCGACGTCGTGCGCGGAGTCCTTGTCCACGGTGGTGACGAACACCCCGCCCGGGCGCAGCGTCCGCGCCACCTCCGCGATCAGTCGCGGCACCACCCCGGGCTCCCGCAGCAGATGCAGGAGCCACACCGCGCTCACGGCGTCCAACGAGCGGGACCGCACGGGCAGCCCGGTCCCGGAGGCGATCACCACCGGGACCCCGCGCCGCGCCGCCATCGCCGCCATGCCGTACGAGGCGTCCGCGCCCAGCACCCGCAGCCCGGGGCGCCGCAGCCGGGCGGTGACGATGCCCGTACCGCAGCCCAGGTCGAGCAGGGTGCGCGCGGGGGCCGGGACGAGGCCGAGGACCGCGGCCGCCGCGGCCTCGGCGCGCGGGGCGCCGCCCCGGGTGGCGTCGTATGCCTCGGCCTCGGCGTCGTAGTCGAGCAGGGAACCCGGTATCGGCATCAGCTCGCTCCGTGGGCGGGCGCCAGGGCCTCCAGTCGCTCGGCGAGGGCGAAGTCGGTCTCGGTCACGGCGTCGCCCGCGCTGTGGGTGTTCACCGACACGCGGACCGTGTCGTAGCCCAGGGTGAGGTCCGAGTGGTGGTTCAACTCGTCCTGCACCGCCGCGATGTGGGCGACGAGGGCGCTCGCCGCGAAGTGGCTGCCCAGCCGGTAGGTGCGCAGGATCCGGTCGTCCTCGAAGGCCCAGCCCGGGAGTTCCCGCAACCGGTCCTCGATCTCCTTCTGGGAAAGCGGCTCGCCCGACATCCACACACTCCTTCACGACTCGGTCGGCTCCATCGCCTGACGTGGGGTCAAGGTTCGCACAGCGCGGGCCCGCGGGAAGGTCTCGCGCGCGGCGGTGCGCGCCGGCGCGTCCGCTCGTCTTCGCCGCGGGACACCGGCCGCGCCCGGCGGCTGGTGGCCGCTGGGCTACCGTCGGACCATGACGACGGTGAGTGTGGGCGCGATGCTGCGCACCTGGCGGGAGCGGCGCGGGATCAGTCAGTTGGAGCTGGCGGGTCGCGCCGACTCCTCGTCGCGGCACATCAGTTTCGTGGAGACCGGCCGTTCCCGGCCGAGCGAGGAGATGGTGCTGCGGCTCGCGGAACACCTGGACATCCCGGTGCGGGAGCGCAACGCCCTGTTGCTGGCGGCCGGCTACGCGCCCCGCTACCCGCACACCCCGCTCGACGACCCGTCGATGGAGGTCCTTCGGGACTCGCTGGAGCGGCTGTTGGCGGGCTACGAGCCGTATCCGGCGCTGGTCGTGGACGCCACCTACCAGGTGATCGCCGCGAACCGGGGCATCGCGCTGCTGCTGGACGGGGTGCCCGAGCACCTGCTGGCGCCGCCGCTGAACGCGATGCGGCTGACCCTGCATCCGCAGGGCCTGGCCGGGCGGATCCTCAACCTGCGGGAGTGGCGCGGGCACCTGTTGGAGCAGATGGAGCGACAGATCGCACTGTCGCGCTCGGAGCCGCTGCGCGCGCTGTACGAGGAGGTGGCGGCCTACCCCGTGGCGGAGCGGGCCGATCACGGGGAGCCGCGGGAGGCGGTCGCGAACATCGCTCTGCCGCTGCGGATCGAGCACGACGGCCACGCCCTGTCCTTCGTGTCGTCCATCTCCACCTTCAACACGCCGATGGACGTGACCGTCGCCGAGCTGGCCATCGAGACCCTGCTGCCCGCCGACCCGGCGACGGTGAAGTACCTGCGCTCACTGGTCCCCTGAGGCCACAGCGCGCAGCGCGAGCCACTGGGCGAGCGCGAACCCGGCGACGACGAGCCCCTGTGCCGGGATCCACACCGCGCCCGCGACGGTCGGGGTGAACCACAGGAGTGCCGAGGCCAGGCTCAGGGCAGCCCAGAGGCAGTTGGTCTCGATGACGAGACGGACGGGGAGGACCGGCGGCCGGCGTCGGGCGGCCAGCCACCCGACGCCCGCCCCGTACAGGGCGAGGATCGCTCCGAGGACGAGCAGGGTCGTGGAGCCGACGCCCAGGAGTCGGCCGAGCGGCGCGGAGAAGGCGAGGTAGGCGAGCCCGTTGCCGGCGGTGACCAGCGCGTCGAGCGCGAGGAACCGGCGCAGCACGGCCTGCGGCTCGGTGGTGCGGACGATGCCGGCGAGCAGGGTTGCGGACATGTCGAATCAGCCTCCGTCGAGGATGGGACGCGTGGAGTGGCGGGACATCGGATCCCGGGGCCGAGTGCGCGGCCCCGGGATCCGATGCCCCCACTGTGCCGACGGTCCGGGACGGGGTCGATTACCCCGGGGGTAAGGGCCCTGCGCCCCGGGGGCGCGTCCGGACCGTCGTGGTGCGCTCGTGCGAGGGCAGTCCTCCGTCGCGAACGGGCGCGCCTGTCCCGGCGAGACCGTCGGGGGTGCGCGGAGGCCGCGGATGCCCATCTTCTTTGAGATGGGGTGAAGGAAAGGTGGGGGTTTCGCTGGTTCGGCGCGGGGGTGAGGGCTAGGCTGCGGGCAGCCCGAACGCCCGAGCGACATCCCGAGCGACATACGGAGAGTTTCCCGGTGCGAGCCGCCGCCCGACCCGATCCGGCCACGATCCGGGACCGCGTCGCGAAGCTGGCGCGGCAGCGCGGACAGGACCCGGCCGACGTGCTGTCCGACGAGCGGCTCGGCCGGCTCTCCGGGGTCGAACCGGACCTGGTCCCCGGGGTCTTGGCCGGTGAAGCACCCGAAGTCCCCCTGACCCGGCGGGTACACCGTCGCTTCCGGTGTCTGCGCGAGACGCGGCGTGACAAGCACGGCCGGGAGTGGTCGCTGGCCGCGATAGCCGAGGACTTCGGGGCGCCCGGCGCTTCCCTGGGCCCCCTCAACGCGGGTACGGGACTGCCCGGGTTGGGGCACGCGGCCGGGATCCAGCGGTTCTTCGGGGTCTTCGCGGGCTTCCTGCTGGCCGACAACAAGAGTGCGGTGGAACGGGCCCTGGCCACCGCGCCCGCAGGGGCGGGCGCCCCGGACGACCTGGACCGTCTGTCCTTCGTCACCGGCATCACCCCCGAGGCCATCCGCCTCACCCTCGACGGCCGGCCGGCGCGGCTCCCGCTGCGGGAACAGGTCCGGGAGCGCTTCGAGCACCTGCGCCGCACGCGCCCCCGGGAGGACGGGCGGCCGTACTCCCTGACGGCCATCGCGCGTTCCTTCGACGCGTCGGGGCAGTCGCTGACCCGCCTCGTGCAGGGCGAGGGCCTGCCCAATCTGGCCGCGGCCGCCGGGATCCAGCGGTTCTACGGGGTGGAGGGCGGATTCCTGCTGGCCGATGACACCGAGGCGCTGACCGCGGCCCTCGCCGGGATCGAGCGGGAGTGGGAGTCGGCCCCGCCCGAGGCCGAGAACCCGATGCTCGCCGTCCTGCGAGCGCACGACGTACGCAGCATCGTCACCCGCGCCGGACGGCTCTCCCCCGCGGGCTGGAAGTCCCTGGCCGACCACCTGGACGAGCTGCTCGCGCGGGAGGGCCGTCTCGATGCCGGCCCCTCCGAGGACCCGGGACCCGCCGACCCGGGCCCGGCACGGGGCCCCGGGGGCGGCACGCCGTGAGGGCCACCCGGGCTCCGTGCGGCACGGGCCCCGGCTCCGGCCCGGCCGGCGCGAGCGGCCCCCGGGGCGCGTGCCGCGGCGCACCGCACCCCGACCCCGCGCCGAACCCCCGCCCCGCCCCGGACCCGCCTCGACGTACGAACCGCGCCCCTCCCCCGCGCGGTTCGCCTGTCCGTGGCGATCGAGCGGGTCAACCTCCTGATCGGCGGGGCCCGTTGAACGGGCGTCTGCCGCTCCCGACCCGGTGGCCCGAGCACACCACTTCACTTGTGTCGCCGTCTCCCGTGCGGCCCCGACAGAGAGCCACCACACGATGACCCAGCCTTCCGCACCCCGTCATGCCGTCGTCATCGGGGGCAGCATGTCCGGCCTTCTGACGGCAGCCGTCCTCGCCGAACACGCCTCGGTCACGATCATCGACGCCGACGCGCTGCCGGACGGCCCGGCTCCGCGCCGGGGCCTGCCGCAGGCCCGCCACGTGCACGTCCTGTGGTCGGGCGGGGCGCGCGCCATCGAGGAGATACTGCCGGGCGTCATCGGGGAGTGGACGGCCGCGGGCGCCCTGCGTCGCAGCCTGCCGGGCGAGCTCGTCACCAAGGCCGCGCAGGGCTGGCTGCCGCGGTGCGGGGAGAAGCAGTTCAGCATCTCGTGCAGCCGCGACCTCCTCGACTCGGTGGTCCGCGCCAAGGTCCTCGGCCTCAAGGAGGTGAACACGCTCCAGGAGAGCCGGGTACGGGGCCTGGAGGGCACGGCGGCCCGGATCACCGGGGTCCGCGTCGACACCCCGGAGGAGGAGAACCGGCTGATCACCGCGGACCTCGTCGTCGACGCGAGCGGTCGCGGCTCCCGGAGCCGGACCTGGCTCCAGGAACTGGGGGTGGGCGAGATCGAGCAGGCGGAGGTCGACTCCGGTCTGGTCTACGCGACCCGGATCTTCGAGGCGCCCGCCGGAAGCCACGCGATGGGCTTCCCCATCGTCAACGTGCAGTCCGATCCGCGGGTGCCCGTGCCCGGTCGCACCGCGACGATCGTACCGATCGAGAACGGCCAGTGGCAGGTCACCCTCTCGGGCACCCGCGGCGGCCGGCCGACCGTCGACCCGGACGCGTTCATCCCGTTCGCCATGGAAGCGCGGGACCCGGTCGTCGGCGAGTTGCTGGAGGGGAAGAGGCCGCTCACCGAGGTGTCCGTGACCCAGGGCACCGCCAACCGCCGTGTCTTCTTCGAGAAGGCCGACCTGCCCGAGGGCTTCTTCGCCGTCGGGGACGCCGTCGCCACCTTCAACCCGCTGTACGGACAGGGCATGTCCGTCGCCGCACGCGGACTGCTGGCCGTACGCGACCTGCTGCGCGCCCGGGGGCTCGCCACGCCCTCCGTGGGCCGTGCGGCGCAGCGCGCGCTCGCCCCGCAGGTCTCCACCGCCTGGGAGCTGGCCACCTCGCAGGACATCCTCTACCCCGGCGCGACGGCGACCGGCATGAGGTCCAGGCCGGGCTCGGCGCTGGTGACGCGGTACGTGAGCCGGCTGATGACCGGTGCCACCACACAGGAGCAGCTCACGGGCGCGTTCCTCCAGGTCATCACCATGACCAGCCCGCCCGCCCACTGGTTCCGCCCGGACGTGCTCTGGCGCGTGCTGCGGGCCTCCGGGGAGGGCGCCCACAAGGCGGCGCCGCTCACCGCGGCCGAGCGGACCGTGGGCGGGCTGGACCGGCCCGGGGGGCCGGGCTCCGAGGACGGCCGGACCGGGGGCGACCCGAGCGGCGCCCCCGCCGACCCGGACGGCCGGCCCTGAGGGCTGCCGGGCCTGAGGGCTGCCGGGCCGGACGGAACCGGGCCGGGCGGGACCGTACGCGGCCGCCCGCCGGGGAAACGGAACGCCCCGGGCCGAAGGGGGCCGGGGCGTTCGTCGTGCGGGATCGGGCGCGAGGCCGGGTCAGAGCTCCGCGAGGTCCAGCCCGGCCTGCGCGGCGGCGGCCCGCACGGTCTGCTCCAGGAGCACCGCGATGGTCATCGGGCCGACGCCACCGGGGACCGGGGTGATCAGTGAGGCGCGGGCGGCGGCCGACTCGAAGTGGACGTCGCCGACGTTGCCCGCGTTGTAGCCGGCGTCCAGGACGTCTGCCTGGCGCACGATCGAGGGCAGGTCCACGGTGCGGGAGTGACAGTAGGTGACGGTCGCGTTGCGCTCCAGCAGCAGCATTCCGGCGGGCTTGCCCAGGATCGCGCTGCGGCCGACGACCACGGCGTGCTTGCCGGTCAGGTCCACGTCGTACGCCTCCAGGAGGCGCATGATGCCGCCGGGGGTGCAGGAGACGAAGCCCGGCAGGCCGAAGCCCATCGCGGCGAAGGAGTGCATCGTCACACCGTCGACGTCCTTGCCGGGGGCGATGGCCTCGAAGGCGGCTCGCTCGTCGATGTGGTGCGGCACCGGGTGCTGGAGCAGGATGCCGCTGATCTCCGGGTCCTCGGAGAGCGCGGTGAGGGCGGCCACCAGTTCCCCGGTGGTCGTCTCGGCGGGAAGCTCGACGTGGCGGGACGTGATCCCGGCCTTGGCACAACGGTTCTGCTTCATCCGTACGTAGGTCACCGACGCCGGGTCCTCGCCGACCAGCACGGTCGCCAGACAAGGGGCGGTGCCGGTGCGTTCGGTGATCTTCGCGGCGTGGACGGCGGTCTGCTCCGAGATGCGGCGGGCGACGGCGGTGCCGTCCATGAGCCGGGCGGTCTGGGCAGTCGTCATGGGGTCTCCTGGGCGTCGCTGCGGAATCGCGGTTCGCCCAGGCGCGCGGCAGTCGACGTACCCACCGGTACGCCGGGCCGCTCCCCGGTGGTGATCCACCCGAACGCCAGTCACGGCCCGCCGCCCACTGTAGACGACGCCCGCGCGCGGCGGGCCGCCGATACCCGGTGGAGGACCGGCTGCCGGCCTGCGACGATCGGGGGATGACGCGTACTTTCGACCATCTTGTCGCCGAGGCCGAGTCCGTTTCCGTGGACGGTTGGGACTTCTCCTGGCTCGACGGCCGCGCCACCGAACAGCGCCCCTCGTGGGGCTACCAGAAGCTCCTCGGCGAACGGCTGTCCCGGGTCTCCTCCGTCCTCGACGTCCAGACCGGTGGCGGCGAGGTGCTCGCCGGGGCCGGCGCCCTGCCGCCGCTGACGGTGGCGACCGAGTCCTGGCCGCCGAACGTCGCCAAGGCGACCCGGCTCCTGCACCCGCTGGGCGCGGTGGTGGTCGCCGACTCCGACGAGCCGCCGCTGCCCTTCGGGGACGAGGCCTTCGAGCTGGTCAGCAGCCGGCATCCGGTGACCGTCTGGTGGGACGAGATCGCCCGCGTGCTGACACCGGGCGGCACGTACTTCTCGCAGCAGGTCGGTCCGGCCAGCGTCTTCGAGCTGGTGGAGTACTTCCTGGGCCCGCAGCCGGAGGAGGTCCGGCGCGGCCGGCACCCCGACGACGCGGTCGCCGACGCCCGGAAGGCGGGCCTGGAAATCGTCGATCTGCGCTCCGAGCGACTGCGGACGGAGTTCAACGACATCGGAGCCGTGATCTACTTTCTACGGAAGGTGATCTGGATGGTGCCGGGCTTCACGGTCGGGCACTACCGGGACCGGTTGCGCGAGCTCCACGAACGGATCGAACGCGAAGGCCCGTTCGTCGCGCACACCGCCCGCTTCCTCGTCGAGGCCCGCAAAACGGGCTGAGCGGGAGGGCGCGGGAGGGCGGACGGATCCACGTCGGATCGGTTGCGTCGCCACAGCGTGGCGCAGGTCACTCAATTCAGCGCGTAACGAATCGACTCGGGCATGCGATGAACCGACAGGTGTCCTCGCGCGGCCCCGGAATACAGACCCCCCTCGGGTCTGTTTCCCGAGTTCGCGCGATGATGTCCCGCTCACCCCTTATCTGTTCGCAACGAGAGGCTCCTTGTGTCGCTCAGCCCGTCCCGTACGTTCCCTCCGGAGATCGCCGAATCGGAGGCCCTCGTCGCGCTCGTCGAGCGCGGCCGCGAGCAGGGTCACATCAACGGTGATGACGTGCGCCAGGCCTTCGAGGCCGGCCGCATCCCGGTGGACCAGTGGAAGCGGGTCCTGCGCAGCCTGAACCAGGTCCTGGACGAGGAGGGTGTCGCCCTCCACGTCAGCGCCGCCCCCGCCACCAAGGCCGCTGCGAAGAAGCCGCGCAAGGCTGCCGCCCCGGCCCGTACCGTGACCAAGAAGGCCGCCGCCGCGCCGCGCCCCATCGGCGCGCGCAAGACGGCGGTCCCCGCCACCGCCGCGGCGATATCCGCACCGTCGGCCTCCGGGACCGAGGAGGAGGCGGGGGCCGAGGCCGCCGCCGAGCCGAAGAAGCGGACGGTCAAGAAGACCGCCGCGAAGAAGGCGACGGCCACCAAGAAGACCGCCGCCACGAAGAAGGGCGCCAAGGACGGCGACGAGGGCGAGACCCCCGCGGCCGAGGGCGAGGACTGGGCGGCCGAGGACCTGGCCGACGAGGCCGAGGAGGAGACTCCGAAGGTCGGCGGGACCCAGGGCTTCGTGCTGTCCGACGACGACGAGGACGACGCCCCGGCGCAGACCGTCATGGTCGCCGGTGCCACCGCGGACCCCGTCAAGGACTACCTCAAGCTGATCGGCAAGGTGCCGCTGCTCAACGCCGAGCAGGAGGTCGAGCTCGCCAAGCGCATCGAGGCGGGTCTCTTCTCCGAGTACAAGCTCGAAGAGGAGGAGGACCACAAGCCCACGTTCAAGCGTGAGCTGGAGATCCTCGTCGAGGACGGTCGCCGGGCCAAGAACCACCTGCTGGAGGCCAACCTCCGCCTCGTGGTCTCCCTCGCCAAGCGCTACACGGGCCGCGGCATGCTCTTCCTGGACCTGATCCAGGAGGGCAACGTCGGTCTGATCCGCGCGGTGGAGAAGTTCGACTACACCAAGGGCTTCAAGTTCTCCACGTACGCGACCTGGTGGATCCGGCAGGCGATCACGCGTGCCATGGCCGACCAGTCGCGCACGATCCGCATCCCCGTCCACATGGTCGAGATCATCAACAAGCTGGCCCGTGTCCAGCGGCAGATGCTCCAGGACCTCGGTCGGGAGCCCACTCCGGAGGAGCTGGGCAAGGAACTCGACATGACCCCCGAGAAGGTCATCGAGGTCCAGAAGTACGGCCGCGAGCCGATCTCCCTGCACACCCCCCTGGGTGAGGAGGGCGACAGCGAGTTCGGTGACCTCATCGAGGACTCCGAGGCGGTCGTGCCGGCGGACGCGGTGTCCTTCACCTTCCTCCAGGAGCAGTTGCAGTCGATCCTGGGGACGCTCTCCGAGCGTGAGGCGGGCGTGGTCTCCATGCGGTACGGCCTCAACGACGGCCAGCCGAAGACCCTGGACGAGATCGGCCGCGTGTACGGGGTCACCCGTGAGCGCATCCGTCAGATCGAGTCGAAGACGATGTCGAAGCTGCGTCACCCGTCGCGTTCGCAGGTGCTGCGCGACTACCTCGACTAGAAGCGGGCACGGGGGCCCGGGGCGGTCGGCAGACCGCCCCGGGCCCCCGTGGCGTGTACGGGCGGGGCGGTCCGCCCGCCGGTCAGGCGGCGGTGGCGCGCTGCCTGCGGGCGGACATGACGGCGTAGACGACCACGCCCACGAAGAGGAACAGTACGCCCTGGTACACGGCCGCGTACCCGGAGCCGGCCACGAGCCACATCGAGAAGGCGAAGGCCGCGCAGGCCAGGACGGTGTCACGGACCAGCCGGCCGCGGTGGACGCGCTCGGACTGCCCGGAGACCAGGAAGTAGATCTGGGCGGCGCTGGAGAGCAGGTACGGGACGGTCGCCGTGAAGGTGGTGACCAGCACCAGGATCTCGAAGACCCCCTCGGTGCCCGCGGTGTAGTTGTAGACGGTCAGGGCCGAGGCCAGGACGACGGTGACGAGGACCCCGACGATCGGGACCCCGCGCCTCTTGGTCTCGAAGACCTTCGGGAAGAGCCCGTCCTTGGCCGCGGCGTACGGGGTCTGCGCGCTGAGCAGGGTCCAGCCGTTGAGGGCGCCGACCATCGAGATCACCGCGGCGCAGGCGACGAGGGTGCCGCCCCAGGTTCCGCCGAACATGGCGTCGACGGCGTCGCTGAACGGGGCCTCGGAGGTGACGAGCGTGGCGTGCGCGACCAGGCCGAAGACGGACAGGGTGCCGAGCAGGTAGACGGTGGCGGCGCCGCTGGTGCCCAGGATGGTGGCACGGCCGACGTTGCGGGCCGGGTCGCGGACCTCGCCGGCGCTGACGGCGGCCGACTCGACCCCGAGGTAGCTGAAGAGCAGGATCGCCGCGGCGGCGGAGATCGCGCCGACGGCGCTCTGGTCGGTGGCCTGGAAGGGGCCGAGGTTGGCCGGGTCGAAGAAGAACAGCCCGCCGACGGCCACCAGGAGCAGCGGGGCGAACTTCAGCACGGTGGAGACCAGTTGGACGGCGCCCACGTAGCGGGTGCCCGCGAGGTTGGCGAGGGCGGGCAGCCACTGGACGGCGAGTGCTCCCAGACACATGGACCACTTGTGCTCGCCCACGGCGGGGAAGAGCACCGTGAGGTAGCCGACGGCGGCGACCGCGAGGGCCGCGTTGGAGACCCAGGTGGTGATCCAGTAGCTCCAGGCCGCGAGGAAGCCGGCGAAGTCCCCGAAGGCCGCGCGGGCGTAGACGTACGGACCGCCGGTCTGCGGGTTACGTTCGGCGAGCCGGCCGAAGACGAGCGCGAGGGCGATGGCGCCGACGGTGAGCACGGCGAAGGCGACGAGGCTGATCGTGCCGAAGGGGGCCACCGCGGCGGGGAGGAGGAAGATCCCGCCACCGATGATGTTGCCCATGACCAGGCAGGTCGCGATCGGCAGGCCGAAGCGGCGGGCGTGCGGGCTCGCCTGTTCGTCGGTGGGGACGGGGGCGGGGAGGGGGGTGGGGCTCACGGGTGACGCGCCTCTGGTGTTTCACATGCTGGACAGTTCGACATATCGTCGGGCACTGCCGAGGACGCACCAAATCAGCGGGTTTCGTCCTGTACGGACACCTCTACGGAAGGAAGGGTTCCGCTCAGGTCGGGCTTCGGCCGGTGATCCTGCGGTGCGGCGGCCGTGGACGGCGCGCTCAACGGGACCTGCGGGCCGTCCGCCTCGCGGAGCCAGCGGCGCAGCACCCCGTGCACCGCTTCGGCGCCCACCAGCGCGGTCCCCGGCTCCGACAGTTCGGTGGGCCACATCAGGAACGGGCGTCCCTGCTCACCGCCCAGGCCGCCGTGCGAGCCGATCTGCTCCTCGAAGGCGTGCACGGTCCCGTCGGCCGGGTCGAACGCCGAGTTGACCATGATGTCCGCCACGTGCGGGAAGGAGTCGGTCCGGCGGACGGCTTCGGCCGCGCCCGGCCCGAAGTCCGCCAGCAGCCGCTCCGCCGCCCCCGGCTCGTCCAGCCGGGCCACCGCGCCGCCGGGGCCCAGCACCTCCCCGTCGACCAGCAGGAACCCGACCCCCGGATGGTTCGCCAGCGTGGCCAGCAGCGCCGGATGGGTCCGCTCGATCCACGCCCGGTCGGCCCGCCCGGGCAGGTCCGGGAAGGAGACCAGCCCGAGGTTCCCGGACGCCAGCACCACCGGGTCGGAGCCGCCCGTCGGGTCGGCCTCCTCGCCCTCCTCCACCGGCCGGTGCAGGGCCGCGCGGACCGCCGCGCGCGCCTCGGCACCGCTGCGGGTGCCGCCGGCCCGACGGGAGACCGGGAGACCGCATCCCGCCCGGACGAGGTCCTTGAGGGTGAGGCCGTACCGGCTCAGGAAGGTCTCCCCCGGGCTCTGTCCGTGGTCCGAGAGCAGCACGATCCGGTAGGCCCGGGGCGCGTGCTCGGCGACCCGGGCGATCAGCGCGAGGCTCCGGTCGAGGCGGGAGAGCACCCGGTCGGTGTCCCGGCCGTGCGGGCCGGAGTGGTGCGCGACCTCGTCGTAGGCCACGAGGTCCGCGTAGACGCAGGCGCGGCCGGCGAGCATGTCCCCGATCACCGCCGCGACGACCACGTCCCGCTCGACGACGGTGGCGAAGGCCCGGATCATCGGGTAGAGGCCGCCGCGGCCCACGCGCGGCACCTCGTGCCGGATCCGGGCGCGGATCGACTGGCCGATCTCGCGGCCCACCTCGGCGACGAAGGAGAGCGCGGTGCGGACGGCGTTGGCCGGGTCGGAGAAGTACGCGAAGTAGCCCGCCCGGGAGCGGTTGGCGCGGCCCCGCCGCGCGGACACCGACAGCACCAGGGCGAGCTGGTCGGCGCCGCCGCTGAACAGGTTGCCGCGGCTGGCCCCGTCCAGGGTGAGCAGTCCCCCGTCGCCGGTCCGCTCGATGGCGCGGCGCTGGAGTTCGGCCGCGCTGGTGGGCCGGTTGCACACCACGATCTCGCCGGTGTCCTTCTCGTACCAGCGGAAGGCGGGCACGTCGAAGTTCGAGCCGTGCAGGATGCCGAGCTGGCTGGCGCCCGTCTGGCTGGACCAGTCCGTGCGCCAGGACATGACGCGGTGGCCGCGCTCCAGCCAGTCGCCGACGGTGGGCATCGCCCCGGATCCCGCGGCCCGGCGCAGCACCTCGTACCCGACCCCGTCGAGCTGGAGGAAGACCAGCCCGGGGGGACTCTCGCCCGCGCCGGGGGCCCCCGAGCGCAGTTGCCTGCGTCGGCGCCGGTCGGCGAGCCGGTAGAGCCGGCGGCGGTACGCCTCGTCGTCGCGGACGGCCAGGGCCGTGGACGTGGCGGACGCCACGGCGGACATCACCGCGGCGACCACCACGGCGGTCTCGGGGGCCACCTCCCCGCGCCCGTCCGGGATCAGGTTGAGCGCGATCAGCAGCAGCGATCCGTTGAGGAAGAAGACGAGCAGCCCCAGCAGCAGGGCCGGCACCAGCAGCAGGGCCCGGACGAGCAGCGGCCACACCAGCGCGCTCAACAGGCCGAAGGCCCCGGCGCCCCAGGCGGCGGTCAGCGCGATGCGGGTGACGCTGTCACCGTCGTCGGACTGGAGCCGGAAGTCCGGCAGGATCCCGGCCAGGGCGAGCATGGTGAGCGTGGACACCGCCCACACGAGGATCACCCTCACCAGCGCGCCGCCCGCCGTGCGCCACCGTCCGCGCCACACTCCGTACCCCCGTTCGTGGTTCACTGCCAGCGTCGCACAGCGCCGCGGACGCGGCCGGGCGACACAGATGGCGCACGAACGTACGGAAGCCGCCGGTCAGGTCGTGTTACGTACCGTCGTAGCCCGCCGTCGGCATGGACAGCCGGCGGTGCACTTCCGCCTTCATCGCGGAGGTGTACGTCGGCTCCTCCGGCCCGGCGGTCTCCAGCCGGATCCCGCGCCGCTCGCACTCGGCGGTGAAGTCCTCGACGGAACACAGCGCCCGGGCCAGCACCCGGTGGTTGGCGGCGACGAACAGGTCGACCCGTCCCGCGTCGACGTCGGACCACAGTCCGCAGTGATCGTGGCGCAGGCCGTAGACCAGCAGGTGCCGTGTGACGACGTAGCCGCGGTCCGCGGCCCAGCGGGCGCACATCGCGTGCTGGCCGCGGGTGTCCACGGCGAAGGGGTCTACGTCGAGTTCCTCGAGCGGGGCCAGGCTGGCGATCGCGGCCACGCGCAACTCATCCATGGCGCCCGACCCTACTCCGATCCGCGGTCGTCGAGGAGAGGGCTGTCGGGTTCCGATTGCGCGCGGTGGGACGGGACAGGATCTAAGGTCGACAGGACCGATCGAGGGAGGGAGCACCGGTGCCGGTGGAGATCACCTGGTGGGGGCATGCGACGTGCACGGTGGAGGACTCCGGACTCCGGTTCCTGACGGACCCGCTGTTCGCACGACGGTTCGCACACCTGCGGCGGCGGCGCGGGGCGGTGCCGCCGCCGCAGGCGGCCGAGGCGGACGTGGCGGTGGTCTCGCACCTGCACTCCGACCATCTGCACCTGCCCTCCCTGGCCCGGCTCGCGCCGGGGACCCGGCTGTTGGTGCCCCGGGGCGCCCGCCGGGCCGTACCGGGGCTGGCGCGGGTGGCGACGTCCCGGGGGCTGGCGGTCACGGAGGTCGCGCCGGGCGACGTGGTCCCCGTACGGGACGACGTACGGGTCCGGGCGGTCAGCGCGCGCCACGACGGACGGCGGCTGCCGTACGGGCCGCGGCTCGCGCCGGCGCTCGGCTACGTGATCGAGGGCGCGGCACGGACGTACTTCGCCGGGGACACCGGGCTGTTCGACACGATGGCCGACGAGGTCGGACCGGTGGACGTGGCGCTTCTCCCGGTCGGCGGCTGGGGACCGTACCTGGGGGCGGGGCACCTGGACGCGGGCCGGGCGGCGCGGGCGCTGGCGGACCTCGCGCCGGCGGCGGCGGTGCCGGTGCACTACGGGACGTACTGGCCGATCGGCATGGACGCGGTGCGGCCGCACGAGTTCCACGCGCCGGGCGAGGAGTTCGCCCGGTTCGCGGGGCGGCTCGCGCCGAAGGTGACGGTACGGGTGCCGGACCACGGCGAGCGGGTGCGGCTGCCGTGACCTGGCGCGACCTCCTCGCGGCGGCGGTCGGGCAGGTCCCGCCGGACGGCACCCGGCAGGCGGTCGGGTACCCGGCGCTGTTCCTGCTCGTGGCGCTCGGCGCCCTGGTGCCGGTGATCCCGACGGGGGCGTTGGTGAGTTCGGCCTCGGTGGTGGCCTTCCACCAGGACACCCTGCCGTTCGGGCTGCTGCTGGTGTTCGGCGTCTCGGCGTTCGCGGCGTTCGTCGGGGACCTCGCGCTGTACTGGCTCGGGCGGCGCGGGGTGCACTCGCGGGGCGGCTCGCGTTGGCTGGAGCGGCTGCGGGGGCGGGCCACCCCGGAGCGGCTCGAACAGGCTCAGACGAAGCTCGACGAACACGGCGTGCTGGTGCTGGTCGTCTCGCGGCTGCTGCCGGCGGGGCGCATCCCGGTCATGTTGGCGTGCCTGCTGGCGGAGATGCCGCTGCGCCGGTTCGCGCGCGGCGACGCGCCGGCGTGCCTGGCGTGGGCGGCGACCTACGGCCTGATCGGGATCCTGGGCGGTTCGCTCTTCTCGGAACCCTGGAAGGGCGTGGCCCTCGCGGTCGGTCTGACCCTGCTGATCAGCGCGGCGCCGGCGCTCTGGCGTCGCGTCCGACGCGGTTCGGCCTGAGAGCGCGGGGCGGCGCACGCGGGCCCCGGGGGCGGTGCGTCAGAACGTGCGGGAGGCGCCGATCGGCAGGTCCCACAGCAGCTCGCGGTCCAGTCCGGCCCGCTCCCAGGCCGCGCGCACCCGGTGCAGGGGCTCCATGACCGGCTCGGCGGACAGGACGAAGGTGGCCCAGTGCATGGGTGCCATCCGCCGGGCCCCGAGGTCGAGGCAGGCCCGCACCGCCTCCTCCGGGTCGGTGTGCACGTCGCGCAGCCACCATCTCGGGGCGTACGCGCCGATCGGCAGCAGTGCCAGGTCCATTCCGGGGTGGCGGCGGCCGATCTCCGCGAACCAGTGCCCGTAGCCGGTGTCCCCGGCGAAGTAGACCTTCTTGCCGTGCTCCGTGTCGGTGAGGATCCACCCGCCCCACAGGGTCCGGCAGCCGTCGAGCAGCGACCGCTTCGACCAGTGGTGCGCGGGGACGAACTCGAAGCGGACGCCGCCCAGTTCGGCGCACTCCCACCAGTCGAGTTCCGTGACCCGCTCGAAGCCGCGGCGCCGGAACCAGCGCCCGAGCCCGGCCGGGACGAAGCAGGCCGTGTGGCGGGGCAGCCTTCTGAGGGTGGGCGCGTCGAGGTGGTCGTAGTGGTTGTGGCTGATCACCACCGCGTCGACGGGCGGCAGGTCCTCCCAGCGCACGCCGACGGGGGTCAGCCGGGCGGGGGTGCCCAGGATGCGCCGGGACCAGACCGGGTCGGTGAGCACGGTCAGCCCGCCGGTCCGCAGGACCCAGCCGGCATGGCCGACCCAGGTGACGGACACCGTCCCGGGCCGGGCCTCGGGCACCGGGGCGGGGGCGCAGGGCAGGTCGGGGATGCCGCGCAGCCCTTCCGGGCCGGGTCGCAGGGCTCCCTCGCGGGCCAGTCGGGCGAGCGCGCGGACGCCGGGCAGGGGGGTCGTCAGCCGGTGCGCGAAGGAACGCGGCCACCGGCGGATCTCACCGAGCGGCCGGGGCACGGCCGCCTCGGGCGGGGCGATGGGGGCGATGGGGGCGGTGGCGGCGGCCGGGGCGACGGGGGCGGGATGGTCGGGACGGGCGGGGTGGTCGGGGTGGTCGGGCCGCACCGGTGTCCACCGGGTCGCGCCCGTCCTCGCGGCCCGGCCGGCTCCACCGGCACCACCGACACCACCGGCCGCACCGGCATCCGTCCGGTCCGTCATCGGGGAGCCTCCGTTCGCCGGCGGGGGTTCACTCGGCCAACCCGGCCAGCACGGACCGCAGCCGGTCCAGCACCTCCCGTACGTGCGGCAACTCCAGGGGATCGGGGGCCGTGAGGGCGGCCAGCCGTTCCCGCGGGGTGGCCCCGAGCAGCGGGCCCGTCGACAACCGGACGCGCAGCCCGACGGGTTCGTCCGCGAACCGCTGCCCGCCGGGCGTGGGCGAGCCCAACCGGCCGCCCAACCAGTCCTCCAGCTCCATCGCGTCGCCCACGCCCTGTCGGGCCAGCCCGGCCCGCAGCGGGGTCAGGTCGGCGTACAGGTGCCGGCCGGCCTGCGGGGGTCGGGCGAGCGCCCCGACGGCGAGGATCTCCCGGTGCGCGGCGGCGGCCACGGCGCCGTGCAGGGCCGCCGCCGCGTAGGCCCGGGCGGCGACGGCGTCGGACTCGTCGAGCGCGTGCGCGGCGGCGCCGGCGACCGGACCGGCGACCAGGGCGCCGGTGGCGGTCAGCACGTCGAGGGTGCGGGCCCGCAGCCAGGTGCCGCGGGCGGTGGCGGGGAAGCGGATCACGGCGGCGGGCCAGCCGGCGGGCAACAGCGCCCCCGACAGGTCGACGAGGACGGCGGCCTGCTCGGGGAGCATCTCGGCGGGGCTGAGGATCAGCGTGTCGTGCGGCCGGTGGACGGTGTCGCGCCAGCTCTCGTCGCTGACGACGAACAGTCCCGCCTCCTCGGCCGCCTCGCAGGCCTCGCGCAGCATCTCGGGCGGCGGCACCGTCGCGGTCGGGTCGTCGGCGACGGAGAGCAGCAGGACGCGCGGGTCCCCGCCCTCGGCACGGACCCTTCGCACCGTCTCCAGCAGGGCGTAGGGGTCGGGTACGCCGCCGCACTCGGCCGGGGTCGGCACGTGGAACGCCCGCCGTCCGAGCAGGCGTACCTGCGGGGTCCACCAGGCGGGACAGGGGCGGGGGAGCATCACGTCGCCGCCGTACGCGCCGAGCAGCGCGAGCAGCAGCGACGCGGCGCCGGGTCCGGCGGCCACGTTCTCCGGCGCGGTGGGCAGGCCGCGTCGGGCCCAGTACCGGCAGGCGGCCTCGCGTACGGACGCGCCGCCGCCCGGCGGCTCGGGCGCGGAGCGGTCCGCGGCCGCGGCGAGCACGGCGGTCAGCTCGGGCAGGACGGGCAGTCCGGGCGGGGGCGCGGGCGGCACGTAGCGGACGGGGCCGCGCCCCTCCGCCGTCGTGCGCTGCCACCCCGCCGTCCCCGCCATCCCCGCCGCCCTTCCCGTGCACACCACCGACCAGCCATGCCCTTTATACGGTTATTCGACCGGTTTCGCCCGTCAACCCCCGGCACCCGAGCCGCACCGGCGCCCGAGCACTCACCCGCAGACCCGGCGGCGCGACCGAAGCGACAGCCCGGTCGCTCGGCCCCTTGAGCCACAAGGCCGATGTCCGCATGTCGAAACGCACATCTCACATGACGGGCGAGGGATTACGGTGATCACAGCGCTTCCCAGAGACAGAGACGAACTCGACGAGGAGGAGTCACCGCCATGAACGCCATGAAGGAGACCGCCGTCTACACGCACGGCCACCACGAGTCGGTGCTGCGGTCGCACCGTTGGCGCACCGCCGAGAACTCGGCGGCCTACCTGATCGGCGCACTGCGACCCGGCATGTCGGTACTGGACGTGGGGTGCGGTCCGGGCACCATCACCGCGGACCTGGCGGACCTGGTGGCCCCCGGCGGGCGGGTGACGGCCGTCGACGCGGCGCCGGACGTACTGAGCCAGGCCCGGGCCTACATCGCGGAGCGCGGACCGGCCGGATCGGTCGAGTTCGCCACGGCGGACGTCCACGCGCTGGACTTCCCCGACGACTCCTTCGACGTGGTCCACGCCCACCAGGTGCTCCAGCACGTCGGGGACCCGGTGCGCGCCCTGCGCGAGATGCGGCGGGTGTGCCGGCCGGGCGGGATCGTCGCGGCCCGGGACGCCGACTACGCGGCGATGACCTGGTTCCCCGGGACGCCCGGCCTGGAGGAGTGGCTGAGCCTGTACCGCGCGGTCGCGCGCGCGAACGGCGGCGAGCCGGACGCCGGGCGGCGCCTGCTGTCGTGGGCGCGGGAGGCGGGCTTCACCGAGGTGGCCGCCTCGGCCGGCGCCTGGTGTTACGCCGCCCCGGAGGAGGTCGCGTGGTGGTCCTCCCTGTGGGCGGACCGTACGACGGCGTCGACGTACGCGTCGATCGCCACGAGCGGCGGCCACGCGACACCGGCCGAGCTGACAACGATCGCGGAGGCCTGGCACGCGTGGGGCGCCGCGCCGGACGCCTGGTTCTCCGTCCTGAACGGCGAGATCCTGGCCCGCGCCTGAGCCGCCGGTCGGGGCGACCCGTAGGGGCGGGCGGCGCCACCGGGACCCGTGCCGTGGCGCCGCGGCCGGGCCGCCGTCTCAGGGTTACGGCTTCGGCGGGCGCATGCGGAAGTCGTACGCGGGGGGCAGCGGGCGGTCGGTGAGCGTGGCCCACACCTCGGCCAGGGTGTCCTCCCCTTCCCGGAGGTCGGCGACTTCGAGGCCCTCCTCGAAGACGCGGCGGGCCGCGGCCACATGGCCCTCGGCCGCGAGGAGCCGCGCCGCGAGGAGCCGGAAGCGGCCCTCCTCGCGCCGCGCCGGCCGCAGTCGGTCCCACACTGCGCGAGCCCGGTCCGGCCGGCCGGCCGCCAGCAGGGCGGTCATGGCCTCCCGCCCGAGCGCGGACTCGACGGCCGGCCAACCGGCCTCCGCCCCGCTCTCGTCGGCCAGGTTCGCGAAGGCCTCCGCGTAGCGGTCGGCCGCCCGGTCGAGGTCGCCGGCCAACGCGTCGGCCTCCGCCAGGCACCTCAGCAGCGGCCACCGCGACGCCGCCGGCGCGAGCCCGCGCTCCCAACTGCGCACGGCCTGCGCGATGTCCCCGGCGTGCCACTGGGCCACGCCCAGGTGGTACTCGGTCAGCGGGTCGGCGGGCGCGGTCTCCAGCATGTCCCGCCAGTGCGGGGCGACCAGGCTGGGGCCGGGCGGGGCGGCCCGCCCGGGCCGGGGGAAGGCCCCGGAGCGCCACAACTCCAGCCAGGGGGCCTGTTCCTCCCCCAGGGTCGATTCCTCGAAGGGGGTGCCGGGCAGCTTGAAGCCCGCGCGCAGCACCTCCAGCGCGCCCCAGCCGGAGCCCGTCGCGAGTCGCTCGCCCGGTTCGGTGTCCGCGGAGCCTCGCCAGGCCTCGTGGGCCGCGTCCAGGCGTTCCCGGGGCAGTGCCGTCTCCAGGGCCGCCCCGGCCGCGGCGCGGGCGGCGCCCCAGTCGCTCCCGTGCACCGCCCCGGCGTCCGCCGACAGGGCTCCGTACGCCTCCAGCCAGCTGAACTCCGCCCCGCCGTCCAGGCGTACGTGTTCGAGTTGGGTGCGGGCCAGGCCGGCCTGGATCTCGGCGTAGCCGACCGTGCCCGGCTCCGTCAGCCACTCCTGCCAGCGCCGGCCGCCGGTGCCCGCGCCCCACGTGAAGAGCTTGCGGCCGCGCAACCGCCCGGTCGAACTCTGGACGAGCCCCCGCCCGTCGGCGTCGAGCGAGGCGATCCAGGGGCGGTCCGTGTCCTGTACCTCGTAGAAGTAGTCGGCCGGGTACGTGCCGCGCGGCGGGTACGTACGGTCGACGCCCTCCCACTCCGGTACGGGGACGCGGCGCAGCTCGCGTTCGTACCCGAAGTGCCAGGCCTCGTCCGCCGGGGCGAGGACACGGGTGCCGGCGTCCTCGGGGACGGCGATGTTGGACCACCAGTAGAGGGGCGCGGGGCGTTCGTGCGGGTTGCGCACGCGGACGCCGACGTACAGGAACTCCGAGTCCTCGGGCAGCCACAGGTCCACCTGGAACGGGGTCTCGCGCAGCCGCTCCCACTCCCACAGCCGGAGCATCGTGGCGCCGTCGGGCCCGGGGACGAGCGCGGCGTGCAGCGGGGCGCAGGCGAGGGCGCCGTGCCCGGTGGCTCCGATGTTCCATTCGACGCCGCCGGAGAACCAGGCGCCGTTGAGGGCGAGGTTGGCGGGTTGGAACACCGGGTTGCGGTAGAGGAGTTCGCGTCCGGTCGGCAGGTGGACGAGGGAGTGGATCCGGCCGCCGAGCCCGGGCAGCACGGTGACGCGCAGGTGCGCGTTCTCGATGACGATCGCGTCGTACTCGCGCGGCGCCCGCTCCCGTCCGTAGCCGTCGCGGATCCGGACGGGCAGCAGCGAGCGCAGCGGCTCGTACCCGATCTGTCGCGCCATGTCGCGGGGCAGACCCCGGCGCGACCGCTCGTCCAGTTCGTGCGCCCCGTCGGGCGCGCGCAGGGCGGGCAGTGGGTTCTCGGGGCCCAACGGGGCTCCGGGGAGGGTCAGTACGGCGCGTCGGACGGTGGTGGCCATGAGGGAATGGAACACGCCACGGGGGTCGGTGCACAGGGGTTCCGCGGATCACCACCGGTCAGGATTACGCAAAGCCCTGGCCTGCGGATGACGGGATCGGTGTCAGGCGAACGCTCCCGCCACCAGGTCGGCGAGCAGGGCCCCCGCGCGCCCGTCGAGGTCGAGGTCCGGGTCGTAGATCGTGACGTTGAGTCCGACGCAGCGCGGCGATCGGGCCAACACGCCGAGCAGTTCGGCGAGTTCGTCGGGAATCAGCCCGCCCGGGTCGGGGCTGTCGACAGCCGGCATCACGCTCGGGTCCAGGACGTCGGCGTCGAGGTGCACCCAGAAACCGGCGGTGTCCGGCGGGTGGAGTCCTTCCAGGGCGTCCCGGGCGACGGGGCCGGCGCCGCGTTCGCGGATCTCTCCGACGGTGGCCACCCGGATCCCGGCGGCGCGCAGCTCCGGGAGGTCCTCGTCCCCGTCACGGACGCCGAAGAGACGCACGTCCTCGTCGCGCAGGTACGGGCCGAGCCCTTCGAGGTCGGCGAGGTCGCCCTGGCCGCGTCCCGTGGACAGGGCCAGCTCCTCGCCGCCGGCGGCGCCGACCGGTCCGTTGACCGCGGTGTTCCCGGGGTGGCGGAAGTCCGCGGAGCCGTCGATGGCGGCCAGTCCGTACCGGCCGAGGCGCCGCATGGCCAGTGCGGCGCCGAGCTGGATCGAGCAGTCCCCGCCGAGCACGACGGGGAACTCCCCGTCCCGCAGGTGCGCCTCGATGCGGTCGGCGAGGGTGACGGTGTAGCGGGCGAGGGAGGCGGCGTGGAAGACCCCGTCGCCCTCCTTCCAGTCGCCCCGGTCGTAGCGCGGCGGCACCACGACCCCGCCCTCGCGCGCGCCGAGTCGGGCGAGGAGCCTCTGTTCCCGCAGGGCTCCCGCCAGCTTGTAGACGCCGGGTACGGTGCCGGGCGCGGGCGGGCGCAGGCCGAGGTTGGAGGGGGCGTCGAGCAGCACGATGGTTCGCATGTCCTCATCCTGGGCGACGCGCGCCCCCGGGACCAGGCATTTCGGCGGTCAGGGCCCAGCGCTCGTGGTCGCGCCAGGCTCCGTCGATGTGCAGGAAGTCCGGGGAGAGGCCCTCCAGCCGGAAGCCGCGGCCTCGGACGAGGGCGAGGGAGGCGGCGTTGTCGGGCTGGATGTTCGCCTCCAGTCGGTGCAGGCCGAGGCCCTGGCCGGCGGGTGCGAAGGCGTACCCGATCACGAGGTCGAGGGCCTCGCCGAGGAGTCCCCGGCCGGCGGCGTGGGCGAAGGCGGCGTAGCCGAGGGCTCCGCACTGGAAGCCCCCGCGGACGATGTTGTTGACGTTGACGAATCCGGCGATGGCCCCGCCGGCGCGCTCGCAGACGAGGAATCCGACCCGGCTGTCGCCGTCTCCGAGCCGGGCCGCCCAGGGCTCGTACGCCTCGACGGTGTCGGGCGGGAACATCCAGGGGCGGTGCAGGGCGCGGCTCTCGTGGACGCGGGTGACGAACTCGGGTCCGTCGGCCGGCCGAAAGGACCTGATCCCGACCCTGGCCCCCGCGTCGAGGTAGGTGGCATGCGACATCGGCCCAGGCTAGTGCCCTGACCGCGGCGGGTCCCTCACGGCTCCAGCGGCAGCCGCGGCACGTCCGTCCGCTCGATCCCGAACACCTGCGCGTAGAGCGAGAGTTCCGCTTCCAGGGCGCGGACCATGGTGTCCGCGCGGCGGAAGCCGTGCCCCTCGCCCTCGAAGGTCACGTACGCGTGCGGTACCCCCCGGCCCCGCAGGGCGGCGAGCAGCCGTTCGGCCTGGGCCGGCGGGCAGATCGGGTCGTCCAGGCCCTGGAGCAGGACGAACGGCGCGGTGATCCGGTCGGCGCGGGCCACCGGGGAGCGTTCGCGGCAGATCAGGTCGAGGGTGGCCGGCGGTCCGGCGAGCCCGTCGATGTAGCGGGATTCCAGGTCGTGCGTCTCGGCCGCGAAGCCGCGCAGGTCCAGGACGGGGTAGATGATCGCCGCGCAGGCGTACAGGTCGGTGGCGGCCAGGGAGGCCGCGGCGGTCCAGCCGCCGGCGCTGCCGCCACGGATCGCGAGCCGGTCCGGGTCGGCGGTGCCCTCGGCGGCCAGGGCGCGGGCCACGGCCGCGCAGTCCTCCACGTCCACCACGCCCCACTGCTCGCGCAGCCGCTCCCGGTAGGCGCGGCCGTAGCCGGAGGAGCCGCCGTAGTTGACCTCGACGACGCCGATGCCGCGCGAGGTGAAGTAGGCGATGTGCAGGTCCAGTACGGGTGGCACGTGGTCGGTGGGGCCGCCGTGCACCCACACCACGTAGGGGGGCAGTTCGTCGGCGGGGGCCGGCCGGTCCGGGTGGTGCGGCGGGTAGACGTGGGCGTGGATCTCGCGGTCGTCCGGGCCGGTGAAGGTCCGGCTCTGCGGCTCGGGGTAGTAGGACGGGTCGACGGGGTCGGCCGCCCGGGCGCCGATCACCCGGGCGTGGCCGGTGGCGGTGTCGAGTTCCACCACCTCGTATCCGCTGCGCGGACTGGCGGCGACCCCGAAGACCCGCGAGTCGCTGACGGCCAGGGTGGGTTGCCAGGACGTCCAGGGCCCGGCGGCGTCCACCAGGTCCCCGCTCTCGGGGTCGAGTACGCCGAGCACCGAGGAGCCCTGGCCGTGCAGGACGGCGACGAGCCCGTCCGGCAGCGGGGCCAGCCAGCTCAGTCCGGGCTTCCACAGCGGGCCGCCGAACTCCTCTTCGCGGGGGCACAGGTTGACGGCCTCGCCGCCGCGCGGGTCCACCCGGTACGGGTTCCACCAGCCGCCCCGGTCGCTCACCGCGAGAAGGGTCCCGTCGGGCGCCCACTCCACCTGGGCCACGGCCTCGTCGGGTCCGCCGAGCACGGTGCGGGGGGCGCCGATCGTGCCGGCCCCGGTGACCTCGGCGAGCAGCAGCTCGGTGCCGTCCCAGGGCATCCGGGGGTGGTCCCAGACGAGTCGGGCCACGGTGCGCCCGTCGGGGGACAGTCGGGGTCCGGTGGTGAACCGGTGCCGGTCGTCGGTCAACTCCCTCACGGCGTGGCGGTCTTCGGCGGCCGAGCCGTCCAGGGGGACGGCGGCCAGGACGCGCCGCACGTCGGTCGGCGCGGGTCCGGTGAACTCCTCCAGCACGCACCAGACCTCGTCGCCGCGCAGCACCGGGTCGACCCAGCGCAGTCCGCCGCCGACCGTGCCGACGGGGGTGAGCGGTCGGGGGGACGGGGCGCCGGGCGCGTCCGGTTCGTAGGCGTACAGCCTCTGGTCGGCGAAGTGGACGAAGATCAACAGCGGTCCGCCGGAGGCCCGTTCGACGCCGGCCCAGGGGCGCCCCCCGTACTCGGTGACCCTGCTGCGGACGTTCCAGGGCGCGGGCAGCACGGGCCGTTCGGGCCGGCCGTCGGCGGGGCGGCGCACGAGGGTGCGGCGGCCCCCCTCCTGCGGCCGGGGCTCGGTCCACCACACCTCGGGGCCGATCGTGCCCACGTACTCGGGCCGCCCGTCGAGTGCGGCGGCGAGTGCGGCGTCGATGGGCGAGGGCCAGCCGCCGTAGGGCCTGGGCGGGGTGAGGGGCGCCATCACCGGGTCCCCGTCACAGCGCGCGCAGGGCGCGGTCGAGGACGCGGACGCCGAAGTGCAGGGCGTCGACCGGGACCCGCTCGTCCACGCCGTGGAAGAGGGACCAGTAGTCGAAGCCGGGCGGCAGCTTGAGCGGGGAGTAGCCGTAGCCGGTGATGCCGAGCCGGGAGAACTGCTTGGCGTCGGTGCCCCCCGCCATGCAGAACGGGACCACGTGCCCTTCGGGGTCGAAGTGCTCCACGGCCTCGCGCAGGATCCCGAACGTCCGTCCGTCCACGGGGGCTTCGAGCGCCACCTCGCGGTGGTGGAACTCCCAGTGCACGTCGGGGCCGGTGAGCGCGTCGAGGGTGGCGATGAACTCCGCCTCCCCGCCGGGGAGCGTGCGGCCGTCCACGTGGGCGGTGGCCTGGCCCGGGATCACGTTCAGCTTGTAACCGGCGCTGAGCATGGTCGGGTTGGCGCTCTGTCGCACGGTGGCCTGTACGAGGGCGGCGGCCGGGCCGAGGGCGGCGAGCAGCTCCGTCAGGTCGAGGTCCTCGGCGCGCGGGTCCACCGACAGGCCTTCCAGGGCGGCGAGTTCGGCGATGCAGGCGATCACGGTGTCGGTGAGGCGCACCGGCCACTCGTACTCGCCGATCCTGGTGACGGCGGCGGCGAGACGACTGACGGCGTTGGCCCGGTTGGGCTTGGAGCCGTGCCCGGCGGTGCCGTGCGCGGTCAGCTTCAGCCAGGCGGTGCCCCGCTCGCCGGCGGCGATCGGGTAGAGGGAGCGGCCCGGGGCGGGGTGGATCGTGAAGGCGCCGGACTCGCCGAGCCCCTCCGTACAGCCCTCGAAGAGCTCCGGGTGGTGGTCGGCGAGGAAGCCCGCCCCGTCGATCGCGCTGTCCTCCTCGTCGGCGGTGTACGCGATCACGATGTCGCGGCGCGGCTTCACGCCCGCCCGCGCCCAGGCCCGTACGACGGCCAGCACCATCGCGTCCATGTTCTTCATGTCGACGGCGCCGCGACCCCAGACGACGCCGTCGCGGATCTCGCCGGAGAAGGGGTGCACGCTCCAGTCGGCGGCCTCGGCGGGCACCACGTCGAGGTGGCCGTGGACCAGGAGCGCGTCGGCTGCGGGGTCGCTGCCCTCGATCCGGGCCACCACGTTGGTGCGGCCCGGGGTGCGTTCCAGCAGGATCGGGGCCAGGCCGGCGCCGGCGAGCCGTTCGGCGACGTACTCGGCGGCCGGTCGCTCGCGGCAGTCGCCGCCGCCGCGGTTGGTGGTGTCGATGCGGATGAGGCCGGAGGTGTAATCGACCACCTCGTCGAGTGCCGTCGGGTCCACGGCTTCGCGGGGGCGGGTCTCCGTTGCGTGCATGTCAGCCATACTGCTCCTCCACAGCCGCCGAGACGACCGTCGTGACCGCCTTGAAGGTCCGGATCCCCTCGTACATCGTCTCGTTGGTGTACGCGACCCTGCGTTCGCCCGAACGTTCGACACCGGGAACCACGGTGGCGGCCAGACCCAGGTGCTCGGCGTCGAACTCCAGTTCCACCGTGAACGGTCCTCCCACGACGGGCTCGTGGCGGACCGCGAGGGCGACGGCCTCCGTCGCGGCGGCCCGGATGTCCGCGGCCGTGCGGGCGGGTGTGCGACAGACGGCCGCGTACCGCGAGACGTGGTCCTTGACCGCGACGGTCACCGCGTCCGGGGCGTAGCCGGCGGCGTCGACACAGGTCAGGTCGTCGCCGGTGACGAGGATGACCGGGACTCCGTACTCGGCGACGACATGGGCGTTGAGCAGCCCCTCGCTGGCGCGCACGCCGTTGATCCAGACACCGGTGATCGAGTTCGCGAGGTAGGTGTGGGCGAGGACGCCCTCCGTGCCGGCCCCCGTGTGGTAGCCGACGAAGGCGACGCCGTCCACGTCGCCGTACTGGACGCCCTCGACCATGGAGAGCGACTTGTGCCGGCCGGTGAGCATCTCGGCGCGGGCGTCCAGCTTCTCCAGGAGCAGGTTCCGCATGGTCCAGTGGGCCTCGTTGACGAGGACCCGGTCGGCGCCGCCGTCGTAGAAGCCGAGCACGGCGGCGTTCACGTCGGAGGTGAACATCGACCGGCAGCGCTCCCACTGGGGGGTGCCGGGCAGCACGTCGGCGGGCCAGGTGACGCCGGTGGCGCCTTCCATGTCGGCGGAGACGAGGATCTTCATCGGGTCCCCCGGTGGGTCGGGTCGCGTCCCCGGTGGGCCGGGCCGCGGACTCCTCACCCTAACCGCCCGGGCCTCTCCCGCCCCGGGGGCCACGCCCGGGTTCCGGCGGCTCACCCCCGGACGGAAGACCACCCGAACCGGTGAGCCGCCCGGCGCCGCCGGCGGGCAACGGCCTTGCTCAGCCCTCGACTTCACCGGCCAGGTTGGCGAGCAGGGTGTCGTGGATGCGGGCGAGGCCCTTCGGGGCGAAGGTGCGCTCGAAGAAGCCGCCGATGCCGCCCGCGCCGTTCCAGACGGTGCTGACGACCACCTTCGACCGGCCCTCGCCGGCCGGGGTCACCGTCCAGGTGGTGACCATGGAGGAGTTGCGGTCCTTCTCCACGAGCCGGCCCTCGGTGGGCTCGGTGACCTCCAGCAGGCAGTCGCGCACCCGCTTGCTGGTCGCCTGGAGCTTCCAGTGGACCAGGGTGCCCGCACCGTCGCCGCCCTCGCGCACCTCGTACTCGCTGTAGTGCTCGGGGAGCAGCTTGCCCCGGGTCCCCGAGTAGTCCGCCAGCGCGTCGAAAACGGTCTCCGCGTCAGCCGCGATGATCCGCTCCGTGGTGGCCTCGACCTGCGCCATAGCTGTTCCTCCAGCAGTCGTGTCCGCTCGTCGCGGCTAGACAACCACCTCCGGGGCGGGGGCCCAAATCCGGGGCGGACGCCACGTGGACCGGGGCGGGCCGAGCGTTCCCGCCGGCCGGCCGGATTCCACCCCGCACGATCATGGGAACGTTTGTTCTATTCTCGGGCCCGAGCCACCAAGGGAGGCGCACCATGCGCTGGAACCATCTGACCGAGGACACCGGGACCGAGGACCGCCC
The DNA here is from genome assembly GCF_042889445.1 of Streptomyces sp. NPDC002602. NCBI lineage: Bacteria > Bacillati > Actinomycetota > Actinomycetes > Kitasatosporales > Streptomycetaceae > Streptomyces > Streptomyces sp. NPDC002602. The sequence goes on along the minus strand of NZ_JBIAQX010000001.1, from coordinate 614,880 downwards.
GAGCTCCGGGCCCGCCGCGCTCTTCGGGGCGGACTCGGTCGTCACCCGCACCTTCGACACCCCCGAGTTCCGCGGGATCACCTTCCACGAGGTCCGCGCCCGCTCGATCGTGAACCGGGTGCCGGGTGCCTCGCGCATGCCGTTCGAATGGACGGTCAACCCCTACCGGGGCTGCAGCCACGCATGTGTCTACTGCTTCGCGCGCAAGACCCACGGCTACCTCGACCTCGACACCGGCATCGGCTTCGACTCGCAGATCGTCGTCAAGACCAACGCCCCCGAACTGCTGCGCCGCGAACTCGGCTCGCGCCGCTGGACCGGCGACCACATCGCCATGGGCACCAACGTCGACTGCTACCAGCGGGCCGAGGGCCGCTACAGGCTGATGCCGGGCATCATCGAGGCCCTGCGGGAGCACGCCAACCCCTTCTCCGTCCTCACCAAGGGGACCCTGATCCTGCGCGACCTGCCGCTGTTGCGCGCGGCCGCCGAGGTCACGGAGGTCGGCATCTCCGTCTCCGTCGGATTCACCGACACCGCGCTGTGGCGCACCGTCGAACCCGGCACCCCCTCCCCCGCCGCCCGGCTGAACGTCGTACGGACCCTCACGGACGCCGGCATCGAGTGCGGGGTGCTGATGGCCCCGGTCATCCCCTTCCTCGGGGACTCCCCGGAGCAACTGCGCGACACCGTCCGGGCCGTCGCCGAGGCGGGTGCCACCTCCGTGACACCGCTCGTGCTCCATCTGCGGCCGGGCGCCCGCGAGTGGTTCACGGCCTGGCTGGGCACGCACCACCCGCGGCTGGTCTCCCGCTACGAGCGGATGTACGCGGGCGGGTCGTACGCGCCCACCTGGTACCAGCGCCGGATCACCCGACACGTCCACGAACTCGCGACGGAGTACGGCATCGGCCCCTCCCGCAGGGGCGGGTCCCGCCGGATACCGGTGCCCGAACGGCCGGCCGAGCCGGCGCACGCCGGTCCGACCCAGCTCACCCTCCTGTGATCCCGGACGGCCCCTGAAGGCTCATCACATCGGACCAATCGGCAGCCCAATCCCGCATTCCGGCCTTGGTTTCCGGGACGATTCCGCCCAGAACCCTCGGCTGGGAGGCCTCATGCTGCACCCCGTGACCAAGCGCGGCCCGATGAAGAAGCGCGCCGCCGTCCTGCTGTCGATCTCCACCGTGGCCGCCGCCCTCGCGAGCCCGGTCACCGCCGCCCCGGCGGCCGCCACGGCCCCGACGGCCCCGGCCCTGCGCTGGACCGACTGCAAGACGCCCCGCCACCCCACGCTCCAATGCGCCTCCCTCAAGGTCCCGCTCGACCACGACCGGCCCGCCGGCCGGCAGATCGCCCTCGCGCTGACCCGCGTCCCGCACACGTCCGCGACCTCCCGGGGCCCCCTCTTGGTCAACCCCGGCGGCCCCGGTGGCAGCGGGCGCGCCCTCGCCGGGTACATCGCCTCCGCGCTGCCCAAGGACGTGGCCGGCTCGTTCGACGTGATCGGCTTCGACCCGCGCGGCGTGGGCAGGAGCGAGCCCGCCCTGGACTGCGGCGCCGGGCACTTCACCCCCGTGCGCCCCGACTCCGTGCCCCTGGACCGGGCGACCGAGCAGGCCAACCTGGAGCGGGTCAAGACCTTCGCCGAGTCCTGCCAGACCAAGCACGCGGACGTGCTCCCGTACATCGGCACCGTCTCGGCCGCCCGCGACCTGGAGGTGCTGCGCACGGCGCTCGGCGCACCGAAGCTCAGCTATCTGGGGTACTCCTACGGGACCTATCTGGGCGCCGTGTACGCCCGGCTCCACCCTGACCGGGTCGACCGGCTGGTGCTGGACTCCGTCGTGGACCCGGCCGGCGTCTGGTACGAGGACAACCTCGCCCAGGACCAGGCCTTCGACGCCCGCCACAAGGCCTTCCTCGCCTGGGTGGCCCGGTACGACGAGAAGTACCGGCTCGGCACCGACCCGGCCCGGATCGAGGCGCGCTGGTACGAGATGCGCGACGCGCTGCGCGCGGCGCCGGCGGGCGGCAAGGTGGGCCCCTCCGAACTGGAGGACACCTTCATGCCGGGCGGCTACTACAACGGCTACTGGCCCCACCTCGCCGAGGCCTTCTCCGCGTACGCGGTGGACAAGGACCCCAAGCCGCTGGTGTCGGCCTACGAACGGTTCGGCGCGGTGGAGCCCTCGGCGGGCAACAGCTACAGCGTCTACACCGCGGTGCAGTGCCGGGACTCGGCCTGGCCGCGGAACTGGAACCAGTGGCGCGCCGACATGTGGCGCACGCACACCAAGGCACCCTTCATGACCTGGAACAACGCCTGGTACAACGCCCCCTGCGCGTTCTGGCCGACGGAACCCCTGCAGGCCCCGGACGTGACCAACACCGAGCTCCCCCAGGCCCTGCTGTTCCAGGCGACGGAGGACGCGGCGACCCCGTACGAGGGCGCGGTCAGCATGAAGGGCAAGCTCAAGGGCTCGGCCCTGGTGGTCGAGCAGGGCGGCGGCAACCACGGGATCGCCCTGAGCGGAAACAAGTGCCTGGACGAGAAGCTGTCCGCGTACCTGCGCACCGGCAAGGCCGCGGACGCCTCCTGTCCCGCGCAGCCCGCACCGACGCCGGCCGCCGCGACGCGCGCGGTCCCGCCCTCGGCGGGCGGCGCGGCGCTGCACGGCCTGCTTGGCTTCCGCGGCTGAGCCCGGGAGGGCAGGATGGGCGCATGATCACACCCCGCACCGACCACCTCACCCGCGTCGCCGCGCCCGAGGGCGTCGGCCCGAGCCCCCAGTACAGCCATGTCGTCTGGGGCACCGGCCGGTTCGTCGCGATCTCGGGGCAGTGCGCCTTCGACGAGGAGGGCGGGGTGGTCGGCGTCGGCGACGCGGCGGCGCAGGCCCGTCAGGTGTTCGAGAACCTGCGCCGCTGTCTGGCGGCCGCCGGCGCGACCTTCGCGGACGTGGTGAAGCTGACGTACTTCGTGACGGACGTCGCCCACCTGCCGGCGGTGCGGGACGCCCGGGCCGCCGTCATCCCGGCGGACCGCCTCCCGGCCTCCTCGGCGGTCCAGGTCGCCGCGCTGGTCCACCCGGAACTCCTCCTGGAGATCGAGGCCTTCGCGGTGGTTCCGGTCTAGGCCGGCTCTTTCGGGTCCTGCCGGTCCCGGTCGACCCGCTCCGGGCCGGCCGGCTCCCTCCGCTCCCGGGTGGCAGGGGCCAGTCGGCGCAGTGCCTCCGTCGCGGCCACCGCCAGGCGGGGGTGGGACTGGGCGCGGGTGAGGACCTCTCGGGCACGGGGGTCGGCGAGGGCACCGAGGCCCTCCACGCACGCCAGGGCGACCCGCCAGTACGGGTCGTGGGGCGACAGGAGCCGGGACAGGGTGCGGATCAGCGCCGGAACCGACTCGGGGGCCCGCAGCGCCGCCAACAACCGGACCGGGTGGAGGGCGTAGGCGGTGCGGAGTTCGTTCGTCGCCAGGGCGGCCGCCGCCCGGGCCGTACGCGGGTCCCCGAGAACGGCCAGCGCCCGCGCGGCGGCCTCGCAGCGCGGCGGGTCCCGGTGGTTGAGGAGCAGTACCAGCGACTCGAAGGCCCGCCGGTCGCCGGCCAGCCCCAGCCGGTAGGCGGCCAGTTCGCGGGCCCACAGCGGCAGGCCGGCACGGGTCAGGGAGGCCGCCAGCGCGTCGGGGTCCGCCGCGAGCAACTCCTCGTACTCCGCCGACTGCCCCGACTCTGTCCGCAGGCGTTCCAGCACGTCGTTCACGCGGCCAACCCTAGGGGGACGGGGCCGCCGCCACTCCGGGTTCCCGAGATGTGCGCACCCCTGATGATCGATGATCGATGATCGGTACATTTAGGCGTTACAGGTCACATCTCCGCGCTATGGCGCGCCAGTTACCGGCGAGTTACTCTCGCTTCAACACGTACGGGGCAGGCCTGGTGACGCAGCCACCTCGTACCAGTCGGTTCAGTACCCCAGGTACCCCAGGTACCGCATGTTCGTGATCGGCGTGATCCCCGGGACAGGGTCCGCCGCTCCACGCCCCCTCTTCGGGCATCTCGTGCGGAAATTCCGGTCCGCGTGCCGTGCGGCCGCGCGCCTCCCCTCAGTCGTCACCCTCTTCCACTGGAGTCCCGCGATGGACCTTCCGTCCACGTCCAGTCAGTCCACCCTGCAAACCATCGCCGTCGTCGGCCTCGGCACGATGGGCACCGGCATCGCCGAGATCCTGGCCCGGGCCGGCCGCGAGGTCATCGGCATCGACGTCAGCGACGCCGCCACCCGTCGGGCCGGCGCCGCCCTCGCGGCCGCCACGGCCCGCTCCGTCGCCAAGGAGCGGCTGACCGAGGCCGAGCGCGACGGCGTGCTCGCCCGCTTCCGCACCTTCACCGAATTGAGCGCGGCCGCCGACGCCGACCTGGTGATCGAGGTGGTCCCGGAGGACTACGCGCTCAAGCAGCGGCTGTTCCGCGAGCTCGACGCGATCGTCCGCCCGGACACGATCCTGGCCACCGGCACCAACGCCCTGTCGGTGACCCGGATGGCGGCCGAGTCCCAGCACCCCGAGCGGGTCCTGGGCCTGCACTTCTTCAACCCGGCGCCGGCGATGAAGCTCGTCGAGGTCGTCTCGTGCGTGCTGACCTCCCCGACCGCCGTCGAGGCCGTCACCGAGCTGGCCCGCGACCTCGGCAAGCAGCCCGTCGCGGTCGGCGACCGGCCCGGTTTCGTGGCCGACGGCCTGCTCTTCGGCTACCTCAACCAGGCCGCCGCGATGTACGAGTCGAAGTACGCCTCCCGCGAGGACATCGACGCGGCGATGCGGCTCGGCTGCGGCCTGCCCATGGGTCCGCTGGCCCTCCTCGACCTGATCGGCGTGGACACGGCCCGGACCGTCCTGGAGGCCATGTACACCTCCTCCGGCGACCGGCTGCACGCCCCGGCCCCGATCCTCGGCCAGTTGGCCGAGGCCGGCCTGACCGGGCAGAAGTCCGGGCGCGGGTTCTACACGTACGAGGCCCCGGGCAGCCAGGTCGTCGTCCGTGACCTCCAGACCCCGCTGGACGGTTCCCTGCTCGGCTCGGGCCGTCCGGTCTCCTCGGTCGGCGTGGCCGGTTCGGGGACGATGGCGAGCGGCATCGCGCAGGTCTTCGCGCAGGCCGGGTACGCGGTCGTGCTGGCGGCCCGCAGCCAGGAGAAGGCGGTGGCCGCCAAGGCCGCGATCGGCAAGTCCCTGGGCCGTGCGGTGTCCAAGGGCAGGCTGACCGAGGCGGCCGCCGCCGAGACCATGGAGCGGATCACGCCGGCCGGTTCGCTGGACGCCTTCGCCGAGGTGGACCTCGCCGTGGAGGCCGTCGCGGAGGACCTGGCCGTCAAGCAGGAGCTGTTCGCCGGTCTGGACAAGGTCTGCAAGCCGGGCGCCGTCCTGGCGACCACCACCTCCTCGCTCCCGGTGATCGCGGTGGCGCGGGCGACCTCTCGTCCGCAGGACGTGATCGGCATGCACTTCTTCAACCCGGCTCCCGCGATGAAGCTGGTCGAGGTGGTCCGGACCGTCCTGACGGCGGACGACGTGCACGCCACGGTCCGCGAGGTCTGCGCGAAGGTGCGCAAGCACCCGGTGGACTGCGGGGACCGGGCCGGGTTCATCGTGAACGCGCTGCTGTTCCCGTACCTGAACAACGCGATCAAGATGGTCGAGCAGCACTACGCGAGCCTGGACGACATCGACGCCGCGATGAAGCTGGGCGGCGGCTACCCGATGGGGCCCTTCGAACTCCTCGACGTGGTCGGCCTGGACGTGTCGCTGGCCATCGAGAAGGTCCTGCACAAGGAGTTCCGCGACCCGGGTCTGGCTCCGTCCCCGCTGCTGGAGCACCTGGTGGCGGCGGGCTGCCTGGGCCGGAAGACCGGCCGCGGTTTCCGTGAGTACGCCCGCCGGTAAGCCGAGCCCGGACCGGCGGACACCCGAGCCGGATGCGTGGGGAGGGCTGCTCGGGCCTGCCGGACCCTCACGGCAGGCGAGCCCTCCCGACGAGCACTGTGTGCGCAGTGCCGGCTCTCCCCCGCATCCCTCCCCGTCCCACCCCCCTCAGGCGCGCCCTGCCGCGCGAATGAAGTACTTTCGCTCTATGTCCCAGCCCGCCAAGACCTCGCCCCGCGCCGCCGCGACCTCCGACGCCCCGGAGAGCACGGCCGGCACCAAGGCGGCCGCGCAGCGGCTCAAGATGCGCCGCGAGCTGGCCGCGGCCGCCATGGAGCTGTTCGCCACCAAGGGGTACGAGGCCACGACGGTCGACGAGATCGCCGCGACCGCCGGGGTGGCGCGCCGGACCTTCTTCCGGCACTTCCGCTCCAAGGAAGAGGCGATCTTCCCGGACCACGACGACACCCTGACCCGCGCCGAGGCCGTGCTGGACGTGGCCCCGACGCACGAGCACCCGCTCGACACGGTGTGCCGCGGGATCAAGGAAGTCATGAAGATGTACGCCGCGTCGCCGGCGGTGTCGGTGGAGCGCTACCGGCTCACCCGCGAGGTACCGGCGCTGCGGGAGCGGGAGATCGCCTCGGTGGCCCGGTACGAGCGGTTGTTCACGCGCTACCTGCTCGCCCACTTCGACGAGCAGGACCACCACGACGGCAATGACGACCCGCTGCTGGCGGAGGTGGCCGCCTCGGCGGTGGTCACGGCCCACAACCACGTGCTGCGGCGCTGGCTGCGGGCGGGCGGGCAGGGGGACGTGGAGGCGCAGTTGGATCACGCCTTCTCGATCGTGCGCAAGACCTTCGGGTCGGGGATCGGGGCCGGTCGCACCGCGGCGGGCCCGCCCGCCGCGCCGGCGGCGGCCGTCCGCGCTCAGGGCGAGGTGCTGGTGGCGGTGGCCCGCACGGACGCCCCGCTCGACGAGGTCATGCGGACCATCGAAGAGGCGCTCAGGAACAAGCAGGACAGCAAGCGGTAGGCACACGTCGTTCACGCGGGTTACCCGCGTCACAGTGGCCGCTCCCGTTCCGGGGGCGGCCATTTGCGTTTGTCCGAGTTGTCCCTACTCGCGGGTAACCCTGATCGATCATCGCTCATCTGCGCAGGTCAAATGGCAAATGAGAGAAAGTTTTGGCACGCGGTGCCTTGCTGAGTGACACGGGGTGCCATACGTTGAATCTTGTCCGGATGTCCCCGCGGTCCTCGCCCACTCGGCACGAACCGCGCCCCGGATGCCTGCGTCACCAGGCACCAGCACGCCTCACCACGGGCGTCGCAGCACCACCGCTTCGCCGAACCGACGGCACACACCACACCCGTTCCGCGCACCCGCGTACCCCTCAGCGCACCCTCATCAGCGCTCGCCGGAGGCAACACCGTGAAGGACATCCTGGAAGCCATCCAGTCGCAGGCCGCCACGCCCGACGACTTCGCGGCCCTGCCGCTCCCCGACTCGTACCGCGCGATCACCGTGCACAAGGACGAGGCGGGGATGTTCGAGGGGCTCACGACCCGTGAGAAGGACCCCCGCAAGTCCCTGCACCTGGACAACGTCCCGGTGCCGGAACTCGGCCCGGGCGAGGCCCTGGTCGCCGTCATGGCCTCCTCGGTCAACTACAACTCCGTGTGGACCTCGATCTTCGAGCCGGTCTCCACCTTCAGCTTCCTGGAGCGCTACGGGCGCCTCTCGGACCTCAGCAAGCGCCACGACCTGCCGTACCACGTCATCGGCTCCGACCTCGCGGGCGTCGTCCTGCGCACCGGTCCCGGCGTGAACTCCTGGCAGCCGGGCGACGAGGTCGTCGCGCACTGCCTCTCGGTGGAGCTGGAGTCCTCCGACGGCCACAACGACACGATGCTCGACCCCGAGCAGCGCATCTGGGGCTTCGAGACCAACTTCGGCGGCCTGGCGGAGATCGCCCTCGTCAAGTCCAACCAGCTGATGCCCAAGCCCGACCACCTCAGCTGGGAGGAGGCCGCCTCCCCCGGCCTGGTCAACTCCACCGCCTACCGCCAGTTGGTCTCCCGCAACGGCGCCGGCATGAAGCAGGGCGACAACGTCCTGATCTGGGGCGCCAGCGGCGGCCTCGGCTCCTACGCCACCCAGTTCGCGCTGGCCGGCGGGGCCAACCCGATCTGTGTCGTCTCCAGCGACCAGAAGGCGGACATCTGCCGGTCGATGGGCGCGACCGCGATCATCGACCGCAACGCCGAGGGCTACAAGTTCTGGAAGGACGAGCACACCCAGGACCCCAAGGAGTGGAAGCGCTTCGGCAAGCGCATCCGCGAGCTGACCGGCGGCGAGGACATCGACATCGTCTTCGAGCACCCCGGCCGCGAGACCTTCGGCGCGAGCGTCTACGTCACCCGCAAGGGCGGCACCATCACCACCTGCGCCTCGACCTCGGGCTACATGCACGAGTACGACAACCGCTACCTGTGGATGTCGCTCAAGCGCATCATCGGCTCGCACTTCGCGAACTACCGCGAGGCGTGGGAGGCCAACCGCCTGATCTCGAAGGGCAAGATCCACCCCACCCTCTCGAAGGTCTACTCCCTGGAGGAGACCGGCCAGGCCGCCTACGACGTCCACCGCAACCTCCACCAGGGCAAGGTCGGCGTCCTCGCGCTCGCCCCCGAGGAGGGCCTGGGCGTCCGCGACCACGAGCTGCGCGCGACGCACCTCGACGCGATCAACCGCTTCCGTAACGTCTGAGACCGTTCAAGGGCCAAAGGGACAGCCTGAGATGACAGAGCGCCAGAAGGACCGTCCGTGGCTCATGCGGACGTACGCCGGCCACTCCACGGCCGAGGCGTCCAACGAGCTGTACCGCCGCAACCTCGCCAAGGGCCAGACCGGCCTGTCGGTCGCGTTCGACCTGCCGACGCAGACCGGCTACGACCCCGACCACATCCTCGCCCGCGGCGAGGTGGGCCGGGTCGGGGTCCCGGTCTCCCACCTGGGCGACATGCGGAGGCTGTTCCAGGACATCCCCCTGGAACAGATGAACACCTCGATGACGATCAACGCCACCGCCATGTGGCTGCTGGCGCTCTACCAGGTGGCCGCCGAGGAGCAGGGCGCGGACATCGCCCTGCTCCAGGGCACCACCCAGAACGACATCGTCAAGGAGTACCTCTCGCGCGGGACGCACGTCTTCCCGCCGGGTCCGTCCCTCCGCCTGACGACGGACATGATCGCGTACACGGTCAACCACATCCCGAAGTGGAACCCGATCAACATCTGCTCGTACCACCTCCAGGAGGCCGGGGCCACCCCGGTCCAGGAGATCTCGTACGCGATGTCGACCGCCATCGCCGTGCTGGACTCGGTCCGCGACTCGGGCCAGGTGCCCGAGGAACGCTTCGGCGAGGTGGTCGCCCGCATCTCCTTCTTCGTGAACGCGGGCGTCCGCTTCATCGAGGAGATGTGCAAGATGCGCGCCTTCGGCCGCATCTGGGACAAGGTCACCCTGGAGCGCTACGGCATCGACAACGCGAAGCAGCGCCGCTTCCGGTACGGCGTCCAGGTCAACTCCCTCGGGCTGACCGAGGCCCAGCCGGAGAACAACGTCCAGCGCATCGTGTTGGAGATGCTGGCGGTCACCCTCTCCAAGGACGCCCGCGCCCGCGCCGTGCAGCTCCCCGCCTGGAACGAGGCGCTGGGCCTGCCCCGGCCCTGGGACCAGCAGTGGTCGCTGCGCATCCAGCAGGTCCTCGCGCACGAGAGCGACCTGCTGGAGTACGAGGACATCTTCGCCGGCTCGACCGTCATCGAGGCCAAGGTGGACTCGCTGGTGACGGAGTGCCTGGCCGAGATCGACCGGATCGAGGAGATGGGCGGCGCCATGGCGGCCGTCGAGTCGGGCTACCTCAAGTCCCAGCTGGTCTCCTCGCACGCCGAGCGGCGGGCCCGGATCGAGGACGGCGAGGACAAGATCGTCGGAGTCAACTGCTTCCAGCAGACCGAGGAGAACCCCCTCACCGCCGACCTGGACGGCGCCATCATGACGGTGGACGGGGCGCTGGAGGCGCAGACCGTCGAGCGCATCGGCCACTGGAAGGCCGAGCGGCAGGAGTCCTCCGACCGGCAGGGCGGCGGCGACCCGTTCGTCTTCCCGACGGTGCGCCAGTCCCTGGACCGGCTGAAGGACGCCGCGGCGGGGACCGAGAACCTGATGGAGGCCACGCTGGAGTGCGCCCGGGCGGGCGTCACCACCGGCGAGTGGGCCGGCGCGCTGCGCGAGGTGTTCGGCGAGTTCCGCGCCCCGACCGGGGTCTCCTCGGCCCCGGTGGCGGTCACGGCCGAGGCGGGCACCCCCATGGCCCTGGTCCGCGCGAAGGTCTCCCGTACGGCCGACGAGCTGGGCTCCGGCCGGCTGCGGCTGCTGGTCGGCAAGCCCGGCCTGGACGGTCACTCCAACGGCGCCGAGCAGATCGCCGTCCGGGCCCGTGACGCCGGCTTCGAGGTGGTCTACCAGGGCATCCGGCTGACACCCGAGGAGATCTCCTCGGCGGCGCTGGCCGAGGACGTGCACTGCGTGGGACTGTCCATCCTGTCCGGTTCGCACAGCGCCCTCGTCCCCGACGTGCTGGAACGCCTGCGTCTGGCGGGGGCGGGTGACATCCCCGTCATCGTGGGCGGCATCATTCCCAATGCCGACGCGGTGACACTGAAGGCGGCCGGCGTGGCCGCCGTGTTCACCCCCAAGGACTTCGGCATCACGGAGATCATCGGACGTATCGTCGACGAGATCCGCAAGGCCAACAAGCTCCACCCCCTTGACGACGCCGACATGGTCGACATCGCCGACACAGCTGACATCGCCGAAAGCACGGAGGTCCCCGCATGACCACGCCCACTTCCCCGGTCAACCGGCTCCGGCCGCGCCGCTCCTGTCTCGCGGTGCCGGGTTCCAACCCCCGGTTCCTGGAGAAGGCCCAGGGCCTGCCGGCCGACCAGGTCTTCCTCGACCTGGAGGACGCCTGCGCCCCCCTCGCCAAGGAAGGCGCCCGCCACACCATCGTGGACGCGCTGAACAAGGGCGACTGGACGGGCAAGACCCGGGTCGTGCGTGTCAACGACTGGACCACGCACTGGACGTACCGCGACGTCATCACGGTCGTCGAGGGCGCGGGCCAGAACCTCGACTGCATCATGCTCCCGAAGGTCCAGGACGCGCAGCAGGTCGTGGCGCTGGACCTGCTGCTGACCCAGATCGAGAAGACCATGGGCTTCGAGGTCGGCAAGATCGGCATCGAGGCGCAGATCGAGAACGCCAAGGGCCTGGTGAACGTCGACGAGATCGCCGGCGCCTCCCCCCGGCTGGAGACCATCATCTTCGGCCCGGCCGACTTCATGGCCTCGATCAACATGAAGTCCCTGGTCGTGGGCATGCAGCCGCCCGGGTACGGCGCGGACGCCTACCACTACATCCTGATGCGGATCCTGATGGCGGCCCGCATGCACGACCTCCAGGCGATCGACGGCCCCTTCCTCCAGATCAAGAACGTGGACGGGTACCGCGAGGTCGCCGGCCGCGCGGCGGCCCTCGGCTTCGACGGCAAGTGGGTGCTGCACCCCGGCCAGGTCGACGCCGCGAACGAGGTCTTCTCCCCCTCGCAGGAGGACTACGACCACGCCGAGCTGATCCTCGACGCGTACGACTGGTGCACCTCCGAGGCCGGCGGCAAGAAGGGGTCGGCGATGCTCGGCGACGAGATGATCGACGAGGCCAGCCGCAAGATGGCCCTGGTCATCTCGGGCAAGGGCCGCGCCGCCGGGATGCGTCGCACCACCAAGTTCGAGATCCCGGAGGCCTGATCCCCATGCAGTTCGGACGCACGTACGAAGAGTTCGAGATCGGTGCCGTTTACAAGCACTGGCCCGGGAAAACCGTCACCGAATACGACGACCACCTCTTCTGTCTGCTGACCATGAACCACCACCCGCTCCACATGGACAGCAACTACGCGGAGAACACCACCGACTTCGGCAAGAACGTCGTCGTGGGCAACTACATCTACTCCCTGCTGCTGGGCATGTCGGTCCCCGACGTCTCGGGCAAGGCCATCGCCAACCTGGAGATCGAGTCGCTGCGCCACGTGGCGCCGACCTTCCACGGCGACACCATCTACGGCGAGACCACGGTCCTCGACAAGACCCCGTCGAAGTCGAAGAACGACCGCGGGATCGTCTACGTGGAGACCAAGGGGTACAAGCAGGACGGCACCCTCGTCTGCGTCTTCCGGCGCAAGGTGATGGTTCCGACGGAGACCTACATCAAGGAGCGCGGCGGCGAACAGCCCGGCCGGCCCACGCTGAAGGAACAGGGGAAGTAGAACCATGAGCCGACTTGCCCAGACCGCCGGCCTGACGGACGACCAGAGGGACATCCTCAAGACCGTCCGGGAGTTCGTCGACAAGGAGATCATCCCGGTCGCGACCGAGCTGGAGCACCGCGACGAGTACCCGCAGCAGATCGTCGACGGACTCAAGGAACTCGGCCTCTTCGGCCTGATGATCCCCGAGGAGTACGGCGGCCTGGGTGAGTCGTTGCTCACCTACGCGCTGTGCGTCGAGGAGATAGCGCGTGGCTGGATGTCCGTCTCGGGCATCATCAACACCCACTTCATCGTGGCGTACATGCTCAAGCAGCACGGCACGCAGGAGCAGAAGGACCACTTCCTTCCCCGCATGGCGCTGGGCGAGGTGCGCGGCGCGTTCTCGATGTCCGAGCCCGGGCTCGGCTCGGACGTGTCGGCCATCACCTCGAAGGCGGTGAAGGACGGCGACGAGTACGTCCTGAACGGCCAGAAGATGTGGCTGACGAACGGTGGCACCTCGACGCTGGTGGCCGTTCTGGTCCGAAGTGACGAAGGACACCCCGAGGGCACCGCCCCGCACAAGTCCATGACGACCTTCCTGGTCGAGAAGGAGCCGGGCTTCGGTGAGGTCCGTCCGGGCCTGACCATCCCGGGCAAGATCGACAAGATGGGCTACAAGGGCGTCGACACGACCGAGCTCATCATGGACGGACTGCGCATTCCGGCCAATCGGGTGCTTGGCGGCCAGACCGGCCGAGGGTTTTACCAAATGATGGACGGGGTCGAGGTCGGCCGCGTCAACGTGGCGGCGCGTGGTTGCGGTGTCGCCCAGCGTGCGTTCGAGCTGGGTGTCTCCTATGCCCAGCAACGTCACACTTTCGGCAAGGCCATCGCCGAACACCAGGCCATCCAGTTCAAGCTGGCCGAGATGGCTACCAAGGTCGAAGCCGCCCATGCGATGATGGTCAATGCAGCACGCAAAAAGGACTCCGGGGAACGAAACGACCTCGAAGCAGGGATGGCGAAGTACCTCGCCTCCGAGTACTGCAAGGAGGTGGTGGAGGACGCCTTCCGTATCCACGGCGGGTACGGCTTCTCGAAGGAGTACGAGATCGAGCGCCTCTACCGGGAAGCCCCGATGCTCCTCATCGGCGAAGGTACGGCCGAGATCCAGAAAATGATCATCGGGCGACGCCTGCTGGAGGAGTACCGACTGCAGGGCTGAAAGTCCCTTTCGTGGGGAATCGAGCAAAGATTCCCCACGCAAGAGTCACTACCAGTGACCGACTTACGGCCATCGACTCGGCTTCTGGCTTGCCCAGTTGTTGCGCGCAACCGATAGCATTCCAGTAAAGCCGCCGTCCCGTCCCCCCGTTTGCGGCGCGGCAATCACCCGCTACGAAGGTCATCCATGCCCCACAGCCAAACCTCTGCACCTCGCGTCGGCCTCCTCGGTGGACGTCTCGCACGCGGAGCATCGCCGTGGCTTCTGCCGACCGTCGCCACCGCGGCGCTCAGCCTCACCCGGGCGCGCAAGTCCGGGCGCTGGGCCGCGGCGGCCGTGCCCGCCACCGCGCTCGCCGCGGGCATGCTGTGGTTCTTCCGCGACCCCGAGCGTGAGATCACGCAGGGTCGGGTCATCTCCCCCGCCGACGGTGTGGTGCAGAGCATCATGCCGTGGAAGGACGGACGGACCCGCGTCGCGATCTTCATGAGCCCGCTGAACGTCCACGTCAACCGTGCCCCCCTGGCGGGCACGGTGACGTCCGTGGAGCACATCCCCGGCGGGTTCGTCCCGGCGTTCAACAAGGAGAGCGAGAACAACGAGCGCGTCGTCTGGCACTTCGACACCGAGCTCGGCGACATCGAGATGGTGCAGATCGCCGGCGCGGTCGCGCGTCGGATCGTCCCGTACCTGCCGGCCGGCACCAAGGTGGAGCAGGGCGAACGCATCGGTCTGATCCGCTTCGGATCCCGCGTCGACATCTACCTCCCCGAGGGTGTCGAGGTCGCGGTCGAGGTCGGACAGGCCACCACCGCGGGGGTGACCCGAATTGACCGTGACTGACCCTGAGACTCCTGCCACAGGCTGGGTGCCTGAGGCCAAGGACGAGGACGACGCCGAGGACATGCCGCTCTCCCTGCGGCTGTCGATAGCGGACACCCTCACCCTCGGCAACGCGACCTGCGGCTTCATGGCGGTGTACTTCACCACCACCGGGATCCTGATCCCGCACCTCACCGGCAGCGGCGAGTCGGGCATGGCCCGCAGCAGCGCCGCCACGGCGGTGATACTGATGCTGCTCGCCGCGGTCTTCGACCTGTTCGACGGGATCGTGGCCCGCAAGCTGCGCAGCTCGCCGATGGGCGCGGAGCTGGACAACCTGTCCGACCTGATCAGCTTCGGGCTGGCGCCCGCGTACTTCGTCCTCGTCTACGGCATGGTCGCCGACGACGCGGTCCAGAAGATGTCGGCGCTGGCGGCGATCGTGGTGCTGCTGGCCGTGGTGCTGCGTCTCGCGAGATTCAGCTGCGTGACGATGAAGGACGGCATGTTCCAGGGCATGCCGAGCCCCTTCGGCGCCCTGACGGTCGTCTCGATCGTGCTGCTGGAGCTGCCGTTCGTCCCGACGCTGCTGGCGATCGTCGGCGTGGCGTGGCTGATGGTGAGCCGGGTCGAGTACCCCAAGCCGCGGGGTGTCCTCGCGGTGGCGATGCTGAGTTGGATCGTCGCGGCGATGGGCCTGTTGGCCGCCTGGGCGTTCGACGCCCCCGGTGGTCAGCTGCTGCTCCAGACCGGCTGCGCGCTGCAGATCGCCATGGCGGCCACGATCCCGCTGTTCGCGACGACCCGTCGCGCGAACACCTTCCGCCACAACCGGCGCGAGGCCCGGGCCACCCAGGCTCCGTAGGCTCCACGCCGTGAAGCTGTCCGAGATGGCCCCCGATGCCGCCGAGGCGCCGGGGGCCCTTCTCGTGTCCCCGGGGGCCTGACGCGCCCGCGGGGGCCTTTCCGGGGGCCGCGGGGGCCTTCCCGAGGCCCGCGCAGGGCGGGGCCGCGCAGGGCGGGGCCGCGGGGCTTCCCGGGGCCCGCGCCGGACGGGACGCGCCGGACGGGCCCGCGCCGAGCGGGGCGGCCCCGTCCGGCGGTAGGGTCTCGGGCCCGACGGCACCGCCGGGTTCCCGGTGCGGCGGCCTCCCGGACGGCGGCGGGCGTAGCCTTGATGTCGGAAAACCGCCAGCCCCGCCCCGTTCGCACCGGGATCCTGGAGCCATGTACACCGACACCGACCGCTGTGTCAGGGCCGTGCAGTCGAAGGACGCCCGCTTCGACGGCTGGTTCTTCACCGCCGTCCTCACCACCCGGATCTACTGCCGCCCCTCCTGCCCGGCCGTGCCGCCCAAGGTCGAGAACATGTCGTTCCTGCCCAGCGCGGCCGCCTGCCAGCAGGCCGGCTTCCGGGCCTGCAAGCGGTGCCGGCCCGACACCTCCCCCGGGTCCCCCGAGTGGAATGCCCGCGCCGACGCCGTCGCCCGGGCCATGCGGCTCATCCAGGACGGGGTCGTCGACCGCGAGGGCGTGCCGGGGCTGGCCACCCGTCTCGGCTACTCGACCCGGCAGGTGGAGCGACAGCTCAACGCCGAGCTGGGAGCGGGGCCGCTGGCCCTGGCCCGGGCCCAGCGGGCGCAGACCGCGCGGCTGCTGATCGAGACCTCCGAGCTGCCCATGGCCGACGTCGCCTTCGCCGCCGGGTTCTCCTCGATCCGGACCTTCAACGACACCGTCCGCGAGGTCTTCGCCCTCTCCCCCAGCGAGCTGCGCACCCGCGGCGAGAAGGCCCACCGCGACACGCCCCGGATCCCGGGGACCATAAGCCTGCGGCTGCCGTACCGGTCCCCGCTCAACCCCGACAACCTCTTCGGCCACCTCGCCGCGACCGCCGTGCCCGGAGTCGAGGAATGGCGGGCCGGAGCGTACCGCCGAACCCTGCGCCTGCCCTACGGCACCGGCGTCGTCGCCCTCACCCCGCGGCCCGACCACATCGGCTGCCAGCTCGCCCTGACCGACCTGCGCGACCTCACCCTCGCGATCAGCCGCTGCCGCCGGCTGCTCGACCTGGACGCCGACCCCGAGGCCATCGACGAACAACTGCGCGCCGACCCGCTGCTGACCCCGCTCGTGGACAAGGCTCCCGGGCGCCGGGTGCCCCGTACCGTCGACGCGGCCGAGTTCGCCGTACGGGCGGTCCTCGGACAGCAGGTGTCCACCGCGGCGGCCCGTACGCACGCGTCCCGGCTGGTCGTCGCGCACGGCGAGCCGGTGGCCGATCCCGACCCGGCGGGCGGGCTGACGCACGTGTTCCCCTCCCCGCAGGCGCTGGCCGGGCTGGACCCGGAGTCCCTGGCCCTGCCGCGCAGCCGCCGTACGACGCTGACCACGCTCGTGGCGGCGCTGGCGGACGGTTCGCTGCCGCTCGGCATCGACAGCGACTGGGAACTCGCCCGGGCGAGGCTCGCCGAGCTGCCCGGGTTCGGTCCGTGGACCATCGAGGTCATCGCGATGCGGGCACTCGGCGACCCGGACGCGTTCCTGCCGTCCGACCTGGGGGTCCGGCGGGCCGCGCGGGGGCTCGGTCTCCCGTCGACGCCCGCGGCGCTGACGGCCCGGGCGGCCCGCTGGCGGCCCTGGCGCGCGTACGCCGTGCAGTACCTGTGGGCCACCGAGGACCACGCCATCAACCACCTGCCCGTCTGAAGGAGCCCGACCGTCATGACCAGCAAGCAGCACACCGTCGTCGCGAGCCCCTACGGCCCGCTGACGCTCGTCGCCACCGACGGCGTCCTGAGCGGCCTGTACATGGTCGGGCAGCGACACCGACCGGCCGAGGAGTCCTTCGGCGAGCGGGTCGCGCCGACCGAGTCGCCGTTCCCCGAGGTGGTGCGGCAGTTGACCGCGTACTTCGCCGGGGAGCTGAACGAGTTCACGCTGCCGCTGCGCATGGAGGGGACCGACTTCCAGCGCAGCGTGTGGGAGCAGCTGGTGCGCATCCCGTACGGCGAGACCTGGTCGTACGGACAGCTCGCGGACAAGCTGGGCAAGCCGGGCGCCTCACGCGCGGTGGGCCTGGCGAACGGCAGGAACCCGATCGGCATCATCGTCCCCTGCCACCGCGTCATCGGGGCCTCGGGCGGCATGACGGGCTACGGCGGCGGGGTGGAGCGCAAGGTGAAGCTGCTGGCCTTCGAGTCCGGCGCCCCCACCCAGGAGGAACTGGGCTGACCCGCCCGGGTCGCCCGGCCGCCGTCCCATGGGCCGCCGGATCCGGTGGCTATATGACGACCAGCGGCACCAACAGGGCGAAGCCGGCGCCGGCTTCCACCGCGTAGGCGTACAGCGAGGGGTGTTGGACGGGGGCGGCGAGCAGCACCACGCTCTGCTGCTCGCCGGCCGCGGCCACCCACGCGGCGTCGGCGCCGAGTTTGCCCTGGTACCAGCCTTCGCAGGCGCCGGGGCCGGTGACGGCGAGGAGGTCGTCCTCGCGGCGGTAGAAGGCCTGCCAGCCCTCGGCGGGGGTCGACCACCCCTCGAAGTCGCTGAACTCGGCCCAGCCGCCGTCGCGTATCGCGCCGTCGAACATCCACACCGGGGTTCCCTCGGGGGTGAACTCGCCGCTGGACTGGTCGTCGGTGGTGAAGTGGACCATGGGGAGGGCGTCGGGACCGTCGGCCGTGCTGGGCCAGGCGTACATCGTGATCATTCGCTGAATTCTGTCCTGGTCGAAGTAGGCCTGAGGTAACGGTGACTACGCGGCCGCCGGGCGGCGGCCGTTCTCCAGCTCGGCGGTGCTCTCGCCCGACTCCTCTACGCGGTACGCCTCTTGGGTGCGCAGGCCGAGCGATCCGAGCAGGTGGGAGGTGAGTTCGGCGGGCTCGACCAGCTTCCAGGAGAGCAGTTCCTCCTCCTGGAGCCTGATCGAGGCCAATTGTCCGGCGTCCAGCACGCCCCCGTCGTAGACGTAGGCGACCATCGGCGGGCGGCCCGGGCCCACGCTCCAGTCGACGGCGAGCAGCCTGCCGAGCGGGAGGTCCAGACCGATCTCCTCGGCGCTCTCGCGGCGGGCCGCCGTGCGCGGGGACTCGCCGGTGTCCGACTCGATGGTGCCGCCCGGCAGGGCCCAGCCCGCGCGGTAGTTCGGCTCGACGAGCAGCACCCGTCCCTCGGCGTCCCGGAAGAGCGCGGCGGCGCCGGCCAGCACCCTGGGCAGGCTCGCGATGTAGGTGGCGTAGTCATGGGTGGTGGTCACGCCCGCAACCCTACCCAGCCGCCGACGGTTGTGTGGATCACGTCCCGGAGGGGCCGCCTTCGCCGTCCGTACCGTCCCGCCCCTTGGACTCGGCGACCCGCCTGAGCCGCCGGTGGCCCGCCCGGCCCTGTTCGGTGACGGCGTCGCCGACCATCGCCTTGACGGCGTCGCGCATCCCGTGGAGCGGGTGCGTGCGGGCGGGGCCCGCGCCGGGGTCCTCGCGCAGTTCCCTCACCAGGGCCCAGCAGAGCAGCAACATGACGATGACGAAGGGCAGTGCGACCAGGATGGTCGCGGTCTGAAGGGATTTCAGACCGCCCGCGAGGAGCAGCGCGGCGGCCACACCGGCCATCAGGATGCCCTTGGTGACCACGAGCCAGGTGGGCGGGTTCAGGGAGCCGCGGCTGGTGAGCGAGCCCATGACCAGGGAGGCGGAGTCGGCGCTGGTGACGAAGTAGGTCATGACCAGGACCATGGCCACCCAGGAGGTGACGGT
This sequence comes from Streptomyces sp. NPDC002602, assembly GCF_042889445.1. Taxonomy (NCBI): domain Bacteria; kingdom Bacillati; phylum Actinomycetota; class Actinomycetes; order Kitasatosporales; family Streptomycetaceae; genus Streptomyces; species Streptomyces sp. NPDC002602. The sequence continues at coordinate 595,769 of NZ_JBIAQX010000001.1, read as the reverse complement.
GCCCAGCGGCAGCGCGTCGAGCATCGCGAAGAGCGATGCCTCCACGCCCTCCCGGACCTTGCCCGCGAGGTCGGCGGCGCCGGTGGATTCGAGCCGGATGGCGGTACCGCCCATCACGCAGAACCAGATGACAGTGGCGCCGCTGGGCACCAGCAGGACGCCGATGAGGAATTCGCGGATGGTGCGGCCGCGCGAGATGCGGGCGATGAAAGTGCCGACGAACGGCGCCCAGGAGAGCCACCACGCCCAGTAGAAGATGGTCCACGCACCGAGCCAGGCGCTGTCGGTGAAGGCGCCGGTCCCGGTCGCCAGGGGCAGCAGTTGGTGCAGGTAGCTTCCGACGCTCGCCGGGATCACGTCGAGGATGTAGACGGTCGGACCGAGGACGAAGACGAAGAGCATGAGGACGGCGGCGAGCACGAGGTTGATGGTGCTCAGCCACTTCACGCCCTTGTGCAGGCCGGAGAAGGCGGAGAGCACGAAGGCGGCCGACAGCGAGCCGATGATGATCAACTGGACGGTGATCGTGTCCTCGACGCCGGCGGTGAGTTCGAGCCCCTTGGCCACCTGGAGCGCGCCGAGGCCGAGGCTGGTCGCGGTGCCGAAGACCGTGGCGAAGACGGCGAGCAGGTCGATGGTCCTGCCGAGCGGTCCTTCGGCCCGCCGCTCGCCGATCAGCGGGACGAAGGCGGAGCTGAGCCGGTTGCCGCGGCCCTTGCGGAACGTCGCGTAGGCGAGGGCGAGGCCCGCGATGCCGTAGATGGCCCAGGGGGTGAGGGTCCAGTGGAAGAAGGAGTAGTCGAGGGCCGCGCGGGCGGCGGCGCCGGTCCCGGGGGCCGCCCCGGAGGCGGGGGGCGGGTGCAGGAAGTGGGTGAGCGGCTCCCCCACGCCGTAGAACATCAGGCCGATGCCCATGCCGGCGCTGAACATCATCGCGATCCAGGACAGGTTCGTGAACTCGGGCTCGGAGTCGTCGGCGCCGAGTCTGATCCGGCCGAAGCGGCCGAGGGCGAGGACGACGCACATGACGAGGAAGACGTCGGCGGCGATCACGAACAGCCAGGCGAAGTTGCCCAGGACCCAGGCGAGCGCGGTGCTCGACGCGGTGTCGAAGGAGTCCTTGCCGAGCGCCGCCCACGCCACGACGGCGAGCACGGCGAGCACTCCGATCGCGACCACCTGGAGGTCGGGAGTGCCGCCTCCCGGGTCGTCCGGACCCGCGCCCGGAGGATCCGGACGTGGCTGTTCCAGCGAATCGGCGCTCATGCGGCCACACTATGCAGCCGTATATACCGATTTAGGGGATGCCGCGCCGGGTGTGGCCCAGGCCACCCATGGGCATAGGAGGATCCTCCGGATACGCTCATGGGGGCGCGACTGCACTGTTCGATAGCAAGGGATCAGCAAGGTGACGAGCGGAGCAGTAACTGAGACCGCGCGCGTGCTCATCGCCGCGGACAAATTCAAGGGCTCGCTCACGGCCGTTCAGGTCGCGGAGCGGGTGACGGCGGGCCTTCGCGGCGCCGTCCCGGGCGTGGAGATCGAAACCCTCCCCGTCGCGGACGGCGGCGACGGCACGGTCGCGGCCGCCGTGGCGGCCGGTTTCGAACGCCGGGAGGTACGGGTCACCGGACCCCTCGGCGACCAGGTCACGGCGGCTTTCGCGCTGCGCGACGGCACCGCGGTGGTCGAGATGGCGGAGGCCTCCGGGCTCCAACTGCTGCCCCCGGGCGTGTTCGCCGCGCTGACGGCGACCACGTACGGATCGGGTGAGGTGCTGAAGGCCGCGCTGGACGCGGGCGCCCGCTCGATCGTGTTCGGCGTGGGCGGCAGCGCCACCACCGACGGCGGCGCCGGCATGCTCGCGGCGCTGGGCGCGGTGTTCCTGGATGCGAACGGCGAACCCGTCGGTCCGGGCGGCGGCGCCCTGGCGTCACTGGCGTCGGCGGACCTGTCCGGCGTCGACCCGCGCTTCGCGGAGGTCGACTTCGTCCTCGCAAGCGACGTGGACAACCCGCTGACGGGCCCGAAGGGCGCGCCCGCGGTCTACGGCCCGCAGAAGGGCGCCTCGCCCGAGGACGTGGCGACGCTCGACGCGGCGCTGGCGCACTTCGCGGTCGTGCTGGAGAAGTCGATCGGCCCGAAGGCCGCCGAGTGCGCGGTGCTGCCGGGCGCGGGCGGCGCGGGCGGCATCGGCTACGGGGCGCTGCTCCTCGGCGCGACGTTCCGGCCCGGCATCGAGTTGATGCTGGAGGTGCTCGGCTTCGCGCCGGCCCTGGAGCGGGCCACGCTGGTCATCACCGGTGAGGGTTCGCTGGACGAGCAGACCCTGCACGGCAAGGCCCCGGCCGGGGTGGCGGCGGCGGCGCGCGCGGCGGGCAAGGAGGTCGTCGCGGTGTGCGGGCGGCTGCTGCTGGAGCGGGAGGCCCTCCAGGCCGCCGGCATCCGGCGGGCGTACCCGCTGACGGAGATCGAGCCGGACCCCGCGAAGTGCATCGCGAACGCCGGTCCCCTGCTGGAGCGGGTCGCCGCCAACATCGCCGCCGACGTGCTCTGACACCTCCGAAGGACCCGCGAGGCCCGGCCCCCGACCGACGTCCGGGGGCCGGGCCTGCGGCGTTCCGGCGTCTCCGGCAGCCGGGAGCCGGGAGCCGGGAGCCGGGAGCCCGCGAACAATGCGGTACCGGTCGGTCGGGCTCGGCTGGTAGGCAGGACCCGTGACCACATTGCCGACCGCGCGACTGCTGCTCGCGCCCCTGGACCGGGCCTCGGCCGAACACCTCGCGGCCGGGACGCCCCGGCCGCCGGACGACCGGTGGGGTCCGGGGTACCCGGATGCCGCGGATCGGGCGGGGGCGGAGCGGTTCCTGCGGCTGCTCGCCGAAGGCGGCGATCCGGGGCCGTTCGGCGCGTACGAGATACGGGGGCGCGAGGACGGCGTCGCGATCGGTGGGGCCGGATTCCACGGGCCGCCGGACGCGGCCGGACGGGTCACCGTCGGTTTCGGGCTGATCCCGGCGGCCCGGGGCCGCGGTCTTGCCGTCGAGGCGCTGCGCGCCCTGCTGGACCATGCCCGTTCGCACGGCGCCCGCGGGGTGGACGGGGACACCGACCGGGGGAACACGGCCTCCGGGCGGGTGATGGCCGCCGCCGGGATGCGGTTCCTGCGGGACGACGGCCGGCTGCGTCACTACGCGGTGACCTGGACCGGCTGACCCCACGGGCCCGGGACGGACCCACGCCCCCGGGCTACGCGGTGACCGCGCCCCGGACCGCGGAGAGGAGCCGGGCCGTGGTGGTCACGCGGGCGAACCCGCCGCCGTGGAGGTTGACGGCCGTGGCGGTGGCCAACGCGTCGGCGGTCAGGCTCAGGCCGTCCGGGCCTTCGAGGTCGAAGGTGTGCGTGGCGTCGAGGGGGACGAGGACCTCGTAGCCGAGGTTGCCGCCCACCCGGGCGGTGGTCTCGACGCACATGTTGGTCTGGATCCCGACGACGACGATCCCGCCGATGCCCTGGGCCTCGAGCCAGCGCGCCAGGTCCGGGGTGCCGTGGAACGAGGAGTTCACCGTCTTGGTGACCAGCAGGGCGGCCGTGTCCCGGCGGCTGTGGACGAAGTCCTTGAACGCGTGGCCGGGCTGGTCCTCGGCCAGGACGGAACCGGGGAGGACCGAGGTGTGCCGGACCAGGACCAGGGGGCGGCCCGTCTCCTGCCAGGCGTCCATCAGGTCGGCGATGTTGGCCTCGGCCTCCGGGTTGTTGCGCGGGCCCCAGAAGGACGCGTCGTCGAAGCCGCGCTGGACGTCGACGACCACCAGGGCGGTGTTGTCGGCGATCTCGATCGCGGGGCCGTTCGGGTTCGGGTTCTCGTTCGTCGTCATGGCCCCATCCTGTGCGCCGGGCGCCGGACCCGACAGGAGCGCCGCGGACCCGAACCGATGGGATCCTGCCACAATGGCAGTCATGCACCGGATCGCGATCGTCTGTCAGCCCGGCATCCGTGCCTTCGACCTGGCCGTCATCACCGAGGTCTGGGGGCCCGACCGCAGCCGCGCGGGCGTCCCGCACTTCGAGCTGCGGCGCTGCGCCCTGGACGACGGGCCGATCTCCCTGCCCGGCGGGCTGACGCTGGCGCCCGACCGGGGCCTGGACTGGCTGGCCCGCGCCGACCTGGTCGTCGTACCGGCACTGTCCGAGCCCTCCGACCCGACGCCCGAGCCCGTGTTGGCGGCTCTGCGGGAGGCTCACGCGCGGGGTGTGCCGGTGGCCTCGCTCTGTGCCGGTGCGTTCATCCTCGCCGAGGCCGGGCTGTTGGAGGGCCGCAGGGCCGTGACCCACTGGTGGCTCGCCCCCCGGTTGGCCGAGCGCCATCCCGGGGTGCTGGTCGAGGACGCACCGCTCTTCGTGGAGGACTCGGGCATCTGGACGTCCGCCGGGGTGGCCTCCGGCATCGACCTGTGCCTGCACCTGGTCCGGGAGGCGCATGGTTCGGAGGTCGCCGCGGCCATCGCCCGGTCCATGGTGACGGGGCCCTTCCGCACCGGGGACCACGCCCAGTACCTGGACCGGCCCACCCCCGCGGCGGACCGTACCGCCGAGGCGCTGGCCGCCGTACGCGAACGGGCCCTGCGCCATCTGCACGAGCCCCTGGACGTGGCCACGCTGGCGCGCTGGGCCGGCATGTCACCCCGCTCCTTCGCCCGGCACTTCGCGGCCGGGACCGGCACCACCCCGCACAAGTGGCTCCTCCACCACCGCCTGGACGAGGCCCGCAAACTGCTGGAGCGCACCGACCATCCGGTGTCGGAGGTGGCCCGGCGGGCCGGGTTCTCCGGCGAGGTGAACTTCCGCCAACGGTTCACCGCGCACGTCGGCATGAGTCCGCGTGCGTACCGCGCGGAAGCCGCCGCCACCCCCAAACCGCGGCGACAGTGTTAGAAATGGCTCATGACCGGACGTTCGGGTCGATCCCGGGGATCACCGCCGGCGGGCCACCCACCGGGCCTGCTCGCGCGTCTCTCCCTGGCCCCGGGCAGCGTCGCCGGTCAGGTGTTCGCGCTGCAGGCCGTGATCGTTCTGATGGTGATCGCCGCGGCGGCGCTGGCGCTGGTGTTCCAGGCCCGGTACGACAGCCGGCAGGACGCCGGCAACCGTTCGCTGGCGGCCGCCGAGGCCTTCGCGCGCGCGCCCGGCCTGCCCGCCGCGCTCAGGAGTCCCGATCCGACGGCCGTGCTCCAGCCTCTCGCGGAGGGCGCCCGCAAGGCCTCCGGGCTGGACTTCATCTCCGTCCTGAGGACCGACGGGGTGCGCTACACCGACTCCAGGCCCGAGCTGATCGGCCGGAAGGCCACCGGCGACCTCGATCGGGCCGTCCGGGGCGAGTCCTTCACCGAGTCCTTCAAGGGCGCCCCGAGCGACGCGGTCCGCGCCGTGGTCCCGGTGCGGGACGCGAGCGGCGCGGTCGTCGGCCTCGTCGCCACCGGCATCGAGGTCCAGAACGTCGGTGACGCGGTCGAGAACCAGCTCCCGCTGCTGATCGGCGCCGCCGCGGGCGCCCTGCTGCTCGGCACCGGTGGAGCCGCTCTCGTCAGCCGCCGACTGCGCCGCCAGACCAGCGGCCTGGGCCCCGCCGACATGGCGCGGATGAACGAGCACCACGAGGCGGTGCTGCACGCCGTGCGCGAGGGCGTGCTGATCATCGGGGCCGACCACCGGCTGCAGCTCGCCAACGACGAGGCCCGCCGGTTGTTGGGCCTGCCCGCCGACGCCGAGCAACAGCACGTGGAAGACCTCGGGCTGGACCCCCGTACGGCGGCCCTGCTGACGTCGGGGCGGGTGGTGACGGACGAGGTCCACCCGGCGGGTGACCGCCTGCTCGCGGTGAACGTCCGCCGCACCAAGCCGTACGCGGGGCGTCCCTCGGGCAGCGTGGTGACCCTGCGGGACTCCACCGAGCTCGCCGCGCTCTCCGGCCGGGCCGAGGTGGCCCGGGACCGGCTGCAGATGCTGTACGACGCCGGGGTGCGGATCGGTACCACCCTGGACGTGACGCGGACCGCGGAGGAGCTGTCGGAGGTGGCCGTCCCCCGGTTCGCGGACTTCGTGACCGTCGAGCTGTTGGAACCGGTGCTGCACGGCGAGGAGCCCTCGGTCCCCACCGGGACGTACACCGAGATGCGTCGGGCGGCCATGTCGGGGGTCCGCACCGACCAGCCGCTCCAGCCGGTCGGGGAGGTCATCCGGTTCGTCGTGCCGACCGCGCCGATGGCGGCAGCCCTGGCGGCGGGGAGCGCGGTGCTCGCGTCCGATCTGCGCACCGCCTTCGGCTGGCGGGCCCAGGACGCCGAGGGGACCCGGATCGCGCTGGAGTACGGGCTGCACTCGCTGATCTCCGTACCGCTCCAGGCCCGCGGGGTGGTCCTCGGAATGGCCAATTTCTGGCGGGCGGACACCCCCGAGGACTTCGACGAGGAGGACCTCTCCTTCGCCGAGGAACTCGGCGCGCGGGCCGCGGTGTCCATCGACAACGCCCGCCGCTACACCCGCGAGCACGCCACCGCCGTGACGCTCCAGCGCAGCCTCCTCCCCCGGGTGCTGCCCGACCTGACCGCCGTGGACGTCGCGTTCCGGTACCTGCCCGCGAAGGCCGGGGTGGGCGGGGACTGGTTCGACGTGATCCCGCTGCCGGGGACGCGGGTCGCCCTGGTCGTCGGCGACGTGGTCGGGCACGGCGTGCACGCGGCGGCGACCATGGGGCGCCTGCGCACCGCGGTCCACAACTTCTCCACCCTGGACATGCCGCCCGACGAGTTGCTCGGACACCTCGACGAGCTGATCGACCGGATCGACCGCAACGAGAACGGCCCCGACGCGGAGGACGGCGAGCCCGTCGAGGAGGCGGCCGGGGTCACGGGCGCCACCTGCCTGTACGCGGTCTACGACCCGGTGTCGGGCCGCTGCACGCTGGCGAGCGCCGGGCATCCCGGGCCGGCGCTGGTCCACCCCGACGGCCGGGTGGAGTTCCCGGAGCTGCCGACCGGGCTGCCGCTGGGCGTGGGCGGGATGCCCTTCGAGACCACCGAGCTGATGCTGCCCGAGGGAACCCGGCTCGCGCTGTTCACCGACGGCCTGCTGGAGGACCGCGACCGGGACTTCGACACCGGTCTGGGGCTGCTCGGCGAGACCCTGGCTCGGCCCGGGCGCAGTCCCGACCAGGCGTGCGCCGACGTGCTGGCGGCGCTGCTGTTCCCGACGCCGAACGACGACATCGCCCTCCTGATCGCCGACACCAGGCGGCTGGACGCCGGGCGGATCGCGGAATGGGACGTGCCCGACGACACGGCGGCGGTCTCGCGGGTGCGCAACGCGGGCTCGGCGCAGATCGCCGCGTGGGGACTGGAGGAGATCGCCTTCACTGCGGAGCTGATCCTCAGCGAGCTGATCACCAACGCCATCCGCTACGGGAGCGCGCCCGTCGGGGTGCGGCTGCTGCGCGACCGGACGCTGATCATCGAGGTGTCCGACGGCAGCAGCACGTCCCCGCACCTGCGGTACGCGGCCACCACCGACGAGGGAGGTCGGGGGCTGTTCCTCGTCGCGCAGTACGCCGAGCGGTGGGGCACGCGGTACACCGAGCGGGGGAAGGTGATCTGGGCGGAGCTCCCGCTGAGCGGGAACCCGGCGGAGCCGCTGGCGGCCCTCACGCTGGACCTGGACGAGCTGGAGGGCCTGGCCTGGTGACCGGGCCGCCGCGCCGGGTCAGGCGGGCGGGGGGTGCACCGTACGGGCCAGCAGGACGGCCACGTCGTCCTGCGGGGCGGCGGGCAGCAGGTCCAGGATGCCGTCGCAGAGCTGTTCCAGGGGCCGCCCCACCTGGCCCAGGGCGCGGGCCAGTCGTTCCATGCCGTGGTCGAGGTCGCGGTCGCGGGACTCGATCAGCCCGTCGGTGTACAGCGCCAGCAGGGTCCCCGGGGGCAGCGCCACCTCCTGGGTGCGGAAGTCCTGCCCGCCCGTGCCCAGCGGGGTTCCGGGCGGTCCGTCGAGGAAGGTGACCGTCCCGTCGGCGGTGACGACGGCGGGCGGCGGGTGGCCGGCGCGGGCGATCACACAGGTACCGCCGGCCGGGTCGTGGACGGCGTACACGCAGGTGGCCATCTCGTCCTCGCCCAGGTCGGCGACGACCGCGTCGAGGGAGCGGAGCATCAGGGCGGGCGGCACGTCGTGCCGCGCGAGGGTCCGTACCGAGGTGCGGAGCTGCCCCATGACGGCCGCGGCGTGGATCCCGTGGCCCATCACGTCGCCGATGACCAGGCCGGTCCGTCCGTTGGGCAGTTGGATGACGTCGTACCAGTCGCCGCCCACGTCGTGGTCGCTGGCGGGCAGGTAGCGGCCGGTGAGTTCGAGGCCGGTGACCTCGGGGAGGGCGCTGTTGGTGAGGCTGCGCTGGAGCGTGAGGGCCGCCTGGCGCTGTGTGGTGTACATGCGGGCGTTGTCGATGTTGAGGGCGGCGCGGGCCACCAGCTCGTCCACGAGCACGCTGTCCTGCTCGTCGAAGGGCTCGCGCTCGCGCACCCGGGTCACCGCCACGGCGCCGAGCACCTTGCCGCGCGCGACCAGCGGGACCAGCCGCGCCGACCCCAGGGTGGCGAGGTAGGCGCGCAGGGGCTCGGCCCTGGGGTCGGTGATCAGGGCCGGGATGTCGGAGAGGTAGAGGTTCATGGGCCGGCCGTCGGAGATGACCCGCTCGTAGACGGTCCCGACCGGGATCTGGAAGGTCTGCCCGGCGACGAGTTTCGCGGTGGGCGCGGTCGGGTCGGGGAAGGTGGCGGCCAGTCTGCGCAGGAGTCCGCGCGTGGAGGTCCCGCCGGTCATCTCGTCGGGGTCGAGGACGGCTTCCAGGAGCTGTACGTCGGCCGAGTCGGCGAGCTGGGGCACGAGCAGCTCGACGATCTCCCGGGCGGTCTGGTTGAGGTCGAGGGTGGTGCCGATGCGGGTACCGGCCTCCGCGAGGAGCGCGAAGCGGGTCCGGGCCCGTTCGGCCTCCAGTTGGGCGCGCTGGCCCTCGGTGATGTCGATGAGGGAGGCGATCAGGCCGAGCCTGCGACCGCTCCCGTCGAGCAGCGGGGCGTACGAGCAGGACCACGTCCGGTCGTGGTCGGGGTCGGCGGGGGTGCGGCCGGTGCGCCGGACGTCGACGACGGCGGTGCCCCCGTCGAGGACCTTGCGCATGGTGGCCTCAAGGGCCACCGCGTTGACCCCGGGGACCACCTCGGTGAGGCGCCGGCCGAGGTGCTCCGCCGCGGAGACCCCGTTCATCCGGGCGAGGGCGTCGTTGACGCGCAGGAACCGCAGGTCGGGGCCGAGCGTGGCGAGGCCTATCGGGGACTGGGTGAAGAGGCTCTGGAGGGCTACGAGGGAGTCCCGCATGTGCAGGACCTCGGAGGTCTCCACGGCGATGAGCATGGCGCCCTTGCGGCCCTGTGGGTCGGCGGCGGGCACGATCCACATCTCCATCGTCACGCGGTGCCCGTCCCGGTGGCGCACGGGGAGGGTGCCGACGACGGTCTCGCCCGCCTGCACCCGCCGGGTCAGGTCGTCGGCCAGCTCCCGGTTGGCGTCGGGGACCAGGACCGCGGTGCCGGGCCGGCCCAGGATGTCCTCGGGACGGTGGCCCAGCAGGTCCTGTGCGGCCAGCGACCACTCCACGACGCGGCCGTCGGCGTCCTCCCGCCACAGGGCGATGGGCAGCAGCTCGCGGAGCACTCCCGCATAGCCGACCGTCGCCACCGGCGGGTCCGGCACCTCGCTCGTCGACCGGTAAGTGTCCAACGCACCGACCTCGTCGCTGGTGGGCCTGTTTCCTTCCGAATCACCCTAGCCGAGGGCTCGCCCGGGGGCGCTGCGGTCGTGCCGGTCCGGGGCGCCCCGAGCCGGGCGCCCCGGCGCGGCGGCGACGGTCGGGGCCCGGCCCCGTCGGCCCGGCCCCGTCGGCCCGGCCCCGTCGGCCCGGCCCCGCAGCCGGTCGGGAGCCGCCGGCCGGCAGGGGCCCGTCAGAAGTCGGCGCGGACCAGGGCGTCGGCGCGGCCCACGGACTCCAGCTCCCAGGTCTTGCAGTACAGGCGGCGGATGTACTCGATGTCGGCGTCCCGCGCCCGGGCCTCGCCCACCGGGTAGAGGACCGTCAGCTCGTAGGACTTCTCCCGGTTGATGTCGCCCTCCTTGTCCCTCCACTGGCCGCGGGCCTCCTGGAGGGTGAGGCCGGACGGGAAGCGGGGGGTGATCACGTCGGTGACGAACTTGTCGAACTGCGCCTGCGTGATCGGCGGGTTGCCGTTGTGCCGCCCGGTGCCGAAGTAGAGGTGGGTGGACACGTAGGCGCTGCCCCGGGTGCCCGGCGCCTGCTCCTGGTTCGCCACCGAGGCGGCGGCGGGCGACTGCGGGGCCGTGTCGAGCGCGGGGCTGCCGGCGGCGAAGAAGAGCACGGCAGCCGTGAGGACGGCCGCCGCCGCGGGCATGGATATTCGGATGTGGCGCATGTGATCCCTGTCTGTGTGTGGGTCGCGATGATGCCCGGGGCGTCCCGGTAAGGGGATTCCCGGTGAACTGGTGGAGGAGGGGTCTCAGGCCGGGCGGTCGCTCCGCGCCGCCCGTGCGGGCAGGCACTCCAGGAGGTGGGCCGCCGCGTCCTTGAGCGAGGCGGGGACGCGCGGGCCTCGGCGCAGCCCGGTCGCGGCGTCGGCGAGGGTCCGGGTGGTGCGTACGGAACCGATGGCGGCGGCGCGCGGGGCCAGGTCCGCGATGAGGTCCAGCGCCTCGGTCCAGGCCCCGGCGCGGGCCAGGGCCGCGAGGAGCTCCGCGCCGAAGAGGTGTCGGTAGGACGGCCCGGGTGCGGTGGCCGCCCGGTGCAGCAGGGGCAGGGCCCGGTCCCAGTCGCCCAGCCGGGCCAGGACCCAGCCCTCGTGGCCGAGCAGTTCGCTCTCGTCGATCCACCAGGCCCAGTGCGGATCGCGGCGGGACAGGCCGTCGAGGAACCGGCTCCGGGCCCGCGAGATCAACCGGCGGGACTCGCGCCGACCGCCCAGCAGGGCGGTCGCGTGGGCCTGCCGGATCAGGACGAGGCTGTCCACCCGGGCGGGCAGGGGGCGCGGGCCGGCCACCCGGGCCGCCGTCTCCAGGGCGCCCCGGGGGTCTGCGGCGGCCGTCTGGAGCATGCTGTGGTTCAGCAGGGTGAGCCGCTCGGTCCAGCGGTCGCCGCAGAGCCCCGCGAGGGTGAGGGCCCGCGCGTTGGCGCGGTGGGCCTGCCGGTGGAGCCCCGCGTCGAAGAGGATCCAGCCGACGACCTCGCTCAGTTCGGCGAGGGCGGCGACCCGGTCGGCGTCCAGGGGCCGGGCGGACCCGGGATCGCCCGAGAGTTCGGGGAAGTCCCGCAGGGCCTCGCGTACGGCGGGCAGCGCGGCCGTCGCGCCGTGCGCGGCGTCCAGGGCCACGAGGCGCTCCACGGTGCGGGCGGCGGAGGGGGTCACGGCGTGCCGGTCCGCGCGGCGGGCCACCGGCCGTCCTGGCCCAGGGCGGTGAACGACGAGGCGACCTCGGTCAGCCACTGCACCTCCTCGCGGAAGTCCTCGTACGGCGGGCGGGCGGGGATCCCGGACGCGTCGTCCTGTTCCGTCCTCTCCTCGGGGGAACGGCTCAGGGCGGCCCGGACCTGGAGGGCTTCGCCCAGGGGCGAGGTCGGGTCGTCCGGGAGGTCCAGGGAGCGGGCGACCCGGGAGAACTCGTCGTAGGACAGCGACGTGCGCAGCATCAGCTGTCCGTCGCGTATCTCGATGACGCGCCGGTAGAGGCTGTAGTGCAGGTCCCTGGGCGGGAGGAGATCGCGCGCCCAGGACCTGGGCGGGGCCAGGGCGATGTCGGGCAGGGCCTGGTGGAGGGCCCCCCACAGGGGCCGCAGGCACAGGTACGCACGATAGCTGCGGACCCAGGCCCGTACGCGGGTGAGGTGGATCCCCCAGGAGGGGATGGTCCATCCGGTGACCTGGAGCAGGGCCCCGACGCTGCCGCACGTCCACTGGACGGGGTCGAGTGCCGCTCCGTCGAAGTCCAGTCGGGTCCCGGCGATCTGGATGCTCCGGGTGACGCAGTAGACCAGGATGAGGCTCGCGCCGAGGGTGACGGTGCGCATGCCGGCCGCGAGCCACTGCCGGTTGGCGACCTTGGTGAACCGCAGCGAGAGCCGCACGGTCTCCGCCTGCCCCACGGCGCAGATCAGCAGGTAGAAGAACATGTACAGCGCGTACCGGCCGTCTTGGATGCTCAGCAGGATCGTCGACGTCGCCGTCTCGGACTGTGCCACGGGGCCGACGGCGAAGGAGGCGACGACGAGCACGGCGAGCGCCGCGCCGAAGAACAGGACCCGCTGTCGGGCCATCCGTCGGGCCTGGTCGGGGGGCGCCGACCAGTGGACGAGCACGACCTGTTGCGCGGCCGTGAGGACGACCACCGCGACCTGCGTGATCAGCGAGGTGATGTTGGGCAGGCCGAAGAAACCGGAGATGTGCAGGCGGAGTTGGTCCAGGTCGACGAGGAAGCTGATGCCGGAGCACAGGAAGTACACGCACAGCGCCCACAGCGCGACGTCGTGCCGTCGGCGCAGCAGGTCCGGCAGCCGGTAGGCGAACGCGGCGAGTCCGACGAAGGCGCAGACCCAGGCGAGGACGGTGTAGAGGGTGGTCACTGCTGGTCCGGCTTCCCGAGGCCGCGTTCGATGCGGGCGAGGACGTCGGCGGCCTCCTCCGGGACGGCCCAGGCCTGTTCGACCCAACGCTTCGTGGCTCGGGCCAGGATGAGGGAGGCCATGGTCTCGGCCTCCTGCTCCTCGCCGTCGCTGTAGCGGGAGCGCATGAGCGCGCCCTGTACGGCCGCGGGGTCGACGTCCGCGAACAGCGGACCGGATTCGACGCCGTCCAGCCGCACGGACCCCCGGTGTGCGAAGGCGATGTGGGCCAGCTCGTGGGCGATGATGTGTTCCTTGTGGGCGGGCGAGGCCGACTTCTCGAAGGCAACCACGTCGAAGTCGTCCAACTTCAGCCAGATTCCGAGGAGATGGCGTTCGGGGAAGGTCGTCGGAACCAGGTGGATGGGCCGCCCGCGCCGTTCGCTCAGGTACCCGTGGAGTTCCTCGATTCCACAGCCGTGCTCCATGCCCCACTCCGCGAGCATCTCCTCGCAGGCGCGGCGGACCTTCTTGAGTCGCCGTCTGAGCCGCCTGTCCTCCGAGGCCGGTAACGCAGAGACAGGCACCTTCATCCTCAGTCCTCCGGCGAAACTCGGCGGCCGCCCTCGCGGCCCGAGGTTCGTGATCCCCGGGCAGACAACGCGGTCATGATGCCACACGCACAACTCACCGCCACGTGGCGTGGGTTCCATCCGGCCACGCGCGGACGCGGCCCGCCGTCGAGGGGCGACGGCGGGCCGGCCGGCGGGTCCGAGGAGCCGGCGCTCCCCCGCCGCCTACTGCCAGTCGTCCCAGGGGGCGTCGACCTCGTCCGTGTCGAAGGGCGGCTCGTCCTCGTCGCGCGGCGGCTCCGAGCCGTCCCGCGCCGACCCGTCCCGCGCGGGCGCCGCGGCTGCGGCGGTCGGGGCGTCCCGCGGGGCCGGCGGGGCCCCGCCGGATTCCGTCAGGGTGGCCAGGATGCCCTCGGCGTACTTGGTGAGCTTCGCCTCGCCGATGCCGTTGATCTCCCCCAGCTCGCCGGCGGTGCCGGGCAGCCGTGTCGCGATCTCCCGCAGCGTCGCGTCGTGGAAGACGACGTACGCCGGCACGCCCTGTTCCCGCGCGGTCTCGGCCCGCCAGGCGCGGAGCGCCTCGAAGACCGGTACGGCGGCCGCCGGCAGGTCGACGGGCACGCGCGCGCCCTTCCCGGAGCGGGACCCGGACTCCTTGCGGCCCGAGCCGGCCGGCGCGGCCTTCTCCTTGCGCAGCGGGACGGTGCGCCGGCCCCCCAGCACCTCGCCGCTGGCCTCGGTGAGGACCAGCGTGCCGTACTCGCCCTCCACGGCCAGCAGTCCGAGGGCGAGCAGTTGCCGTACGACCCCGCGCCACTCGGCGGTGCCGAGATCCGCGCCGACCCCGAACACCGAGAGGCCGTCGTGGTCGAACTGGATGACCTTCGCGGTCTTCTTGCCCTGGAGGATGTCGATGATCTGGCCGGCGCCGAACTTCTGCCGTCGCTCGTTGGCCAGCCGCCACACCGTGGACAGCAGCTTCTGCGAGGCGACCGTCCCGTCCCAGGACTCGGCCGGTGTCAGGCAGGTGTCGCAGTTGCCGCAGGGCTCGCCGGACTGGCCGAAGTACGCCAGGAGCCGCATCCGCCGGCAGTCGACGGTCTCGCACAACGCCAGCATGGCGTCCAGATGGGCGGCCAGCGAACGGCGGCGGGTGTCGTCGCCCTCGGAGCCCTCGATCAGCTTCCGCTGCTGGACCACGTCCTGGAGGCCGTACGCCAGCCATGCCGTGGCCGGCTCGCCGTCGCGGCCGGCGCGGCCGGTCTCCTGGTAGTAGCCCTCGACGGACTTCGGCAGGTCCAGGTGCGCCACGAACCGCACGTCCGGCTTGTCGATGCCCATGCCGAAGGCGATGGTGGCGACGACCACGACCCCGTCCTCCCGCAGGAACCGGGACTGGTTCGCCGCGCGGGTGCGGGCGTCCATGCCCGCGTGGTAGGCCACGGCGTCGATGCCGTTCTCCGCCAGGGCCGCCGCCGTCTTCTCCACGGAGGCACGCGACAGGCAGTAGACGACCCCCGCGTCGCCGGGGTGCTCGGTGCGGATCAGGTCCAGCAGTTGCCGGAGCGGGTTGTTCTTGGGGACGATCCGGTACTGGATGTTCGGCCGGTCGAAGCTCGCGACGAAGTGTCGGCCCTCCTCCAGCCCCAGCCGTGTCGCGATCTCGCCGTGCGTCGCCTCGGTGGCCGTCGCGGTCAGCGCGATCCGCGGCACCTTGGGCCAGCGCTCGTGCAGCATCGACAGGGCGAGGTAGTCGGGGCGGAAGTCGTGCCCCCACTGGGCCACGCAGTGCGCCTCGTCGATCGCGAAGAGCGACACCTTCCCCCGGTCGAGGAGCCGCTGCGTCCCCTCGGTGCGCAGCCGCTCGGGGGCCAGGTACAACAGGTCCAGTTCGTCGGCGAGGAAGGCCTGCTCGACCCCGCGGCGCTCGTCCGCGTCCTGGGTGGAGTTGAGGAAACCGGCCCGCACGCCGAGGGCGGTGAGCGCGTCCACCTGGTCCTGCATGAGCGCGATCAGGGGCGAGATCACCACGCCGGTGCCCTCTCTGACCAGCGCCGGGATCTGGTAGCAGAGCGATTTGCCGCCGCCGGTGGGCATCAGCACGAGCGCGTCGCCGCCGTCGACGACGTGCTCGATGATCTGCTGCTGCTCGCCGCGGAAGGAGTCGTAGCCGAAGACCCGGTGGAGCACCTGCAAGGCGTCGGGGATCTCAGTGGGCGCGTCCGAAAGGGTCATACCGGAAGCCTAGCGACCGTCTCCGACACCGGGGTCCATGATCGGCCGGCCCGCCGGTCCCGCCCGGTGCCGGGCGAGGCCCGCCGGCCGGTCGCGGTTCGGCCACACAGGCCGGACGCGGGCTCGGACGCGGGCTCGGACGCGGACCCGGACGCGGACGCGGACCCGGACGCGGATCCGGACGCGGACCGGGGCCCGGGCGCGGATCAGAGGGCCGCGGCGAAGGTCTCGTACGCCTCCGGCCCGAAGAGCACGAAGCGGACCTCCTCCACCGAGGTCCCGGACGCCCGCACCGTCTCGATCGCGATGCGCGCCCCGTCGTCCATGGGCCAGCCGTAGATCCCGGTGGAGATGGCCGGGAAGGCGACCGTACGGGCGCCCAGCTCGTCCGCGACGCGCAGCGACTCCCGGTAGCAGGACGCCAGCAGCTCCGAGCGGTCGTCGTCCCGGGACCAGACCGGTCCGACGGTGTGGATCACGTGTCGGGCCGGGAGCCGGCCCGCCGTGGTGGCGACGGCCCGGCCCGTCGGGAGGCCCTTGCCGTAGTGGGAGCGCCGCAGGTCCTCGCAGGCGGCGAGGATCTCCGGGCCGCCCCGCCGGTGGATCGCGCCGTCCACTCCCCCGCCGCCGAGGAGCGAGGAATTGGCCGCGTTGACCACCGCGTCCACCTCCTCGGTGGTGATGTCTCCCCGGACCAGGGTGATGCGCGTGGACATCAGGTCTCCTTCCGCAGGTGGCGCCAGACGGCCTTGGCGGCGTTGTGCCCCGACATTCCGTGGACCCCGGGCCCCGGCGGGGTGGCGGAGGAGCACAGGAACACCGCCGGGTGGGCGGTGGTGTACGGGGAGAGCGTGATCTTGGGGCGGAGCAGCAGTTGCAGGCCGGAGGCGGCGCCGCAGGCGATGTCCCCGCCGACGTAGTTGGCGTTGCGGGCGGCGATCCGGGGCGGGCCCGCGGTCGCGCGGGCCAGCACCAGGTCACGGAACCCCGGTGCGAAGCGCTCCAGTTGGCGCTCGACGGCGTCGGTGAGGTCGCCCTCCCAGCCCGCCGGCACGTGCCCGTACGTCCAGAAGGTGTGCTTGCCCTCGGGGGCCCGGCCGGGATCGACGAGGCTGGGCTGGGCCGTGATCAGGAAGGGGGTGCGGGGGGCCCGGCCGCCCGAGGCCAGTTGCAGGGCGGCGTCGATGTCGCGGGTGCGCGGGCCGATCTGGACGGTGCCGGCCCGGCGGGGTTCCTCGGCGGTCCAGGGCACCGGCCCGTCCAGGGCGTAGTCGATCTTGAACACGGAGGCCCCGTACCGGTAGCCGTCGTAGACGCGTCCCAGGCGGGCGATGCGGGCCAGCGCGGTCGGCGAGGTGTCGAAGACGTACGCGCGGGCCGGCGGCAGGTCGTCCAGCCGTTTGACCTCGAAGTCCGTGTGGACCCTTCCCCCGAGGTCGCGCAGGTACGCGGTGAGGGCGTCCGAGATGGACTGCGAACCACCGCGCGGCATCGGCCAGCCGCCCGCGTGTGCGGCGAGGGCGAAGACCAGTCCGACCGCGCCGGTGCCGATGCCGCCGAGCGGGGCGATGACGTGGGCGACGAGCCCGGCGAACAGGGCGCGGGCCCGGTCGTCCCGGAAGCGGCGCAGCAGCCAGGTGGACGGCGGCAGCCCGTCCAGGCCGAAGCGGGCCAGGGTGAGCGGGTCACGGGGCAGCGCGGTGGAGGGCAGCGACATGAAGTCCCGTGCCAGGGTGTCCCATTTGCCGAGGTACGGCTGGACGAGCCGGCGGTAGGTGCCCGCGTCGCGGGGCCCGAAGGAGGCGGCCGTCTCCGCGACGGAACGGGACAGCACCGCGGCCGTGCCGTCGTCGAAGGGGTGCGCCATCGGCAGCGGGGCGTGCAGCCACTCCAGGCCGTACCGCTTCAGCGGCATCGTCGCGAACACCGGGGAGCCGGCGCCGAGCGGGTGCACGGCCGAGCAGGGGTCGTGCCGGAAGCCGGGGAGGGTGAGTTCCTCCGTCCGGGCTCCCCCGCCGACGGTCCCCTTCGCCTCGAACACGGCCACCGAGAAGCCGCGCCGGGCCAGTTCGACGGCGGCCGTCAGGCCGTTGGGCCCCGCCCCCACCACGACTGCGTCGAGAATCGACGACACTGACAGCTCCTTCGTCCGGCGGCGGCTCCGCCCACAGGATGCGGCATCACGTCCAGGATATGGGTCGCGCCCGCACGGATCCGGGGCGCGGCGGCGCGCTCACGCTCCGCGCAGCAGGTCGCGGACGCGGACGGCGGTGGCCTCGTCGCGGCCCACGGCGAACGGCAGCGCGTTGTCCCGATCCACTCGGAAGGGGACCCCGTCGACGGTGGTCTGGGCGCCACCGGCCTCGGCGACCAGCAGCAGCCCCGCCGCGTGGTCCCACGCCGAGGGCCAGGTGAAGGCCAGGGCGTCCATCTCGCCGCGCGCCACCTTCAGGTACTCCAGACCCGCCGAACCGCACGGCCGGGCCGCGACCCCGGGGACGTCGAGCCGGGCGAGGCGCCGCTTGTCCTCCTCCGAGGTGTACAGCGGGTGCGCGATGGCGATCCGCAGGTCGGCGCCCGATTCCGGCGAACCGCTGTGGATGCGCGTGCCGTTGACGTGCGCGCCCTGCCCGCGCACGGCGGTGGCCAGCTCGTCCAGGGCCGGGGCGAAGGTCCAGGAGGCGAGGATCTCCCCGCGCACGGCCAGCGCCACCAGGGTGCAGAAGTTGGGGTCGCCGGCGACGAACTGCCGGGTGCCGTCGACGGGGTCCACGATCCAGACGGGCTCGTCGGCACGCAGCGCCTCGTACACGGTGGGGTCGGCGTGCACCGCTTCCTCGCCGACCACCGCCGAGCCGGGCAGCAGCTTCGTCAGGGCGGCCGTCAGGTGCTCCTCGGCCCTGCGGTCGGCGACGGTCACGAGGTCGTGCGGGCCGCTCTTCTGGTCCACCTCGTGATCAGCGAGCTGCTGGAACCTCGGCATGATCTCGACCGCGGCCGCCTCGCGGACGGCCTCCTCGACGGCGGACAGGTCATGGGCCAGGAATTCATCGATCATGTGTCCAGCAAAGCACGCCCGTCCGACAATCCCCACCGACGGTCCCCGACGGCGGCCCGGACACGGGGTGAAGCCGAGGTGAACCGGCCCGGGGGCGCCGCGGTGCGGGACGGCCCGCGGGGGTCGCGGGTCGTCCCGTGCCGGCGCCCTCCCGGCCTGCCCGTCGGTCGATGCCGGCTCAGCCGGCGAGTACCGGGATGACGTGCTCGCCGTAGGCGTCGATCACCGCCTCGCGCGCGTCGTGCATGGCGTACACCGCGAACTGGTCGACGCCGAGGTCGCGCAGGGTGCGCAGTTTCTCGATGTGGGCCTCGGGCGGGCCCAGGAGACAGAATCGGTCCACGATCTCGTCGGGGACGAAGTCGGCGGACGGGTTCCCGGCGCGGCCGTGGTGGCTGTAGTCGTAGCCCTGGCGGGCCTTGACGTACTCGGTGAGGGCGTCCGGGACCATCGCGGAGTGCTCGCCGTAGCGGGAGACGAGGTCGGCGACGTGGTTGCCGACCATGCCGCCGAACCAGCGGCACTGGTCGCGCGCGTGGTCCAGGTCGTCTCCGACGTAGGCCGGGGCCGCCACGCAGATGGTGATCGCGTTCGGGTCGCGGCCGGCCGCCGTGGCGGCCTCGCGGACCGACCTGACCATCCACTCGGTGAGGTAGGGGTCGGCGAGCTGGAGGATGAACCCGTCCGCCTTCTGGCCGGCGAGGGCCAGTGCCTTGGGTCCGTAGGCGGCCATCCACACGGGCAGTTCGCCGTCCCGGATCCACGGGATGCGCAGGCGCTGCCCGTCGACCTCGGCCTCGCGGCCCTCGGCGAGGTCGCGGATGACGTCGATGGCCTCGCCGAGCCGGGCCAGGGTGTTGGGTTTGCGCCCGGCGACCCGCATCGCCGAGTCCCCGCGGCCGATGCCGCACACGGTGCGGTTGCCGTACATGTCGTTGAGGGTGGCGAAGGTGGAGGCGGTGACCTCCCACGTGCGGGTTCCGGGGTTGGTGACCATCGGTCCGACGCGCATCAACCGGGTGTGTTCCAGGATCTGGCTGTAGATGACGAACGGCTCCTGCCACAGCACGGCGGAGTCGAAGGTCCAGCCGTAACGGAAGCCGTTGCGTTCGCCGCGGCGCATGAGGCTGACGACGCCGGAGGCGGGCGGGTCGGTTTGCAGGACGAGGCCGAAGTCCATGGGTCGGCTCCTTACAGGTACTGGCAGGTGGAGCGGGGGACGAAGGCCCCGTGGCCGGCTCGTCCCGTGTACTCGCGCCGGTCGATGACGAGTTCGCCGCGCGAGAGCACGGTGTCGACGCGTCCGGTGATCCGCTTGCCCTCGTACGCCGAGTAGTCCACGTTCATGTGGTGCGTCTCGGCGGAGATGACCTGCTCGGCGTGCGGATCGTAGAGGACGATGTCGGCGTCGGCGCCGGGCGCGATGGTGCCCTTCTGGGGGTAGAGGCCGAACATCCGGGCCGGGTTCGCGCAGGCGATCTCGATCCAGCGGCGGCGGCTGATGTGTCCGTCGAGGACGGCCTGGTGGAGGAGGTCCATGCGGTTCTCCACGCCGGGCAGTCCGTTGGGGATCTTCGAGAAGTCCCCGCGGCCGAGCTCCTTCTGGCCTTGGAAGCAGAACGGACAGTGGTCGGTGGAGACCACCTGGAGGTCGTCGGTCCGCAGGCCCCGCCACAGGGCCGCCTGGTGTTCGCGGGGGCGCAGCGGCGTGGAGCAGACGTACTTGGCGCCCTGGAAGTCGGGCTCCGCGAGGTTGTCGGTGGACAGGAACAGGTACTGGGGGCAGGTCTCGCCGAAGACGGGCAGGCCCTTGTCGCGGGCGACGGCGAGCTCCGCCACCGCCTCCTCGGCCGAGACGTGGACCACGTACAGCGGGGAGCCGGCCACCCGGGCGAGTTGGATGGCGCGGTGGGTCGCCTCGGCTTCGAGGAGGACCTTGCGGACCTCGCCGTGGTGGCGGGGGTCGGTCTCCCCGCGGGCGAGGGCCTGTTCGACGAGGACGTCGATGGCGATGCCGTTCTCGGCGTGCATCATGATCAGCCCGCCGTTGCCGGAGGCCCGTTGCATGGCGCGCAGGATCTGCCCGTCGTCGCTGTAGAACACCCCGGGGTAGGCCATGAAGAGCTTGAAGGAGGTGATCCCCTCCCCCACCAGGAGGTCCATCTCCTTGAGGGTGCCCTCGTTGACGTCCGACAGGATCATGTGGAAGCCGTAGTCGACGGCGCAGTTGCCGTCGGCCTTGGCGTACCAGGTGTCGAGGCCTTGGCGCAGGGACTGGCCCATCGTCTGCACCGCGAAGTCGACGATGGTGGTGGTGCCGCCCCACGCGGCGGCCCGGGTGCCCGTCTCGAAGGTGTCGGACGCGGCGGTCCCGCCGAAGGGCAGTTCCATGTGGGTGTGCGCGTCGACCCCGCCGGGGATGACGTACTTCCCGCTCGCGTCGATGGTGCGGTCCACCGTCGTGCGGTCGGGGGAGGCCCAGGCCTCGGCGGTGGCAGAGCCGTGGGCCGCGAGCGCCGCCACCCGGCCGTCCTCGATGAGGACGTCCGCGTGGAGCTCGTCGGCGGCCGTGATGACGAGGCCGTCGCGGATCAGGGTGCGGGTGGTCATGTACGTCTCCCCCGGAGGGCTAGAGGGCGGTGCGCAGGGCCTGTTCGAGGATGTCGGCGCCCTCTTCCGCCTCGGCGACGGTGAGGGACAGCGGCGGCGCGATGCGCAGCACGCTGGTGTCGTGCCCGCCGCCCTTGCCGAGCAGCAGGCCGCGTTCGCGGGCGGCCTCCAGTACGGCGGCGGCCGCTTCGGGGTCGGCGCGGTCGGTCCCGGGCTTCGTCAGCTCCAGGCCGGCCATCAGGCCCCGGCCGCGTACCTCGCGTACGGCGGGCACGCCGGCGGTGACGGCGCGCAGTCGCTCCAGGAGCAGGCCGCCGACGCGGCGGGCGTTGCCCTGGAGGTCGTGTTCCAGGAGGTACGAGAGGTTGGCGACGCCGGCCGCCATGGTGACCGGGGAGCCGCCGAAGGTGGAGATGGAGTTGGAGTCGACGCAGTTCATGACCTCGGCGCGGGCCACGACGCCGCCGATGGACATGCCGTTGCCGATGCCCTTGGCGAAGGTGAGGATGTCCGGCGGGCCGTTCTGGGCATGGGCCTGCCAGCCCCAGAAGTGTTCGCCGGTGCGGCCCCAGCCGGTCTGTACCTCGTCGCTGATCCAGAGGATGCCGTGCCGGTCGAGGACCTCGCGGAAGGCCCCGTACAGGCCGTCGGGCGGGGAGGTGAAGCCGCCGACGCCCTGGATGGGTTCCGCGATGAGCGCGGCGACTCCGCCGCGCGCCTGGCCGAGCACGTCTTCGAGGTCCGCGACGGCGGCGGCGGTGAACTCGGCGTCGGGCAGCGCCGCGAAGGGGCCCCGGGTGCGTACCGCGCCGTGGACGTAGTACGTCTGGAGCGGCGAGAGGCTGGTCGGGGACCAGCCCCGGTTGCCGGTGATCGAGACGGTGGAGAAGGACCGGCCGTGGTAGCTGTTGCGCATCGCCAGGATCTGGTTGGAGCGGCGGTACGACGTGGCGAGCAGCAGGGCGGTGTCGTTGGCCTCGGTGCCGGAGGTCGTGAAGAAGACCCGTGCGTCCGGGATGCCGGACAGGGCGGCGACGCGTTCGGCCAGTTCGACCATGGGCCGGTTCAGGTACAGGGTGGAGGAGTGGATGATCCGCCCGGCCTGTTCGGAGACGGCCTTGGTGACCTCGGGCAGGGCGTGGGCGGTCATCGTGGTGAGGATGCCGCCGAAGAAGTCGAGGTAGCGGTTGCCGTCGGCGTCCCAGACGTGGCGGCCCTCGCCGTGCGTGAGCTCGATGGGGCGGTCGTAGTAGAGCGCGAGCCAGTCGGGCATGACGGTGCGGTGGCGACTGTGCAGGGGGATCGGGTTGGTCACGGCTGTACGAGCCCTCCGTAGGCGTCGGGGCGGCGGTCGCGGTAGAAGGCCCACTGGTTGCGGACCTCCTCGATGAGGCCGAAGTCGAGGTCGCGGACGAGGAGTTCCTCCTCCTTGTCGCCGGCGACCTCCCCGACGAACTGACCGCGCGGGTCCACGAAGTAGCTGGTGCCGTAGAACTCGTTGTCCCCGTACTCCTCTTGGCCGACCCGGTTGATGGCGGCGACGAAGTACTCGTTGGCGACGGCGGAGGCGGGTTGTTCCAGCTGCCACAGGTAGGCGGACAGGCCTCGGGAGGTGGCGGACGGGTTGTAGACGAGTTGGGCGCCGGCCAGGCCCAGCGCACGCCATCCCTCGGGGAAGTGGCGGTCGTAGCAGATGTACACCCCGACCCGGCCGACGGCCGTGTCGAAGACGGGCCAGCCGAGGTTTCCGGGGCGGAAGTAGAACTTCTCCCAGAAGCCCTTGACCTGCGGGATGTGGTGCTTGCGGTACTTGCCGAGGTAGCTTCCGTCGGCGTCGATGACGGCGGCGGTGTTGTAGTAGAACCCCTCGGACTCCAACTCGAAGACCGGTACGACGATCACCATGCCGGTCTCGCGGGCGAGGTCCTGCATGCGGCGGATGGTCGGGCCGTCGGGAACTGCCTCGGCCCAGCGGTAGTGCTCCGCCTCCTGCACCTGGCAGAAGTACGGGGCGTTGAACACCTCCTGGAAGCCGATGATCTGCGCGCCTTGAGCAGCCGCCGCGCGGGCGTGCTCCTCGTGCTTGGCGATCATCGACTCGGTGTCTCCGGTCCAGGTGGCCTGGACGAGTGCGGCGCGGACGACTTGGGCCATGAGCTGCTCCTCGCGACGGGAACGCCGACTTCTACGCACGTAGACGGTGTGCGTAGGGAGTAGAACGTAGGCCTCGTCACAGCGTGGGGCAAGAGCGCCTTGCGCGGTTGGAGTAGTCGATCGCACTACGTCGATAGGCGGTCATTTCCTGTCATCAGGTGGGCGAACTGGTACTCAAGTGGTTACGGAGTAGCGATACCGGCCACGCGCAGGGCGTGTGTCAGGTCCCGGTGTCGGGTCCCCGGGAGGGCTCCCGCGGCCCGGAGCAGCCGCGGGGCGAACCAGTGCGGATCCCGTCGCGCCAGAGCGGCCGCCTCCTCGGCGGTGCGCAGCCGCACGAAGGCGCCGAGCAGGGCGTCCGCCTCCCGTTCCCGGCCGGCAGCGCCGAGCGCGAGGGCGGCCTCCGCGATCTCGGCGGCGGGTCGGGCCACGCCCTGGCGCAGCAGCGCGTCGCAGTCGGCGTCCCGGCCGGCCACCGCGAGGGCCGCCGCCGCGGCCGCGAGCCGTTCGGGCGGAAGCGAGGCGGCCTCCCAGAGCAGGGTGGCCCAGTCGGCGGCGAGCCCGGCGCGGATCAACGCGGCGGCGAGCCCGGGCAGCAGTTCGGCCGGCCAGGCAGCCGCCTCGCACAGCAGGGCGTGCGCCTCGCCGGTGCGGCCCCGCGCCCGGAGGTCCGCCAGTGCGGCGACGAACACGGCGGTGCGGCGGGGGCCGGGCGGGCGCGGGTCCGGACCGGGCGGCGCGGGCTCCGGGGCCGGGGCGTGGGGGTGTTGCGGTTCCGGGCGGCCGAACCGGGCCCCGCGCGGGGCGGCGGCGGCCGTGCCGTCGGGCGCGCCCGGCGGCGCGGCGTCGGCAGGCGACCGGGGCTCCGCCGCCCCGGCGTACCGGGCGCCGCCCCCGGAGCGCCGGCCACCGCGCAGCCACCGCCCCTCGGCCCGACCGACCGGGGGCGCGTCGGGGGCAGGGCCCGGCGGCGCGGGCGCGTCGGGGGCTCGGCCGTGTCCGGGCGACGGGGCGGGGGCCGGGGCGGAGGCCTGGGCGGGGGCCGGGGCGGCGTACGGATCCCGGACCGCCTCGCCGTACGAACCCCGGGCCGGCGCGCCGTACGGATCGTCGGCCGGGGCGGCGGTCGCCTCCGCGGCCGGGGCTTGGGCCGGGGCTTGGGCCGGGGCTTGGGCCGGGGCTTGGGTCTGACCGGACCGTTCCGGGGCCGGCGCCGGGGCTTGGGCCTGACCGGACCGTTCCGGGGCCGGCGCCGGGGCTTGGGCCTGGGCTTGGGCCTGACCGGACCGTTCCGGGACCGGTGGTTCGGGCGCCGCATCGACGGCCGGGCCGGCCGCCGCCGGGCGCCGCCGCGGCATCCCGGGCAGGGGTTCACCGGCCGCGGCGGCGGACGCGGTGTCCGACCGCGTCCACTCCCGCACCTCGGCCGGGTTCATCGGCAGCGCGGCGAGCCGGGCCGTGAGGTCCTCGTGCCGGCCGGCAGCCCGGGCCACGTCGTCCCGGGTCCAGGCCATCTCCCGCGTCAGCGCGGCCGCCTCCACCGGGTCCGGCGTACCGCCCAGCCGGGCCGTCAGGCTGCGCAGCGCCGCCTCCGAGGCCTCCCGCTGCGCGGCGGCCGCGCGGAGCAGGGCCCGCAGTTCGCCCGCGCCACCCGGAGCCCGGTCCCAGGCCCCGGCCGCGGCCCCGCGCAGCCGGGCCGCGTACTCCACCTCGCCCGCCACGGCCCGGGCATCACCCAGCAGGGACTCCACCACGTCCCACGGGGGGATCGCGGCTCCCTCCAGACAGGCCCGCATCCCGTCGGGGTCCCGGCGCAGGAACTCCCCGTACCAGCCCGCCCCGGGATCCAGTCTCCGCGTCAACCCGCTCAAGTATTCAGCGAGTTGAGCAATCAGCAGCGAAGTCGCCGTCTCCATGGGCGCATTGGATCCCAGCCGTGTTACAGGCGGGCTACGGGAACCTCAAAGCTTGACGGCGATCGCGGTGTGCGGGCGCTTGCCGCGACGCACCACGGCGGCGGGCACGTCCACCAACCAGAACTGCCAGGTGTACTTGCGCATCATCAGCCCGCGCACCCGCTTGAGACCCGCCTCGTCGAGCAGCCGCGCCTCGCCCGGCAGCGCGGGAGCGCCCTCCTCGACACGTCCGCGCACGTCACAGGGGCTGACGGTGACCCGGCCGCTGTTGCGGATGCGCTTGACCTTCCAGGAGTCGCTGCGCGTCCACACGTACAGCTCGCCCCCGTCCACCACCGCCCATACGGGTGTGGCGACGGGGGTGCCGTCCTTACGGAAGGTGGTGAGGCTGACGTACTTGCCCCGGCCGAGCTCCTCAAGGTTCATGCCCCGACCTTAGGGGGTTCCCCGCCGATCGGGCCGGGCCGGGCCGGGAGCGGGTGGTGGCCGGGGACGCCGCCCGGGTGGCGGGAGACCACCTCGCCCGGCTCCCCGCCCTGGGCTCGACCCTCGGGGACGGCGCAGGCCGCGAGCAGCAGACCGCTCGCGAGGACGCCGCCGAGCAGTCCGAATCCGAGTCGCTTCGATGCGTTCGTGGCTGACACGCCTTCACGCTTGCCCCGCGCTCCGCGGACCCCACCACCGGTTGGGCCGTTCGGCCGACCGCCCCGCTCGAACGACAGGCCGGCGGGGCCGATCAGGCGTACCCTCGCCGCCCCTTCGGCGCACGCCGGCACCCGCCCGTGTCGCCCCTTCGACGCGCGCCGGCACCCGCCCGTCCGACACGTCGGCCGTCCCGACGGAGGCGGCCGGACGGCACGGGCTCAGGCGGGCACAGGCTCAGGCGGGGACGGACTCAGGCGGGGACGAAGGCGCAGCGCCGCATCACGTCGTCGAGGGAGAGACCGAGGGCGCCGGCGAGGGCCGCCACGGTGAAGAAGGCGGGCGTCGGTGCGCGGCCCGTCTCGATCTTGCGGAGCGTCTCGGCTGAGAGTCCCGCGCTCGCGGCGATCTCGACCATGCTGCGCGGACCTCGCGCCTCGCGGAGCAGCGCGCCCAGCCGCTCGCCGCGCTCGCGCTCTTCGGGGGTGAGGGGGGTTCGGACCATGCGGCCATCCTACCCCGGGACCCAATTTTCATCCCGTTAAAGTTATACCGGTATAGTTATTGGCATGGTGAAACTGAAGACGGACCGAGACATCGAGGACATGCGGGCTCCCGGCCGGGTCGTGGGGCGGGCCCTGGCGGCGGCGCGGGAGGCGGCCGACGTGGGGGTCTCCCTGCTGGAGCTGGACGCGGTGGCCCGCGAGGTGCTGAGGGAGGCCGGTGCGACCTCCCCCTTCCTGGGGTACCGACCGCAGTTCGCGCCCGTGCCCTTCCCGGCGGTGCTGTGCGTCTCGGTCAACGACGCGATCGTGCACGGCGTCCCGACCGGATACCGGCTGCGCGACGGGGACCTGGTCAGCGTCGACTTCGGCGCGAAGCTGGGCGGCTGGGCCGGCGACGCCGCCGTGAGCTTCACGGTCGGCCGGGGCCGCCCGGCGGACCTGCGACTGATCGAGACCGCCGAGGCCGCCTTGGCCGCGGGCATCGCCGCCGCCGTGCCCGGCAACAGGATCGGCGACATCGCCCATGCCGTCGGCACGGTCTGCCGCGGCGCCGGGTACGGCATACCGGACGGGTTCGGCGGGCACGGCATCGGCCGCTCCATGCACGAGGACCCCGGCGTGCCGAACGAGGGTCCCGCCGGGCGCGGCATGAGGCTGCGCGCCGGCATGGTCCTCGCGATCGAACCGATGGTGATCGCCGGAGGCACCGACGACTACACCTGCGACGCCGACGGCTGGACCCTGCGGACCGTGGACGGCAGCCGCGCCGCGCACGCGGAGCACACGGTCGCGATCACCGCCGACGGCCCCAGGATCCTCACCACCCCGTGACCGTGCCGGGCCGGCCTTCTCGGCCCGGCACGATCCGAGGGAGACGACTTACGGGCGGCCGTGCGGGTTGACCACCATCGCCGAGCCGCCGCCGCGCCTGCTGGTCTCGGCCGCGGCCAGCCAGCGGCCGTCCGGCAGCCGCTGTACGCCGGTGGCGGCGCCGATCTCCGGGTTCTGCCGGAACCCCTGGCCGATCGCCTCCAGTTCGGCGCGCACCGGACTGTTCCACAGGCCCGGTTCCAGCTCGGTCGTCGTCTGGTTGCGCTGACTGGCCCGCGGCGCCGCGATGGCGTCGACCAGCGGCAGGCCCCGGTCCAGGTGTCCGAGCAGGGTCTGCAGCACGGTCGTGATGATGGTGGCGCCGCCCGGGGAGCCCACGGCCAGCACCGGGCGGCCGTGCTCCAACACGATGGTCGGCGCCATCGACGAACGCGGTCGCTTGCCGGGGCCGGGAAGGTTCGGGTCGGGTACGCCGGGGGCGGCCGGGGCGAAGGAGAAGTCGGTCAGCTCGTTGTTGAGCAGGAAGCCTCGGCCCGGGACGGTGATCCCGCTGCCGCCGGTGGACTCGATGGTCAGCGTGTACGACACCACGTTGCCCCAGCGGTCGGCGACCGTCAGGTGCGTGGTGTTCTCCCCTTCGTACGTGGTCGGGGCGGCCTTGCCCGTGGTGGCGCAGGGCACCGGCCTGCGCGGGTCGCCGGGGGCCAGCGGGCTGGTCAGCGTCTGTCCGGGCTTGACGAGGCAGGCGCGGCTGTCGGCGAACCGCTGCGAGAGCAGCTCCCGCGTGGGCACGTCCTCGGCGGCCGGGTCGCCGACCCAGCGGCCCCGGTCCGCGAAGGAGATCCGGGAGGCCTCGATGAACCGGTGCAGGTACTGCGCCTCGGAGAGCGAGCCCAGGTCGGTGCGCTCCAGGATGTTGAGCGCCTCGCCGACGGTGGTGCCGCCCGAGGAGGACGGGGCCATGCTGTAGACGTCCAGGCCCCGGTAGCCCACCCGGGTCGGGGCCTGCCGCTTGGTGGCGTACGCGCGCAGGTCGCCTGTGGTCAGATCGCCGGGGCGGACCACGCGGGTGGCGGCGGGATCCACCGGGGGCTTGCGGACGGCCCGCACGATGTCCTCGGCGATCGGGCCCCGGTAGAGCGCCCCGGTGCCCTTGCGTCCGAGTTCGGCGTAGGTGGCGGCGAGGTCCGGGTTCTTGAAGGTGGAGCCGACCACCGGCAGGGATCCGCCGGGCAGGAAGAGCTTCGCGGTGGCCGGGAAGTCCTTGAAGCGGTCCTGGTTGAGTTCGGTCTGGGACCGGAAGGTGGCGTCCACGACGAATCCGTCGCGGGCCAACTTCTCCGCCGGGCGCAGCAGTTGACCCAGGGGCCGCGAACCCCAGGCGTCGAGGGCGCTCTTCCAGGTCGCCGGGGTGCCGGGGACGCCGACTCCGCGCCCGCTGGTCTGGCCCTCGGCGAAGGGGATGGGGACGCCGTTCTCCTGGAACAGGCCGGCGTCCGCCGTCGCCGGGGCGGTCTCGCGACCGTCGATGGTGTGCACGCGGCGGGTCTTGGCGTCGTAGTACACGAGGTACCCGCCGCCGCCGATCCCGGCGGAGTACGGCTCGGTGACGCCGAGTGCGGCGGCGGTGGCGACCGCCGCGTCCACCGCGTTGCCGCCGGAGCGCAGGACGGCGATGCCGGCGGCGCTGGCGTCGGCGTCGACGCTGGCCACCGCACCTCCGTGGCCGACGGCCACCGGGACCTTCGCGGGGGCACCGCCGATCGGCACCGACGGCGGCGCCGCCGCCCCGGTGGACACCAGCGCTCCGACGAGGGCGACCAGCGCCCATTGACGTGCGGCGGGACGACGCATCCGTACCTCCAGTCGACGGCCTGTCAGACCCCGTGCCACAGGCCCAGGCCGGCACTCTAACTTCACCGCACCCCCCGCGTCAGGACGGCCTCGCGCGGGTTAACATCCGCGCCATGAACGACGACGTGCGCAACATCGTGCTCGGCGTGGTGGCCACGGCCATCAGCGGCGGCTTCGGCTGGTTCGCCCGTACCTACCTGTGGCGCCGCACGCTCCGCCGCAAGCAGGCCTTCTTCGGGCTGCCGTCCGGCTCGGACTGTCTGTTCGTGGTCAACCGGCAGATGGGCGGCACGGAGGGGTCGGTGCACCGCAACGACGCCTTCGCGCTGCTGGAGATATCCGCCCTGATCAAGGACTGCGGCGCGAACCTTCAGATCGTCTCCCAGGACACGGTCCGCCAAGGCTTCGGCGAGCGCGCCGAGTTCTGTGTCGGCGGTCCCGTCTCCAACGCGCGGACGGCCGCCCACCTGGGGTCGATGCTGCCGGGCATCCGGGTGGACGTCAGCACGGCGGCGGGTCCCGACCGGGGCGCCATCATCGTCGGCGAGGAGACGTACCGCTGGAACAAGGGCTTGGTGGACCACGTGGTGCTGGCCCGGCTGACGACGGGACCCGGGAGCAGGCCCGTGTTCCTGATCTCCGGGCAGACCGCGATCAGCAACCAGGCGGGCGCCCGCTATCTGGCGCGCAACCACCGTGAGTTGGCCCGCAAGTACGGTGACGACTCCTTCTGCGTCGTGCTCAAGGTGGTCAACTCCGACGCCTACGGACCGGACGTGGCCGAGCTGTTGGCCGATGTCACCCGGTCGGCCCGGACACCCGCATCGGCAGCCGCGTGATCCCGTTGATGAAGTTCGAGACCAGCCGGCGCGGCGGGCCGGCCGATTCGGGCGGGGGCATCAGTGTGCGCCACTCCTCGTAGAGGATGCGCAGTTGGAGCCGGGCGAAGTGGGCTCCCAGGCAGACGTGTGGTCCGTCGCCGAAGGAGACGTGCGGGTTGTGCGCGCGGCCGAGGTCGAGTCGGTCGGGTGCGGTGAAGACCCGCTCGTCGTGGTTGGCGGAGGCGTGGAAGACCACCACCTTGTCTCCGGCGCGGATCCGCTGCCCGCCGAGTTCGGTGTCCACGGAGGCGGTGCGGCGGAAGCTGAGCACGGGCGGGTGGACGCGCAGGAGTTCGTCCACGGCCCGGTGCATGGGTACCTCCCCCGCGGCGAGCCGTCGATAGCCGTCCGGGTCGCGTGCGAGGGCGAGCAGGCCGCCGGGCGCGGCGCTGCGTACGGTGTCGTTGCCCGCGACGGTCAACAGGAAGAAGAACATCTCCAGTTCGGCGGGCTCCAGTTCGGCTTCCGCGAGGGCGGTCATCACGTCGTCGCCGGGACGCGCCCGCTTGTGGGCGGCCAGTTCGCGGGCGTATCCGAACATCTCGCCCAGCAGCGCCGGGGAGCGGGGGTTGAGGGGTTTCCCGTCCGGGCCGAGCAACGGTTCGGGGGCGTCGTCGGGGTCCTGGTAGCCGATGACCCGTACGGTCCACTCCAGGAGCAGGCCGCGGTCGGCGGCCGGGATGCCCATCAGGTCGGTCAGGTTGAGCAGCGCGTACTCGTCCGTCACCGCGGACACCAGGTCGGTGGCCCCGTCCTCGGCGCCTTCGCGGGCGGCGCGCAGCAGCGCCCGGGCCCGCTCGCGCACCCGGCCCGCGAAGGCGTCGACGCGGGCGGGGGTGAAGGCGCGGGCGACGAGCCGCCGCAGCCGGCCGTGCCCGGGAGGGTCCTGGTTGAGCATGGTGCGGCGCAGGAAGGGCAGGTCGGCGGGGTCGGGGTCGCGGATCTGGGTGGCGCCGAGCCACGAGGAGTACGTGCTGTGCTCCCGCAGGACCCGTACGACGTCGGCGTGTCGGGTGACGGCCCAGAAGCCGGGGCCCGCGGACCAGCCGAGGACCTCCGGTTCGGCCTGCCGGGCGACGGGGTGCCGGTCGCGGAGCAGCCGGTAGCGCGTGTACGGGATGCCTTCGGCGTACAGGCGGGGGTCGAAGACGTCGGGGACGTCCGTGTCGCCGTGCGTGGGGGCGGGAGCCATGGGATCACGGTGCCGGTCGGGGCGCGCGCCCCGCAAGAGGACGGAACGCGACGGCCCGACACGATCCGAGGGACGGTCTGGGCCGTCTCTTTCGGATCTTGCCGGTCAGGCCCGCGTCGTCAGGTGCCGTGCATCGCAAGGCGGAGAGGCTCCCGAGTACTGGACGTCCTCGGGTGCCTCGACAACGCGGCGAGGTGCGGTGCCGGGCGGCGCGGGTCAGGCAAGATCCGGAAGAGACGGCCTAGAGGGGGCCGAAGCGGTAGCCGAAGCCGCGCACGGTCTGAATGTAGCGAGGGGCGGCGTCCGGGTCCTCGATCTTGTGGCGCAGGCGTCGGACGCAGGCGTCGACGAGGCGGGCGTCACCGTGGTAGCTGTGCTCCCACACGTACTCCAGCAGTTGCCGGCGGGAGAAGACCTGCGCGGGGGCGGCCGACAGGTGCAGCAGCAGTTTGAGTTCGCTGGGGGCCAGCGGGACGTGCGTGCCGTTCTTCGTGACGGTCAGACCGGCGCGGTCCACGGCGAGCTCACCGTGCGGCTCGATCCCGGAGCGGCCGTCGGTCGGGGCGACCAGGCGCCGCAACACGGCCCTGACTCGGGCCTCGATGATCTCGGTGCGGACGGGTTTGACGACGTAGTCGTCGGCGCCCGCCTCCAGGCCGACAACGATGTCGAAGTCGTCGCCGCGTGCGGTGAGCATGATGACGGGGACCTGGCTGGTCTCACGGATGCGGCGGCATACCTGGACGCCGTTGATGCCCGGCAGCATGAGGTCGAGCAGCACCAGCTCGGGTCGGAAGACGGCCATCAGGGCCAGGCCTTCCTCCCCGGTCTCGGCGGTGCTCACCTCGTGACCTCTGCGGCGCAGGCCGAGGGCGACCCCTTCCCTGATGGAAGGGTCGTCCTCGATCAGCAGTACGCGTGGCATCCGGTCAGTATCCAGTGTGGTTCGGGTGCCTTCCTCCCCCTACCGGCCCGTCTTCCGGCGGAGGGATTCGAGCAGGTCGGTGATCTCCGTCAGGCGCAGCGGCCCTGCGAGGAGGATGACGACCAGGGCGATCGTCGCGGTTCCCGCTCCGGCCGCGGCGAATCTGCCGAACGCGTCACACGCCAGGGCCGCCCCGTATCCGGCGACCGCCGCCGGCACGCAGGCCAGGAGCAGCCGCAGGTGGGTACGGAGCGCCGTGGTCCGGGCCCCGGCGGGGGTCTTGGGGCGCGGGCCCAGCCGGCGGGCGAGGGCGTACGCGGTGACCGCGGCGCCCGCCAGGTAGGCGAGGGAGGTGGCGCCGGCGATGCCGGTGACGACCCAGCGCGGCGGGAGCAGGGCGTGGGCGGTGTAGGCCAGCGACGCGGTGAGCACGACGATGACCAGGTTCAGGAAGAACGGGGTCCGGGTGTCGGAGAGCGCGTAGAAGCCGCGGGCGAGCACGTACTGGGCCGAGAAGGCGACCAGGCCGGGTGCGAAGGCGATGAGGATGCCGGCGATGACCTCGCTGTCGGCGGGCCCCACCTTCCCGTACTGGAGCACGCTCGCGGTCACCCAGGGCGCGAGGGCGGCGAAGATCGCGGCGGCGGGCACGACGAGGGCGGCGCTGGAGCGCAGTGCGTACGAGACGTCGCGGCGGACGGCGGCGTGGTCCCCGTCGGCGGCCGAGGCGCTCATCCGCGGCATCAGGGCGGTGACCAGCGAGACGGTGACGATGCCCTGCGGAACCACCCACAGCTGGTAGGCGTTGCTGTAGGCGACGTAGCCGGCGCCGCCCGCGACCCCGGAGTCGTCGGCCAGTTGGCCGGCGGTGGTGGAGAGCAGGGTGACGACCCAGTAGGCGAACTGGTTGGTGAGGACCAGGGCGACGAGCCAGCCCGCGTTGCGCAGCGGGCGGGTGAGGCCGCTGCCGCGCCAGTCGAAGCGGGGGCGCCAGCGGAAGCCGGCCGCGCGCAGCGACGGGATCAGGGCGAGTGCCTGGACGACGATGCCGGCGGTGGTGCCGATGCCGAGCAGTCGGGTCTCGGAGGCGCTCAGCACCTCGTCCCCGCCGACGGACACGTACAGGTGGAAACCGAAGACGGCGATGAGGACGAGGTTGTTGAGGATCGGGGTCCACATCATCGCCCCGAACCGGCCCCGGGCGTTCAGCACCTGCCCGAGCAGGGTGAACAGCCCGTAGAAGAGGATCTGCGGGAGGCAGAACCGGGCCAGGGCCACGATGGTGTCCAGTTGGGCGGCGCTGTAGCCGTCGGGCGCGTAGGCCCGGACGATCCACGGCGTGGCGAGCACCGCGGCGGCCGTGAGCACGAGGAGCGCGAGGACGCAGACGGTCAGCAGTCGGTCCGTGTAGGCGACGCCGCCGTCCTCGTGGCGTTTGGCCGCCTTGATCAGCTCGGGTACGAAGACGGCGTTGAGGGCGCCGCCGATCAGCAGGATGTACACGATGTTGGGGATGGTGTTGGCGACGGCGTAGCCGTCACCGAGGAAGTGGGTCCCGAGCGCGGCGACGACCACGGCGGAGCGGACGAAGCCGGTGGCGCGCGAGACGATCGAACCGGCGGCCATCAGCGCGCCGCTGCGCAGCACGGAGCCCTTGGCGGGCGCCGCCGGAGCGCCGTCCGGCGCCGGTCTCGTCTCGGTGGGGGCGGTCACCGGTGGGCACGGGGGGCCGCGAGGGCCCGGTCGCGCGCGATGTTGTCGTGTCCGTTCAAGGGTCTCTCCCGCTTGCCTGGTGCTTCGGCGATCCGACCGGCGGTGAACGCGTGTTCGCCGAGTCCGAGGAGGGAGGGTACCCCGCGGATGTCGTACCCGCCGGATCCGGTGGGAGGGGTGAGGGGGCGCGGGCGCCGCGGGTTCGGCGGGAATCGGACCACCGCGTCGACGTCGGATCGGCCGTCCGCCAGAGCCGGGGTCCCTGACGGGAGGGCCGTAAGTCCTTTCACCCGCGCCCGGAGGACGTCCGTCCATTTCGCGGCGCGGGTCCCGATCGGGAATCGGCGTTCGGTTGCACGATTCACTGCGGCGCATGTCACAGCACCGCGGCCGATCTTTCTGTCGAAATCCGCAACCCGGGGCCCTCGTGCGCACTCTCCCTTTACGAACGATCATTACTTCGGAGGGGTTTCCGTTGAGCCGCACACGCCGAATCGACCCGTCGCGCCGTCACCTCACGCGGGCGCGCGGTCGAACCGCCGCACTGGCCGGCGCCGCCGCGCTGGCGTCCCTCGCACTGACCGCCTGCGGGGGCGGTTCCGGTTCCGCCGGTGCCGGCGACGGCAAGGCGGGGAAGGACGAGAAGGCCACCATGGCGATCTCGGTCAACGCGACGGGCGGCGAGGCGAAGGCCGGCCAACCGGTCACGGTGACCATCGCGGACGGCAGGCTCGCCCGGGTGAAGGTGACGGACGGCAAGGGCGGTGAGCTGGCCGGTCGGATAGCCGCCGACGGCAGGACCTGGACGTCGGAGCGCAACGCGGCCCCGGGGGCCGAGTACCGGGTCGAGGCGCAGAACGCGGAGAGCCAGAGCGCGGAAGCCCGTTTCAAGACGTCCGCGGCCGACAAGGTGAACAAGGTGACGATCAATCCGGGCCGGGTCACCCCGGTCGTGGGTGTGGCGCAGCCCGTCTCGATCGTGTTCGACAACCCGGTGAAGAACAAGGCCGAGGTGGAGAAGCACCTGAAGGTCACCACGTCGAACAACACCGAGGGTTCATGGGGTTGGTTCAAGGACTATTCCGGCAATGACCGAGTGGACTGGCGACCGAAGGAATTCTGGAAGTCCGGCACCGCGGTGAAGGTCGAGATGAACCTGAACGGTGTCGACTCCGGAGCGGGCGGCGGGCTGTTCGCCAAGGACTACTCCACCGAGTTCAAGATCGGCAAGGACCGTCGGGTGAAGGTGGATCTCGACACTCACAAGCTGTCGGTCACCGAGGGCGGCCAGGTCGTGAAGACCATTCCGATCTCGGCCGGCACCCCGGGCGGCCAGAAGGCCTCCTGGTCCGGGACCATGGTGGTGATGGCGAAGGAGGGCACCATCCGGATGGATTCCCAGACGGTGGGCCTGGGCGACTCCTACGACAAGATGGTCGACTACTCGATGCGGTTGACCTGGTCGGGCATGTACGCGCACGCCGCCCCGTGGAACAGCGCGAACTTCGGCAGGGCCAACGCCAGTTCCGGCTGCGTGGGCATGAGCGACGCCAACGCGGCGGCGTTCTACGAGCAGGTGCAGGTCGGCGATCCCTTCGAGGTCGTCGGCAGCGGCTCCAAGGGACGCGCGGACATCGGCAACGGGTACGGCGAGTGGAACCTGTCCTGGGACGAATGGAAGGCCAAGAGCGCGCTGAACGGCGCGCCGCAGAACGGCTGACCACGCGACACCTTCCGATGCGGGCCGGTGCGTTGAACTTCAGTCAATCGTTACCCGTACGTAACTTACTCATGGGTTACCTAGGGTAAGCCCCTCCCGTTACCGTCGGGTCACTTTGACAACGGCGTACGCGAGGAGCGACAGATGGTCCGCACCACCAGCACCGCGGCGGCCGCAGCGACCGTGGCGGCCGTACTCGCGGCAACCGCCCTGGGCCTGACCCCCCACCAGGCCCAGGCGGCCCCCGTCACCGGGCCCACCGCCACCGCCGACGCCTCGTCGGAACTGCGCTTCCACGACATCCCCGGCTCCGGCGGCATCACCCTCAAGGGCAACGTCCTCACCCCCGCGGGCGCCGGGGCCGGCGCGAAGTACCCGCTGATCGTGCTGCCCACCAGTTGGGGCCTGCCGCAGATCGAGTACGTCGCCCAGGCCAAGAAGCTCGCCGACTCCGGTTACGTCGTGGTCAGTTACACCTCCAGGGGCTTCTGGCTCTCCGGCGGCCAGATCGAGACGGCCGGCCCGGCCGACACCGCCGATGTCTCCGCCGTCATCGACTGGGCCCTCGCCAACACCCCGGCCGACGCCGCGCGCGTCGGTCTCGGCGGGGTCTCCTACGGTGCGGGCATCAGCCTGCTCGCCTCGGCCCGCGACCCCCGGATCAAGGCCGTGGTCGCGCTCAGCGGCTGGGCCGACATCGTCGAGTCGATCTACTCCGGCCGCACCCAGCACCGCCAGGCGGCCGGGATGCTCGGCGTCGCCGGGCGGATCACCGGCCGGCCCGGTCCCGAACTCCAGCGGATCCTGGACGACTTCCTCGGCTCCCGACTGGACCGCGAACAGCAGATGATCGACTGGGGCAAGAAGCGCTCCGCCGCCTACGAGGTGGACCGGATCAACACCAACGGCGCCGCGATCATGCTGGGCAACGCCTGGGGGGACACCATCTTCCCGCCCAACCAGTACGCCGACTTCTTCGAGAAGCTGACCGGCCCCAAGCGCCTGGAGTTCCGCCCCGGCGACCACGCCACCGCCGAGGCCACCGGCCTGTTCGGACTGCCCAACGACACCTGGACCAATGCCCGCCGTTGGTTCGACCGCTACCTCAAGGGCGAGCGCAACGGCGTGGACTCCGAGGCCCCGGTGCAGATCAAGTCCCGCAGCACCGACGGGTACGAGGGCTACGCGGACTGGAAGTCGGTCGGCTCGGGCGGGACGCAGCGGCTGGCGCTCTCCGACAGCGAGCACGTGTTCGCCAACGTCGACTCCGGCGCCAACGGCGGCACCCTGTTCCTCTCCAGCATCCTCGACCAGTTCGTCAAGGCGCCCCCGGTCGCCTCCATCCCGCTCCTCCCCCGCGCCTTCGCGGCCGTCTGGCAGTCGGACCGGCACGACGAGGTCCGCAGGGTCCGCGGCACGGTCAAGGTGCACACCACCGTCACGCCCACCAAGGCGGACGGCACCTTCGTCGCGTACCTCTACGACGTCGGCCCGCTCGGCCTCGGCAGGCTGGTCAGCAACGCCCCGTACACCTTCCACGGGAAGACGCCGAACCAGGCCTTCGGGGTGGACCTCGACCTCTTCTCCACCGCCTACGACGTCCCGGCCGGCCATCGGCTCGCCCTGGTCGTGGACACCGTCGACCCGCTCTACATCGAGCACAACCCCACCGGCGCGCAGCTGACCTTCTCCTCGCCGCGCACCGATCCCTCGTACGTCTCGGTGCCGCTGCGCGAGCAGTGACCGCGGCTGCCGCCGGGCGGGTTGGCTC
This sequence comes from Streptomyces sp. NPDC002602, assembly GCF_042889445.1. Classification (NCBI taxonomy): domain Bacteria; kingdom Bacillati; phylum Actinomycetota; class Actinomycetes; order Kitasatosporales; family Streptomycetaceae; genus Streptomyces; species Streptomyces sp. NPDC002602. The sequence continues at coordinate 558,479 of NZ_JBIAQX010000001.1, read as the reverse complement.
TTCGGGCCGCGGGCGGACTACGTGCGTCCGCCCGGCAGCGCCGTTCCCGGTTCGGCCGGGGCGACGGTGACCGCCTCGGTCTTCGGATTGCGCCGCTGCCGTCGCGCCACCCAGGTGGCGAACCAGGACAGCAGCATGCACATGCCGATGTAGATGGGAGAGATGATCATGACGACCGGGATGAACGGCAGGTCGTAGTCCAGGTTCGAGGCGATCAGCTTGCCCGCGTGCAGGAACTCCTCGTACGTGATCAGGTAGCCCAGCGAGGTGTCCTTCAGGGCCACCACGAGCTGGCTGATGATCGTGGGCAGCATCGCCCGGACCGCCTGCGGGGCCAGGACGAAGGTCATCACCTGGGTCTTGCGCATGCCCAGGGCGTAGGCGGCCTCGCGCTGGCCCTTCTCGACGGAATCGATCCCCGTGCGGAAGACCTCCGCCAACACCGAGCCGTTGTAGAGGGTCAGCCCCGCCACCAGCGCGGGCAGCGGCTGGACCTTCAGCGCGACGAAGATGAAGAAGATCATCACCAGGACGGGCATCGCCCGGAAGAACTCCACGCACAGCGTGGCGAGCCAGCGCACCGGACGGTGGATCGACATCCGCCCGGTGGCCAGCACCGCGCCCAGCGCCAGCGAGAGCACGGAGGCGTACGCGAAGGCCTTGAGGGTGTTTCCGAGCCCCCTGAGCAGCAGTTCCTGGATGCCCTTGTACTCGAAGGGGGTCCACTTGGCGGCGGTGAACTGGTCGGTGTCGAAGAGCAGGTAGAGGATCCAGCCGAGCACCAGCAGGATCAGCGCCGTGGAGATGACCCCGTAGAGGAAGTGCCGGCGCCGGGCCCGAGGACCGGGGATGTCGTAGAGGGCACTGGACTCCAGGTCCCCGTGGAGCGTGTGCGCGGTCATCGGGCGACTCCGAACCGCTTTTCGAGCACGTGGAAGAGAAGGCTGATGGACAGGGTGATGATCAGGTAGCCCACGGCGATCCAGACGAAGGTCCAGATGATGCTGTAGCCCAGCTCGTTGAGGGTCTTGTAGGTGCCCAGCAGCTCGTTGACGCTGAAGGCGCCCGCGATGGCGGAGTTCTTGGCGAGGGCGATCAGCGTGGAACCGATGGGCGGGATGACGGAGCGGAAGGCCTGGGGCAGCACCACCGTGCCGAGGGTCTGGTCGAAGGACATCCCCAGGCTCCGGGCCGCCTCGCCCTGCCCCTTGGGCACCGTGTTGATGCCCGAGCGCAGCACCTCGCAGATGAACGCGGAGGTGTAGCAGCCGAGCGCGAGGATCGCGAAGAGCTGGAAGGGCAGGACGATGCCGAAGCGCGGCAGGCCCAGCAGCACCGCGAAGAACAGCAGGGTGAGCGGGGTGTTGCGCAGCACGGTGACCCAGACCGTGCCGAAGACCCGGAAGGAGCCGACGGGCGCGACCCGGAAGGAGCACATCACGAAGCCCAGGACCAGGGCGAGGAGGGAGGCGTAGAAGGTGAGTTGCAGGGTCCCGAGGAATCCCTTGCCGTAGATCGCGAAGTTCTCGGTGAGTACGTCCATGGAGGTGGCTCCGCTCCTCTCAGCTCGCCGGGTATCGGTCGATGGGTGGTGGCGTCGGGGCGGGCTCGCCGGACAGGCCGAGCGTGGCCTCGTAGGCCTTTTTCCAGTTGCCGTTCTTCTCGTTCTCCGCCAGGGCGTCGTCGAGGGCGAAGCGCAGGGCGTTGTCGCCGCGCGGGACGCCGATCCCGTAGGGCTCCTTGGAGAAGGGCTCGCCGACGACCTTCAGTTCGTCGGGGACCTTGGCGGCGTAGCCGAGGAGGATCGAGTCGTCGGTGGAGACGGCGTCGACCTGGTAGGTGAGCAGGTTGTCCACGCAGACGGAGTAGGTGTCGTAGGAGACCAGCACGGCCTCGGGGTGCTCCTTCTGGAGGCGCTGGTAGGGGGTGGAGCCCGCCGCGGAGCAGACCTTCTTGCCGGCGAGGTCCTCGGGGCCCTTGATGTCCTTCTCGTCCTTGCGCACGAGGAGGGACTGGCCGGCCATGAAGTACGGGCCTGCGAAGCCGACCTGCTTCTTGCGGTTGTCGTTGATCGTGTAGGTGCCGACGTAGTAGTCGATCTGCCCGTTCTGCAGGGCGGTCTCGCGGTTGGCGGAGGCGATCGTCTTGAACTCGATCGTCTTGGGGTCGAAGCCCAGGGAGGCGGACATCATCTTGGCGATCTCGATGTCGAAGCCGGAGTAGCGTCCGCTGGCGGGGTCCTTCTCCCCCATGTACGGCTGGTCCTCCTTGGCGCCGACGACGAGGTGACCGCGCTTCTTGGCCCGCTGCCAGGTCGGGGACTCGGGCAGCTTGAAGTCGGTGGCGACCTTGTAGGTGGGCAGGTCCTCCGGCTGGGGCCCCTTGACGGGTGGGCTGCCGTCCTTGCCGCAGCCGACCGCGGAGGCGAGCAGGGCGAGGGCGAGGAGGACCCCGGGCAGGCGGGATCGACGGGAGAGCTTCACGGGCCGGCCCCTCAGTGCTTGAGGATCTTGGAGAGGAAGTCCCGGGCCCGGTCGCTCTCGGGAGCGGTGAAGAAGTCCTCCGGGGTGCGGTCCTCGATGATCTTTCCGTCGGCCATGAACACCACGCGGTTGGCGGCGGAGCGGGCGAAGCCCATCTCGTGGGTGACCACGACCATGGTCATGCCCTCCGAGGCCAGCTGCTGCATGACCTCCAGCACCTCGTTGATCATCTCCGGGTCGAGCGCCGACGTGGGCTCGTCGAAGAGCAGGGCCTTGGGGCTCATGGCGAGGGCCCGGGCGATGGCCACGCGCTGTTGCTGGCCGCCGGAGAGCTGGGCGGGGTACTTCTCGGCCTGGTCGGCGAGGCCCACCCGGTCCAGCAGCTCGCGTGAGCGCTTGTCGGCCTCTTCCTTCTTGCGCTTCCTGACCTTGACCTGCGCGAGCGAGACGTTGGCGAGGACGCTCTTGTGCGCGAAGAGGTTGAAGGACTGGAAGACCATGCCCACCTCGGCGCGCAGTGCCGCCAGCTCCTTGCCCTCGGCCGGCAGCGGCTTCCCGTCGAGCGTGATCGCTCCCGACTCGATGGTCTCCAGCCGGTTGATGGCCCGACACAGGGTCGATTTGCCGGAACCGGAGGGGCCGATGATCACCACCACCTCCCCGCGGCCGACGGTGAGGTTGATGTCTTGGAGCACGTGCAACTGCCCGAAGTGCTTGTTGACGTCCCGCAGCTCGATCAACGGATCGACGGCCATACGCTGCCCTGCCCACTTGTCGGTGTGTCGAGGTCAGCGCAAACTATCCAGCCGTGGAAGGGCACTTCGCCACGACACGCCTAAATGCCGCATAAAGGCGCCGGAGATCAGCCCTCCGAGGCCTCGGCGTACGCCTGGGACAACTCCGGGGATCCGGTCATCGCCCAGGACACCCCGGACTCGACCACGTTCAGCTCCCGGCCCGAGGCCAGCCGGATCACCGGTTGCCCGTTCGGCCACACCTGCCAGACGGTGCCCGGGATGCTGCGGATGATCACCGTCCCGAGGTAGAAACCGGCGTCGTTGCCCAGCCACGGCACGGCCTCGGGATCCCGTCGCCAGCGTGGCATCAGCTGGTCGAGCGCCTCCAACGAAGCCGGGCTCCCGTCGAGTTCGAGCCCTGCCGAGCGGGCTTGGGCGCGCAGCATCTCGCACTCCGAGAACAACTCGGCGACGCCCTCGGGATCATCCACGAGGGCGGCGGCGAGTCCCGCGCCCTGTTCCTTCTCGTTCCGGTTCAGCCAGTTGTCCAGGAAGGGGATGTTCATGCGAACCAGCCTGGCACCCGGATCCGCCGCCGGCCACAGGGCGCGCAGGAATCAGAGGTCCAGGTCCACCACGACCGGGGCGTGGTCGGACGCGCCCTTCCCCTTGCGCTCCTCGCGGTCCACGTAGGCGTCGGTGACGGCCTTGACGAAGGGGGCGTTCCCGTAGGCCAGGTCGATGCGCATGCCCCTGTTCTTGGGGAAGGCGAGCATCCGGTAGTCCCAGAACGTGTACGGACGGTCGTACTTGAGCGCGCGCGGGAAGACGTCCGAGAGACCGGCCTCGCGCAGCGCCTCCAGGGCGGCGCGCTCGGCGGGGGTGACGTGCGTGAGCCCCGCGAAGACCGCCGGGTCGTACACGTCCTCGTCGGTCGGCGCCACGTTGAAGTCGCCGAGCACCGCGAACGGACGGGGGCCGGCCGCGTCTTCGGCGACGGCGGCGGCCAGGGCGCGGAACCAGTCCAGCTTGTAGCCGTAGTGGTCGTGCTCGACCTCGCGGCCGTTCGGCACGTAGACCGACCAGACGCGCACCCCGCCGCAGGTGGCGGAGATGGCGCGGGGCTCCTGGACGCCCTCGTAGTCGGGCCCGCCCGGCAGGCCCGTCACCACGTCGTCGAGGCCCACCTTGGAGAGCAGGGCCACGCCGTTCCACCGGCCGGTGGCGTTGACCGCGGCCTCGTATCCCGCCTCGCGGAGCTCCGCGTGCGGGAACTGCTCGGCGGAGCACTTGGTCTCCTGGACGCACAGGACGTCCGTGCCGGAGGACTCCAACCAGGCCAGCAGGCGCGGCAGCCGGGCGGTGATCGAATTGACGTTGTACGTGGCGATACGCATGCCACCCAACCTACCGCCCGGCACCGACGGTCACAGGTCCGTGGCCTCCCCGGCGGTGAGCCTGCCGTGGTCGGTGCCGCCCAGGTTGTCCAGGGCCAGGTCGTAGATCGGCCGGGCCAGGTCCGCGAGGTAGGCGTCGTGGATGTCGATGGCGCGCCGGGGCTTGACCTCGCGGAGGTAGTCGATCACCTCGGAGACCTTGTTCCAGGGCGCGTGCACCGGGAGCATCAGGGTGTCCACGGGGGTCTCGGGCACGGTCAGCGCGTCGCCGGGGTGGAAGAGCGAACCGTCGACCAGGAATCCGACATTGGTGACCCGGGGGATGTCCGGGTGGATCACGGCGTGCAGCTCGCCGTGGACCCGCACCTCGAATCCGCCCGCGGTGAAGGCGTCCCCGTGCCCCACCGTGTGCACCCGGCCGGGGTGGGCCGGCGCCAGCTTCTCGGCGACGCTGCGCAGGGTCCACAGCTCGGCGGCGGGGTTCGCGTCGAGGGCGGCGCGCAGCCGGCCCTCCTCGAAGTGGTCGGGGTGCTCGTGCGTGACCAGCAGGACGTCGGCCCCCAGGCCGGCGTCGGGTTCGCTGAAGGCGCCCGGGTCGATGACGAGCACGCGCCCGTCCTTCTCCAACTGGACGCAGGAGTGGAGCCGCTTGGTGAGCTTCATGATCCCCAGGCTAGTGCTGTGGCCGGGAATTTGCCGGGTCGCGGTGTCCGGTGCGGTGCATCGCAAGGCGGAGGACTGCCTCTTGTACTGGACGTACTCGGGCCGTCCGACAACGCGGCGAGGTGCGGTGCCGGGCGGCGCGGGTCAGGCAAGATCCGAAAGAGACGGCCTGGCGGCGCGCGGACCCGGCTACGGGATGGCGGTGGAGACCACGTACACCCTGGGGACCGCGGGGTCGCTCAGGTCGACGGTGATGTCCCTGGTGGGGCGGGGTTCCTTGGCGTCCAGGGTGATGCCGAACCACGAATGGTCCGGTTGCCAGTTCCAGCCGGCGATCCGGGCGTCGTGATCGGAGATCGACACCCCCCGGGTCAGCGCCTCCCGACGGGTGCCCGCGTCGGCCAGGAAGGTGTCCAACTGCTCGGGGGTGAGGGCGAACTCGGTGTAGAGCCGGCTGGTGTGCCAGTTGTTGGTCTCCAGGTACCCCACGGCCGAGGCCTGATCGGGGATCGGCACCTCGTAGATGCTGCGCTGCACCTTGGAGGGCCATGCGGGGCGCACGTGGACCGCGCCGACCTTGGCGGCCTTGTCGCGGCCGCTCTGGCGGCTCTGCTGGGCGGAGACGGCGAGGTAGCCCGCGGGGACCCCGATCAGCAGCACGATGATGATCGCGGTGATCCAGCGGCGCCGGACCACGTGTCGGCGGTCCTCGGCCGGGGGGCGGGGTCTGCCTTCCGCGTCGGGAGCGGGAGCCTGGTGGGGCAGGGTGGGCGGGGTCACTGCTGTTCCTGCTCCCGGTCCTTGGCGCCGCCGAGGTCTCGGCGGCCCAACTGGGCGTAGCGCTCGTACCGCTCCACGCGGCGACGGGTGGCGCGGCGGAAGCGTCGGGCGACGAGTCGGGCGAGGTCGGCGGCGCCGACCATGCCGGCCTCCGGGCCGAGTTGGGCCTTCGCGATCCGGGCCTCGGGGCGGTAGCCGCGGCCGGTGAGGTGGCGCCGGAAGGCGTCCCGGGCGGGTCCGATGAGCAGGTCGTCGGCGGCGCTGACGCCGCCGCCGATGACGAAGCAGGAGGGGTCGAGGGCGGCGGCGAGGTTGGCGATGCCGACGCCCAGCCACTGGCCGATGTCCTGGAGGAGCTCGATGCACATGGCATCGCCCTCGCGGGCCAGCTCGGTGATGAGCGGGCCGGTGATCTCGTGGACGTTGCCGCCGACCTTGGCGATGATGTTGTAGGCGACCGGGGAGTCGGCCGCGGCCAGCTCGCGCGCCTCGCGGACCAGGGCGTTGCCGGAGCTGTACTGCTCCCAGCAGCCGCGGTTGCCGCAGGGACAGCGGTGGCCGCCGGGAACGACCTGCATGTGCCCGAACTCGCCGGCCACCCCGTAGCGGCCGCGCTTGACCTGGCCGCCTTCGAGGATGGCGCCGCCGATGCCGGTGCCCAGCGTGATCATGACGAGGTGGTCCTCGCCGCGTCCGGCACCGAAGCGCCACTCGGCCCAGGCCGCGGTGTTGGCATCGTTGTCGACCATGACGGGGACCGCGAGCCGGGACTGGAGGGCGTCGCGCAGCGGCTCGTCGCGCCAGGCGAGGTGCGGGGCGAACAGGACGCGGGAGCGGTCGGCGTCCACCCAGCCGGCCGCGCCGATGCCCACCGCGTGCACGTCGTGGCGGTCGGAGAGGTCCAGGACCAGTTCGACGATGGTGTCCTCGACGACCTTGGGGCTCTTGGACTTGTCGGGGGTCTCGGCGCGGATCTTCTCCAGGATGACCCCGTCCGCGTCCACCACCCCGGCCATGACCTTGGTGCCGCCGATGTCGATGCCGACGGTGGGGACCCGGGGGGCGGTCAGCAGTGACCGGCGCTCACGGGTCCCGACGGTCCGCAGGACGGTGCCCCGCGCCGACCCCCGGTGGGCGAGCGAGAAGTCCCGGTACGTGCTCATCGAGTCGTGTCGTCCTTGGTGGTCCGCGGGGTGGGGGGAGCCGGGTCGGCTGTGTCGGACGGCGGCCCGTCCGCTCCCGATTCTGCCACTCGCTCCAGTTCGTGGCTCAGTTCGTCGAGCTCGGACCCGCCCGCCATCTGTCGGGTGAGCTCGTCGAGGGTGATCGAGTCGCGGGTGTGGCTGCCCGCCATGGTGCCCCGCTTGAGGAGCACGAAACGGTCGCCGACCAGGTACGCGTGGTGCGGGTTGTGCGTGATCAACACCACCCCGAGGCCCGCGTCGCGGGCGGCGGCCACGTACTTCAGGACCACGCCGGACTGCTTGACTCCGAGGGCCGCGGTGGGCTCGTCCAGGACGAGGACCTTCGCTCCGAAGTACACGGCCCGGGCGATGGCCACGCACTGGCGCTCGCCGCCGGACAGGGTGCCGATGGGCTGGTCCACGTCCCGCAGGTCGATGCCCATCCGGAGCAGCTCGGCCCGGGTGGTCGCGCGCATGAGGTCCACGTCGAGGCGGCGGAAGGGGCCCCGGCCCCTGGTGGGCTCGGAACCGAGGAAGAAGTTCCGCCAGACCGGCATCAGCGGGACCACGGCGAGGTCCTGGTAGACGGTGGCGATGCCGTGGTCGAGGGCCGCGCGCGGGTTGGCCAGCACGGTCTCCTGGCCCTCGATCTCGAAGGTGCCGGCGTCGTGCCGGTGCAGCCCCGCGATGATCTTGATGAGGGTGGACTTGCCGGCGCCGTTGTCGCCGAGGACACAGGTGATCTCGCCGGCGGAGACCTCCAGGGAGACCCCCTGGAGGGCCTTGATGTTGCCGTAGAACTTGCTGACCTCGGTCAGCCTGACGAGGGCGGTCGCGCCGTCGTGCACGGCCTTGGTCGGGGTGTCGGTCATCACTTCGCCTCCGCCCGCTTGCGGACCCATGCGTTGAGCAGTGTGGCGAGCAGCAGCATCGCGCCGAGGAAGAACTTGAACCAGTCGGGGTTCCACTGGGCGTACACGATGCCGTTGCTGGTCATGCCGAAGATGAAGGCGCCGACCGCCGAGCCGATGGCCGAGCCGTAGCCGCCCGTCATCAGACAGCCTCCGATGACGGCCGCGATGATGTAGAGGAACTCGTTGCCGACGCCCTCGCCGGACTGCACCACGTCGAACGAGAAGAGGATGTGCTGCCCGGAGATCCAGGCGCAGAGCGCGACACCCATGTAGAGCCCGATGCGGGTCTTCACGACGGGTACGCCGGTCGCGCGGGCCGCGTCGGCCCCGCCGCCCACCGCGAAGATCCAGTTCCCGGCTCGGGTGCGCAGCAGGATCCAGGTCGCGACGGCGACCAGGGCGAACCACCACAGGATGGTGACCTTGAGGGTGACCGATCCGATGGTCCACTGCGAGGCGAACAGGGCCCTCGCGGAGGAGAAGCCCTCCATGTCGGCGATGCTCTTGGTGGAGACGGAGCCGCTGATGAGCTTGGTGAAGCCGAGGTTCAGGCCGGTCAGCATCAGGAAGGTGCCGAGCGTGATGATGAAGCTCGGCAGCTTGGTGCGGGTCAGCATGAACCCGTTGAAGAAGCCGATGGCCAGGGTGACCAGCAGGGAGACCAGGACGCCGACCCAGACGTTCGCGGTCATCTGGTAGCTGAACATCGAGCTGACGAGCGCCGAGGTGGTGACCATGACGCCGGCCGACAGGTCGAACTCGCCGCCGATCATCAACAGGGCCACCGGCACCGCCATGATCCCGATGGTGGAGGCCGAGTACAGGACGGTGCTGAGGCTGGAGGCGCGCAGGAAGCTGTCGGCGGCGAAGGAGAAGAACACGAAGACGGCGACCGCGCCGACGACCGCGCCCAGCTCGGGGCGGGCCAGCAGACGGCGCACGAGCGAGGTGGGGGCCAGCCGCTCGTCGACCGTCGCACCGGCGGTCGCGCTCATCGGCTGCCCCGCTTGATGTACTTCTCCAGCTCGGCGGCCTGGGCGCCGGTGACGATCGCCGGTCCGGTGAGGACCGGGCGGCCACCGCCGAGGACGTTCGCGTTGTAGAGGTTGAGCCAGAGCAGGTCGACGGCCTCGTACCCCTGGAGGTAGGGCTGCTGGTCGACGGCGAAGCCGAGGGCGCCCGACTTGAGGTCCCTGGCCACTGACTCATTGAGGTCGAAGGTGTCCACCTCGGCCTTGCTGCCCGCCGCGTCCTTGGCCTTGACGGCGGTGGCGGCGAAGGGCGCGCCGAGGGTGACGATCGCGTCGACGGACGGGTCCGCTTGGAGCTTCGCCTGGAGGGACGACTGCACGGAGGGCATGTTGGTGCCCTCGACGTAGAGGTTCTCCATGACCCCGCCGGACTCGCCGAAGGACTTCTTCGCCCCGGCGCAGCGCTGCTCGTGGCCGACGTTGCCCTGTTCGTGCAGGACGCAGACGGCCTTCTTCTTCCCGCGCTTGGCCAGCTCGGTGCCGACCGCCTCGCCGGCGATCTCCTCGTCCTGGCCGATGTGGGTCAGGGCCCCGTACTCGGCGGACTGGGCGGATCCGGAGTTGACCGTGACGACCGGGATGCCGGCCTTGACGGCCTTGGCGACGACGTCCTTGAGGGCGTCGGGCTTGGCCAGGCTCACGATGATGCCGTCGACCTTCTGGTCGATGGCGTTCTGCACGAACTGGGCCTGCTGTTGAGCCTGGTCGTCGTGGGCGTAGACGAACTTGATGTTGTCCTTCGCCGCGGCCTCCTTGGCACCCTTCTGCACGATGTCCCAGAAGGTGTCGCCGTCCCCGGCGTGGGTGACCATCGCGAAGGTCCAGCGCGGGGTGGACACGGCGGGCCGGCCGGCCTCGGCGGCCTTCGCCCGCTCCTCGGCTCGTTTGCCACCCGTACTGCTGCACCCCGCGAGGGAGGCACCCAGTACCGCCGCGAGCACGACGCCCACGACGCCCACCCCTGTCCGAACCCTAGCCACGTCGCCGCGCCCTTCCTTTGTCCTGCACTTCTCGGATGTCGAAGCGGATCGATGTCAAAGCGGTCCATTCCGGTTCCAGCCGCCCAGTATCCGCCACAGTGGACCACGGGAGCCCATCGGGGCGGCGTCGGGCGGATTGACAGGTCCCCCATACGGGGTCACGTTGAGTGCATGCGCATCGGGCTCATCGGAACCGGCCGGATCGGCTCGTTCCACGCGGCCGCCCTGGCCCGCCACCCGGACGCCGGCTCGCTGCTGCTCGCCGACGTCGACCCCGCTCGGGCCGCGCGGCTCGCGGACCGGCTGGGCGCCACGGCCGCGCCCACCGTGGAGCAGGTCTTCACCTGGGGCGTGGACGCGGTCGTCGTGTGCTGCTCCACCGACGGACACGCCGAACTGATCGTCCGGGCGGTGCGCGGCGGGCTGCCCGTGTTCTGCGAGAAGCCGGTGGCACCGGACCTGACCCGCACCCTGAACGTGCTGCGCGAGGTCACGGCGCTGGGCGGGGTGCTCCAGCTGGGGTTCATGCGCCGCTTTGACGAGGGCTACGCCGCGGCGCGGGAGCTGGTCCGTTCGGGTGCGCTGGGGCGACTGCACACCGTACGGACGACGACGGCCGATCCGTCGCCGCCGACCGCGGCCTATCTGGCCGGCTCCGGCGGGCTGTACCGGGACTGCCTGGTGCACGACTTCGACATGGTCCGCTGGGTCACCGGGCGCGAGGTGACCGAGGTGTACGCGGCCGGGTCGGACGCGGGTCCGTCCGTGTTCCGGGAGACCGGTGACGTCGACACGGCGGTGGCCGTCCTCACCCTGGACGACGGGACGCTGGTCAGCAGTACCGGCACCCGCTGCAACGGCGCCGGGTACGACGTGCGGATGGAACTCGCCGGGGAGCGGGACCAGGTCTCCACGGGGCTGGACGACCGTACGCCGATCGCCTCGACGGAGCCGCACGGCCCGCCCGCGGCGAGCAAGCCGTGGACGGGCTTCCTGGAACGGTTCGCCCCCGCGTACGAGGCGGAGCTGGCGGCCTTCGTACGGCTGGTGCGCGGCGAGGGACCCAATCCCTGCGACGGCCGCGAGGCGCTCGCCGCGCTCCGGATCGCGGAGGCCTGCGAGCTGTCCCGGCGGGAACGGCGCCGGGTGCGGTTGGAGGAGCTGCCGGACCTGTGAGCCGCCGGGCATCGCGGGCGCCCGGCCGGCTACCAGCGCACCGGGTGGCCGAGGACGCCCCGGACCAGGATGCCGGGCACCCACGCGTGCTCGATCGGCTCCTCCTCCAGGTCGGGGAAGCGCTCCAGGAGGGAGCGGATCGCGATCCGGCCCTCCAGTCGGCCCAGGGGGGCGCCGACGCAGTGGTGGATGCCGTGGCCGAAGGCGATGTGGCCGCCGCCGCGTCCGGGGCGGCGGATGTCGAAGGTGTCGGGACGCGCGAAGCGCGCGGGGTCCCGGTCGGCTCCGGCGAGGGAGACCAGGACGGGGGAACCGGCCTCGATCAGCGCGCCGCCGATCTCCAGGTCCGCGCGGGCGAAACGGAAGGTGGCCGTCTCCACCGGTCCGTCGTAGCGCAGGGCCTCCTCCACGGCTCCGTCGGTGAGCCCGTCGAGGTCGGCGCGCAGGGCCGCGAGCTGGTCGGGGTGGGCGAAGAGGGCCCGCATCGCGTTGGAGATCAGGTGCACGGTGGTCTCGTGGCCGCCGATCATCATCAGGAAGGCCATGGCGACGAGCTCTTGCCGCGAGAGCCGGTCCCCGTCCTCGCCGCGGCTGGTGGTCCAGTCGCTGAGCAGGTCGTCGCCCGGTTCGGCGAGCTTGGCGTCGGTCAGTTCGGCCAGGTACGCGGTCATCGCGCGCAGGGCCGCGTTCTCGGTCTCCACCCCGGTCGGCGAGACGATCTCGGTGACCCACTCGTGGAAGGGGCCCCGGGCGTCCTCCGGTATCCCGAGGAGTTCGCAGATCACCGTCATGGGCAGCGGCCGGGCGTAGGCGTCGATCAGGTCGGCGCGCCGCTCGGGCAGGGCGGCCATGTCGTCGAGGAGCCCGTCGACGATCTGCTGGATGCGGGGCCGCAGGGTCTCGATCCGGCCGGGGGCGAAGGACCGCGAGACCAGCCGGCGCAGCCGGGTGTGGTGGGGCGGGTCGGCGCGCATCATGTTGGCGCTGGCGTCGGTCTTCTCGCGGTCGGTGTACAGCCCGGACGTCAGCCAGTTCTTGGAGACGTCGGGGTGGGTGAGGGCTTGGCGGGCCGCGTCGTGACCGACGACGAGCCAGACTTCCTGCCCGTCCACCGCCTTGACGCGGTGGACCGGGGCGATCTCCCGCAGCCGCGCGTAGTGGGGGTACGGGTTTTCGTTGAAGTCTTCGGCGATCGTACTGAGGTCCAGAACCGGCATGTCGCCAGCCTAGACGTGTAGTTGACCTCGAAGGAGCGGCTTTCGGCCATTCGTTCAGGCTGCGGCGCGCCGGCCCCAGGCGGTGCCGCCGAGTACCAGCGCGACCCCGACGAGACCGACGGCGCCGAGGCGCTCGCCGGCGATCGCGATGCCGGCGGCGGCCGCCCACAGGGGCTCGGTGCCCAGCAGCAGGCTGACGCGGGAGGGCGAGGTGCGGCGTACGGCCCACATCTGCACGAAGAAGGCGAAGAGGGTGCAGAGGACGGCCAGGAAGACGAGCCCCGCCCATTGGCGGGAATCGAAGGCGACGGCGGTCTCCCAGGGGCTCGCGCCACTGCCGGGCAGCAGGGCGAGAAGGGCGAACACCGCGACGGCGCCGCCGAGCTGGACCGTGGTGAGGGAGAGCGGGTCGGCGTCCTGGACGGCCTTGATCCGGGCCATCAGCAGGACGTGCAGGGTCCGGGCGAGGGCCGCGCCGAGGATGAGCAGGTCGCCGAGGCCCGGGGCGGTGAAGCCGGCCCCCTGGGTGAGCAGCACCACGCCCGCGACGGACACGGCGGCGGCGCCGAGGAATCCGGTCGAGGGCCGCACGCGCCGGACGGCGGCCTCGGCGAGCGGGGTGAAGATCATGGTCAGGCTGATGATCAGCCCGGCGTTCGTGGCGGAGGTGTGGACGACCCCGTAGGTCTCCAGCAGGAAGATCCCGCCGAGCACGAGGCCCAGCAGCCCGGCGCCGCGCAGTTGTGCGGCGTTCAGCGCGCGCAGCCGCCGCAGACCGACGACGACGAGGACGGGCAGGACGAGCGCGAAGCGCAGCACGAGCACCGCGATCACGGTGTGCGTGGTGGTGATCCCCTTGGCGGCGAGGTAGCTGCCGCCCCAGACGACGGCGACGAGCAGGACCGGCAGATCGGCGAGCCAGGCTCGGCCGGGGGCGGCGACGGGGGCGGGGGCGGCGACGGTGGACACCGGTTCTCCAACGGCAGGAGGCGGGTGGAGACTTCGGTGGCTCGCACGGGGCGTGACCACGCTACCCGAGCGTGATCACGCCGGTCGAGCGGTTTGGCGGTCGCTCGCGGCGGGACCCGCCTCCGGTCAGGCGAAGGAGCCGAAGGCGGCCCGGCCCGCCGGGCGGTAGGTGTGGATCGACGTGCCCTTCGTGGTGGTGCGGGAGTCGACCACCTCGCAGGCGGTCGGCAGGCCCCCCGTCGGGAACAGTCGGCGCCCCGCGCCGAGGAACACCGGAAAGACCAGCAGGTTCAGCTCGTCGACGAGATCGCGCGCCAGCAGCCACTGGGCGAGGGCGCCGCTGCCGTGCACCTGCAGTTCCCCCTCCAGTTCGTCCTTGACCCGTGTGATCTCGGCCGGGAGGTGCTCGCCGTCGATCACCGTGGTCCCGGCCCAGGCGGGCTCCTTGAGCGTGGTCGAGGCCACGTACTTGGGCAGTCCGTTCAGTCGGCTCGCGATCGGGTCGGTGGGATCGGTGTACCGCGGCCAGTGCCCGGCGAAGATGTCGTACGTCCGGCGCCCGAGCAGGAACGCCCCGGCGCGGTCGAAGACCTCCGTGATGAACTCCCCCATGCCCTCGTCGGCGAACGGCACGGTCCAGCCGCCGTACCGGAAGCCGTCGCTGGTGTCCTCCTCCGGTCCCCCGGGGGCCTGCATCACGCCGTCGAGGCTGAGGAAGGTGGTGAGGGTCAGCTTGCCCATGGCTCTGCGCTCCTTGTTCGCGGTTCGTCCGGCTACACGGGTTCAGACTTCCCGGCCGCCCGGAACTCATCGGTGCGGCGCGCGTGAACGCGAGGTCCGATTCCCGCCGGCCCGTTTCCCCCGCCGACCATTTCATTGAACCCGCAACGACTTACGGAACGAGACGGCCGGACGACACGGCCGGACGCCAACGGGAGGAAGCACATGAACGGCACAGTGGCACTGGTCACGGGCGGCAGCCGCGGCATCGGGGCCGCCACGGCCCTGCGCCTGGCGCGGGACGGCGTCGACGTGGCGATCACCTACGTCGACGACGCGGCCTCGGCGGCGAAGGTCGTCGGCGAGATCGAGGCCCTCGGTCGACGCGCCCTGGCCGTACGGGCCGACTCGGGCGACGCCGCGGAGGCCGCCGGGGCGGTGGAGCGGACCGTACGGGACCTCGGACGGCTCGACGTACTGGTCAACAACGCCGGGGTGGGCGTGCTCGGCCCGCTCGACGCGCTCCCCCTCGCGGACGTGGACCGCGTCCTCGCGGTGAACGTCCGCGGGGTCTTCCTGACCTCCCAGGCGGCAGCCGGCCGGATGGGCTCCGGCGGGCGGATCATCACCATCGGCAGCTGCATCGCCAGGCGGGTCCCGGGCCCCGGGGGCACCCTGTACGCGATGAGCAAGGCCGCGCTGACCGGTCTGACCAAGGCGCTCGCCAGGGAACTCGGCGGTCGCGGGATCACCGCGAACCTCGTGCACCCCGGCCCGGTGGACACCGACATGAACCCGGCCGACGGTCCCCACTCCGCCCCGCAGGCGTCGATGACGGCCCTCGGCCGCTTCGGGACGGCGGCGGAGGTGGCTGCCATGGTCTCCTTCCTCGCGGGGACGGACTCCGCGTACGTCACGGGCGCCGAGTTCTCGGTGGACGGCGGCCACGCGGCGTAGGGCCTTCACTCACCGGATCGGTGAACGCCGACGGGGAACGCCGACGGGGCGCACCCCGAGTGGTGCGCCCCGTCGGGCGGTCGACCGGTCCCCCGGGGGTGTCGGCCCCCGGGGCGGTCACCGGTTCGGCGTCAGCCGCCGAGCTCCTGGTGGCGGGCGGCGTGCGCGGCCGCGCCGGCCTCCGTCAGCGAGCCGTACAGGCGCAGGCGGGAGAAGCCGCCGTCCGGGAAGATGTCGATCCGGACGTGGGTGCCGACCGCCGGGGCGTCGAGCACGAAGCGGTGGTTGGTGTCGGGCTGCAGGCGGGTGCGGGGCAGGAACTCCGTCCACTCGCCCTCCTCGCCCGACTTGATCGAGAGCGAGGCCCAGCCGGCCGAGTTGCCCTTGAGGTACGCGGTGTCGATCTCGACGGCGCGGATCTCGGAGTCGGCGACGAGCTGGTAGCGGATCCAGTCGTTGCCGTTGTCACGGCGACGGGCGGTCTCCCAGCCGTCGTCCATCTTGCGGGAGCGGCCCGGGTTGATGGTGTTGGTCGGCGGGGAGTAGAAGCGGTTGGAGGCGTCCTGTACCGAGCCGCCGTTCTCCAGGGCGACCACGTCGAAGGTGCCCAGCGCGGTGAGCCACTTCGGGTCGGTGACGACCTCGCCGTGGACGCGCAGGCGGGCGATGCCGCCGTCGGGGTGCTGGTTGACGCGCAGGTGCGTGAAGCGCTGCTCGACGTTCACCTCGAAGCCGTTGGCCGCGTGGCCGCCGACCGGGGTGCGCTCGACCAGGGTCGTCCACTTGACGTCGTCGGAGAGGAGCTCCTCGGCCGTCGGGGAGCCCGCGACCGAGGCGCCCTGCACCGACACGGCCTGCGGCATGTTGCCGCGGAAGTGGGCGGTGTCGACGATGATGCCGCGGATGACGCCGGGGGCGCCCAGCCGTACGAGCGCCCAGTCGTGGTCCTCGGCGGTGGGCCAGGGCTGGGTGGCGCCGACGCCGCGGCGACGGCGGGTCTCCCAGCCGTCCATGACCTTGCCCTTGTGCCCGAAGTCCTCGGGGTCGAAGTGGGCGGCCTCGGAGATCAGCAGGTTCTCGCGCTGGGCGAAGAACTCGTCGTTGGCTTCGATGACACCGGCGCCCAGCTCACGGGCCGCGAGGTTCGCGTACCGCGTGAAGGGGAAGTCCGCGGTGCGGTAGTCCGCGTACGGGTCGCCGCCTCCGTACGGGTTCGCGTTGCCGGTGAAGGAAGCCGGTCCAGTTGAACGCTGTGCCACTGTCAGTTCTGCCTTTCGAGGAGTCGGCCCGTGGGCTCGTTCGGGGTGCCGTGGTCGGCGATCCGCGTGCCGCGCAGCCAGGTGGACTTCACGACGCCGTGCAGGGTCTTGCCCGCGTACGCCGTGACCCGGTTGCGGTGGTGCAGTTCCGCGGGATCCACGGTGAAGGTCTCTTCGGGTGCCAGGACGGCGAAGTCCGCGTCGCGGCCGACCTCGATCGCGCCCTTGTCGGACAGCCCGGCGAGGGCGGCGGGGGCGGCGGACATCCAGCGGACGACGTCCTCCAGGGTGTGGCCGCGCCGGCGCGCCTCGGTCCAGATCGCGGGGAGTCCCAGTTGGAGGGAGGAGATGCCGCCCCACGCGGTGGCGAAGTCGTTCGTCTTCAGGTCCGCGGTGGAGGGCGAGTGGTCGGAGACGACGCAGTCGATGGTGCCGTCGGCGAGCGCGTCCCACAGGAGGTCCTGGTTGGCGGCCTCGCGGATGGGCGGGCAGCACTTGAACTCGCTCGCGCCGTCCGGGACTTCCTCCGCCGTCAGGGTGAGGTAGTGCGGACAGGACTCGACGGTGACGCGCACGCCCTCGGCCTTGGCGGCGGCGATGAGCGGCAGCGCGTCGGAGGAGGACAGGTGCAGGACGTGCACGCGGGCGTTCAACCGCTTCGCCTGGGCGATCAGGTTCCCGATGGCGGTGTTCTCGGCGTCGCGGGGACGGGAGGCGAGGAAGTCGGCGTACTTCGGGCCGGGGGTCTGCGGCGCGGAGTCCAGGTGGTGGGGGTCCTCGGCGTGCACGATCATCAGGCCGCCGAAGCCGGTGATCTCCGCGAGGGACGTGGCCAGTCGCTCCTGGTCGAGCTCGGGGAACTCGTCCACGCCGGAGGGCGACAGGAAGCACTTGAAGCCGTAGACGCCGGCGTCGTGCAGGGGGCGCAGGTCCTTGACGTTGTCGGGCAGCGCGCCGCCCCAGAAGCCGACGTCCACGTGCGCCTTGGCGCGGGCGACCTCCTGCTTGACGCGGAGGTTGTCGACCGTGGTGGTCGGCGGCAGGGAGTTCAGCGGCATGTCGAGGATGGTGGTGATGCCTCCGGCCGCCGCCGCGCGGGTGGCGGTCCAGAAGCCCTCCCACTCGGTGCGGCCCGGGTCGTTGACGTGGACGTGGGTGTCGACCAGGCCGGGGAGCAGGACGTCGTCGCCGAAGTCCTCCAGCCGGGCTCCGGCCGGTACCTCGGCCTCGTACTCCGACACGGCCGTGATCTTCCCGCCGGCGACGGCCACCGAGGCGGCGCGCGTCCCCTCGGGGGTGATGACGCGCGTCGAGCGCAGTACCAGTTCCACAGCCGCGTCGGCCACCGGAACCTCCCCATCTACTTCCACAGAGCGAAATTCAACGTTCTGTTGACGGAGTCTTCACCCCGATCCGGGGCCAGTCAAGAGCGCCCGGACGGACCACCCAGCCCCGCACGGCACAATTGGATGTTTCCACAGGATGGAATTAAGATTTCACTATCCAGAATGTAGCTACCGCCATCGGGAGCCGCGCGGTTGACTTCCGAGGACGTCCACCACCAGGACAAACCCCCTCTGACCGGCGGGGACGGCAGTGCCCCGGCTCTAGGGCCGACGCCGACCGACCGGTAGGCTGATTCCTTGCCTGCCAGCACCGAAAGGACCGCGCCCGTGCCGACGTCCAGCGCCAGCACCACCGACGCTTCCGCCAAGCCCACCGCCGCCGGGGGTGGCGTCCAGTCCCTTGAGCGCGCCTTCGATCTGCTCGAACGCATGGCCGATGCCGGAGGCGAGGTCGGCCTCAGCGAACTCTCCGCCGCCAGTGGTCTCCCGCTGCCCACCATCCATCGCCTCATGCGCACCCTCGTGGCGTGCGGCTACGTCCGGCAGCAGCCCAACCGACGGTACGCCCTCGGCCCCCGGCTGATCCGTCTCGGCGAATCCGCCTCGCGCCTCCTGGGCACGTGGGCCCGTCCCTACCTCGCGCGGCTCGTCGAGGAGACCGGCGAGACCGCGAACATGGCGCTGCTCGACGGGGACGAGATCGTCTACGTCGCCCAGGTGCCGTCCAAGCACTCCATGCGCATGTTCACGGAGGTGGGCCGCCGGGTGCTGCCGCACTCCACGGGCGTGGGCAAGGCGCTGCTCGCGTACACCCCCGCGGACGAGGTGCGCGCGCTGCTGGCCCGCACCGGGATGCCGGCCGCGACCGAGAAGACCATCACCACGCCCGAGGGCTTCCTCGACGCCCTGGAGCAGGTCCGCAAGGTGGGCTACGCGGTCGACGACAACGAGCAGGAAATAGGAGTCCGCTGCCTGGCCGTGTCGGTGCCCAACTCGCCGACCGCCGCCGCGATCTCCATCTCGGGCCCCGCGGGCCGGGTGACCGAGGCGCTGACGGACTCCATCGTGCCGATCCTCCAGGGGATCGCCGCCGAGCTGTCGGTGGCCCTGCAGAGCCAGAATCCCGCGTAGGGACCCGTACGCGAAGGCCCCGGACCGCCCTTCTCGAAGGGGGCGGGCCGGGGCCTTCGTACGTCGGGGCGGCGCCTCGGACGTCGCGGGGCCGGGACCTTCGCGGCTCGGGCGGCGCCTCGCACCTCGCGGGGCCGGGACCTTCGCGTGTCGGAGACCGGGGCCTTCGTGCGTCAGCGGGCCGGGGACGTCTGCGTGAGGCGGCCGTCCGTCATCGTCATCGTGCGGTCCACCCGCTCCAGGTGGGCGTGGTCGTGGGTGACCAGCACCGTGGCGGTGGACCGCTCGCGGGTGAGGGTGACCAGGAGGTCCAGTACGGCCGCCCCCCGCTCGTGGTCCAGGGCGCTGGTCGGCTCGTCCACCAGCAGCACGGCGGGCTCGTTCATCAGGGCGCGGGCGATGTTGACGCGCTGGCGCTGCCCGCCCGAGAGCTGGTGCGGGCGCTTGTCGGCCTTGTCGGCCATGCCCACCGCGTCCAGCAGGTCCAGGGCCCGCCCGCGCAGCCGCTTGGCCGGCCGGCCCGACATGTGGGCCATCACCTGGAGCTGCTCTGCGGCGGTGAGGGAGGCCGGCAGGTTCGGTTGCTGGAAGACGATGCCGATCTCCTCGCGGCGCAGCGCGGACTTCTCCGCCGCGCTGAGCCGGGCCGTGTCCCGGCCGGCGACGACGACCCGGCCCGCGTCCGGGGTGACCAGGGTGGCGGCGACCGCGAGCAGGCTGGACTTGCCGGAGCCCGAAGGGCCGATGACGGCGGTCAGGGTGCCCGCCGGCGCCTCCAGGGCGACCGCGTCGAGGGCGGTGAGCCGGCCGTCGCCGTCCGGATAGGTGAGCGTGACGTCGTGGACGAGCAGGGTCATCGGGCGCTCCCGAGTGCGGTCAGCGGGTCTACGGCGGTGATCCGCCGGATGGACAGGGCGGCTCCGAGCGCGCCGAGCGCGATCATGACGGCGGGGGGCACCAGCACGGTGGCCGCGTCGAGCACGAAGGGCACGTCGCCGCCACTGATCAGCGCCCCGAGGACGGCGACGAGGGCCGTACCGAGTCCGGTCCCGACGGCGAGCATCACCACGGCCTGACCGAGGGCGTCCCGCAGCAGGTACGCCGTGGAGGCACCCAGTGCCTTCAGCACGGCGACGTCACCGCTGCGCTGGATCGTCCACACCGTGAAGAAGGCGCCTGTGACCAGGGCGGAGATCGCGAAGAGGAAGCCGCGCATCAGTTGGAGCGAGCCGTTCTCCGAGGTGTAGGAACCGATCGCGGACAGCGCGTCGTCGACGGTCGCGGTCCGGGTTCCCGCGCTCGCGTCGCCGGCGGCGAGGTCCGCCCCGGACGCGTCCAGGGCGATGACGGTGGCGACGGTGTCGATGGAGGTGCCGGGGTTGCCGACGCGCTGCCAGTCGTTGAGGTCCATCCAGACGACCGGGGTGTGGCTGAAGGCGGCGGTGCCGGAGACGGCCGCGACGGACAGTTCGAGCGCGCCGATCCTCAGCTTCCCGCCGGCCGCGAGCCCGCCGAGTTCCTCGGCGGCCTTCTCGGTCAGGACCACCTGCCCCTGAGTGAGTCCGGATCCGCGGGGGGCGAGGCGGCCCGCCGGATCGACGCCGAAGGCCGAGACGGCCGCGGTGCGCTCACCCGCGGCGGCGTTGGTGGTGCGGATGCCGATCGGCTCCGCCGATGTGACGCCGGGTCGCTCGCGCCAGGCCAGCCAGGCCTTCTCGGATATCCGGGAGTTGGTGAAGGACACCTCCTGGTCCCCGGCGGGCGCCGCGAACGACAGGTGGGAGGCGGGCAGTCCCGTGATCGCCGAGATGTTCTCCCGGGCCAGTCCGGAGGTGAGTCCGGACAACAGGCCGACCAGCAGGGTGATGAGCACGACGACCGAGCCCATGAGGGCGAAGCGGCCCTTGGCGAACCGTAGATCTCTCCATGCGACGAACATGTCCCCCACCCTGGTGTTCCCCGTGGACACACGGCATCGCGCCACGGTAGGGATCCTCGTGTCGAAGGGACGCCCTGTACATCAATCCTTTGGTTGACCGGTGCCGGCGGACCCCCGCTTACGCTGGTCGGGCCATGGTTGCTCCGGAATCCCGCCCCCTGACCCCCGTCTCCCGCGTCCTGCGGCTGTGCCTGCACGCGCTGCTCTTCGGGCTGCTCGCGCTGGCCGCGGGACGCGCCCTCGCCGACGACGTGCCCCGCGCCGGGTGGGCGGTCGCCGCGTGCGCGCTGTTTGCCGCCGTGTACGTGGCGGGCGCCGCGGCTCCCGTGGTGGACCGCTCGCCGCGCGCCGGGGCGGTGTGGCTGGCCCTGCTCGGCGCGGCCTGGGCCGCGCTGCTCGTGGTCTCCCCGGACGGGCTGTGGATCGCCTTCCCGCTGTACTTCCTCGAACTGCACCTGCTGCGGCTGCGCTGGGGGGTCGCGGCCGTCGCCGTCACGGCCTGCGCGGCGATCGGCGGGTTCCTCGCGCACAGCAGCACCGCCACCCCGGGGGCCTTCCTCGGCCCACTGCTGGGCGGGGCCGTCGCCGTGGCCACGGTCCTCGGCTACCAGGCCCTGTACCGGGAGAGCGAACGCCGCCGGGAGCTGATCGAGGAACTCATCGCCACCCGGGCCGAGCTGGCCGCCGCCGAGCGGGGCGCGGGGATCCTCGCCGAACGGGAACGCCTCGCCCGGGAGATCCACGACACCCTCGCCCAGGGCCTGAGCTCGATCCAACTGCTGCTGCGGGCCGCGGAGCGCTCGCTCCCCGCCGGCGCGCCCGCGCTGGAGCACATCGGCCGGGCCCGGGAGGCCGCGCAGGAGAACCTCGCCGAGGCGCGCCGTTTCGTCCGCGCCCTGACACCCCCCGACCTGGAGCACGGCTCCCTCGCCGCGGCGCTGGAGCGGCTCTGCTCCGCGGCTCCCGGGCCGCGCGTGCGGTTCTCGCCGAGCGGCACCCCCCGGATCCTGCCCACCCCGTACGAGGTGGCCCTGCTGCGGATCGCGCAGTCGGCGCTGGCCAATGTGGTGCGGCACGCCCGCGCCGGCCGCGCGGAGATCACCCTGACCTTCATGGACACCTCGGTCACCCTGGACGTCGTGGACGACGGCCTGGGCTTCGACCCCTCGTCGGCTCCGTCCGGCGAGGGCGGCTTCGGTCTGCCGGCGATGCGCTCGCGGGCCGAGACACTGGGTGGACTGTTCACCGTCGAGTCCGCCCCGGGCCAGGGCACCGCCGTGGCCGTCACCCTGCCGTTGCCCGCGGAGGCCCTGTCATGACCATCCGGCTGCTGCTCGCCGACGATCACCCGGTGGTCCGCGCGGGGCTGCGCGCGGTGCTGGACACCGAGGCGGACTTCGCGGTCGTCGCGGAGGCCGCCACCGCCGAGCGGGCGGTCGAACTGGCCGCCTCGACGGGGGTGGACGTGGTGCTGATGGACCTCCAGTTCGGGCCCGGCATGCACGGTTCGCAGGCCACGGCCCTGATCACGGCCCGGCCAGAGGCCCCCCGAGTGCTGGTGCTGACCACGTACGACACGGACGCGGACATCCTGGCCGCCGTGGAGGCGGGCGCCTCGGGCTACCTGCTCAAGGACGCACCGCCGGAGGAGCTGGCGGCGGCGGTCCGCACGGCGGCGGCCGGTCAGTCGGCGCTGGCCCCGGCGGTGGCGTTGCGGCTGATGGACCGGATGCGGATGCCGGCGGAGGCGCTGACGAAGCGGGAGCTGGAGGTGCTCCAACTGGTCGCGGACGGATTGTCGAACCAGCAGATCTCGAAGCGGCTCTTCCTCAGCCAGGCCACGGTCAAGTCCCACTTGGTGCACGTCTACGCGAAGCTCGGCGTGGACTCCCGCACGGCGGCGGTCGCCACGGCCGCCACCCGCCGGCTGATCCGCACGCCGTAGGGCGGGGCGGCCGGCGGCGTCTCACGCGACCCAGTACGGCCGTTCCACCGACGGGGGCAGCGGCACGCCGTCGTGGAAGGCGGCCGCGAGCCGGCGGACGCCCTCGTCGAGGCGGTCCGCCGGGAGCGTGTACGGGATGCGCAGGCGGTGTTCGAAGGTTCCCGGGTCCACTCCGAAGCGGGCGCCGCGCCCGATGTGGACTCCGGCGGCCGCGGCCCGTTCCGAGAGCGCGGAGCTGACCGGTTCCCCGAGGTCCACCCAGAGCGAGAGGCCTCCCGGCGGCAGCTCCCAGGACCATTCCGGGGTGTGCCGTTCGAGGGAGCGCACCAGGGCCTCGCGTTGCCCCCGCAGTTGTCCGAGCCGTGTCGGGAGCGACGCGTCGAGCCCTTCCAGCAGCGGCAGCGCGACGAGTTGGTCCAGGACCGAGCCGGTCATGTCGGTCGCGACCCGCACGGCCGTCAGCTCGGCGATCATCTTGGCGGAGGCCCGGATCCAGCCGACGCGCAGACCGCCCCAGTGGGTCTTGCTCAGTGACCCGATGGTCACGACGTGGTCCGCTCCCCCGCGCGGCGCGAGGGAGGCCAGCGGGGCGGGTGCGGGCACGTCCAGGGCGATGTCCGCGATGGTCTCGTCGACCACCAGCCAGGTCCCGGTGCGCCGGGTGGCCTCCAGCAGGCGGTGTCGGTCCTCCTCGGGCATCAGGGAGCCCGTCGGGTTGTGGAAGTCGGGGATCACGTACGCCAGTCTCGGCACGGTCTGGCGCAGCGTGGACTCCGCGATCTCCATGTCCCAGCCCGCTTCGGACACGGCGATCGACGCGGTGCGCAGTCGGGCGTGCCGCAACGCGTCGAGCGCGTTGGCGTAGGTCGGGTTCTCGGTGACGACCCGGTCCCCCGCTCCGCACAGCAGGCTCACCACCAGGGCGAAGGCCTGCTGGGCGCCCGCCGTGACGAGGATCTGCTCGGGGCGGGTGGGCAGTCCGCGCCGGGTGAAGCGTTCCGCCACGGCCGTGCGCAGGTCGGGCAGGCCGAAGGGGTGGTAGCCGGGGTGCCGTGCCACCGCGGGCAGGCGGGGCGCGGCCCAGGCCAGGGCCGCTTCCAGGCTGCCCTCGGGGGCGCCCATCGCGGCGATGGCCAGGTCGATGCCCGGATCGCCGTCCGGGCGGTACCCGGCGCCGATGAGCGGGAGGGCGGCGACGGGCCCGTGGCTTTCGGGCAGTTCGGTCCAGGTCCCGGAGCCGCGCCGGCTGCGTACGTAGCCGCTCTCGCGCAGCAGGTCGTAGGCGCCGGTGACGGTGGCCCGGCTGGCGCCGACGGCGGCGGCGAGTTCGCGTTCGGCGGGCAGTCGCACGCGCAGGGCGATGCGGCCGTCGAGGATCAGGGTGCGCAGGGCGTCGGCGAGGGAGCGGTAGCCGGGGCGTGCCCGGACCTCGGCGGGCAGCAGCGCGGCGAGCCGGCGGCTGCCGATGGTTCTGTCCGCCGTATGGACCACTGGACCGTTCGCCATGCCAACCTCCCCCGATTGGCTCTGCCCGCCAGGCCAATCGAGGACCAGACTCGCCGTATTGGCCCCCGATTGGCAAGGAGACGCCGACATGCTGACCGATCGCGAGGAACGAGCCCGGGCGAACGCCGTGGAGCAGCGGATCTCCGAGCCGCTGCGCTTCCCGATCTTGTCGGACGCCGTGTCCGCCGCCGTGCCGGTCGTCTCGGCAGCCGTGCCGGCCGTCGCGGCCGCCGTGCGCGGGATCCCGGCCGCCGTGCGCGGGATCCTGACGCGGCGCCCGCGCGGCGCCGTCCAGGGGCGAGAATCGCTGTCATGTCAGCCCACACCACCCCCAGCCCCGCCCCGGTGATCGCGGGCCTGCTGCTCGCCGCCGGGGGCGGTCGCCGTCTCGGCGGACGCCCCAAGGCGCTGCTCTCCCACCACGGCCGCCCGCTCGTGGAGAACGCGGTCCGGGTGCTGCGCGAGGCGGGCTGCGGCCCGCTCCACGTGGTGTTGGGGGCCTCGGCGGCCGAGGTGCGCGAGCGCGCCGACCTGACCGGTTGCGTGGTGGTGGACAACCCGGACTGGGCCGAGGGCATGGGGTCCTCGTTGCGGGTCGGGCTCGCCTCGCTGGCCGGCGCGGGGGCGGACGCGGCGCTGGTCTCCCTGGTGGATCAGCCGGGCATCGGGGCGGCTGCGGTGGCCCGGGTACGGGCGGCGTACCGGTCGCCCGCGAGCCTGGCCGCCGCGGCGTACGACGGCGAGCGGGGGCATCCGGTGCTGTTCGGGGCGGACCGGTGGGCGGACATCGCCGAGACCGCGACCGGCGACCAGGGGGCGCGGGTCCACCTGAAGCGGCACGCCGGGGAGCTCACCCTGGTGGAGTGCGGGGACATCGCGGAGGCCTGGGACATCGACACGCCGCCGGACCTGGCCCGACTCGCATGAATCGGCCGGCCGGCGGGAAGCAGCGGGGCGTGACCACCATGGCACCCAGGGCCACCGATCGGCGGAATCTGTCGACCCGGAGAATCTCGACATCAACAAACCATTGAACTTCCACCATGAGGAAATTACTATCCACTGGTCAGAAGCGCCCTGAACCCACAGACGGCGCCCGCGACCGTATCCCGGAACTCTCCACACCCGACGGCACTGCGTGCCGTCTCGCGCGAGCATTCCCCCGCGGCCGCCAGGCACCGCCGCTGAAGGAGTGACAGATATGTCCGCACCAGCGCCGTCCCCGCTGGCCATCGTCGACGCCGAGCCCCTGCCCAGGCAGGACGAAGTCCTCACCGAAGCGGCCCTCGCCTTCGTGGCCGAGCTCCACCGGCGGTTCGCACCCCGCCGCGCGGAACTCCTCGCCCGACGCGGCGAGCGGCGCGCCGAGATCGCCCGGACCTCCACCCTCGACTTCCTCCCGGACACCGCACAGGTCCGCGAGGGAGACTGGAAGGTCGCGCCGGCCCCGGCCGCGCTGAACGACCGCCGCGTGGAGATCACCGGTCCGACGGACCGCAAGATGACCATCAACGCCCTGAACTCGGGCGCCAAGGTCTGGCTCGCCGACTTCGAGGACGCCTCGGCTCCCACCTGGGAGAACGTCGTCCTCGGCCAGCTGAACCTGATCGACGCCTACGAGCGTCGCATCGACTTCACCGACCCCCGTACCGGCAAGGCGTACGCGCTGAAGGCCGCCGACCAGCTCGCCACCGTCGTGATGCGGCCGCGCGGCTGGCACCTGCAGGAGCGCCACCTGCGCTTCGAGGGCGGCCCGGCCTCCGGTTCGCTCGTCGACTTCGGCCTGTACTTCTTCCACAACGCCCAGCGCCTGATCGACCTCGGCAAGGGCCCCTACTTCTACCTGCCGAAGACGGAGTCGCACCTCGAGGCCCGCCTCTGGAACGACATCTTCGTCTTCGCCCAGGACTACGTCGGGATCCCGCAGGGCACCGTCCGCGCGACCGTCCTGATCGAGACCATCACCGCGGCCTACGAGATGGAAGAGATCCTCTTCGAGCTCAAGGACCACGCGGCCGGCCTCAACGCGGGCCGTTGGGACTACCTCTTCTCCATCGTGAAGAACTTCCGTGACGGCGGCGAGAAGTTCGTCCTGCCGGACCGCAACGCGGTGACGATGACCGCCCCCTTCATGCGGGCGTACACCGAACTGCTGGTCAGGACCTGCCACAAGCGCGGCGCACACGCCATCGGCGGCATGGCGGCCTTCATCCCGTCCCGCAAGGACGCCGAGGTCAACAAGGTCGCGTTCGAGAAGGTCAAGGCCGACAAGGACCGCGAGGCCGGCGACGGCTTCGACGGCTCCTGGGTCGCCCACCCCGACCTGGTCCCGATCGCGATGGCCTCCTTCGACGCGGTGCTCGGTGACAAGCCCAACCAGAAGGACCGGCTGCGCGAGGACGTCTCGGTGGCCGCGGGCGAACTGATCGCCGTCGACTCGCTGGACGCGAAGCCGACCTACGAGGGGCTGCGCAACGCCGTCCAGGTCGGCATCCGTTACATCGAGGCGTGGCTGCGCGGCCTGGGCGCCGTCGCCATCTTCGGACTGATGGAGGACGCGGCCACCGCCGAGATCTCCCGCTCGCAGATCTGGCAGTGGATCAACGCCGGGGTCGTCTTCGAGAACGGCGAGACGGCCACCGCCGACCTGACCCGCAAGATCGCGACCGAGGAACTGGCCGCCATCCGCGCCGAGGTCGGCGAGGAGGCCTTCACCGGCGGCAAGTGGCAGCAGGCCCACGACCTCCTGCTCCAGGTCTCCCTCGACGCCGACTACGCGGACTTCCTCACCCTCCCCGCGTACGACCAGCTCACCGGCTGACCCACTCGCGTCTTCGGCTGAAACGCACAGCAGCCGAGCACGAAGCCCCGCCCCCGCCGCCCCCAGGGCCCGGGGGCGGGGCCTTTTCGCGTCACCCGCCCGTGGGCGCGCGGCGCCGGGCGGCGGAATCCGGCCGGGCGAGCCCGGCACACGGAACGCGTGGACCGACCGAACGATCGGACGTTACCTCATCGTGATCTGCGCGTACCTAGCGGTAACATGCGACGCCGTGTCACCTTTCCGATGCCACCGGCGCCGGCGGTAATCCCCACTTCCCCAGCCGTGCACCGGAGTTCCTCCGGGCACCGGCGTGGCAGACCGCAGGAGTTCCGCAGTGATCGGATTCCGCAACACCGGCAAGGGCCGGACCGGCAGTCGTGTGCGACGACTGGCCGGGGCCGCACTGATCCTCCCCCTCACCGCCGCCGCGCTCGTGACCGGCGGGGCCGGAACGTCCGCGGCGAGCCCGGGCAACGGGCCCACCGCGGTGGTCTCCCTGGGCGACAGCTACATCTCCGGCGAGGCCGGCCGGTGGAAGGGCAACAGCCTGACCAACGGCGGCGGCCGCAACGGCACCGACCGGGCCTGGACCGGCGGCAGTTCCTACGATCCCTCCAAGGTGTACGGCGCCACCGCCGGCGGGTGCCACCGGTCGGACTCGGCCGAGGTGCGCAGCGCCGGGCCGATCGCCGACGTGGCCGTGAACCTGGCGTGCTCCGGGGCGGTGTCGGACAACGTGTTCCGGGCGTCCAACGGCGGGGTGTCCTTCAAGGGCGAGGCCCCGCAGGCGGATCAGCTCGCCGCCGTGGCCGCGAGCCACGACGTCAAGGTGATCGTGCTGTCCATCGGCGGGAACGACCTCGGGTTCGCCGGCATCATCCAGGACTGCGCCTTCGACTTCGTCCTCTGGGGCTCCTACTGTCACGACGATCAACAGGAGTCCGTCGACGGGAAGATGGACGGGGTGATGGCCAAGGTGGGCAAGTCCGTCGACGAGATCCGGGCGGTGATGCGCGGCGCCGGGTACGCGGACTCCTCGTACCGCGTCATCCTCCAGTCCTACCCCTCGCCGATCCCGCGGGGCGCCGAGAACCGGTACCCGCAGAGCGACTGGAGCCGGTTGAACTCCGGCGGCTGCCCCTTCTGGAACCGGGACTCCGACTGGGCGCGGGACGCGCTGGTGCCGCAGATCGCCGATCGGTTGGGCGCGGTGGCCGCCGCCAAGGGCGTGCAGTTCCTGGACCTGCGGGACATGATGCAGGGCCGCGAGGTGTGCGCGAAGGCCAGCAGGCTGGTCACCTCGACGTCGGCCGCCTCCGCGCGGACGAGCGAGTGGGCGCGCTGGATCGACAGCAGCGAGACGCAGGGACTGATCCAGGAGTCCATGCACCCGAACCACTTCGGACAACTGGCCGTCGGGCGCTGCCTGGCCCTGGCCGCGGCCCGACCGGCGACGTCCCGGGACAGTTGCCGGAACACCGCCGGCGGTGACCAGAGCGGGATGTACCTGACGCCCGCCCCGTAGACCCCGCTGCGCGCTCGGCGCGTGGGGGACGCGGAACCCGCGGCCGCGAGGCCCGGGTTCCGTGGGGGCGTGCCCGCCCTTGCCCGCCGTCGAGGGGACGGTTCGGTTGTCGGTACGGCGCTTGCTGTCGATCGCGGTCTCGGCGCCCTCGCGTAGCCGGACCGCCGTCAACAGCGAGCGCTGCACGGGCTCCTGAACGCACCCTCACCGCGGGTACGGGGCGAGGTTCCACGGCCTAGGGCCTGTCGTCAAAGTGTCGTCTGCCTCGCGACGCCTGGCACGCACTCTCGCCGTACCGGGCGAAAGCCCAAGTACGTCCAGTACGCGGGCTTCCGCCCGGCACGCCGAGAGCACGCACCAGACGCCGCGAGGCCGCCCTTCGGGCGACGACGCCACTTTGACGACAGGCCCTAGAGGGCGGGTTGCTCGTCGCCGTCGCGGACGGAGGGCGATCGCAGCGTGGTCATGGCGTCGGTGAAGGCCTCCCGGCAGCGCAGCCAGTCGGGGTCCGGGGTGCCGGTCCCCAGGGCCAGCAGTTTGGGCAGCAGGTCCGCCGAGAACGCCTGGGCGGCTTCGGCCGGGAGCAGGGACGGCAGGTTGTCGATGGCGATGACGTCGAGCGGTCGCAGGCCGTCGACCAGCCGGCGGGCCGGGGTCGCCCAGTCGGTGAGCCGGTCGTAGACGGGCAGCAGGTGCAGCGGCGAACCCGTGTCACAGGTGATGTCGGCGATCACCGAGAGGCGTCGCCCGTCGGGACCGGGGTCGCCGTCCAGGTCGGCGGATGTGAGGAAGGGCGGCACGGGTCGGGTGGTGAGCACCGCGTTGACCAGGACGTCGCACCCGAGCAGGGCCGTACGGTCCAGGTCGGCGGTGTCGGTGCGGTCCCACCGGGTGACCCGTGCGCCGGCGGTGACCAGGGCGTCGCAGGCGCCGCGCCCGCTGCGCCCGTACCCTCCGATCACGATGGACCGCAGCTGTACCCCGTCGGGTGGGGGAACGGCCCGCGAGGCGCGTAATCGGCGGTCGAGTTCGGCCCGGGGCATCGGTGTCAGCGGGCCTTCGAGCAGGCCCCGCGTCTGGAGTACGGCGAGCGCCGCGCCCACGTAGCCCGCCCAGTACCCGAAGGCGGCTAGCCTGCGGCCCTGGGCGTCGGCCAGGTACTCCAGGTCGAGCAGGGTCCCGCCGCCCGCCGCGAACCGCTCCAGCAGCGCCGGGGCCTCGGCCTGGCCCTTGTACGCGTGCCCGAAGTACACGTGCCGGTGGTGCAACCGCTCGGGTGTCGGCGGGAGTTCCTTCAGGCCCAGGACGTACGCGGACTCGGGTGCGGCCCCGTCCGCCCAGGATCCGGCGGGTGCGGCGCGGCAGCCGGCGTCCACGTAGGCGGAGAGGGGGAAGACGCGGTGGTCGGAGTCCTCCACGGTGAGTCGTACGCCCTGCCGGACGAGCCGTCCGGCGTCCTGGGGGGTGAGCGGGGCCCTTCGTTCGGTGAGGCGTGTCTCGTTGCGCATCCACAACTGCGGCACATCTGCCATCGGCGGTACCACCTGTCTGCTCAGGACGCCTCGACGGACGTCCGCGTGCAACATGTGACCGACCATCAGAGTCCGTTCGCCGGTGGCGTTCGGCAAGGAGCGCGGCAGCGGGAACGGGGGCTCAGAATTCAGGCAGCAGCGCTCGCGGTCCGATCCGTGCGCCCTCCGCGTACGCCGCCCGGAGTTCCTCCTCGGGCATCCGGTCCTCCAGGACGTCCAGGGCGCGCGGCGGGCGGGCGGCCGCCGGACGGGCCCCGGAGACCGAACCGAGGAGCCGGGCGGATCGCGCGTACCGGCCCTGACCCGCCTCCAACTCGGCCAACAGCTCAGCCGAGAGCGCCCGGCCGGTCCGGTCGCCCAGGGCCGATTGTGTCTCCAGCGCGCGCGTCACCTCGGTACGGGCCGCATCGGTACGACCCTGGCGGGCCAGGCGCACGGCCGAGGCGTGGCTCGTCCAGGAACGGGCCCACGGGTCGCGACGCCCGCCGGGCGGATCGGCCGGCGGTTCGACCGACGGCTCGGCGAGCGGGTCCACGTGCGCGAGGGCCAGTGCGAGGGCGGCCCGGAACGCCTCCCGGCCGGGGCCGGACACGGGCCCGGCGGGCAGCAGTTCCAGGGCCTCCCGGTACTCGGTGACGGCGCTCTCGTGGCGGCGTTCCCACAGGGCGATCGTGCCGCGCACGTGCGCGAGGTGCGCCAGGCAGGCGTCGTCTCCTTCCCGCACCGCGGCGCTCCAGGCCTCCACCAGCAGCGGGTCCGTACCGTCCGCACCGTCGAGGATCGCCGTCAGCCAGGCGGCCAGCCACAGCGCGCGGGCCGGCCGGGGGCGCGGATGCAGGGCGAGGGCGCGCTCCAGGTGGCACCGGCCCTCCGCCGGGAGCCCGCAGGCCGACC
The DNA here is from genome assembly GCF_042889445.1 of Streptomyces sp. NPDC002602. Classification (NCBI taxonomy): domain Bacteria; kingdom Bacillati; phylum Actinomycetota; class Actinomycetes; order Kitasatosporales; family Streptomycetaceae; genus Streptomyces; species Streptomyces sp. NPDC002602. The sequence goes on along the minus strand of NZ_JBIAQX010000001.1, from coordinate 527,373 downwards.
AGAGGAACCACAGGGTGACGGCCAGTTCCAGGGCGGCGCCCGGACCCGCGGTGAGGGGGTTCATCGCGGCCCGCAGCTCGGGGAGTTCGGCCAGGGCAAGGGCGCGCGCCTCGCTCTGTGCGCCGCCCCGCCACAGTCGCGCGGCGCGTTCCGCGAGCGAGCGACAGCGCTCCTGGTGGCGCAGGGCGACGGTGGTCCCGTCGTCGCCGGGGCGGCGGGCCAGACGCATGGCCGCGTGGGCGCGTACGGACAGGGGCAGTCGGTGGCGGCCGGGGTGCTCCTCGTCCGCGAGCAGGGCGGGGGCCAGTCGGGCCAGGGCCTCCACGGCGGCGGCCGGGGTCAGCTCGCCGAAGCCGCACACGTCGGCGACCGCGGCCGCGTCGAAGGGGCCGGCGAAGACGGAGAGCCGTTCCCACAGGAGGCGTTCGGCCGGCGAGGCCAGTCGGTGGGTGCGCTCGGCGTCGACGCGGGTGGCGCGCCCGGCGCCGCCGGCGAGGAAGGTCAGCGGGTCGGCGGTCAGGCGGCGCAGGGCCTCCAGGGGCGGGTAGCGGTGTGCGCGCCCGGCGGCGAGTTCCAGGGCTGCGGGGATCCCGTCGAGGGCCCGGCACAGGGCGGCGACGGCGGCGGCGTTGGCGTCGGTGAGCTCGAAGAAGGGGTCGGCGCCGCGCGCGTGTTCCTCGTACAGCCGCACGGCTGCGGAGCCGACGATCGCGGCGGCGGGTTGCCGGGCGGCGGGGTCCCGGGGTTCGGCGGGCAGGGACAGCGGCGGGACGGCGAGCTCGGCTTCGCCCGGCAGGTCGAGTCGCCGTTGGGAGGTCGCCAGGATGCGGGCCCGGGGCAACCAGGCCATCAGGTCCGCCACCACCCGTGCGGCCTCGTCCCCCAGTTGTTCGCAGCCGTCGAGCACCAGCAGGACCTCGCGGCCGTCGAGCCCGTGGACCAGCTCGTGTTCCATCACCGCCCACCGGGATTCGGGGAGCGTGGACAGCTCCACCCAGACGGTGTCGGCGCCGTCGCCCGAGGTCAGGGCGCGTACGGTGCGCAAGGCGAGCCGGGTCTTGCCGATGCCGGCGGGCCCGGTGAGGGTCACCAGCCTGCCGGCGGCCAGCAGTTCGGCGGTGGCGGCCGTCTCCCGGTCCCGGCCGACGACATCGGACAGCTCCGCGGGCACCGTGCGACGTGCGCACGCTTCGGGGTCCCCCACGTGTCCTCCCGCGACGTCCTGTACTCGCGCACAACCGTCGGATTCATCGGTTCGGCGCACAAAGAGAGATGATCTGCGGAAAGTCCGGTCTTCCGACCCGCGACCGGGAGAACCACCAGGGGGAAGGTATGCACGCGGCCATTTCCGCCGTGGACGACACCGACCGGGCGCTCGTCCACGCACTCCAACTCGCGCCCCGGGCGAGCTGGGAGCGGTTGGGGCCGGTGCTCGGCGCCCGCCCCGACACGCTGGCCCGTCGCTGGGAGCGCATGACGGGGGCCGGCGAGGCCTGGATATCGGGGCTGGGGCTACGTACGGGCAACCAGTCGCCCTGCATGGCCTGGGTGGAGGTGACCTGCGCCGCCGGCACCGCCCCCGCGGTCGGCGCGGCGCTGGTCGGGGACCCGCACACGCTCGGCGTGCAACACACCACGGGCGCGCGTGACCTGTTGGCGTTCGTGGCCGTACCGACCCTGCACACGCTGTACCGCTACCTGTCCTTCCGCGTCCAGCGGATCCCCGGGGTGGGCGCGACCCGGTCGTCGATGGTGACGGCGGTGCACAGCGCCCCCGACCGGTGGCGCCTGGACCAACTGACCCCGCTCCAGATCGATCTGCTGACCGGGCGGAACCGCCGCTCCACGTCGTCGACGGCCCCCGCCGGCCCGGCTCCGACGGGCATGACGGAGGAGGACCGGCCGCTGGTGCTGGCGCTGGCCTCGGACGCGCGCCGCAGCGTGGCCTCGCTGGCGCGGGAGGTCGGCTTGAGCGAGTCCACGGTGCGTCGCCGGCTGGGCCGGCTGGAGGCGGGGCAGGGGCTGCGCTACAGCTGCGCGATGGCCTCGGGGGTCTCGGGGTGGCCGGTGTCGGCGACCCTGTGGGCGGAGGTGCCCGAGCACGAGGTGGCCGACTGCGCGGCGGCGGCGATCGGGTTACGCGAGACCCGGACCTGCATGTCCGTCAGCGGGCCCTGGAACTTCATGATCAGTGCACGGCTGCGCACGATCGCGGAGCTGTCCCGCTACACCTCGGACCTCTCGCGCCGGTTGCCGGCGATGCGGGTCACCGACTCGGCGGTCGCGCTCCACGTGCGCAAGGCGGAGGCGCAGGAGTTGGACCAGGAGGGGCGCCGCGTGCGCACGGTGCTCCCGGACATCTGGACGGAGCCGACGCGCGCGGCCTGAGGCACGCGCACCGGGGAACGGACGGGCCGGGAACGGACGGACCGGAAACGGACGGGCCGGGAACGGACGGGCCGGGAACGGACGCGCGGCCCCGGGTGGCTCCGGGCGCGGACTCGTGCGGGAACACGGGCGCGCGGCGGTGCGGACGCCACACCCGCAGTGGGTGGCGTCCGCACCGCCGCGCGCCGGCCGGGGGTCCCGGCCTCAGTGCACGAACGCCGGTTCCGACGGAGCCTGCGCGGCCTCGTCCTTCTTCTTGGCGCCGAGGTGGTTGAAGGCCAGGTTGAGCAGGATCGCCACGACGCAGCCGGTGCTGATGCCGGAGTCGAGGACGACCAACAGGTCCTTCGGGAAGGCGTGGTAGAAGCCCGGGGCGGCGATCGGTATCAGGCCGATGCCGACCGAGGCGGCCACGATCAGGGCGTTCTCGCCCTTCTCCATGGCGGCGCCCGCCAGGGTCTGGATGCCGCTGGCGGCGACCGAGCCAAAGAGGACGATGCCGGCGCCGCCGAGCACGGGCAGCGGCACCACGCCGATCACGGAGGCCGCCACCGGACACAGGCCGAGCAGGATCAGGATGGCGCCGCCGGCGGCGACGACGAACCGGCTGCGCACCTTGGTCATCGCCACGAGTCCGATGTTCTGGGCGAAGGCACTGCACATGAAGCCGTTGAACAGCGGGCTGATGGCACTGCCGAGGGTGTCGGCGCGCAGGCCGCCCTCGATGGTCTTCGCGTCCGCCGGACGGCCCACGATCCTGCCGAGGGCCAGGATGTCGGCGGTGGACTCGGTCATGCAGACCAGCATCACGATGCACATGGAGATGATGGCGGCGACCTGGAACTGTGGGGCGCCGAAGTGGAACGGACTGGGGAAGCCGACGATGTCCGCGTCGCGGATGGCGTCGAAGTTCGTCATGTGCAGCGGGATCGCGATGAGGGTGCCCACCACCAGGCCGAGCAGGATGGATATCTGCTGGAGGAAGCCCCGCAGGAACTTCCGCATGACCAGCACGATCGCCAAGGTGAGGGCGGCCATGCCGATGTTCTGCATCGACCCGTAGTCGGAGGCGGTGCTGTTGCCGCCCTGCGACCAGTTGAACGCCACGGGGAGCAGTGAGACGCCGATCAGGGTGATGACCGTGCCGGTGACGACGGGTGGGAAGAAGCGGACGAGCTTCCCGAAGTAGGGGGCGGCCAGGAAGCCGAGGAGTCCGGCGACGATGATCGCGCCGAAGATGACGGGGATGGCGTCGGCCCCCTCCCCCTTGCCGATGGCGATCATCGGAGTGACACCGGCGAAGGAGACGCCGTTGACGAAGGGGAGTTTGGCGCCGATCTTCCAGAACCCGAGGGTCTGGAGCAGGGTGGCGAGGCCGGCGGTGAAGAGCGAGGCGCCCATCAGGAAGGCCGTCTCGGTGGCGGAGAGACCGACGGCGGGTCCGACGATCATGGGCGGGGCGACGACACCCGCGTACATGGCGGCCACGTGTTGGAGACCGCTCGTGAACATTTTCAGCGGAGGCAGGGTCTCGTCGACCGGGTGCGTCTCCTCCGGTACTGCGACTGCATCTTTGCGAAACCTGGGCGTTGCGGCCACGGCTTCCTCCGGTCGGGTAACACGTCGGCAGGGACGTGGGTGTCTGGGAGGTGGTGCGAAAGCGGTGCTAGTCGAGCCGTTGTGAAGTTGTGGAGGTGCCGTCCCGAGGGGTGTGCGGGACGCACGGGGTGCGGAAACGATTCGCCCGAGTCGTTCCCACGGGATGCCGCGGTGCGTGGGAGCCCGCGGGCCGTGGCGTGACGCGTTGGCGTGCCGATGGTGGTGCGCGCCGTGAGAGTGTCACGAGTCACCGCCCCCGGGGGCGCCCTCGGTGTTGACCTCGGGCGCTTCCCGGGAACGGCTGCCGCGGACCCCGCTCGGGTCCGCGGCCGCCGGTCGAGGGCCGTCCCCCTCGACCGGACTCCGGGGGATCAGGCCTGCGCGGAGAGCCGCGCGAGGCGCTGGGCCTCTTCCCGCGTGGACACGGCGATCGCGTCCTCGTCGGCGAAGAGCAGTCGGTTGTTCTCGACGATCTGCTTGCCGTTGACCAGCGAGAGGGTGACCGGGGCGGCCGCGCCGAAGACGAGCGCGGTGACCGGGTCCGCGATGGAGGAGTGTGCCAGCGTGCTGACGTTCCACATCACCAGGTCGGCGAGCTTGCCCACCTCCAGCGAACCGATGTTGTCGGCGCGGCCGAGGACCTGGGCGCCACCGTACGTACCCAGGCGCAGGGCCTGGCGCGCGTTCAGGGCGCGCTCGCGGTGGACGGGGTTCAGGCGGTTGATGAGCAGCGCGTTGCGCAGCTCGGTGTGCAGTTCACCGGACTCGTTGGAGGCGGTGCCGTCCACGCCGAGGCCGACCGGTACGCCGGCGGCCAGCATGTCGGGTACGCGGGCGATGCCGGCGGCCAAGCGGGCGTTGGAGGACGGGCAGTGCGCCACACCGGTCTTGGTGCGGGCGAACGCGGCGATGTCGGAGTCGTTCATGTGGACGCTGTGCGCCATCCACACGTCCTCGCCGAGCCAGCCGGTCGACTCGAAGTAGTCGGTCGGACCCATGCCGAACAGTTCCTTGCAGAACTGCTCCTCCTCGACGGTCTCCGAGCCGTGCGTGTGCAGGCGCACGTTCAGCCGGCGGGCCAGCTCGGCGCCCTGCTTCAGCAGTTCGGTGGAGACCGAGAAGGGGGAGCACGGGGCGACGGCGACCTGGGTCATCGCGTCGAAGGAGTGGTCGTGGTGCTTCTTGACGGTCGCCTCGGTGTCGGCGAGCGCGCCTTCGAGGGTCTCGACGGCGTGGTCCGGCGGCAGGCCGCCGTCCTTGACGCTGCGGTCCATCGATCCGCGGGCCAGGGTGAAGCGGACGCCCATCTCGGACGCGGCGCGGATGATCGAGCCGGAGAGGTCGCCGGAGCCCTTGGGGAAGACGTAGTGGTGGTCCATGGCGGTGGTGACGCCGCCCTTGGCCATCATCGCCAGGGAGCCCTGGGCGGCCGTGTACGTCATCTGCTCGTCGATGCGCGCCCACGTCGGGTACAGGGCGACGAGCCAGTTGAAGAGGTTGTGGTCGGTGGCCAGACCACGGGTGATCCACTGGTAGAAGTGGTGGTGCGTGTTGACCAGACCCGGGGTGACGAGGTGACCCGTGCCGTCGATGCGGCGGACCACGTTGGCGAGGTTCTCGGGGGCTCTGCCCGCACCGATCGACTCGATCTTGTTGCCGGCGACGACCACGTGACCCGAGGCGTACTCGGTGTCGTTCGCGTCAACGGTCGCGATGGCACAGTTCTCGATGACGATGCGCCGGGCGGCGCTGTCCTGGGCTGCCGATGCTGCCATGGGACTTCCTCGTGCTTTCAGTGGCGGTACGGGCACGGCAAAACCCAGGGGATTTGAGTGCCGGAGCCGGGGGCCTTGACAGCTGACAGTACTGCCGCCCCGTGTGTTGCGTCCGGGTGCCGATTAAGGAAGTTGAAGAGTGTCGCGCCGATCCCGGGGCCACTGCGGGGCCCCGGGACGAACGTGCTCGTCAGAGGTTGGTCATGTCCACGGGGATGCGGGCGTCCACGCCGTCGCGGAGGACCGTCGCCTCGATCAGACCGTAGGGGCGGTCCGCGGCGAAGTAGACCTCGTTGTCGTTCTTGAGGCCGAAGGGCTCCAGGTCGACGAGGAAGTGGTGCTTGTTCGGGAGCGAGAAGCGGACCTCGTCGATCTCCGAACGGTGGTTGATGATGCGCGAACCCATCTGGTACAGGGTCTGCTGCAGCGACAGGGAGTAGGTCTCCGCGAAGGCCTGCAGCATGTGCTTGCGGGTCTCGGCGTAGGACTTCTCCCAGTTGGGCATCCGCTGCTCGTCGTCCGACCAGTTGAAGCGCCAGCGGGCCGACACCTGGGTGGCCAGGATGCGGTCGTAGGCCTCCTTCAGGGTCGTGTACTTGTCCTTCACGTAACCCCAGAACTCGGAGTTCGTGGAGTTCATGACGACGAGGTCCTTGAGGCCGGAGATGACCTCCCAGTTCGTGCCGTCGTACGTGATCTGGGTGACGCGGGTCTCCATGCCCTCGCGGACGAACGAGTGGTTGACCTCGTCCGCCCCGATGAACTTGGAGTTGGCGTCGGAGGTGGCGATCCGGGACCAGGAGTACTCCTCGATCCGGATGCGCGCCCGCTGGATCGGCTCCTGGCTGTTGACGAACCAACGCGCCAGGTGGATGCCGAACTGCTCGGCGGACTCGATGCCGTACTCCTTGGCGAACGCGTACACCGTGTTCTTGGTGGTGTCCGTCGGCAGGACGTTGGCGTTGGAGCCGGAGTAGTGGACGTCGTCCATGTCGCCGGAGAGGGCGACCGAGACGTTGAGGTCCTTGATGTGGTGGGTGTCGCCGTCCCGCGTGATCTTGACTACGCGGTTCTCTGCTTTCCCGTACTGATTCTGGCCGAGAATCGTGGGCATGTCTGCTAGCTCCCTCGGTAAACGGAGTAGCCGAACGGGTTGAGCAGCAGCGGTACGTGGTAGTGCTCGCCCGGGTTCACCGCAAAGGTGATGGTGACCTCCGGGAAGAACGCACCGCTGTCCCTTACGCGGGGGGCGTCCTGCTGCGCCTCGGCTTGCTTCTTCGAACTGTGCTTGTTCAGGAAGTACGTCTCGGTCTCGAAGTCGAGACGCACGTGTGTGGTGCCCTCCGGCAGGGCCGGCAGGTCCTTGCAGCGTCCGTCCGCATCGGTGGCGGAGCCGCCCAGGGCCGCCCACTCGCCGCCCGGACCCGTACGGGCCGACAGGGAGATGGCGACGCCCTCGGCGGGCTTGCCGATGCTGGTGTCCAGGATGTGCGTGGACACCGACGCGGTGGTCTCGGTGCTCATGGCGTGCTCACTCTCCTTCTGCGAGGCGGGTCAGACGGATCCGGTTGATCTTGACGAGCTCGCCGCGGGCGATTTCCCGCTCCGCTTCCGGCGAATTGTCGATCCGGACCTTGACCGCGTCCCGCATGAACTCACCGGTCGCACCGGTGGCGCAGATGAGGAAGACGTGGCCGAACTTCTCCTGGTACGCCAGGTTCAGTTCGAGGAGCTCGTTCTTGAGGTCCTCCGAGGCACCGGCCATGCCACGCTGCTCACGGGCGGAGGTCGGGTCTCCCGGCTTCGGCCGGCCGATCGGAGCGTGGCCCCCCATCGCCTCGCCGAGATCCTCGGCGGTGAGCTCCGCCATGGCGGACTCGTTGGCCGAGAACAGGGCATCGGCGGTGGTGAAGGGACGCTGTGCGAGCAACCTGCTCCCCCATGCCGAGCTGGCACAGACCTCGTGCAGTTCGGCCGTGGCCGCGCTGTCGTCCAAGGCGTTGAACCGGGTGAGACCCGGGGTCGGACTCGAAGTCACGGTAGGCCTCCGTGGCCTGTTGTTGCTTGACGGGCTGCGCATAGCTAACGCCCTCGACAACACCGCGTCAACACTTTGTTGAAACTTCGCGTACACAAAAGCCGCCGCCCGGATGAAACGGGCGGCGGCTCGTCACCGTGCGTCAGGCGGTGTTCACGCTTGGCTGTTCTTGTTCGGGTTTTCCCTGTTCAGGTAGTTGTAGACCGTGAAGCGGCTGACCCCCAGGGCACCCGCGACCGTCTCCACCCCGTGCCGCACGGAGAAGGCGCCACGCGCCTCCAATATGCGTACCACGTCCTGCTTGGCCTTTCGATCGAGCCGGGCCAGGGGCACGCCGTGGCGTCGCTCCAGCGCCGCCAGGATGTGGTCCAGCGAGTCGGACAGCTGGGGCAGGCGCACGGCCAGCAGGTCCTGACCCTCCCAGGTGAGCACGACGTCGTCGGGCTGCGCCTGGGAGGGATCCATCAGCTCGCCGCCGATGGCGTCGACCAGCGGCTTGACCGCGGTGACGAACGGGTGGTCGCGGGGCTCGGTCACGGGGTCTCCTCCCGGATCACGTTCACCTGGAGCGAGACGCGCGTGGCTCCGGCCTCCAGCGCATCGCGCAGGAGCGCGGAAACGGCGGTGAGCACCTCGTCGGACCCGCCCTCGGCGGTGTTGCCGAAGGGGCCGACGTCCACCGCGTCGAGCCGCGCCTTCTGGATGACCTCGCGAGCGGCCACGGCATGGGCGGGGGCCTCTTCGAGATCGAAGGGCTCGGTCGTGAATTCCACTCTCAATCGCACGCGGTCAAGCTACCCCGCGCTCCGGACGTTTCGGGAGTCCGCACTTGACAGCCACGCGAACCTCGATGCAGTCTTCCATCAAGCAGAAAACAACTTCCGCAATACGGAAGGAGCGCACACCCCTCATGGGATACACGGACCAGCGCTTCGATGTGAACCTTTCGATCCTCTACACGGAACTCCCGCTCCTGGAGCGTCCCGCGGCCGCCGCCGCGGCGGGCTTCACCGCGGTCGAGCTGTGGTGGCCCTGGATCGAGACCCCCACCCCCGCCCAGGCGGAGCTCGACGCCCTCAAGAAGGCTCTTGAGGACGCCGGTACCCGGCTGGTGGGTCTGAACTTCTACGCCGGCCGATTGCCGGGCCCGGACCGCGGCGCGGTCTCGGTCCCCGGTGAGGAGTCGGAGCGCTTCAACGCCAACATCAACGTGGCCGCCGACTTCGCGGCCTCGGTCGGCTGCAAGGCGCTGAACGCCCTCTACGGCAACCGTGTGGAGGGCGTCGACCCGGCCGTCCAGGACGAGCTCGCCCTGGAGAACCTGGTCGTGGCCGCCCGCGCCGCCGACCGGGTGGGCGCGATCCTCCTGATCGAGACCCTCAACAAGCCCGAGTCGCCGCTCTACCCCCTGGTGAGCGCACCGGCCGGCATCGAGGTCGTGGACAAGGTGAACGAGGCCACCGGCCTCGGCAACGCCAAGTTCCTCCTCGACCTGTACCACCTGGCGATGAACGATGAGGACCTCTCCGAGGTCATCGAAAAGTACGCCGCCAAGACCGGGCACGTCCAGATCGCGGACAAGCCCGGACGCGGTGCCCCCGGCACCGGCGAGCTGCCCCTGGAGGAGCTGCTCGACCAGCTGAGGAAGGCCGGATACGAGGGCTACGTAGGCCTGGAGTACAAGGCCGCCGACGCCGCCGCCTCCTTCGCGTGGCTGCCGGCCGAGGCCCGCGCCGCGAAGTAGGCGGACCAAGTCCGGGCGATCAGCCAGGCACCTCACGCACTTTTCGTACAAGGCTTCAAGAGAAGGACCCTCATCATGAGCAACCCCACCGCGCTCCCGTCGATCGCCTGGATCGGTCTCGGCATCATGGGCTCCCCCATGGCCGAGAACCTCCTGAAGGCCGGCTACTCGGTCACCGGCTTCACCCTGGAGCAGGACAAGCTGGAGCGTCTCGCCGCCGCCGGCGGGACCGCGGCCGGCTCGATCGCCGAGGCCGTCAAGGACGCCGACGTCGTCATCACGATGGTGCCCGCCTCCCCGCAGGTCGAGGCCATCGCCTACGGCGAGAACGGCATCCTGGAGAACGCGAAGTCCGGCGCGCTGATCGTCGACATGTCGTCGATCACCCCGCAGACCTCGATCGACCTCGCCAAGAACGCCGCCGAGAAGGGCATCCGCGTCATCGACGCCCCGGTGTCCGGCGGCGAGGCCGGCGCCATCGAGGCCGTGCTGTCGATCATGGTGGGTGGCGAGCAGGCCGACTTCGACGAGGCCCTGCCGGTCCTGGAGGCCCTCGGCAAGACCATCGTCCTGTGCGGCCCGCACGGCTCCGGCCAGACGGTGAAGGCCGCCAACCAGCTCATCGTCGCGGTGAACATCCAGGCGTGCGCCGAGGCCGTCGTCTTCCTGGAGAAGTCCGGCGTGAACCTCACCGCCGCCCTGGACGTCCTGGGCGGCGGTCTGGCCGGCTCCACGGTGCTGACGCGCAAGAAGGACAACTTCCTGAACCGCGACTTCAAGCCCGGCTTCCGGATCGACCTGCACCACAAGGACATGGGCATCGTCACCGACGCCGCCCGCAACGTGGGTGCGGCCCTCCCGGTCGGCGCGGTCGTCGCCCAGCTCGTCGCCTCGCTGCGCGCGCAGGGTGACGGTGGCCTGGACCACTCCGCCCTGCTCCGCGCGGTCGAGCGCCTCTCCGGCGCCCAGGTCTGACCACGGGTCTGAACGCCCTTCCCCCCAGGGGGACCTGAGTTTCCGGATGGTGCCGGTGCTGACACCTGTCCTGTCGCGCCCAAGCGCCGGCACCGTCCGGATTTCCTCTCCACACTCTTTCTTTCAACAAACTGTTGACGTCGAGTTCACGCCGAAATTAGGCTGTTCCGCATGACGGAAGATGCATTCCGTCAGCAGTTCCCCGTACGGAAGGTCACCATGTCGAAGCGCACGCTGACGACCGAGTCCGGCGCCCCGGTCGCCGACAACCAGAACTCCGCCACCGCCGGCGTCGGTGGCCCGCTCCTGGTCCAGGACCAGCAGCTCCTTGAGAAGCTCGCCCGCTTCAACCGGGAGCGCATCCCGGAGCGTGTGGTGCACGCCCGCGGCTCGGCCGCGTACGGCCACTTCGAGGTGACCGACGACGTCACCGCCTACACCAGCGCCGCGTTCCTGAACACGGTCGGCAAGAAGACCGAGACCTTCCTGCGGTTCTCCACCGTCGCGGACTCCCTCGGTGGCGCGGACGCCGTCCGCGACCCGCGCGGCTTCGCGCTGAAGTTCTACACCGAAGAGGGCAACTACGACCTCGTCGGCAACAACACCCCGGTGTTCTTCATCAAGGACCCGATCAAGTTCCCCGACTTCATCCACTCGCAGAAGCGCGACCCCTTCACGGGCAAGCAGGAGCCGGACAACGTCTGGGACTTCTGGGCGCACGCCCCCGAGGCCACGCACCAGATCACCTGGCTGATGGGCGACCGCGGCATCCCCGCGTCCTACCGCCACATGAACGGCTACGGCTCCCACACCTACCAGTGGACCAACGCCCAGGGCGAGGCCTTCTTCGTCAAGTACCACTTCAAGACCAACCAGGGCGTCCGCAGCCTCTCCAGTGACCAGGCCGCCGAGCTCGTCGGCAAGGACGCGAACTCGCACCAGACCGACCTGCTCCAGGCGATCGAGCGCGGCGTGAACCCGAGCTGGACCCTCTACGTCCAGGTCATGCCGGCCTCCGAGGCCGCGGAGTACCGCTTCAACCCGTTCGACCTCACCAAGGTGTGGCCGCACGGCGACTACCCGCTGCAGCGCGTGGGCCGTCTGGTCCTCGACCGCAACCCGGACAACGTCTTCGCCGAGGTCGAGCAGTCCGCGTTCTCCCCGAACAACTTCGTCCCGGGCATCACCGCCTCGCCGGACAAGATGCTCCAGGGCCGTCTCTTCGCGTACGCCGACGCCCAGCGCTACCGCCTCGGTGTGAACCACACCCTGCTGCCGGTCAACGCCCCGAAGGCGACCACGGCCGACAACTACGGCCGCGACGGCGTCATGGCGCTGCGCAACGGCTCGCGCCACGACAAGAACTACGAGCCCAACTCGTACCAGGGCCCGGCCGAGACCGGTCTGGCGCTCGGCGCCCCGAAGGCCGTCTCCGGCTACACGGGCACCCACGAGGCCCCGGCCCACACCAAGGACGACGACTTCTTCCAGGCCGGTGAGCTCTACCGCCTGATGTCGGAGGCCGAGAAGCAGCGTCTGGTGGCGAACATCGCCGGCGGCCTGTCCCAGGTCACCATCGAGGACGTCATCGAGAAGAACCTGGCTCACTTCCACGCCGCGGACGCCGACTACGGCAAGCGCGTCGAGGAGGCCGTCCGCGCCCTGCGCGACGCCTGAGCCGATTGGCTGTACCGGGGGCCTGACGGGAGGTCATGCCCCTGGTGCTGAGCCCGCACCGCGGACCCGGATGAGGGGTGGTACGCGGTGGGGGCAGGACGAGGACCGTGGCGGGCGTGCGAGCCAGTGCGGTGGTAATGGGTTCCGAGGCCCGTCTCTCGACCTGAGGGAGACGGCGCCGGAGTTCTCGTCGCCGCCCGCCGCGGTCCCAGCCTCTTCCTTCCGTACGGGGGCCACACACGAAGTCCCCTGTACCCGAGGAGGAACACCCTCCCCCATGCTCCGCCCGGCGGTGCGAACGTCCTGTCGCGCCAGCCTCGCACCGTCGGGCGGTCACAGCCGAAGCGCCGGGTCACGGACGGTCCCGTGACCCGGCGCTTTGTCGTGCGCGGGGTGCGTCACCGCCCCGACCGCCCCCCGGCGACCGGGGCCGGCGCTCAGTGGCCCACAGCCGGTCGCCGCCGGGCCGCGATGGCGGCCGGGTCCCAACCGGGGCGGGGCACCGAGTCCAGCAGCAGCCGGGTGTACGCGTGCCCGGGGGCGGACAGCAGCGTGGCCGTCGCGCCCTGTTCGACGATCCGGCCGGACCGCATGACGACCAGCGAGTCGGTCACCGCCCGTACGACGCCCAGGTCGTGGGTGATGAACAGGTACGCGATGTCCGTGCGGGCGCGGATCTCCGCGAGCAGGTTCAGGATCTGCGCCTGCACGGAGACGTCCAGGGCCGCCACCGCCTCGTCCAGCACCAGCACCGCCGGCTCCACCGCCAGCGCCCGCGCGATCGCGACCCGCTGGCGTTGGCCGCCCGACAGCTCGCGCGGTCGGGCCGCCGCCTCCCGCTCGCCGAGGCCCACCTGTTCCATGAGTTCCGCGACCCGGGGCCGGGGATCGCGGTCGGGGAAGTGCAGCCGCAGGGTCTCGCGCACCGCCTCGCCCGCCGGGACCCGGGGGTCCAGCGACAGCAGCGGGTCCTGGAAGACCAGTTGTACCTCGCGGGCCCGGTGCAGTCGGGCGGCCCGGCCGCGCACCGACGGGGCCCGCAGCCGGCCCCGTACGAGGACCTCGCCCGCGTCGGCCCGCTCCAGGCCGGTCACGATCCGGGCCGTGGTGGTCTTGCCCGAACCGGACTCGCCGACGATGCCGAGCGAGCCGCCCGCCGGGACGGAGAAGGAGACCTCGTCGACGGCGCGCAGGGCGCCGTAGGCGCGACCCAGGCCTCGGACTTCCAGTACCGCACTCACGAGAGCACCTCCGCGTGGTGACAGGCCACGCCCGAGCGCGGGGTCGGGATCTCGGCGCCGCACAGGTCGGTGGCGCGGGCGCAGCGCGGGGCGAAGGCGCAGCCGGTGACGGTCGTGCGCAGGTCCGGCGGTCGACCCGCGATCGAGGCGAGGGGTCCGGGGGGCGCGTCGAGGCGGGGGGTCGCCGCGAGGAGCGCCTTCGTGTAGGGGTGCCGGGGGTGTTCGAAGAGGGCGGCGGCCGGGCCGGCCTCCACGATGCGGCCCGCGTACATGACGTGGACCCGGTCGCTGATCGCGGCGGCGAGTTCCAGGTCGTGGGTGACGAACAGGAGCCCGCAGCCCTCGCGTTCCCGCAGCCGGGCGAGGAGGGCGATGGTCTCGGCCTGGGTGGTGGTGTCGAGGGCGGTGGTGGGTTCGTCGGCGAGCAGCAGCCGGGGGCCGGGCAGCAGCGCGGAGGCGATCATGACGCGTTGGAGCATGCCGCCGGACAGTTCGTGGGGGTACTGGCGCAGGACCCGATCGGGCAGGCCGACCGCGTCGAGGAGTTCGGCGAGCCGTCCTTCGGGAACCTTGACGCCCGCGTGCCGCAGCCCCTCGGTGAGGAAGTCGCCGAGGCGACGCAGGGGATTCATCGCCGCGCGCGGGTCCTGGAAGATCATCGAGGCCGTGTGGGAGCGGAGTTCGCGCAGCGCTGCGGGGCTCATCGTCAACACGTCCCGGCCGGCGACCCGCACCGATCCCGAGACCCGCGCGCCGAACGGCAGCAGCCCGAGCGCGGAGCGGGAGGTGAGGGACTTGCCGGAGCCGGACTCGCCGACGAGGGCGACGGTCTCGCCGGCTTCGACGCTCAGGTCGACTCCGGCGAGCACGGGGCGAGGGAAGCCGGGCAGCGTCAGGTGGAGCCCTTCCACTTCGAGTACGGGGCTCATGCGGCGCGCCCCGAGACCCGGTCGGCGAAGCGCTCGCCGACGACGTTGAAGGCGACCACGGTGAGGATCACCGCGAGGCAGGGGGCGAGCGCGGAGAGCGGCGCCCCGTCGAGGATGGCGGACTGGCCGTCGTTGATCATGGCTCCCCAGTCGGGGGTGAGGGGCGGCACGCCGAGGCCGAGGAAGGACAGGGCGGCCAGGTCGAGGAGGGCGTAGCCGAAGTTGACGGTGGACTGGGCGAGGACGACGGGCGCGATGTTCGGCACGAGGTGGCGTACGCAGATCCACGCTCCGGAGAAGCCCTGCACCCGGTACGCCGCGAGGTACGGCTTGCCCACCTCGGACAGCGCGAGGCTGCGGGCGAGCCGGCTGACGAACGGCGTGTACGCGAGGGACAGCGCGACCATCGGGGCGACCAGCCCGCGCCCGTACAGCGAGACGAGCAGCATGGCGAGGAGCAGCCCGGGAAAGGCGAGCAGCAGTTCGCTCGTCCGGGAGAGCAGGGCGTCGACCCAGCCGCCGCGCCAGGCCGCGGTGACGCCGATGACCACCCCGAGGAGGGTCGACAGGACGACGACGCCGAGCGGGCCGAGGAGCGAGGTGCGCGCGCCGACGATCAGGCGGGAGAGGGTGTCGCGGCCGCTGATGTCACCGCCGAGCGGCAGGTGGGGCGTGGGGTTGGCGAGCGAGGCCCCGAAGTCGACGGCGTTCGGGTCGTGCGGCGCCAGCCAGGGGGCGGCCAGCGCGACCAGCACGACCAGAGCGGCGAAGCCGAGGCAGATCCGGTGGAGCCAGGCACCGCCGGCGGCCTTGCGGGCCTTGGTCCGCGCGGCCGCGGGCCGCAGCAGGAGTGCGGTCATTCGGAGCTCCTGGTGCCGAGCCGGACCCGGGGGTCGATGAGCGGGTGGGCGAGGTCGACGGCGAGGTTGACCAGCACGAACAGCGCGATGGTCAGCAGGGAGATCGCCTGGACGACGGGGAAGTCCTTGACGGTCACGGACTTCGCGAGGAACTCGCCGAGCCCGCCGAGGCCGAAGGCGGACTCCACGAGGATCGTGCAGACCATCAGCCCGGAGAGGGCCAGTCCGGCCTGGGTGACGACGGTGCCCAGCGCTCCGCGCAGTACGTGGCGGCGTACGACGGTGCGCTCCGGCACGCCGCGGCTGCGGGCGACGGTGACGTGGTCCTGCGCGAACTGCTCCAGCAGGGAGGCCCTGGTGACGCGTGCGAGCACCCCGACGAAGGGCAGGGCGAGGGCCACGGCGGGCAGGACGAGGTGGTGGAGGGTGTCGAGGAAGCCGTCTCCGCTGCCGAGCACGGGGAACCAGCCGAGCCGGACCGAGAACAGTGACAGGAGCAGGATCGCGGCGATGAAGGACGGGGTGGCGACGGCGACCGAGGTGGTGATCAGGACGGCCTGGTCGGTGCGGCGCCCGCGCACGGCGCCCAACAGGCCGAGCAGCAGTCCGCCCGCGATGACGAGGAAGGCCGACATCCCGATCAGGGCGAGGGTGACGGGCATACGGGAGGCGACCAGGTCGACGACGTCGGAGCGGTACTGGACGGAGGTGCCCAGGTCTCCCGTGACGACACCGCCGAGCCACTTCCCGTACTGGACGAGGAACGGATCGTCGAGGTGGTAGTGGGAGCGGATCGCCTCCAGTGCCTGGGGGCTCGCCCCGCGACCGCCGAGCAGGAAGGTCTCGGGCCTGCCCGGGGCGAGGCGGATGGAGGCGTGGACGAGGAACGAGGCGACGAGGAGGGTGGCGAGGAGTTCGCCGATCCTTCGCAGCAGGAAGCGGACGAGATCGGGTCTCGGCATCACGGGGCCCCCACTTCGGCCGCCCAGGGGGCGTACATGTACGAGATGCCGGTCGGCGCGCCGGTGATCCTCTTGTTGAGGAACATCGGACCGGGGTACTCCGCCACCGGCAGGCACAGGGCCGCGTCGGCGGCCATCCTGGCGAGCCTGGCGGTCAGCACTCCCCGTTTGGCGGGGTCGTACTCGGCCGTCGCCCGGTCGACGAGGGCGTCGTACTCCGGTGAGCTGTAGCCGGCGTAGTTCTCGAACTGGCCGGTGCGGAAGTTGCCGTACATGGCCAGCGGGTCGCTGAGCGACAGGTAGTAGGTGAAGGGGAACAGGTCGAGTCCCTTGCGTGCCTCGGGGTCGGAGAACAGCGCGGTGAAGGCGTCGGGGGCGACGGTGCGGATCTCCATGTCGAGGCCGATGCGGCGGCCCGCGTCCTGGACGGCGGTGGCGAGCAGGGCGACGTCCGGACCGAGCGGGCTGGAGGCGACGGTCACCTTCTTCCCGCGCGCGCCGGCCTCGTCGACGAGGCGTCTCGCCTCGGTCAGGTCCCGCTTGACGGGGGGCAGCGCGGCCAGTTCCCGGGCGACGGGTTCCTCGGGTGTCCCGCGCCAGATGTCCTTGACCACCAGGGAGTTGGTGGGGGTGGCGGCGCCGCGCATCGCACCCTTGGCGAAGCCCTCGCGGTCGAGGGCGAGCATCAGGGCGCGGCGCACCCGTACGTCGGAGAGGGTGCCGCCGAGGTCGGACACGGCGAGGTTGACGGTGGTGAGGCTCCGGCCCTGGTGGACGGTGCCGTTGTCGGCCGCGCGGAAGCGGGAGAGGGACTCCGGGGGTACGGCGAAGGAGCCGTCCACCTCACCGGTGAGCAGGGCGTTGGTGCGGGCGGCGGAGTCGGGCAGGAAGACGAAGTCGACGTGGCCGGCCCTGGCCCGCTTGCCCCGGTAGCCGTCGAAGCGGTCCAGGCGCAGCGAGGCACCCTGCTCCCACTTGCCCAGTGTGAAGGGGCCGGTGCAGTCGAGGCCGCCGTCGGCGGTGCCGAACCTGCGGCCCTGCTCGCGCATGGTGGCGGCGTTGGCGACCGTCCCGGCGGAGTTCGCCATGGCCTGCGGGAAGAGCGCGTCCGGGGACTTGAGGTGCACGGTGACCTGGAGCGGGCCGGTCTTCTCGACGGAGGCGACGTTCTTGAAGTCCTCGACCCAGTACGAGCCGAGTTCGGGGTCGAGGTGCCGGTTCAGGCTGGCCACCGCGTCGTCGGCGGTCAGGGTGGCGCCGGAGTGGAAGCGCACGTTCGGGCGGAGGTCGTAGACCCAGGTGGTGGGGTCGGGGTTGGACGCCTTCTCGGCGAGGCCGGGTTCCACGGTGAGCTGGGGCGTCCAGCGCATCAGGGACTCGCAGACGTTGGCGAGGACGGTGTTCTGCGGGTAGTCGAAGGCGTAGAGGTAGTCGAGCACGGGCGGTTCGGCGTACAGCGCCCAGGTGAACCCGTCGATGTCGCCGCGAGCGGCGGGTGTGGCGGTGGAGAGGTGTATTCCGGTGGTGTCGGCGTCGCCGGCCGGGGCCGCGCAGCCCGCGCCCGTGAGGATCAGGGCGAGGACCGCGGCGGCGGAACCGGCCAGGCGGTGCCGTGAGGGGATCGGCATGCACGCTCCTTGGCGGAGTTTGGCGCTGGGAGGACCTGCTGGTCAGCGGGCCTGCGCGTCGAGGGGCTCGGTGAGCCGGCCGTACAGCTCGGGGCGGCGGGTCTGCATCAGTCCGAAGTCGAGCCAGTCGCGGCGCTGGTCGAGGTCGAGGTCGGCGACGAGCACGGCGGGCCGATCGCGGGGGGCACGCAGCATGACACGGCCGTAGGGGTCGGAGATGAAGGAGGACCCGTAGAAGGTGGAGCGGCCCTCGGTGCCGACCCGATTGGGAACGATCATGAAGAGTGCGTTGGCGAGGCCGTTGGCGCTGATCGCGTGCTCCCACATCGGCCGGGTGTCGAAGTCCGGGAGGTCCACTTCGGAGCCGATGGCGGTCGGGTGGACGAGGATCTCGGCCCCGTGCAGGCCGTAGGCGCGCGCGAGTTCCGGGAACCACTCGTCCCAGCAGGTCGGGAAGCCGAAGCGGGCCCCTTCGAGGAAGGCCACGGGGAAGCCGCTGTCGCCGGGGCGGAAGCAGAGGTCCTCGCGGTAGCCGGGGAAGGCGGGGATGTGGTTCTTGCGGGTGCGGGCGACGAGCTTGCCGGCCGCGTCCACGCAGACCGCCGTGTTGTAGCCGAGTCCGCCGTCCTCGGCGCGCTCGTACAGGGAGGCGTGCACCGTGATGCCGAGTTCCCCGGCGAGTTCGGCGGCCAGGGCGACGGTGGGACCGCCCTCCAGGTCTTCGAGGTGGCGGGCGGCGCCGTCACCCATGGGGTCGTCGGTGTTGCAGAAGTACGGGCTGCGGGTGAGTTCGGGCAGGCACACGACCTTGGCGCCCTCGGCCGCGGCGATGCGCACGCCCTCGCGCAGGCGCTCGTCGTGCTCGTCCTCGTCCGCGTACCAGCGCATCTGTACGAGGCCGACGCGCAGCGGGACTCGCTCGGCGGCCTCCGTACGGGCCGGGGACCCGAGCGGGGAGCCGTCGCTGACGAGGAGTTCGTACCCGGTGGGGGTGCGGGTCGAGGCGGTGGGCTGGTGCGCGGTGGGGGTGCGGGGGGTGTCGGTGCTCATGCGTTCAGGTCCTTCGGGAGTTGCTGGGTGATGCAGTGGATCCCGCCGCCGCCGAACGCGAGGACGGGCGCCGGGACCCCGACCACCTTGCGGCCGGGCAGGGCCTCGGCGAGGACGGCGAGAGCCGCCTCGTCCTCGGGGGTACCGCCCACCGGCACCACACAGCCGCCGTTGGCGAGGTAGAAGTTGAGGTAACAGACCTCGACCGGGTTCCCCTCGACCTCGCCGTGGGTGGTCTGCGGAACGGCGACGACCCGCAGGGCCCGACCGCGGGCGTCGGTGGAGGCCTCCAGGACGGCGAGGTTGGCGCGCATCCGGGCGTGGTCGGGGTGGGCGGGGTCCTCGGGCAGGGAGAGGACCACCGTGCCGGGGGCGACGAAGGCGGCGACGCCGTCGACGTGCCCGTCGGTCTCGGTGTCCTCCAGCCCCCCGTACGGCAGCCAGATGATCTTCTCGACGCCGAGCCGGCGCTTGATCTCGTCCTCGATCTCGGCGCGGCTCATGCGCGGGTTGCGGTTCGGGTGCAACAGGCACTGCTCGGTGGTGATCAGGGTGCCCTCGCCGTCGACGGTGACGGCACCGCCTTCGAGGATCATCGAGGAGTGCGCGCGCGGGATGCCGAGGCGGTCCAGGAGGAGCGAGGCGAGCTTGTCGTCGGCGGTCCAGGGGTAGTGCTTCTCGCCCCAGGCGTTGAAGCGGAAGTCGACGCCCACCCGGTCGCCCTGCTCGTCGTAGGCGAAGATCGGGCCGGAGTCGCGCAGCCAGGAGTCGTCGATCGGCAGCTCGATCACCTCGATGCCGGGATCGTCGCCGAAGACGGCACGGGCCTCGTCCACCGAGTCGGCCGCGGCGATCATGATGACCGGCTCGAAGTCGGCGATGGCACGGGCCACTGTCGCGTACTCGCGCCGCGCCGCCTCGAAGGCCGGCCCCCACAGGGCGGGCCGGGTGGGCCACGCCATCAGGCAGGCCTCGTGCTCGGCCCACTCGGCGGGCATGCGGGGGTACGGCGGGCTCGGCGGACTCAGCGGACTCATGGGAGAGCTCCTTTGGTGCGGGTCGGGCTGGGTGGGGCGGCTTCTGTCCGTGGCTCGGGCGGGTATGCGGCACTTTGTTCGCCTCGTCGACCACCCGAGTGCATCCTGACTGAAATTTCAGTCAGGTGAACAGTGACTGAAAATCCAGTCAGCAACCCCGGTGGGAGCTATGGTGGGACCTGACTGAAAGGTCAGTCAAGAGGTAGGGACCGAAAGGTGCGAACAAGAGTGGCCGACCGCCAATCGTTGATCTTGGAAGCAGCCGTACGCGTGATCGCCCGCAACGGCGTCAGGGGACTGCGCGTCGAGGAGCTGGCGTCCGAGGCCGGGGTGTCCACGGCGCTGATCTATTACCACTTCAAGGACCGGGCCGGCTTGATCCAGCGGACCCTCTCCTTCATCAGCGACCGCGCCACCGGGTACACCGACGAGGCGCTCGACGACTCCGAGGACGCCCGGGGCGTACTGCTCCAGTTGCTGTTGAGCGAGCTCCAGGAGACCACCCGGGTCCGCGAGAACAGCATCGCCTGGGGCGAGTTGCGGGCCAGCGCGATCTTCGACACCGACCTGCGCGAGCCGCTGGCGGATTCCACCCGCTCCTGGAACCGGGACACCGCCGATTCGATCATGGACGCCCAGGTGGCGGGCCTCGCCGACCCCAAGGCCATCCCGCTGGACGTCGCCGAGCGGCTGACGGCGCTGGTGGAGGGGTTGAGCGAGCGCTGGCTCAGCGGTTCGCTGACCCTGGACCGCGCCCGCGACCTGATCACGGGCGCGCTGGACGCGGAACTGGGGCCACATCCCGGGAAGTGACGCGCCGCGCGGGGAGGTGACGCCCCCCGCGAGAGGTGTGACGCGCCGCGAGAGGTGTGACGCGCCGCGCGGGGTCGTTCGGACAGCCTCCGGACCGCCCCGGCGCCCGTACCGCACCCGCGCACCCGGCGACGGGAAGCGAAACGGCCCCCGCCCCTCCGACAGGAGGGACGGGGGCCGTCGGGGTCGTGGCGAGCACGACCCACCGCTTCACGCTCAGACGGTCAGCGGGCGGATCGCGGTCGGGGCGTGGCCCGGCTCGGTCGCGAGCTCCTCGAACTCGGTGACGTCGCTCATGTCGACCGTCTTGCTCATCGAGATGTTGGTGACGCGTTCCAGGATGGCCTCGACGACCACCGGGACGCTGTACTCGGCGGCGAGCTTCTTGGCCTCCTCCAGGGCGGCACCCAGCTCGTTCGGGTCGGTGACCCGGATCGCCTTGCAGCCGAGGCCCTCGACGACCTTGACGTGGTCGACGCCGTAGACGCCCAGCTCGGGGGCGTTGATGTTCTCGAATTCGAGGTTGACCTCGAAGTTGATGCCCAGGCCGCCCTGCGCCTGACGGATCAGACCCAGGTAGGCGTTGTTCACCAGGACGTGGACGTACGGGATCTTGTGCTGCGCGCCGACCGCCAGCTCCTCCAGCATGAACTGGAAGTCGTAGTCGCCGGAGAGGGCGACGACGGGGGTCTGCGGGTCGGCGGTGGCGACACCCAGCGCGGCCGGGATCGTCCAGCCGAGCGGGCCGGCCTGGCCGCAGTTGATCCAGTGGCGCGGCTTGAAGACGTGCAGCATCTGCGCGCCGGCGATCTGGGAGAGACCGATGGTGGTGACGTAGCGGGTCTCCGGTCCGAAGGCCTTGTTCATCTCCTCGTAGACGCGCTGCGGCTTCATGGGGATGTTGTCGAAGTGCGTACGACGCTGGAGCGTGCCCTTGCGCTCCAGGTGCGAGGCGACCCAGGCGCTGAAGTCGGGGAGCTTGCCCTCGGCCTTGAGCTCCTTGGCGACCTCGATGAAGATCTCCAGCGCGGCCTTGGCGTCGGAGGCGATGCCGAGGTCGGGGGCGAAGATCTTGCCGATCTGGGTGGGCTCGATGTCCACGTGGACGAACTTGCGGTCGCCGAGGTACGCGTCGAGGTTGTAGCCGGTGTGACGGTTGGCCCAGCGGTTGCCGATGCCCAGGACGAAGTCCGACTCCAGGAACGTGGCGTTGCCGTAGGGGTGCGAGGTCTGCACGCCGACCATGCCGGCGGCCAGCTCGTGGTCGTCGGGGATGACGCCCCAGCCCATGAGGGTGGAGATGACCGGGACGCCGGTCAGCTCGGCGAACTCGACCAGCAGGTCGGAGGCGTCGGCGTTGATGATGCCGCCACCGGCGACGATCAGCGGACGCTCGGACTCCAGCAGGAACCGGATGGCCTTCTCGGCCTGCTTGCGGGTCGCGGCCGGCTTGTGCACGGCCAGCGGCTCGTACAGGTCGGGGTCGAACTCGATCTCGGTCAGCTGGACGTCGATCGGCAGGTCGATGAGGACCGGGCCCGGACGGCCGGAACGCATCAGGTAGAAGGCCTGCTGGAAGACACCGGGGACCTGCGCGGCCTCCAGGACCGTGGTCGCGGCCTTGGTGACGGGCTTGGCGATCGAGGCGATGTCGACGGCCTGGAAGTCTTCCTTGTGCAGCTTCGCGACCGGGGCCTGACCGGTGATGCACAGGATCGGGATCGAGTCCGCGATGGCCGAGTAGAGGCCGGTGATCATGTCGGTGCCGGCGGGGCCGGACGTACCGATGCAGACGCCGATGTTGCCCGGGGTCGTGCGGGTGTAGCCCTCGGCCATGTGCGAGGCGCCCTCGACGTGCCGGGCGAGGGTGTGGTTGATGCCACCGACGTTCTTGAGCTCGCGGTAGAACGGGTTGATCGCAGCGCCGGGCACGCCGAACGCTTGCGAAACGCCCTCGCGCTTGAGGATCTCCACTGCAGCGGCGGCGGCTGTCATACGAGGCATCGAGTTCTCCTGCGGGTCTGGCGGTCAGGCTTTTCCGTAATCCGGAAGTTTTGTTCTGCTATACGGAACAAGCTAAGCGGCCACTCCGGGGCGCGTCAAGGCGCTCCGACACCCCGGAACCCACCAAAAGCCGCTTCCCGCTCGGTGACTTGTACGAATGACCATGACGCGACGGAAATTCGGGGACGCGCCCGCGCCGACCGTCGCCGGTGGTGGACCATGGACCCACGCACAGCGACGGAGGGGGTCCGGTCTCATGGCGGAAGCGGTACCGGTGCGCTGTCCGACCTGCCGGCGCGAGAACACGTACAGCGCGCCGGTCTTCCCCTGCGCCTGCGGGAGCCCTGTGGTGCCACCGCTGAACCTGGCGGCGCCGGCCGTGCCACTGACCCGTCGCACCTGGTCGGACAGTTGGGTGACGGTCCGCTGCGAGGCCTGCGGGCGGGAGGGCGAGTGGCCGCGCCCGGAGGTGGGGTGCGGCTCGTGCGGGACCGTGGCCCTGGTCCCCGTCCATCCGCCGGACTCCGGGGACCTCGACGCGCCCGACCCCGGCCCCGGGGAGCGGGGCACGTCGGACACGAGGGACGGCGTACGGGCCAACGCGCGCGGGCCCGCGGCGGCGGAGCACCCCCCGGCGGCGGACTCCGGGACACCGACGGGCCTCCCGGCCTCGACGGAATCACCGGCGGCGACGGACGTCACCGCGGCGGACGTCCCGGCGACGGACGTCCCGGCGGCGGATCGGGCGCCGTTCCGGCCGGTGACCATCCGGACGGGCGGGGACGCGGTGGTCACGGCCGCGCTGTACCTGCGCTGGCTCGGCTTCCGTGACGTACGCCGGCCCGACGGGTCGACGGTCCCCTCCGCGGCGGTGGACCTGCGGGCCCCCGGGGTCGTCGCACAGGTGGACCCGACGACGGCGCCGGCCGGCCTGCGGGCGGTGGAGTGCGTGTGGCTGAACGGGCTCACGGCCTCGGCGGCGAGCGTCTACTTCTCCCTCGCCGGGTACACGGCGCAGGCCCGCGAACGCGCGGACCACCTGGGGATACCGCTGTTCATCATGGACTTGACGGGCGTGCCGCAGCCGGTCAACGACCCGGCGGACCGGTTGATCGCGTCGGGAGCCTGAGCCTGCGGCCACCGGGGACGACGCTCGCCGGGGCACGGGCCAGGTGATCGACGCGACCGGGACGACGGCGATCGACGGCGTGGCACTAGGCTCGGAGACCTTGACCGCCCTTCCCGCCGAGGAGAGCCCGATGAGCCTGTACGACATTCCGCTGACCACTCTGGACGACGAGCCCACCAGCCTCGCGGCGCACAAGGGCAAGGCGATCCTGCTGGTGAACACGGCCTCGCAGTGCGGCCTCACCCCGCAGTACTCGGGCCTGGCCCGGCTGCAGTTCGCGTACGAGAAGAAGGGGTTCACGGTGATCGGCGTGCCGTGCAACCAGTTCGGCGGCCAGGAGCCCGGCAGCGCGGACGACATCCAGACGTTCTGCGCGACCGGCTTCGGGGTCACCTTCCCCATGCTGGAGAAGTCCGAGGTCAACGGCGAGAACCGGCACCCGCTGTACGCGGAGCTGGTGAAGACCCCGGACGCCGAGGGCGAGGCGGGGGACATCCAGTGGAACTTCGAGAAGTTCCTCATCTCCCCCGCCGGCGAGGTCGTCGGCCGCTTCCGGCCGCGCACCGAGCCCGAGTCCCCCGAGATCGTCGCCGCGATCGAGGCGCAACTGCCCGCGTAGCACCCCCTCGGCACGCCACGCCGCCGACACCCGCGCCCGCGGGTGCGGGGGCGGGGGCGGGGGCGGGTGCGGGTGCGCGGGCACGGGCACGGGGCGCCGGCCGGAGCGGGAACGTACCGGCCGGCGCCCCGGCCCGGCTCAGTCCAGGTCGGCCTCGTCGTACTCGGCGCCGGACCCGGCCTCGGTGAGCTCGCGGAGCTCGACCCGGCGGATCTTGCCGGACACGGTCTTCGGCAGCTCCCCGAACTCGATGCGCCGGACCCTCTTGTACGGGGAGAGCACCGCCCGGGAGTGCTCGAACAGCACCCGGGCCGTCTCCTTCCCCGGCTCCCACCCGGCGGCGAGGGTGATGTACGCCTTCGGCACGGCCAGCCGGAGCGGGTCCGGGGCGGGGACCACGGCGGCCTCGGCCACGGCCTCGTGCTCCAGCAGCGCGCTCTCCAGCTCGAACGGACTGATCTTGTAGTCCGAGGCCTTGAACACGTCGTCGGCCCGCCCCACGTAGGTGAGGTAACCGTCGGCGTCCCGCGCGGCGATGTCCCCCGTGCGGTAGAGCCCGTCCGCCATGGCTTCCGCGGTGCGCCCCGGGTCGTCGCGGTAGCCGGTCATCACCCCGGCGGGACGGGTCCGCAGGTCCACGCAGACCTCGCCCTCCCGCTCGGACTCCTTGCCGGTGACGGAGTCCAGCAGCACGATCTCGTAGCCGGGCGCCGGACGTCCCATGGAGCCGGGTTTGACGGGCACCCCCGGGAAGTTGCCCACCTGAAGGGTCGTCTCGGTCTGGCCGAAGCCGTCGCGGATGGTCACGCCCCAGGCCTCGCGGATCCTCTCGATGACCTCCGGGTTGAGCGGTTCGCCCGCGGCGACCGCCTCTCGCGGGGGATTCCGGAGCTTGGTGAGGTCGGACTGGATCAGCATCCGCCAGACGGTGGGCGGGGCACAGAAGGTGGTGACGCCTCCCCGGTCCATCTCCGCCATGAGCCGCTCGGCGTCGAAGCGCGTGTAATTGTGGACGAAGACGGTCGCACCGGCGTTCCACGGCGCGAAGAGGTTGGACCAGGCGTGCTTGGCCCAACCGGGCGAGGCGATGTTGAGGTGGACGTCGCCGGGGCGCAGCCCGAGCCAGTACATGGTGGAGAGGTGCCCGATCGGGTACGAGGCGTGGGTGTGCTCGACGAGCTTGGGCCGGGCGGTGGTACCCGAGGTGAAGTACAGCATCAGCGGGTCGCCGGCCAGGGTCTCCGCGTCCGGGCTGAAACTCCGGTCGGCGGTGTGGAAGTCGGCCAGTCGCAGCCAGCCCGCGGGGATCCGGGACCCGGCGGCGATCCGGGTGTACGCACCGGGCACCTCGTCGAACTTGCCGGTGTCCTCGGCGCGCGTGATGACGTGCCGCACCAGGCCCCGTTCGACCCGGTCGCGGAGGTCCGCGGGGCCGAGCAGCGGGGTGGCGGGGATGACCACGGCCCGGAGCTTCATCGCGGCGAGCATGACCTCC
The DNA here is from genome assembly GCF_042889445.1 of Streptomyces sp. NPDC002602. NCBI lineage: Bacteria > Bacillati > Actinomycetota > Actinomycetes > Kitasatosporales > Streptomycetaceae > Streptomyces > Streptomyces sp. NPDC002602. The sequence goes on along the minus strand of NZ_JBIAQX010000001.1, from coordinate 501,410 downwards.
CACAGTTCACGCTGGTTGCCGAGCATGACCAGGATCCGGTCCCCCGCCGCGACACCTTGGACGCGCAGCCAGTTCGCGGCGGCTCCCGAACTCGCGCTCAGCTCCTCGAAGGACACTCCCTCGCTCGTTCCGTCCTCCTCGACGATGCGCAGGGCGTCGGCCGAGTTCCCCCGGGCGATGTGGTCGAACCAGTCGAGGGCCCAGTTGAACCGCTCGGGGCGGGGCCAGGTGAACCCGGCGTGGGCGGCGTCGTAGTCCCCGCGACGTTCGAGCAGGAAGTCCCGCGCGGCCAGGAAGGTGTGGGTGGCGCTGTTCTCCGTCATGAGAGGCATCGTGCCGCGCCGGACACGGACACCACCAGGCCGCCGTCAGCCCCGGATTGACCCGAAGCGCACGCGACGGGGACCGTCCGCGGGCGCGGGCACGGCCCCTGCGGAGGAGGTGACACCGGGCCCACCCGGGGGCACGGCACCGGTACCGGCACCGGCACCGGCCCCCGTACGGGCACTCGTACCGGCGGGCGTACCGGCGGGCGTGTCGGCCATGTCGGCGAGCAGCGCCTCCCCCTCGGCGACGATCTCCTCCTTCCGCGCCCGTGACGCCGGGCCGAGGAGTTCCACGGTGAGCACCCCGGCGTCCGCCTTCCACAGCCCGCCGAGGAAACCGTCGAGCAGCAACACCCGGTGGGCCTGGTTGCCGGTCCACGTACGGCCCTTCAACTCCGGTGCGATCACCCGGGACCGGTCGGCGTGGGAGAGCAGCAGGTTGTCGAACTCGGGGAGGAACCGCGGCGGGGCCGCCGTCCCGGCATCGGGCCGCGGCGCGTCGGGCAGGTCGAACAACTCGACACCGTTCTCGTCGCGGAAGGTGAGCAGCCGCGGCCGCAACCGCTCGAACGATTCCTTCAGCCGGGTCAGCCCGGCCCAGGTCTGCGTGTCCTTCACCGAGGCGGGCCCGAAGGCTCCGAGGTACCGCAGCACCACACCGTCGACGCTCCGCGCCTCACCCACGCTCCGCACCTCACCCACGCTCCGCACCTCACCCACGCTCCGCGCCTTCCCGACCGGCCGCTGGAGCCAGTTCTCCACGGTCGTGAGCCGTACCTGCCCGCTGCGCCCCCACACCCCGCGCGGGGTGACCTGTACGAGCGGCAACAGACAGCGCGCGGCGACGGACAGGGATTGCGGGTCGGCTTCGGGCCACTCCTTGAGGAGCTCCTCCCGGATCTCCCCCATGGTGCGCGGCTCGGCCTCCACGAAGGCGCGCGCGTCGAGGGCCAGCCGGTCCAGGTCCACCCCGACGAGACCCTTGCGGAACTGGTTCACCTCGCGGTCGCGCGCCGCCTGGACCAGCGGCCGGAGGGTCAGCGCGTCGTCCGCGGTGTGGGTGTGGATGGTCGAGCGCATGGTGACCATCCGCACCACCTGGCGGGATTCCATCAACCCGGCCAGCTCGGCGGGCCTGAACCCGGCGAGCCGGGCGTGCAGCTGGAAGTACGGCGGTTTGACGTTCTGCGCCTGAAGTCCGAGGAGGTGCGCGACGGCGTCCCCCGCGGACATCTCGGCGCGGCTCAGCAACAGCTGGCGGGCCAGCGTGGCACGGTTCAGTGCGCGGGTGTCGAGTACGGGAGCGGTTCTGGAGGCCATGGCAGCACGCTAACCCCGCTTGCGGACAGGAACGGTCCGCAACGTCAAGGACCATTCCTCCCTATATCCTTCCCCTCGCCCCCAATGCACGCGTCCGACCGACCACGGGAGCTGAGCTGCGATGCCGGAGCGCCCACACCGCCGTCCCTCCACTCCGTCGGACGCCGCATCCCCTCCCTCGGGGCCCTCGCGGTCACCCGGCCCATCGGGCTCGTCGCCCTCACCCGGTTCGTCGGGCTCCTCGGGCTCATCCGGCTCATCGGGCTCATCGGGCTCATCGCCGAGGCGTACGGGGTGGCTCCGCCCCTCCTCCCCGACCGGCGCCCCGCCCACCACTCCCCCGGCGTCGGCTTCCACCCCGGACCCCGCGTCGCCGGAACCGACGCCCCCGAACCACCGCAGCGTGATCGACTCCGCCGTCTACCGCGACGGCCGCCGCGCCGCGTCCCCCGCCACCCTCGCCGACACCTTCCGGCAACTGCGCGAACAGCCCGACGGCATGGCCTGGATCGGCCTGCACCGCCCGACGGAGGCCGAACTACACTCCCTCGCCGCCGAGTTCAACCTCCACCCGCTGTCCATCGAGGACGCGCTGGAGGCACACCAACGCCCCAAACTGGAACGCTACGGCGACACCCTCTTCGTCGTCCTGCGCGCCGCCCGGTACCTGGACGCACTGGAGGAGGTCGACTTCGGCGAGCTCCACGTCTTCGTCGGCCCGGACTTCCTCATCACGGTCCGCCACGGCGCGGCCCCCGACCTCTCCGCCGTCCGCCGCCGCATGGAGGAAACCCCCGACCTCCTCTCCCTCGGCCCGGAAGCCGCCCTGTACGCCATCCTCGACGCGGTCGTCGACGGATACGCCCCCGTCGTCGAGGGCGTCCAGATCGACATGGACGAGATCGAGACCGAGGTCTTCCGCGGCGACCCCGAGGTCTCCCGCCGCATCTACGCGCTCTCCCGCGAGATGGTCGAGTTCCAGCGCGCCACCCGCCCGCTGGTCGGCATGCTCCACAGCCTGATGGCCGGCTTCGCCAAGTACGGCACCGACGAGGAACTCCAGCGCTACCTCCGCGACGTCGCGGACCACGTCACCCACACCAGCGAACGCGTCGACGGCTTCCGCCAGGCCCTGACCGAAATCCTGACGGTCAACGCCACCCTGGTCTCCCAACAACAGAACGCCGAGATGCGCGCCCTGGCCGAAGCGGGCTTCGAACAGAACGAGGAGATCAAGAAGATCTCCGCCTGGGCCGCCATTCTCTTCGCCCCCACCCTGGTCGGCACCATCTACGGCATGAACTTCGAAACCATGCCCGAACTCCAGTGGGCAGCCGGCTACCCCTTCGCGATCCTGCTGATGGCGGTGGTCTGCGTCAGCCTGTACGTCATCTTCAAGAAGCGCGACTGGCTCTAGCCAGCACATCGCGACGGTTGATCCACTTAGCTCTCGCGAACGTCGAGAAGTAGTCCGCCCGCCCCCCTAGGGACAATCTGGGGAGAATGCGCCAGCCATCCGGCAGGGCACTCCCCCGCACCCGGGCTCCGAACCCCTGGTGCCGCCATCCACCCTCGGCCGCGCGCCTGCGGAGGATAACGAGTCGACGGACAGACGGCGATCGGCCGTGATGCCGGGAGCAGCATGTCCGCGGCACGAATCGCGTCGGGCTCGCGAAGCCAGAGTGCATGCAGCCCGTCGCCCACTGGCCAGATACAGGGCGGGGAAGACGGGCAGGACCGCTGTCAGGGGCGGAGGCTAACGTCGGCGGCATACGACTACCAGCAGCGGGAGACTCCATGCCGTCAGAGCACATACAGCAGGAAACCGAGCAAGCTCGGCCGACCGGACCGCGGCTGCTGGCGCCGATCCCGTTCGAGGTCGAGTCGGTCTTTCCGGAGCTGGCCGGTACGGCCCGCGAGGTCACCCTTCTCTACCCTCGGGCCGGGCAGCCGGGCCCAGGCGACAGCTCCATCGGCGGGCCCCTGCTGTGGCCGGCTGGCGAGCCTTGGCCTATGTGCGCCGAACCGGACCACTACAAGCCGCTCGCCGCACCCGTCGGGCCCGACCCGGTCGCGATGGTCCCGGTGGTCCAGCTGTACGCACGCGACGTGCCCGGCCTCGCCTTCCCCACCGGCACCGACCTGTTGCAGATCGTGTGGTGCCCGCTCGTGCACGAGGACGACCAGTACGCGGCCAACCCCCACCTCCACTGGCGCAACACGGCGCTGACAGCCGCTGACGCCTCTGCCGGCAAACCGCCCCGCCCGCACACCGCGGAAGAGGACTACCTGCCCCGGCCCTGCACGGTGTCCCCCACACCAGCCGTGGAGTACCCAAACTGGGACCTGCCGGACGAACTCAGCGAGCAGCTCGGCGAACGCTTCGAGACCCTGCAGCAGGAACGCGGCTTCGACTACTTCGAGGTGGCCACCACCCAGCAGAGCAAGGTCGGTGGCTATCCGAGCTGGACCCAGCCGCCGAACTGGCCTGACTGCACGGGCTGCGGCACGCGCATGGAGCACCTGCTCAGCATCACAGCGACCGAGGCGGGCATGGGCCGATGGCTCCCCCTGGACGAGCGGAACCCCAGCCAGGACCAGGCCGCGACCCCATCCTGGCGAGCCGAGGCGGACCCCGCCGCCCTTGACGCATTTGGGCACCACATGGGCCTGGGTGACCTTGGTGGCATGTACTTCTTCGTCTGCCGCACCTGCCCAAACACCCCCTACACCCACCGCTACGACTGCTGAACCCGGCCTGAATGGCCGAGGGTGGCACAGCATGTGCCGTGCCACCCGCTCGTCGCGTTCACGCTGCCCTTTCTCACCAGACAACTACAAACCGGCAGTCGTCCAGCGACCTTGCACGTTGCTCGTAAACCACCGATGTCCGACCCCCTGTCTAGCCTGTCCCCGTGAAGCCCACCGATGACCGCCAGTTCCCCGCCGCACTCGCCACTGCGATGGCCGTTCGATCCGAGTACGCAGACGGGAACGCGATCGACTTCGAGCCCTTCCCCGCCTTCCTGTCCGCTGCCGAGACCACCGACTGGTTCCAGGCGTGGACCGGGAACAGTGAGCTGAACGGCAGCGACTTCCGCGTGTTCGGGCAGGACGGCACGGGCGGGTACGCCGCGTTCTGGCTGATCCGCCCGAGCCGGCCGCTGTCCGACCAGCCCGTGGTCTTCCTCGGCTCCGAGGGCGAGACCGGTGTCGTCGCCCGCGATCTGGGCGACTTCCTGTGGCTACTGGCCGACGGCTTCGGCCCCTTGGAGGCTGCCACCTCGTACGAGCCCGACTGGAAGGCGCACCCCAACCCGGAGTTGGCAGCCATCGCCGAAGGATTCGCACCGCACCAGCGCCGGTCGGCGGCAGCCGTGATCGAGCTGGCGGCCCAGGAGTTCCCCGACTTCGACGACACCATCATGGAGATCTGCCGCTGAATCCGGCGTCGTCACCTGCACGACCAGCCGGAATCACTGGACAATCCTCGACCTCACGCGAGTGATCACCGCCGAACTCGCCCCTTCGGCACGGTCCCCACGGCAGGGGAATGGGGGCCGCTTACTCAAGTCACCAAGCCCCTCTGCCGCGTTCGAGCATCGCTGCAGCCTCCGGCCATGAATCATGAGGGGGCGAGGATGCGCTGGTTTGGGAGGCTCGCGAGATGCCGGCCGCCGGACAGAGCGAGGAGGAGGTCTTCGCCGAACTGGCCGCGCACACCGGTGAGTGTGACGCCTGCGCGTTGGCCCTATGTCTGGCCATGGGAGTGCCCCGGCCGGACGCCGAAGTCCGGTTCGGCGCGCGTGGCCTGGAAAACGGTGTCCTGTTTGACCCGTGTGAAGGGGCGCCTGTCGCTGCGAAGCCATAGCCGCCCCGAGTGCGCTCAACGCCGCGGCCGTCCGCCAGGAGGGCTATGCCGTGGAAGCCCTCACCGAGCTCGTCCTGTCGTACGTTGCCCAGCACCCCGAAGCCCGCGTGGTCCCGGACGTACTCCCGCAATAGCCAAGGGAAACCGGCACCGAATACAGGCGCCTGTGCGCCACAGTCGCTCCGGACGGCGGCATATACCTCCCCTACGAGGACTGACAGGCCCCAGCCCAGAGCCCTGCGCCCGGTGGTGGGTACCTCCCGGCCACCGGGCGGCGGCACTCCTCGTGTGGAACCCGCCAGGCCCTACCCACTGGCCGTCACAGATCCGTGGCGAGCGTCGCCTGCCGCGAGGAACGGGGCCAAGAGGTCGACGGCTTCCTCCCAGCGGAAGCGGTCGGCGCCGCCGCCGGACTTCGGGCGGTGCGGCTCGTAGCTGCCGACCAGAACGCCCATCTCGCGCAGCTCGGCGAGGCTGCGCTGATGCGCGCGCTGGGCCGCGAGGACGGTGTTCAGCAGTCTGGGCAAGACGACGGGTGCCAGAAGGGGCGCCCGCCGGCCATGGCTCGTTCCCTGTGACCTCCCGGGATGCGGCCGAGGCCACCGAGGCGGCCCTGAGAGCCCGTTGCCGGCGGACCACTCCCGGCGGCGGGGACCTGCATCGTCATGTGCCCGCGTACGCCCTGTGTGCGCCCCTCCTGCAGCACGTAGCTTGCGACGTTGGTCTGACCGTGGAAGCCGTAGGGGGAACAGGTTGAAGCCAGCCGCTGACGTACTCAAGGACCTCGTCCAGCCGTCGAACATCTCGATCCACTCCAGTTCGGCCTTGGTCGGCAGCGTCGACGACGCCGCAGCCGAGGACGACAAGGCACGCGAGGAGAAGGAACTCGACCAGCTCCGGCGAAAGCCCGAGCTCCGGCCCATTCCCGCGAAGGAGCTGGACCGGACCGTCCAGCTGACGCCCTGGGACGTGCTGCACACCCTCGGTCAAGGCATCGCCCTCTCGCGGCGGGGCGCCAGCCGTGGACTCGCCGAGCACTGGGGTTCCCTGAAATACAGCCAGGCTCTGGCCGGCAGCATCAACTCGTTCATGACCCTCTCCGCGGAGGGGCGGGAGACAGCTGACTACTACAAGGCGATCCAGTCCGGAGAACTTGGAACCGGCTTCGCCCTGACCCTTGCCCGGCAGCTCCTGAGCCGCCGCTACCCGGACCACTCGGTCTCGATCGTCCCCGCGGACACTGCACTGCGGGCAGGCTGGGCTTTGACCAGTCGCGACGCGGGCCATCGATCCGGCTACCGTTACCGGCCACAGTTCTTCGCCGAGATATGGAAGCCCGGAGAGGCGCCGAGGATCCTTCCGATCGCCTGCAAGGGCAACCACAGTAACGCCGCCGCCTCTCACATCCAGCTCGCGTCCGCTTCTGCGCACGTCGAGGCGGTCCACATCGGCCCGTGGGACGAGACACCGGCCCTCGTGTTCAGTACGGAACTCCCCACTGAGGGCGTGCTCACGGTGCACGCCTTGCAGGCCCGCGGAACCGGTGGTCGACTGACCGGCTCGATGGATGCCCCCGGCACCCGCCTTGACCATCGCCTCGAGGACGCGAACATCTTCCCGGGCATCCAACCGCCGGCCGAGGGTAAGCCGAAGCCGGAGTCACAGCTCGGCTTCCACGTACAGCCGGAGCACTATGCCTGGTTCCGGCAGGTCCTCGCCCGAACCGCGGCGGCCGGGCTGACGGCCTTCGCCGGCGACGGCGCCGCCACAGCCCAGTACCTGACCAAACGGCAGGGCCGGCGCCACTTCACCGACCCCACCCACGCCGCCACCAACAGCATCCAGGACGCGAACCAACGGCTCCTCGGCATCGACTTCGTTGGCACCGACCATGTGTTCCGCCTCAATAGGACGCGGGTCGAGGCATTCTCCGGGGTCGCGAACGACCTCTTCCGCCACCTCGCGGAAGGCTGTGTCGAGCAGTACCGCACGGAGATCCACGCCCAGCGCAGGAGCTGGCCCCTCCTCGCCTGGGATTCGGAGTGGGACGGACCCGTATCCGTCCACCAGGACGGCTCTGTACTCGCCATGCGGGTATTGCCACAGGCCTGAGGGCCGCATGGCCGGTGTCGCTCCCTGCAAGCAAGGGGGCGACACCAAGGTGTGGGATGACGCCGACGACGCTTCGCGTCCTGCAACCAGCCCTCGAACGCTCAGAGTTCCGCCCGCCGCCTTGGTGAGCGCCCAGAGGGTCCTACTCCGTCAACCGAGCCGCCTTACGCCCTGTCATCCCCACCCATGCGCCTTTGGATGGACTACGCCATCGGGGCCGCCTGAAACTCGCTCGCGCAACCGGCTCTCCCGAACTCCCGGCTTGATTGCCCCAGATACCTGGAGCGTCACACGGGTACCGAAGGTCGGCGGATCTCCACGAGGTACTCGCCGGAAACAAGGCGATTCAGCCCACATGAAGCTCATATTTCGCCATTTTCCCGAGACAGGTTGCCCCCGCTACTGCTCATCCCGATCCTGGAACGTTCGCCACCAGCCGGGAGGAGAAAAGTGAACGTACCGCGACGTCACGCGAAGAACCCCGACGTCATCGGCCAGACTGCCAGTCTGATCGGCTTCCTCAAGGAGGTCGTTCAGAGCAGCAACCAACGACTTCGTGATGACCGCCGCTCAAGGGAGCGGTTGTGGCTGGTCGCCATGCCCCCCTCGGTACGACGCCCGTCCGACCGACTCGACGGGCTGCTGTTCACGCTTGACCACGTTCCGCAGACATCGCCGCCCCCACTCCCGGATCTGCTGGACGGATGGGTCTCCACGGAACGCTGCCAGGACGCGGACGGCGGTGACCCTCCGCTCGAAGCTGAGGGACCGGGGCAGGAACTGGTGCGAGCTGCGGATGGCAGCCAGTCCTGGGAACAGGCGGCGGAGCAGACCGTCCGCCGAGAGGATTCCGACGAGGTACTCCGAGACTACGGTCCCTGGCTGACGCGCTGGAGGAAGTGGGCGGAGAGGGAGCGCGCTGAACGCGCCCTTCGGGACCTGTACGACCAGGTCTACAGCTGGCACCAGAAGCTGACCCAGCAGGATGATCAGCTAGAACTCGTGCTTGCCACAGGGCTCTTGACGTGGAGCGATCCACGCGGTGACGCCATCCATCGTCACCTGCTCACCCACCGCGTGGAGACCGTGGTAGACCGAAAGACCGCCAAGCTCACCGTGCGGCTCATGGCTGAGGGGGCCGTGCGGCTGGAGGATCAATCATTCCTCGACACCGATGACGGCTGGGCGCCCGAACGCTCCGCCGCGCTCACCGAAGAGATCGCGGCCCAGTCACTGCACCTGCTTGGTTCGGAGGCCTTGGAGCAGTTGGCCCAGTGGCAGGAGCGGGTGCTGCAACGGCCTGTGTCCTTCAGTGCCGAGTGGCAGCCGCCCCGCGAGCCCGAGGCAGGCGCGCGCCTTACGTACGCTCCCGCACTGGTACTGCGTCCACGGGACCGCAATGCTCTGCTGGGCTTCTACGACCGGATCGCCGACAGCGTGTCCTCCGAGGCACACGCACCTCTGGGTCTCGCCCAGCTGGTGCTGCCGCTGAACTCCGAGGAGCGCGTGAACTGGGACGGTCGAGGGATTCCACCCCTGCTCGGGGACAACCCGCTCTTCCCAGGAAAGACCAACGAACGTCAACGCAGTGTCCTGCGGCGGCTGGAGCACGACACGGGCGTGGTGGTCCAAGGCCCACCTGGCACCGGAAAGACCCACACGATCGCCAACCTGGTCTCCGCGCTGCTGGCGCAGGGGCAGAGGGTCTTGGTGACCAGCGCCCGCGACCAGGCCCTGACAGTCCTGCGGGACAAACTTCCTCCCGCGGTACGGGACCTGTGCGTCCTCCTGCTGAGCTCGGCACGGCAGGACGGGGCCGATGAACTGGAACGCACGGTCAACGCTCTCACCGATCAGGTCGCCGCGAGTGATCCCGAGCAACTGCGGGACGAGATCCATCGGCTCTCCGCCCGCCGGGAGGAGGTACGGGGAAGGATCAGCGCGCTCACCGAACAGGTGATCGCGCTGCGGGAGGCCGAGGTCTACCGGCACCCGGAGATCGCACCGGGATACGCCGGCACTCTCGCCGCAATTGTGCAGCGTGTGCAAGAAAACGCCGGACACTCCTGGATCGGTCTTGTGCCGGCTGACAGCCCGACCCTGTCTGTCCCGCCGCTGTCCCCCGCGCAAGCGGTGGAACTGCTGAGCCTGCTGCGCGACGGTGCGGCTGAGCCGCGCGCCGGTGGCACTCTGCCGGACCCCGACGGCCTCCCCTCCCCCGAAGCCTTGGCCCAGGCACTCTCAGTCAGCCGCGTCACCGATGAGGGCCTATCCTCCGGAACGGTCCGCATCCGCGGCGATCTTGCCAGGCTCGACAGCTCTGTCACCGATGAGCTGACCTCTCTCGTGGATTCCTGCCGTACGGCTCTGCACCACCTGGGTCTGTCTCCGCAGGCCACACAATGGGATGAGGGCAAGTGGGCCACCAAGGCCCTCAGCGACCGACTCTCCCGTGAGAACCTCGCGCTGTGGCGTCGCGTGTCCGAACATGCCGATCAACTCGCCTCGATCTCCGAGCGGCTGAACGAACAGGGGATGACGCGCGTCACCGTGCCCGGGCAGCTCTCCACAGAACAAGGGGATGCGATGCTCACGGCGGGTTCTGCGCTGCGCGAGCACCTCGTCTCGGGTGGCAAACTGCGAGTCCGCGGCAGCTTCCGCGCCTCGCGGGCGCAGAAGGCCGCGCAGAACCTCCTCGACTCGTGCACGGTGAACGGCCACTCACCCGAAACCCTGGAGGATCTCGACGCCGCCCTTGCTCACCTCCGCGCCCGCTCCGCCGTTGCCACACTTGCGGAGCGGTGGGGCCAAGTGCAGGTGCCCGTATCCGAAGGACCGCTGGAAGTTCGGCTCGCGTCGATGACGGAGGCGTACGCACGCCTGAACCATGTCGACACTTTCGGCGCCGGCCGCGAGCGCATCGACGAGCTGCTCGTACATCACGGGGTACACATCGCCCTCACTTCCAGGTCGGCATGGCAGGACTTCACCGGCGCCCTCTCTTCGGTCTCCGGCCGACGAGCGGCGGACGAAGCTACGGCCCAGTTGCTTGCTTGGGAGGAACAACTGCGCACACCGGTGGACAGCTCCCACCCCACCACCGAAGCCGTGGCCGCCGCCCAAGCCGTTCGGGAGCAGGACATCGACCGATACGCCAAGGAACTTGAGGCGCTGCGCGAGGCTCATCGGCGTGAACACCGCCGGCGTCGATGCGCCGTGCTGCTCGAAGGCGTCCGCCGGGCCCACCCGCTGCTCGCTGACCAGCTGACGCACCACCCTGATGACCGGGCATGGGAAGCTCGCCTGGGCTCGCTGGCGGAGGCGTGGTCCTGGGCGGTGGCTTCTACCTTCGTCCACCGTCAGCGCACACCGGGACGCGAACGTCAGGTCGAAGGCGAACTGGCGCAGTGTGAACGTCACCTGGAGGACATCACCGGTGAACTCGCTGCCACCTGGGGAAGGTGGCACTGTCTGCACCGCATGACGCAAGAGCAGCGGTCGGCACTCCAGGCGTACCGCAACCACATGTCCTCGTACGGCAAGGGCAAGGGGCGCGGTGCGGGCCGATACCGTGCCGCGGCGTACGACGCCATGAAGACGGCGCAGGAAGCAGTCCCCGCGTGGGTCATGCCCATCTCCCAGGTCGCCGAAATGGTCCAACCCAAGCGGGACGCGTTCGATGTCGTCATCGTCGACGAGGCCAGTCAGGCCGGCATGGACGCCCTGTTCCTGCTGTGGCTGGCGCCCCGCGTCATCGTCGTGGGGGACGACAAGCAATGCGCGCCCCCGCTCAGCGGCATGGGCCGGCATCAGGCGATCCATGACCGGCTCGTCTCCCACTTGCCGGACATGCCTCCGAGGCTGCGCACGCTCTACGGACCCTCCACCAACCTCTACCAGTTGCTGTCCACCTTCTTCCCGAAGGTGATCCGGTTGGAGGAACACTTCCGTTGCATGCCGGAGATCATCGGCTGGTCTTCGCAGACCTTCTACAACAACAAGCTGCAGCCTCTGCGCCAGTACGGCGGTGAGCGCCTCGACCCCCTCGTGGCCCAGTTCGTTGAAGGGGCCGTTACCCAGGGGCGCGACAGCAGGATCCGCAACCCGAAGGAGGCCGAGGCCATCGTCGACTGCCTGGCCAGGCTCGTAGCGGACCCTGACTACCGCGACCGGACCATGGGCGTCATCACCCTTCAGGGGTCGATCGGTCAGGTCAAGCTCCTGGAAAAGCTCATCCAGGAACGTATCCCGGCGCCGATGCTTGAACGCCACCAGATCCGTGTGGGCAGCCCGGCGTCGTTCCAGGGAGACGAACGGCACGTCATCCTGCTGTCGATGGTCGTCACCGATCCGCCGCGCATCACGGGAGGGGCCCGCAGCGAACGACAGGCATACAACGTCGCCGCGTCCCGGGCACAGGACCAGATGTGGCTCTTCTACTCGGTACCGCCGGACCGATTGAAGAGGGAGGACATGCGACTCAACCTCCTGTCCTATATGGAGAACCCGCCATCCGCGCTTGCCGGCTCCGAGGACATCGGAGAGGTAGCTGGCGATGTGCCGCAGAAGCCCTTCGAATCGCTCTTCGAGCAGCAGGTCTACCTGCACCTGAAGGCCCGCGGATATCACGTCGTCCCACAGTATCCGGCAGGGAACAAGCGCCTCGACCTCGTCGTCGTAGGGGCACGTGGGCGCCTGGCCGTGGAGTGCGACGGCGACCGGTATCACTCGACACCCGAGCAGATCCGTCATGACCAACGGCGCGACCGTGAACTCCAACGTGTCGGCTGGACGTTCTGGCGGATTCGCGAAAGCGAGTTCCGATTCGACCCTGAGGAGGCATTGTCCGGCCTATGGGATGAGCTCGGACGACTTGGCATCCATCCGGCCACATTCGAGGGGACCAGTGACCGGACCCGTTCGTCCGCCACACCCACCAGCGTGCAGTGGACCCCCTTCGACCTCTCATCCGACGATGGCCTGGCCGACGACATGGCGGAGGCACCTGAGGACCCGGGTACGGACGATCTGGCCAACACGCTCTACAAGGCAGAAGACAACGAAGTAGACGACGAAACCGACGACAGCACGGAAGGCTCGGCATGACTGCGCAGTCCCCACTCGGCATCCTCGACGCCAACACCCTGGAGGAGCTCGCGCGCGTCATCTGCGGCGACGACCACCTCTACCACCGCAAGGGTTTCGAGATCGCGCGCTTCCTGGAACACGCCGGCTGGCAGCGGGTGCCGGAGTACAACGGCGAGTACAGGATGGAATGGACGCTCGCCCGGCTCAGCGAACGCCGAGAAGAGCCCACCGAGCTGGAACGGGTCCTGCTTCGCCTCGCCGACCCTCGCGAATACCTTGACGAGCCAGACCAGCTCCCCGCTGTCGTCTCCGCGGTCAACGCGTTCCTGGTCTACGAGGGAGCACGCCTGGAGAATCCTGGCGGCCGCCCCCGTCTCGTCGCCTGCGACCCCTCCCTTGCCCACCCGGGTAGCCAGGGTCCTGCCGAACTCAGCGCAGCCATGACCGATCTCATCAGTGACCGGAAGATGGCCGCCCTGCTCCAACACCGCTTGGACGAGGCACGCACCTGCTACGCCAATGGCGCTCACGTGGCCGCGATCATCATGCTCGGCAGCCTGCTGGAAGGCGTCATGGTCCATGTGGTGCGCGAACGCGACGCCTCACGACTCGGCAGTACGTCAGCGGATAGGGTCACCCTGGACACTTTGATCAAGACCTGCCACGACGCAGGATGGATCGGTGCCGACGTAGAGCGCTTCTGTCACGAGCTGCGCAAGTACCGCAACTTCGTCCATCCGCGAGCAGAGATCCGCGAGGCCCACACCCCGGATCGCGACACGCTGGACATGTGCTGGCCCGTGGTCAACGCAGTCCTGAACGACCTCGCCGCCTCCCAGCCGAAGACGTCCACGCCAAAGCCAACCGCCGCGCCTGTCCGACCCGTGCCCCGGCCATCGCCAGCGCGACCAGCACGTCGGCCCTGACACCAGGGCGCGGTTGGTTCGGCCACCGCCCTGCGCTCAAGAGCAGGGCGCAGTGGCCGAACCAACGCCTTGCCCGGCGGCTCATCGAAGTCCATCCAGGAAATCGGCTCCGGTGGCCTGTACGTCGCGATCGTGGACGCCCCGATTCCGGGCAGTGGTTACACCGTCCGCTGGGAAGCCACCGAGAGCTTGCCGACCCAGGACGTCGGCAAGCTCGTCGATGGCAGCGGGCTTGGTGGGGTCGAAGTCCGCTTCTTCCTCGTGCAGCAGCACGTCACCTCCTCCAAGGCCTACGACTGGGATCACCTGGCGCTGCTCTGGCAGGAGTACCTCGCCTACGAGGGCTGGATTCCGTGGCGACTCCATCCGCCGCGCAAGAAGTTGCAGTGGGAGAAGGATGGCGTGGCTCGGCTCAAGGAACTCGGCGCTCCGGCGTTCCTCGGCTATGGCTTCGGCGAGGGGCAGGCCAAGCTCAGCGGTGAGGTCAGGTTCGGCGCGCGCTTCGTGCTGCCGCCTTCAACCGAACTCAAGGAGGCCGCCGAGGTGCTCAGTAGGATGGCCGTGATCGGGTCCCGGATGGCACAGCACGCGACGCAGCCGCAAGCCAAGGAGGCTGTGATCGCGCTGATCGACGGAGAATCTCATGGCAGCGGCGATGCAGGGGTGGACGGATAGATGACGGGCGACTTCGGACCGGACCGCTTGCGGCAGCTCTTCGGCGACCCGAACGAGGACGGGGTCTACCTCGTCGGCGTGGTGGAATTCTCCGACGATGCGAGCGAGGACCAGTGGTCGTACGTCGGGAACACTCAGATGGGGACCCTGGAGTCAGTTGTCAGCAGACTCGGCTACGAGCGGCGTGACATCAGGATCGCGGAGCCTTACCGAGAGCCCGGCCGGGGGGTGCTGCCGGACGGCACAGAGCTGGCGGTCACGTCGACCACCGTGCGAGGGAGCGCATCCTGGCATCGGATCAGCAGGGAGCCAACGCCGGAGGAACGCCTCCGGTGGGCAGGGCATCCAGTGCCACCGCCACTTCCGCCCAAGCCTGTGCCGGTCGGTCCCAACATGGAGACGGCGAGGCCTCGGATCGAGGAGCACCAGGGAGAGGTCTTCTACACGAAGACCGGCAAGCCCTTCACCTACCGGACCGACCGCTACACCCTGGTCATCGTCGAGAGCCGGCGCAACGTGCAGTGGCACGAGATCAGGTCCGCACTGGAGGCATGGCCGATCGGGGGGCCGTCGGAGATTCCACGATGCCCCGAACGTTCTGGGCGCTACGTCTACGGGATCGTGTCCGACGAGCGGATCCGGCGAGGGGACTGGTGACAACCTTGTCCCTGAGGCTCTGTGACGCCTGATGCGATGCTCGCCGAACCTGCCGAATTGTCGGACGCCAAAGCTACGGTGGCGAGTGAGGTTCCACTACCGCGACTTCCTCGTCGACCGAGCGCCGAGGAAGCCCCGAGCACTGACGAGGACGCATGGCCGAGGACCCGGAGTACGACGAGGTCAACGCAGTTATTCGCATCCCCAAGGGCGAGCGTCTCGCCGACTCGCGGAAGAGCCCAGGCTGGAAGCGTGGGTTCACTCCCAAGACGAGTGACAAGGGACCCGAGCACGTCGAGATCCGTCTGAAGGCCGAAGACGAGTCAGGTTTCGCAGACAAGCTAGAGGTCGTCTACGTCACCAAGTACGTGAAGGAGCAGCGTCCTCAGCTCACCCCCGCCCAACAGTTCGCGGCTGACATCGCGGGCCAGATCATCGAAGGCCTCGTAGAAAGCGCAAAGCCTGTCGTTGCCCAGTTGTGGCACACCCGGGCCGTGCCGGCCCTCGCTGCCAAACGCGAAGCCTTCGTGCTGAAGCAGCAGGCCCGCAGAGCCCAGAAAAAGGCCTTGCGGGCCCGGGTCACGACGACAACTCCTGTTGCTGTGCCGGGGGTCGAGGCTGACGCGGCCTCCCAAGATGTGGCCACCGCCACCGCGTCCAGCGACCCGAAGGTCACTGTGTCGAGCGAGCAGTTCCAGCAGATGTTCATGACGTGGCTCGCTCGTGAGAACGCCCAGCAGGTGCTCTGGAGCCTCATCGTGAATGCCGAGGTCGAGGACGGCGGTGCTGCCGCCCTGGCATGGCAGCAGGAACTGAAGGAGCTTTCGCCTGAGCAGCGAACCGAGCGGGCCATGGAGTTCCTCGCTGCCAACCCCTCGATCCTGGAGGACTTCGCGCGTCAGCTCATGGGCAGCATGGCCCTCGGGCTCGGCGAATAGATCACCCCCCGCCACAGACCTTGAGCGCACGGTCCATGGCCGGGCTTGGACTGCCAGGCGAAACAGCCGCTGGCGCAGGTCATAGCGCGATCCGATGTCCTCCCCCGGCCCCTGTTCGGAGCCGGGGGAACCGGCACTCGTCGCCTGGCTCGTACGACCCCTCGACACGCGACTGGACGTCCTCACCAAAGCCCTCCCAGCCGCACCTAGCCCTCAAGGGCAGCAGCCCAGGACCCCAGGGCCTACACACACTCCAGTTCGCCGCTGCCGCCTCTGACACAGGGTCTTGCCTTCTCGCCGCAGATCCCAACCACTCGGCAGCACCACGAACTGAGTGGCCGCTTCGTCGCCACCATCGCGGACCGGTAAACGGAAGGCCCATTGTCGGACCCGCTCCGTACCCTTGGCTGAGGTACCTGAGACAGGAGGCCAACGTGGCCCGCATCAACCAACGGGCGATCGACAAGCACCTCAAGGACATCGTCAAGGGCTATGAGCGCGCAGCCAAGCGGAACCCCATCCGGGTACCGATTCAGACCGAGGCGACTGGCACAGGAGGAACCATGCCTGGTCTCGACACCGCCGAAGGCGACCCGACCTTGGCACGGCTCCTGGTGTGGCTCGACGAGCAAGCCCAGCAGAACCCCTCTCACTACATCGACCTGACCCGGTTCGTCGAAGAACAGCAGCTGCCGGACGAGGACCCGGCCGTGCTCGCGTTCGAGCTGGAGCAGCAGGATCTGGTCACCGTCGTGCGCGGCATGGGCGAGCTTCCCCAAGTCCACCTCACGGACGCTGGCCGCGCCGCGATCCACCGGCTGAAGAAGCTACGCCTGGACCGCGCCGCCCGCCTCCGCTACACCATGGACGCCTTCCACCGGTGGCTATTCGACACCGCCGGCGACCAGAAGCCCATTAACCCGGTGCTGTTCCTCGCTACGCCCGCCGCCTACTTCGCCGGATCCGAGATCACCGGCACCGAGCTGTTCGAGGCACTCGCCCACCTGGCACAGCACCAGCTGATCGAGCACATCGACACCGAGCCCCCCACCGTCGCCATCACGCCCCAGGGTGTCAGCTGCGCCCTGACTGGAGGAAGTGTGCAGGACCACGTCAGCCAACCCCGCCCCGGCACCACGTACAACAACTACATGCCGAATGCCAAGGGCGTCATCATCGGCGAGCAGCAGCACTTTGCCCAGAACGTCACCGAAGGCATCGACCCGACGCTGTTCGTCCAGCTTGCCGGGTACATCGGCCAGGTCAGTCCCATCCTGGGCATGCCCGATGACAACCGCGTAGAACTGGAGCGCGTCGCCGAAGACCTCCACGCCGAGGCGACCTCGGGGAACCCTGAGCCGGGCCGCCTGCGCCAGTTCGCCACCCAGCTCAGAGACAAGTTGCTGGAGGGCGCCTCGACCATGGCGGCAACGCAGGGCATCCAGATGGCTGAGCAGGCCCTCGGCGGGCTCATGCAGTAGCTCGTCCAGCAACACTACGGGCCCCGGCGTACCAGCCCCCGGGGCCGCTTAATCTTCAGCGGCTGGTGTGCGCCGGGTCGGCGGCCTGAGCTTCGGCGAATGTGCCGTAGTCGGTCGATCGGCCGAGCAGGGTGAAGTCCATATCGCTGGCAGTAAACCGGCTAGTGAAGTAGTGCCCGGTCGCGGCCTTGGGTTGGAGGCCGGTGACCGCGATCCGGCAGGCCCCTTCGTGCCGCGGGCTTCGAGGCTGGTGTTCCACGCGGGGCGTGTTGTCGTACAGGAACCCGATCTCGGCGGTTCCCGAGTTCTCGGGGGCGCCGATGGTGGCGTTGCTCGACCGCGAGGTGCTCTCCTTCGTGCGGAGCGTGGCGTGCAGGCTCCAAAAGGTTTGCTCGATGGTCATGTACGTGGTGATCGGGCCCCGGTTCCCTCCCTCCGGTATGTGGCTCTCCGGGCTCGGGACAAGCACGACCCGCCAGGTGCCCGTGACCCAGGCACGGCCGGTGAAGCGGTGGATCACGGGCCAGCGCCAGGCCCACTTGTCGAAGACGACGGTGCCGTAGCCCACGAGGGCCGGGATGTACGCGAAGAGGGACCGGAACTCGGACGGGTACAGGCCCAGGACGAGCAGGACGACGGTGTAGAGGGTGGCGGCGATGGTGGCGCCGGCGCGGATGGTAGTCGCGGTGTTCATCGTCAGCCTTCGTAGTTGAGGTAGTGCCACGCGCCCTCGACCAGCTCGCGGGCGTCCTTCTCCGTCCACTTCTGACCCTCACCGAACACCTTCTTGATCCCGTTCGGCTCCACCATGTGCTGGGAGCTGAACCAGGCTCCCGTGAGCTGCCGGTAGACCTCCCGCAGACTCTCGCGGACCACAGCGTCCAGGCTGCCGTCGAGACCCAAGACGTCGTCCGGGACGTTGTAGATCAGGCACTCAGAGAAGTACGACGGCAGGGCCGTGATCACGCCGTCGGCGGCGAGGACGTTCTCCACGTTCTTCAGCACCCGCACCACGAACTTGTACCGGTACTTGGTGGCGTTGTTCTTCGCCTTGCCGTTGGCCAGCTGGAGCTCGGGCCAGTTGATGACACGCTTCCCGTTACGCCCGTAGACGACGCTGCCCACGTACTCGCCGCCAGGCACCGTGCTGTCGCAGGCCACCCACTTGAAGCACGGCACCACGTCGATGCTGGGACGGCTGCCCACAACCTCCGGAACGTACAAGGCGAGGTTATGGTCCGTGTCCACCGAGCCGAACTGGTTTGTGAGCGCGTCCTCGACCTCCTGGCGGAGCTTCTGCCGGGTCCACGGCCCCGCGTAACTGGCCTGCTGCCCAAACCACCAAGCCGCCAGTCCCTCCGTATGGAAGGGGTCGTTCAGTTTCACCATGATGTCGACATCGCTGTCACCGCGAACGTTAGTGTTGTTGGGGTACGAGCCCTTCGACGCCACCGTGATGTCGAGCCCCTGGAACGGCTGGTGCCGGAGCACCGCCTGTTTCACCATGCGCTCGGCGCGCTCGAGCCGGAGCTGTTCGGAAGCACCCGGGGGGTTCTTCCATTTGTTGATCAAAGCGATCCGCTGTTCATACGTCAGCTGTCGTGCCATGAATGCCTCCAGGCTCCGGCGCGCCTGCGCCGGCCACAGCGTACGAGCGGGCACCGACAGCGGCACACCCATGAATCCACATGGCCGCCCGAGTCAGAGGCGACCAGGGCGGGGCTTGCCACCACGACGTAGACAGGGGAGCGGCTCGACATCCCAGGGCGCAGTGCCCCGACCAGGGTCAGCGAAAGACCCCGGGCCGCCCAGCGCGCCCGGGGTTCCGCCTGCCAACGTCGCAGCGTCACCAGTCATCGGCGTTGACCACCCACGCGGCCGGCCCTCGCTATAGCGGCCCCAATGCGGTTCCTCCATCGAGGTCTCGTGATCGTCGGACAGGACGCAGATCCGCCCCCAGCGGCCGGTGCTTGCCGGGACAGATCCCGGTGAGCCGAGCCGCGTCGCCGTCGCGCACGGCCTGGTCGTGGCGGTCTTGGAACGGCTGGAGCTGGGCGCACAGCTCCATGCCGAGCTCCGTCTCCGCCGCCTCGCCCCTCGCCCTCGCCTCCTCCTCCCCCCTGGGGGATCGGACAGCACGAACGAGACGACGTCCTGCGCCTCCGCGCGGTCACCAGTCACGGTCCTGCTGCTCTCCTTCGAAAGGGGCGCCAGTGGGTCCGCCGCGGCGGACTGGTCCTCGGCCATGAGCCGGTTGTGGAGGATCTCCCCACCGATCAACAGGACTTGCGCTGCGGCTCCGTCACGAGGCGCTCCCAGTCGACAGCTGAAGTGGTGGAGCTCTGCCAGCGTGCGACGGCGGCCCAGGGCAACAGCAGCCTCGCCGAGCTCCTCCAGCCCCGCTGCGCCTCTTGCCCCGCCCCGCCGCCACTCCCCTGAGTAACCTGTCGTGAGCGACGGAGGACGGCCCCCGGACCTGCGGCGCCCTCTTGGCGAGACAGTCCCGCTGGGGGGAATCTGGGGGAATGAGGCCTCGTTGGGATGGGCAGGTGGGGGGAACCGGCTGCACAAACGCGGAGCAGGGTGAAAGACTCTGAAAGGTCGATTGCTGCAGGTCAGACCGCCCGCACTACCGATTCCCGCAGGTCAGACGTGTGAGGGTGACGACTTCAAGAAGATCTCCGCCTGGGCCGCCCTCCTCTTCGCACCCGCACTCGTCGGAACCAGCTACGGCATGAACTTCGAAACCATGCCGGAACTCCAGTGGGCCGCCGGCTACCCCTTCGCGGTCCTGCTGATGGCAGTGGTCTGCGTAAGCCTGTACGTCATCTTCAGGAAGCGCGACTGGCTGTGGCAGCCCGTCCGACCCCCGTGCACCGGCTACATCACCGGCGTCCCGGTCCGCTTGGGCGGCGAACTCGTCCGATCCGTACCGTCGCCGGGCGCGGCGCCGGTGTCCACGCGGAAGGCGAGCGCCCGCCCGGCTGCCACGGAGATGCCGAGCAACGTCTCGTGGCTCGCGACAGGTACGGAAAACGCATGCTCGGCGGCGAAGGAGACGAACTCTCCGGGCAGTTCGAGATTGTACGTGTCGACGTACTTGGGGAGATCGGCACGCCAGACGAACCGCCCGTCGGACAGCAAAGAGGAACCGCCGGCCACCGTGAACGATCCTCCGATGACGCCCCGCGTCGTTTCCATGATGTCGAAAATGGGGTAGCCGGATTCGAGGTACTTCTTGATCCCCGCCTTGGGGTACGGAGCCTCGCTTCTCGCCTTGTCTCGAATGGACTCGTGAAAGACACCCTGAGGTTCACGCTGCATCTCACGATAAAAGCCGACCATCTCCATCAGGGTCTGCCCTTCGAGCATCGGGGGAAACACCATCCAGTAGCCGCCGTTGTCAACCTGCGGCACCTGCCCGGGCCCCAGGAGCGGGTTCGTTCCGGCCCTGTCCGCCGGCGCCCCCACCGTGGTTCCGAGCTCGTTGGCTATTCGCTGGGCGGTCCATGCGGCGTCCGAACCCGAGTGGCACACCATGAGCCTCAGAGGCCCACCAATGTAGTAGGGGTTGTTCCTCACGGCGTCCACGAGCCGGCTTGCATTGACGTCACCATGGGGATTTTCCAGGAACCCGCTCCTGCTGCCATGGGCCACGACGTCGTGTTCGCCGGCGTTCAGGACGTTCTGGAAGTTGCGCGTGCTCGGCCCGTCGGACCCGAAGGTGATCTGCTCCACCACGGTCGTGCCGTCGTCGGTGAGGCGCCGCTTGGCGGTGCGGCGGCCCAGCGCCTCGTAGGAGTACCGCCAACGCGTTCCGTCGGGGGTGGTGACCGCCGTGCGCGACTGGCTGTAAGCGTCCGAGGCCGAGGCCGATGGGGCCGACGTCAGGTCGGGCCCATCGGTGGTTTTCACGGAACGCCCCGGTGGGGTTCAGCGGCACAGGGCGGTGTCCACGGCGCGTTCGAGACTTCTCCGGCCGGCCTCGTCGGTGAGCTGCATGGTGACCGCGACGTTGGTGGCACGGCCGTCGTCGGTGGCGCCGCCCCGGGTCTCGTACCCCGGGAAGCTGCCGCCGTGGCCCCAGGAGAGACCGCCGCACGGCAGCGGCCTGCTGAGGAGTCCAAGTCCGTAGCGGGCGCCGGGGCCGAAGGTGGCTTCGGCGGGGACGGTGGTGCGCATCTCGGCGAGCTGGGCCGAGGGCAGGAGACGGCCCGCCAGGAGTGCGCTGAAGAAGCGGTTGAGGTCGGAGTTGGTGGAGACCATCTGGCCTGCCGCCCAGCCCCAGGAGGGGTCGATCTCCGTGATGTCGCGCAGCGGTCCGTCCGGCGCGTCGCGGAGGTATCCGTGGGGGTGGGGCTCCCGGATGCTCGCGTCTCCGGGGGCGGGGAAGTAGGTGTGGCGCAGCCCGATGCGCTTGATGACACGCCGGTCGATCTCCTCGGCGAGGGGACGGCCGGTGACCTTCTGGACGATCAGGCCGGCGAGCACGTAGTTGGTGTTGCTGTACTTCCAACTCGTCCCGGGGGCGAAGTCGGCCGGGTGCTGGAGGGCTGTGTCGAGCAGTTCGCGGGGGGCGTAGTACCGCACGTCGTCCCCGAGGTGGTTGCTGTAGTCGGGGAGTCCGCTGGTGTGCTGGAGGAGCCGGCGGACCGTGATGTGCCGTCCGTCGATCCCCTCACCGCGGACGAGTCCGGGCAGGTAGGTGTCCACGGTGGCGTCGAGGCCGATCTTTCCTTCGCCGACCAGTTGCAGGACGACGACCGCGACGAAGGTCTTGGTGTTGCTGCCGATCCGTACCTGGCCGTCCCTGGGCACCTTCGAGCCGGTGGCCAGGTCGCCGACTCCTGCGGTGTAGGTGCGGGTGCGGCCGTCACGGTCCTGGACGCTCGCCAGCGCGGCGGGCGTCCCGTCGTCGCGCACCAGCGAGTCCAGGGCCCGCTCGACGGCATCCGGCCTGCCGGCGGCGGAAACGGAGGGCGGGGCGAGGGCGCCCAGTGTCATGACGCCGATGGCCACCGCGGTTGCGGCGGTCAGTGCTCGTCGCCGCGTGCCCTGTCGCCTGCTCGGCGAGCCAAGCCCTTGCCGTGTCTGTCCACGCATGAGTCAACTCCTGAGGAATCGTCGGATCATCGTTCGGGTCGCCGGGTGCCCGATTCATCCGCACAGGGCCCTGTCCACGGCGTCCTTCACGTGCTGCGTGGCCGAATCGTCCGTTGGGATGCTCGTGACCGCGACGTTGACTGCGCGACCGTCGTCGGTGACACCGCCCCGTGTCTCGTACCCCGCGATGTCGCCGCCGTGGCCCCAGTAGACGCCGCCGCACGACAGCGGCCTGCTCGTGAGCCCCAGCCCGTAGCCGAGTCCCGCGGTCCCGACCGGGACCGTCGTGCGCATCTCGGCGAGCTGGGCCGCCGGGAGGAGGCGGCCGGCGAGGAGCGCGGTGAAGAAGCGGTTGAGGTCGGAGTTGGTGGAGACCATCTGGCCTGCGGCCCAGCCCCAGGAGGGGTCCATCTCCGTGAAGTCGCGCAACGGTCCGTCCGCCGGGTTGCGGTGGTAGCCCTGGGGGTGCGGTTCTCGGATGGTCATCTCTCCGGGGGCGGGGAAGTAGGTGTGGCGCAGCCCGATGCGCTTGATGACGCGCCGGTCGATCTCCTCTGCGAGGGGGCGGCCCGTGACCTTCTGGACGATCAGGCCGGCCAGGACGTAGTTGGTGTTGCTGTATCCCCACGTCTCCCCCGGAGCTGCGTCGGCCTTGTACCGGAGGGCGATGTCGAGCAGCTCGCGGGGTTCGACGTACCGGTTCCTGATCTCGTCGTCGTCGATGTGGACGCCGTAGTCGGGGAGTCCGCTGGTGTGCTGGAGGAGCCGGCGGACCGTGATGTGCCGTCCGTCGATCCCCTCCCCTCGGACGAGGCCGGGCAGGTAGGTGTCCACCATGGTGTCGAGGCCGATCTTCCCTTCGCCGACCAGTTGCAGGACCACCACCGCGGTGAACGCCTTGGTGTTGCTGCCGATCCGTACCTGGCCGTCCCTGGGCACCTTCGAGCCCGTGGCCAGGTCGCCGACTCCTGCGGTGTAGGTGCGGGTGCGGCCGTCACGGTCCCGGACGCTCGCCAGCGCGGCGGGCATCCCGTCGTCGCGCACCAGCGAGTCCAGGGCCCGCTCGACGGCATCCGGCCTGGCGGGGGCAGCGGCGGGGTCGGCTGAACCGGAGGCGGAGATGGAGATGGAGGCGGAGGCTGAACCGGAGGCGGAGGCGCTGGGCGGGGCGAGGACGCCCGTGGTCATGACGCCGATGACCAGCGCGGCCGCGGCCGACACGGCTCGTCGCCGCCCGCCGCCCTGCTGCTGCCGAGTCGGGGAAGGAAGGCCCTGCCGGGTCTGAGCTCGCATGAGTCAACTCCTGGGGAATCGTTCGGTCGGAGCACGAATCCTGGTTTCCAGAGCCCTCTGACCGCATCGCGGGAAGACGGGAGAAATCGCTCCCCCGATCGGGGGAGGCCGCCGGTGCGCTGCCCCGCGATACTGGCGACCATGATCAGGGGAATTCGGCCGCTGCTGCGCGGCTCCACGTATTCGGGTGTGCTGTTCGCCTATTGCGGTGCTCTGGCAAGCCTTCCGCTGCTGCCTTTCGCCCTGTTACCGGCGCTGTCGTGGCGATCCGCTCCCGAGAGCGTGCAGATCGTCCTGGTCCTGCTGGTCTGGGCGGTACTGGTCGGCGTGGCCGGACTCGCGCGCCCTGTAAGGCGGGCGCTGGTCGTGTCCGCCCGCCGGCTGCTGCGGGTGCCGCTGCCGGATCCGGTGGCCGGTCCCCGGACTTCTGGTTCCCCCGGCCTCGACCACTGGCGGACCCCGCTCTGGCTGGTGCTGCACGTGACCGTCGGGTGGGCGGGGGCGCTGGCGAGCGGCGTGCTGTTCATCATGGGCCTCTCCCTGCCGGGGAACTGGCTCGGCGGCGAGGCACGAGCGAGTCTGTTCGGCACGTCGGTCCGGGTGTCGGGCGGGTGGAGCGGCTGGGTGGTGGCGGCAGTGTGCATGCTGCTGGCCGCGGCCGTCTGCGTACTGGTGACGAAGACCCTGCGGTGGTCGGCGCCACGGCTGTTGGGACCGTCGGCAGCCGAACGGCTCGCGCTGGCTGCCGAACGGGAACTGATGCTGGCCGAACGCAACCGGATTGCCCACGAGTTGCACGATTCGATCGGGCACACCCTGACGGCGGCCACCATCCAGGCGGCGGTGGCCGGTGAGGTGCTCTCCGCCGACCCGGCGGCGGCGCGGGCCGCCATGCGCAGCATCGAGGAGTCGACGCGGGCCGCGCTGGAGGACCTCGACTACGTGCTCGGAGTGCTGCGCGAGGAACAGTCGGGGACGGCGCCGGCCCGGACCCTGGCCGACCTCCACGAGTTGCTGGACCGCCTGCGGCACGCGGGGGCGGTGGTGGAACCGGAGCTGTCGGGCGCTCTGACGCAGGTGCAGGGGACGCTCTCCCGGGCGGCGTACCGGATTCTCCAGGAGGGGCTGACGAACGCGCTGCGCCACGGGGCGGACGGCCCGATCGAGGTCCGGGTGGCGGCCGGGCCGGACGGACTGGATCTCACGGTGGTCAACCGGACCGGGGCACGGACGGGCCCGGGCCCGGGTACCTTCCCGACTTCCGGCCACGGTCTGCCCGGACTGGCCGAGCGCGTCAGACTGCTGCACGGTGAGTTCCGGTCCGGCCCGGACGGGACCCAGCACTGGCGGCTGACCTGCCGGCTGCCGGCCCAGGTGTCGGCGTGAGCGGATCCGACGCGGGCGACGGCACGGCCCTGCCTTCCGTCACCGGACCTTCCCGGACCAGCCCTTCCCTCACCGGACCTTCCCAGACCGGCCCTTCCCTCACCAGACCTTCCCCGACCGGCCCTTCCGCCACCGGACCTTCCCCGACCGGCCCTTCCGCCACCGGACCTTCCCCGACCGGCCCTTCCGTCGTCAGCCCCCACGTCACCCTCCTGATCGCGGACGACGACGAGGTCACCCGCAGCGGCCTGCGCCTGCTGCTCGCCGCGCAGCCGGGGATCACGGTGGTCGGCGAGGCCGCCGACGGGGTCGAGGCGGTCGAACGCGCGAGGATCCTGCACCCGGACGTGGTCCTGATGGACGTCCGGATGCCACGTCTCAACGGGATCGAGGCCACCCGCCGGCTCCTTGCCGAAGCGGCCGAACCACCGAAGGTCGTGGTGATCACCACCTTCGAGAACGACGGCTACGTCACCGCCGCCCTCAGCGCGGGCGCCAGCGGCTTCGTCCTCAAGCGGCTCCCGGTCCGCCAGATCGCCGAGGCGGTCCGGGTGGTGGCGGCGGGCGAAGCGGTACTCTTCCCGGCCGCACTGGGCCGCATGGTCGCCCCCCGCCCGCTGGGCTCCGCGGAGGCCCTGCCGCGGGCCGCCCTCACCGGCCGGGAGGAGGAGGTGCTGCGTCTGATGGCCACGGGGCTCTCCAATCCGGAGATCGCGGAGTCCCTCACGGTGAGCCTGGAGACGGTCAAGACGCACGTCGGGAATGTGCTGACCAAGCTCGGCGCGCAGAACCGGACCCATGCGGTGGTGATCGCCTACGAGTCCGGCCTGGTCGTCCCGGGCTTCGTCGGCTGACCGGCTTCGGTACGGGCCCCGACACGGCTCCGCCCGGCTGCGTCCGCGACCCCCTGCCGCCCGCCCTGGCGAAGGGCGCGACCTGGCCGAATACGAGCGGGCGGGCGTGGACGAAGTTGTCGTCAACGTCGCGGGAGTGTATTCCGAGCATGGCCGACCGGACGCCGTACGGGACCTCCAGGAGATCGCGGCCTGCCGGGAGGCGACGAACTGACCCGGGAACGGGTGCGGAAGGCCGGGGCGCGCCCGCGTGCCGCCCTCCCGCGCGCGGTGAGGAGAGGCAAGACGGTGCCCGACGACATCGCCCGATGGCTGAACGAGCACGCCAACCCCTTGAGTACCCTGACCCCCGGCGCGCCGGTGGAGGACCTGAAACCCCTGGGCGAGGCACTGCGGGGGACACGGATCGTCGGTCTGGGGGAATCCACCCACGGCACGCGCGAGTTCTTCCGACTGAAGCACCGCATCGTGGAGTTCCTGGTCCGTGAGGAGGGGTTCACCGGCCTCGCGATGGAGGCCGGCCAGTCCGCGGCACGCGCGCTCGACGCGTACGTCCGGTACGGCACGGGCTCCCCCGAACGGCTCGTCGCCAGACTGGGCTTCTGGACCTGGCGCACCCGCGAGATGGTCGACCTCGTCGAGTGGCTGCGCGCCCACAACCGCCACCTGCCCGAAGGGCGCCGCATCCGATTCGTGGGAATCGACCCCCAACTCTGCGCCGACTCGGTCGAGCCCGTCGCCGCCTTTCTGCGCCGGACGGCGCCCGATCAGGCCGGTCGCGTGGGCACCTTGGAGGTACTGGCGCGGGCCCGCCCGGGCTCGCTTCCGGACCCGGACAAGGCCCTGCTGCGGCGCGCCGAGGAGATCGCCCGCCTCGTCGCGGACCACGTCGAGCGGTCGGGTCCCGGCGACGACGCCGGCGAGGCCCTGGAGCACGCGCGGATCCTGGTCCGCGCCGCCGACCTGGTGACCCGGCCCTTCGGGGCCTCGGCCGGCGAGGACGGCGTACTCGCCGCGCGTGACCGCTACATGGCCGAGGCCGTCGCACGGCTCGTGGACGACGACCCCGAGGCGCGCGTCATGGTCTGGGCACACAACGGGCACATCGCGAAGGGCACGTACGGGGACCAGGTGCCGGCCCTCGGCAGCAGACTCCGCGAGCGCTACGGCGACGCCTACTACGCGCTGGCCCTCCTCTTCGGCAAGGGTTCCTTCCTGGCCCGCCGCGGCAACGACCTTCAGCGTCCGCCGGCCCGCCACCGCATCGGCACCGGCATCCGTTCCCTGGAGGCCAGACTCACTCACGCCGTGCCCGGCGACTACTACGCGGACTTCCGCGCCGCGGGTTCCCCCGCCGACGCCGCGCCCTGGCTGCACGCCCCGCACGCGCAGCGCAGCTTCGGCGCCAACGTCCAACGGTTCCTCTACCGCTTGAACACCGCCCCGCTCGTCCCGGCCGAGGACTACGACGGCATCGCGTTCGTGGCACGCTCGACCTGCTCCCACCCGCTGCCCCCGGTGGAGGGCTGATCGTCTTTCACGGCCACAGGTCGAGCGCGGCGTTCAGAGTGAGCTGCCACATCGGTTCGGTTCGCGGATCGATGCGGTGATCGAGCAGATCCACCGCCGGCATCCGCCGGCATCCGCCGGCATCCGCCGGTATCGGTACGGCTCGGCATTCGGCCCCGCCCGCCTGCGCCTGCGCCTGGCCACGTGAGATCCGTGATGTCCGCGACGCGCGCGCACCACCATGCGAGGCCGTCGACCTCACCGGCCCGCCGACGCGGGTCCGGATGCTCCGGCGCATCGAGCGCTGCCGATGTGACGGCAACCAGCATGGGGAAACGGCCTCGTGACCGATCCACGTACCTGATCAAATCGGTGTCGGAACACCTCTGGACAACGATCGCCTCGGACCTGTCCGTTGATCCGGATTCACGCCGTCTACGTCGGTCACATCGTCTAGATTCGTGTGCAGTCGGGGTGCGCCGGGTTGCACGCGTCCCGCCACCGAACGACGACGACGTAGGGATCAAGGTTGCGACACTGGGATGGGGCCGGGCCGAGAGGCGGCCTCGGCGCTGTCGAGCGCACCGACGGCCGCACGCACGCCCGTCCTGCGCATGGTTCTCCCCGCACCGCTCGAGAGGCGATATCGCGCCCGACCGGGCTTGATCCCATAGGAGTTCGAGCCGCTCCGAGCAGGCCTGCGCCGACCGGCGGCTCGGATGCCTTCGACATGAGGAGCGGTCGCCCGTGACGATCACAGCACAGTCCTGGACGCCGGACGCGGGCCTCGTTCGGGAAGTGGGTGGCCAGTTCGACAGGGCCCTCGCCTCCTACCGGGCCAACGCGCACCTCGTTTCCGAACACGCCAATCACGAGGAGTCCATCCGGGTCGGCGGGTACGCCAATCGGACGCTCCTGGAGCTCGTCCAGAACGCCGCCGACGCGATGTCGGGGGGCGGTGACGATCAGAGTGAATGCGCGGGCCGGGTCGAGATCGTCCTCGACCCGGAGAATCAGACCCTCTACTGCGCCAACGCCGGTCGCCCGTTCTCCAGGAACGGACTCACCGCGATCACGCACGCGCACCTCAGCGGCAAGCGGGGCGACGAGATCGGGCGCTTCGGGCTGGGGTTCAAGTCGGTCCTGGCCGTGTCGGACGCGCCGCAGGTCTTCAGTCGATCGGTGTCGTTCGAGTTCAACTCCCGCACGGCGCGCACCGAGATCGGCCGGATCGCGCCCACCGCGAAACGCCGTCCGATCCTGCGCACACCCACCGTCATCCACCCTCTCGCCGTGTTCGCCGAGGACCCGATCCTCGCGGGGCTCGCCGAGTGGGCCTCCACCGTCGTGAGGCTTCCGCACGCGTCCAACCTCGTCCGGCTCCGCGAGGAGATCGCTTCGTTCGCCTCGGAGTTCCTGCTCTTCGTCGGCGCTGTGCGGCAGATCAGGCTCAGGGTGCTCGGCGCGGACGGCTTCGAGACCAGCCACACCTCACGTGACTTCGGCGGCGGTGTCTTCACGATCGAGACCCCGGACGGCGACGGCGAAGAGTGGATCGTCGCGGACCGCATGCACACACCATCCGCGGCGGCGCGCAAGGAGGTCGGGGAGGCCGTTTCGCGTACGGAGGTCAAGGTCACGGTCGCGATCCCGAAGCGGCACGCCAAGCAGCGCGTCGGACGGTTCTGGTCCTACTTCCCGCTCCAGGACCAGACGTCGGCGTCCGCCCTCTTCAACGCTCCGTGGAGCGTGAACGACGACCGGACCACGCTGCTGGAGAACGACTACAACCGGGAAATCCTCGCAACGCTCTCGGACATGTTCGTCGACGCGCTGCCGCAGGTGACGCAAGTCGATGATCCGGCCGCCCACCTCGACTACATGCCCGCACGAGGGCGGGAGCCGTTGTCGTTCGGCGACAGGCTGCTCTGCGCACACGTGCCGGAGATCGCGGCGGGCGTCGACCTGGTTCCCGACGCCACGGGGACCCTGGTGAACGCCGACGCTCTGCGGCCCCTGGACTTCGCCGTCCAGGCTCACCCGGACGTCCACCGCGCGTGGAGCGTCTCCGCGCACACTGCCACCAACGTGCCGCATTGGCGCTGTTACACGTCACCGCAGCGCATCACTCGTCTGCGCCGGCTGTTCACGGCCGCAAGCCCGCAGGGGGGCATCGACGCCACGGACAGGGACATGAGACGGGCCCTCGAGGAGCTTCCGAAGCGCGGACTCCTCTCCTGGCTGCGTGAGTGGGCCGACGGACCGGACCTGGTCTCCTCCGCCAACGCGTTCAAGTTCGCACTCGGGCACAAACCCCAGTCCGAAGTCGAACGGGCCAAGGTCGTCCCGACCACCGACGGCATGCGATCGCTCGCGGACAGAAACGTCGTCTTCCTGCAGCAGGAGGACGGCGTCGAGATCGAGGGGGCGGTCTTCGTCTCCCCCGGTTTCCTGGCCCGGCCCGGTGTCGACGAGGGCCTCCGGAGGGTCGGCTTCCGGGATCTGGACCCGCGCGCGATCCTCAACGCCCGCCTCGCCACGCTCTCGGGCTCCTCGGGCGACGACGAACTCTCCAAGCTCTGGGACGCCGTTCTCGGTCTGTCTCCGCGCGACGCGGGCAAGGTGCTGGCCGGCCACTCGACCACGGTCAAGGTGCCCACTCGTGATGGCGGTTGGGCCTGGCCCCGCACGGTCTTCGACCTCCCCGAGCCCTTGGGCGACGAGCACGCGGCAAGGACGCTCGACCGCGGGCGCTGCATGCCCGAGGTGGCGCACGAGCTGGGTGTGGTCCGTGCGCCCAAGAGCCGGTATTCCGCCGAGGACGAGCCGGCACTCGCGCAGTACCGGGAGTGGGTCGTGGCGGCGCTCAACGCGGCTCAGGGCCCCGGTGAACGGCCGATCGAGAACATCGACCTCCTCCCCGGTGAGGGCCCGGGCCCCTTCTCCATGCTGTCGATCCTGCTCGAGTCGAACGCGTCGCCCAAGTTGCGCGAGACCTGGACCGTCGGCCTGCTGGAGAGCGGCGACCTCGAGTGGACCTGCGAGGACCTCGACACGGGCCGAACCCATTCGGTGCCGTCCCCGGTTCGCTGGGCGGTGGATCGCGCAGGTCTGCTGCACTCCAACCGTGGGTACCGCGCACCGGCCGAACTCGTCGCGCCGTCCCTGGTCAAGTACGAGAAGCTCCTGCCGCTGTTCCGCGGACCGCGCCAGGTCGCCGAGGCACTGGGCCTGCCCGACGAGCTGGAAGCCGTACCCGCTCCCGTCCTCAGGGAGGCCTTGGAAGCGGAGCTGTTCCCGGCGACCATCGAGGACGCCCTCCTCGTCGAGTTCATCACGACGGCATGCCGCATCGCCCACCCGGGCGGCTATCCCCCGAGCATCCCCGCCCGGGTGAAGCGCGCCACCGAGTCGCGTTCGCCCGCCTCGGTCTACCTTGCCACGACGGACGAGCAGCAGGAGTTCCTCTCCTCGCGTCAGCGCCCGTACCTGCGTGTGACGGACGCCCAGGCACTGGAACTCGTGGCCTCGGTGGGGTGTCGCCGATTCGAGGACAGCTTCGCGTTCTCGATGGTGATCGACGGGGAACAGGAGAGCGAGCGGGTCGTCGACGTCTTCACCGGGCTGCGCAGCACGCACGTCGCCGACAGGTTGACCAACGCAACGGTCGCCCGGGCGATCCAGGTGGTCAAGCGCGTGACAACGGAGGACGGCGTCGAGGACCAGCCGCTGCCCTGGCACCTCGACGGGTCGGCCCTGTTCGTCCGCGGCGATGCCGACGAGCGGCGTCTCCTCGGCTGCGTCAACGAGGCATTCGAGCTTCGCCTGACCAACGCCGAGCTCGATCGCGTCCTCAGGACGGGTCTCGACCACCGGCTCCAGGGACTTCGGCAGGAGGCCAGGGCGGCCGCCACCGACGCCGAACGGCTCGACGTCTACTTCGGGCCGGACGACCTGAGGGAGGCCCTGCCCAAGGGACTCTGGCAGGCGTTGGAGACGCAAGGACTGCTCGATGACAACGCCTCCGTCTCCGAGCTCTTCCTCACGGTGTACGGATCGGACTCGATCAAGCTGCTCGCCGGCCTGTTCCAACAGGAGGGCTTCCCCGACGTCCCGAGTTCGAACGCGTGGGGAGGAAGTGCCGCGACCATCTCGTGGCTGCGGAAGATGGGCTTCGGGGCCCAGTACGCGGGCCGCCGCAGCGAACCCCAGAAACACGAATTCGTCGTCCCCGGAGCCGTGAAGCTCGATCCCCTCCACTCGTTCCAGGAGAGGATCAGTCAGCAGCTCAAGGACGTGCTGGTGCTGCGTGACGCGAACGGCCGTCATCTGAAGGCGATGATGGAACTCCCGACGGGTGCGGGCAAGACGCGCGTCGCGGCGGAGACCGTGCTCAGGCTCTTCATCGAGGGAGACCTGCAGGGACCGGTCCTGTGGATCGCGCAGTCGCTGGAGCTGTGCGAGCAGGCTGTTCAGACCTGGACGACGGTCTGGCGGGGCCTCGCCGACGAACGCCCGTTGACGGTGGGCCGCCTCTGGGAGGGCAACACCGTGCACGAGCCGGACACGGAGTTCAGCCTCGTCGTGGCGACGGACGCGAAACTCGACGTCATCCACGGCAGGCCGGAGTACGCGTGGCTGGCCGACGCGTCGGCCGTCATCGTCGACGAAGGGCATCGTGCGGGCGGTTCCGAGCGGTACACACGCGTCCTCGAGTGGCTCGGTGTGGCGGGGCGCGGATGGGCCCGTCCACTGGTCGGTCTGTCCGCGACGCCGTTCAAGGGGAAGTCCGACGCGGCGAACAAGGCCCTCGCGAACCGGTTCGGCAACCGCAAGCTCGACGCCTTCGGCTCGGACGCGTACAAGCAGCTGACGGAGATCGGGGTGCTCGCACGGGTCGAGCACCAGGTGCTGGACGGCATCGACGTCCAGCTCCGGCCCGAGGAGATCACCGAGGCAACGGAGCAGCGCAGGGTCAGCCCCAGCGTCCTGGAGCGCATCGGCCGCGACCAGGCCCGGATGGCCACCCTCGTCAACCACATCATGGGGCTGGACGAGGACTGGCCGGTGCTGGTGTTCACCCCGAACGTCCTCTCGGCCCAGGTGCTCGCCGCGACGCTGAGGTACCGCGGGGTCGAGGCGGCGGCGGTGAGCGGACAGACCGGAAGGCAGGAACGCCGCGACATCATCACGAAGTTCAAGAGGAACGAGATCCGCGTACTCGCCAACTGCGACCTGCTGATCCAGGGGTTCGACGCCCCGGGCGTCCGCGCCCTCTACATCGCCCGCCCGACCTTCAGCCCGAACGCCTACATCCAGATGGCCGGACGCGGTCTGCGCGGCCCCGCCAACGGTGGCAAGCCCGAGTGCCTCATCGTGGACATGGCGGACAACTTCGGTGACGTCAACGATCTGCTCGGGTACCGCGAGTACGAAGACCTCTGGAAGGAACAACACGCGTGATCCTCGTTCCCGATCTTGCCGACATCGAAAGGAACGCCGGCAGCGACGCCGAACGCAGGGTCGCGCGTCTGCTGCGGGACATCGAGGGCGACCCCGACGCGGTCGCCTTCCATTCGGTGAAGTTGCGCTCCCACGCCTACAAGCAGCAAGCGGAGGCGGATTTCGTCATCCTGTGGAAGAAGGTCGTCATCCTCGTCGAGGTGAAGGGCGGGGGCGTCAGGAAGTACGACGGGGCCTGGTACAGCGTCGACCGTCGCGACGACTGGCACAAGCTGTCGGGTTCCCCGATGGAGCAGGCCCGCTCCGCCATGCACGCGCTGCGGGACATCCTCCAGGAGGAAGGCATCGGCTGGTTCGCTCACGAGGCCGTCGTCGTCACGCCCGACACCGAGCCGCTCCCGCATTCGGTCGAATGGCAGCCGACCCATTGGCTGGCCAAGGACGCGATGAGCGTCGAGCGCTTGACCGGTGCGCTCGACACCATCGCGGCGGCCTCGCGGAAGCCTCCGATCGGCCGGAGGTTCACGAGGATCGAGGATCTCCGGGCCCGGCTGTTCGGCGAGTTCACCAGGATGCCCGTGATCGACGCGCAGCGCGGGGCGGTCATCGAGGAGCAGAACCGTGCGACGGCGAGCCAGGCCAGGGTCCTCGCCTCCCTGGCGCGCAATCCCCGGGTGATGGTGTTCGGGGGTGCCGGGACGGGCAAGTCGCTCGTCCTCGTGGAGGCGGCCAAGCAGGAGGCGGACCAGGGCAGGTCCGTGCTGGTCACCTTTCGTTCACCGGCGCTCGTCCGCTTCTTCGCCGCGCACGTGACCGGTCGGGACATCGACGTGGTCCCGTTCGACGACCTGCGGCCGACCAAGGTCTACGACGCGGTGTTCGTCGACGAGGCGCAGGACCTGATGACGGCGGAGGCGATGGACACGCTCGACGCGGTCGTCGCCGGTGGGAGGGCCGTCGGTCGGTGGCGGATGTTTCTCGACATGAACAATCAGGCGCACGTGGACGGCGGCTTCGACGGGGACGTCTTCGAGCTGATCGCCCCCGAGGCGCTGTCAGTCGACCTGGACCTCAACGTCCGCAATACGCGGGCGATCGTGCACATGGTGCAGGAGTACCTCGGGGCGGACGTCGGGGACCCGGGCATCGTCCACGGGGAGCGGGTCCAGTGGCACACTCCTGATGCGGCGGCCGACCTCGTCGCGGCCGATTCCGTGGCGCGGGGGCTGCTGGCCGACGGGGTCCGCGGTGAGGACGTCTGGATCATCAGCACGACGTCGAGCGCTGCTCCCCGCGAGATGCCCCGCGGGCACATCGTGACGAGCCCGAGGTACGCGAAGGGTCTCGAGGCGGAACACGTCGTCGTCTGCAACCTGCCCGGTACCTACGATGACGCCGGGACCGCGGCCTTCTACGTGGCGGTCACGCGCGCACGTGTCTCCCTGCACATCGTCGCGTCCAAGGAGGACCGGCGGCGGCTCCAGCAGTTGCTCCCCCAGCGGGCGGTGACCGAATGAGCAGGACCAGGGCGCAGGACCTCGCGCTGGAGCACCTTCGCAAGGCGTACGTCGGGCCGGACGGCGGCGAGGACGAGGTGGTCACCAACATGCCGGACCGGCAGTACGCCGTCGGGATGTTGTTCCCCACCGGATCGTCGGCACCCGCCGCCGGGGATGCCGACGATCCGGCGGAGATCGGGGGCGATGTCGTCGAGGGTGAGGTCGAGGAGTCCGACGCGGGCGTGCCGCTGGCCGAGGACTGGCGCCCCTCCTCGGTGGCGATCTCCTTCGTCACGGACCGGGACACCGTCTCGTGTGACTTCTCCGGGGCCACCTACCAGCCGGTCACGGGTGACGGACCTCCGCGTTGGCAGCGCCTGCCCTTCCGGTTCGACGGGGTCGAGCTGTCCGGCAAGCGGCCCCCGCACGAGCTCCGCGCGGGAGAGGTGGAGCTCGCGATCGGATCGAGATGGCGTCCGTACGGCGATCTGCATCTCGTGACGGTGCACGCGCGCGTGCTGTCGACGTCGACGGGCAACGACCGGTCCGACATCGCCTTGATGCTCTTCCAGATCGCCCTCGCCGTGAAGCCCGCCCGCGACGGGAAGATCTTCGAGTACGACGGCGCGCGGACCCTCGACCTGGACGGCGAGTCCGCAGAACTGCGGCTGCGCTACCGGGACAAGAAGGTGTATGCGGTGGGCCACGGCATGGCCGCGGACTGGGACCTGCACGACGGCGCGTGCACGCGTGTCTTCCTCGATCCCGTGCCGGCGTACGTCGTCCCCGCGGTCGAGACCACCGGGTTCGCTCCCGGATCCGAGGCGGCGAAGGCGCTCCGCCTCGAGCTCCTCGAGCGGATCGACACGGAACCGGCTGAGGTCCTGTCGGCACTGGACGCGTTCGTCGAGTCCTTCGCCGACTGGGTCGCGGAGCAGGAGGGCCGCGTCGGTGAGCACGGGGAAGACGCCCCGGTCGCCCGATCGATCACCGACCGGGCGCGCATCGCCGTGCGGCGCATGGAGGCCGGTGTGGACCTGCTGCGCGGCGCGGACCATGACGCGTTGAGGAAGGCGTTCGCGCTCGGCATGGCCGCGATGCGCCTGCAGCTGCGCCAGACGGTGATCAAGAACGGCAAGGACCCGGCCGCGGTGGAGGAACCCCGCTGGCGCCCCTTCCAGCTCGGCTTCCTGCTGGTGTCCCTCGCGTCGACCGTCGACGAGGGGCACGACGACCGGGAACTCGTCGATCTGATCTGGTTCCCGACCGGCGGTGGGAAGACGGAGGCCTACCTGGGGCTGGCGGCGATCGAGATCTTCCATCGCCGGATCGTGCACGGCGTTGCCGGTGCCGGTACCGCGGTGATCACTCGGTACACGCTCCGTCTCCTGACGTCACAGCAGTTCCATCGCGCGGCCTCCCTCGTCTGCGCGATGGAGGTCCTGCGTCGCAACGACCCGCGGGTGAAGGGCATGGCCCGGTTCTCCATCGGCCTGTGGGTCGGCAACGAGGTCACCCCTGCGACGAGGGACGAAGCCAGGCGCGCCTTGGAGCGCCTGCACAAGGCGTCCCGGCCCAAGGAGGCGAACGAGTTCCAGGTCGAGAGCTGTCCGTGGTGCGGCGCCGCGCTCCTGCCCGAGGCGAAGGCTCACGACCGGGCTCGGTACGGCTTCCGGCTCGTCGGCCAGGATGTCCTCATCCACTGCACCGGTGGGGACTGTCGGTTCCGCGACGAGCTTCCCGTGGGGGTGGTCGACGAGGTGCTCTACGAGGAGCCGCCGACGATCCTGCTGGCCACGGTGGACAAGTTCGCTCGTCTCCAGTTCAAGCCGAAGGCGGGCAGTCTCCTCGGGCTCGACACGTCGTTCCGACAGCCGTCACTGATCATCCAGGACGAGCTGCACCTGCTGTCGGGACCGCTGGGCACGACGGTCGCCGTCTTCGACGCCGTGATCAAGATGCTCCTGGGCAAGAACGGCTCGGCTCCCAAGATAATCGCCTCGACGGCCACGATCCGCGCGTCGGACGAGCAGGTCCGGGGGTTGTACGGGCGCAGCGTCGCCCTGTACCCACCGACAGGGCTCGACGGCGACCGGACCTTCTTCTCCCGTCCCGTGGAGAGCGGCGAGGGCCGCCTGTACGTCGGTCTCATGCCGCAGTCCCTCTCCCAGGTCTCCGCGGTGATCGCCGCGACCGCTCCGATGGTCGAGATCCCCGAGGTGCTCGCCGGAGCACCCGATCCGGGGACGACGCGGGACTCCTACTGGACGGCCGTGATGTACCACAACAGTCTCCGTGAGCTGGGCCGCTCGGGGTCGCTCGTCGTCGATGACGTGAACGGGCGCCTGGAACCGCGTGCGGAGCGCTTGGGCCTGCCGTTGCGGCGGATCCAAGCCGACCGGGTCCTGGAGCTCACCAGT
Organism: Streptomyces sp. NPDC002602; assembly: GCF_042889445.1. Lineage (NCBI taxonomy): Bacteria > Bacillati > Actinomycetota > Actinomycetes > Kitasatosporales > Streptomycetaceae > Streptomyces > Streptomyces sp. NPDC002602. Next base: position 464,489 of record NZ_JBIAQX010000001.1, on the reverse strand, counting down.
CGGCGGGGTCCGGAGGAACTCCCCAATGACCTGCGCGAGCTGAGCCGGAGCGTGGACGACGGTGACGGGGCCGTGGACGTCGTCCTGTCCTCCAACATGTTGTCCGTGGGCATCGACATCCCGCGGCTGGCACTGATGCTGATGGTCGGCCAGCCCAAGACCACCGCCGAGTACATCCAGGCCACCAGCCGGGTCGGTCGCGGGCGCAACAACGGCATCGTCACGACGCTGTTCCGCTCGAACCGGGCGCGCGACCGTTCGCACTTCGAGACGTTCCGCGGCTATCACGAAGCGCTGTACAGCAGCGTCGAGCCGACGAGTGTCACCCCGTGGTCGGTGGCGTCCCGCGGGCGATCGCTGGCCGGCGCACTCGTGGCGTTGCTGAGGCACTCGTTCTTCGACCTCGCCGACAACGACCGCGCGTCGTGTCTCGACCTCTCCGACGATCGGATGCGCGAGGCGATCGACGGGCTCGTCGCGACGTTCCTCGACCTGGTGAGCAGCTCCGAGGGGACAGAGGCCGAGGAGACCGCGGAAGAGGTCCGGCGGCTCCTGCGCGACTGGGACCGCCGCGCGCGCCTGGCGCGGGAGGCCGGCTCCACGCTGTTGTACGACCGCCGGAAGTCGGACGACGACGCGTTGCTGAAGCGGTTCGGTCAGCCGGGCGAAGGATGGCTCGTCGCCGACTCGATGCGGTCGGTCGAGCCGAACGTCGCCGTACAGGTCCGTGAACCGATGGAAGGAGGCGACCGTGGAACGCATCCTGCATGACCTGCGGTTGTCGGAGACGCTCTCACCGTTCGGTGTGGGGGCCATCGTCGATGTGCTCGGGGAATCCTTGATCGCACCCGACACCTCGTGGTGGGACCGACGGTTCGCTCCCGAGATCAGTTGCGAACGGCTCCTCGCCCGGCTGGGCGCCGGCGTCCTGCGCCAGGCACCGGCCCACTCCGGGCGCGCGGCCAAGGGGACCCCTCACCTGCTCTACTGGCGGTTCCCGGCCTGGCGGTTCTGCGAGAGGTGCACCAGGCTCTCCCAATTCACCGGCAGGAACAAGGGCCGCTTCACCAACAGTTGCGAGTGCGGCGGGACGCTCGTACCCATGCGTTACGTCGCCGTGTGTCAAAAGGGCAGTCACATCCAGGACATCCCCTGGTTCAAGTGGGCTCATCGTGGCAACGACGGGGGCGTCAGCGACGCCGTGCGCTTCTGCCGCGCCTACAAGGAACTGAAGTTCGTACGTTCGTCCCGGCTCGGGGAAGGGCTGGGATCGCTCCGCGTCCAGTGCACCGCGTGCGACCGGTCCCGTCCGCTCTCCGAACTGGTCGGCGGCGAGTCGCTGCGCCGGGACGGCATCCGTTGCGAGGGCACCCAGCCGTGGGAGGACCCGAAGCCCGATCACGTCTGCGATCACCACCTCGTCGCCGTTCAGCGCGGCGCCACCGGCAACTACATCGCCGATCGACTCTCGGCGCTCGACATCCCGGAGGAACGCCCCCGGTCCGAGCGGACGACGGACCTGGTCCGCGGCCATGTGTACTTCGAGAAGGTGGTGGCCGACAACGGTGGTCCGCAGGCGGAGATGGTGGCCGGATGGATCGCGGACGAGATCGAGGGGGTGTCGCCGGAAGACGTCCTCGCCCTCGCGGCCGGCGGTGGCGACTGCGGTGAGACCCCGCTCCTCGACCTCAAGGACGGCGAATGGGCTGCCTTCGTCCAGAAGCTCGACGGCGGTAGGGACCACGGTGCGGGCGACTTCGTCGTCGACGGCCGACGGCTGACCGACACCTCGGATCGGTTCTCGGCGCTCACCAGCCGGCTCGTCGGTGTGGGCCAGGTACGCCGCGTCCGTGAGGTCAGAGCACTGCGGGGGTTCCGACGCCATGACGCGGACGCCGACTTCATCTCCGCCGATCTCGGTCCCGACCAGCGGCGGAATCCCGTCTATCCCGCCGTCGAGACGTTCGGCGAGGGGATCTTCCTCCGGTTCGACGAGGAGCGGGTGTCCGAGTGGGAAGTCCTGCCCGAGGTCCGCGCTCGGGCCGACATCCTGGCGCGCCGTCGGGACCTGAGCCCGTGGGCCCGGCGACTGGATGTGCCCGAGCCGCGGTTCGTCGCGCTCCACACGATCTCCCACCTGCTGATCCGCAGGCTCGCGTTCGCGAGCGGCTACGCGTCGGCGGCCCTCCAGGAGCGGGTCTACGCGCACTCCGATCGGCCGGACCGCACTGCGGGCATCTTCATCTACACGGCGTCCGGGGACGCGCAGGGGACCCTCGGCGGGCTCGTCCGAATGGGCGCGCCGGACAAGATCCTCCCCCTGCTGCTGGCCTCGTTGAGCGACGCGGATGTCTGCTCGAACGACCCGGTGTGCATCGAGAGCGACCGTCAGGGCTCGTCGCAGCTCAATCTGTCGGCCTGCCACGGATGCGCCCTCGTCAGCGAGACCTCGTGCGAGACGGGAAACCGGCTGCTGGACCGGCAGCTCGTCCTGGGCGGAAGGAACGTGCCCGGTCTCCTCGACCACGTGCTCGGTCAGGTTCGGCACAGGACGGACCCGTAGGGCGAAGGAATCGTGGGTTCCGGGGCCGCCGGGCGGCCCGGAGGTCACGCTCGTGAGCGCGCGGCCGGCCGGGTTCGTCGGGCCGCCGCCCCCGCTGTACTGGATGCACGGCGGCGCGTCGGGCCGAACTCCATGTCCGGCCCGACGCGTACCACGGCTCGACGGCCCGGCGCCGAGGGCGGCGCTCACCCGGGACGCCCGTGACGCCCGTGACGCCCGCACCCGCCGGCTCCGGCGTCTCCTCGCCTGATCCGCTCCCGGGGGCCGTGGCGGCCTACGGCGTCAGCAGTCGGGCGCGCAGCCGGGTCACGGTCTCCGGGGTGATGCCGACGTGGTCCGTGAGGTAGGCGGTCGGGGATCCGTGGCGGTCTCTCAGGTCCGCGAGGACGAGTTCCATGATGGTGGCCGGGGCGCGCCCGTACGCGGGCCAGCGCATGGTGCGGCCGGGGTTGGCGGTGTGCCAGTCGGCCGCGAGGCGTTCGGTCGCCAGTTCGGTGAGGGCGAAGTCGGCCAGGATCTCTTTCTCGGGCACGTCGAGGAGGGTCAGCACGAAGGCCGCGATCAGGCCGGTACGGTCCTTGCCGGACGTGCAGTGGAAGACGGTCGGTCCCGGTTCCGCGTCGGCGATCAGCTCGATGGCCTGTCGGATCTCCTCGACGCCGTCCTCCGTCACCTCGGCGAAGCGGTCGGCGAGGTAGCGCCAGGGGTCGATGTCGGGGTCGATCTGCGCCTGGTCGTAGGGGCGGTGCTCGATGCTGAGGTTGGCGTACGTGAAGCGGTGCGGCTCGGGCACCCGGCCCTTGGCGTCGGCTTCCCAGGGGTAGCGCAGGTCGATGACGGTACGGATGCCCAGTGCGAGGAACCGGTCCCAGTCGGCTCCCCGGAGTTTGCCGAGCGAGTCGGACCTGTACAGGGCGCCCGGGATGACGGTGCGGCCGTCGGTGGAGCGGTAGCCGCCCAGGTCACGGAAGTTGTGCAGGTACTCGAACTCGATGTGGCGGACTGTCACTCGACTGCTCCCTCGGGTGCGGTGGTCTTCCGGCCGCCAGCATGCCTCAGGTGATCGACTCGGGATCGTGCGGGTGTGGTGGGCGCGGCCCGGAGCGGGACGTACCGGTGCGGAGGGGGTCGAGCGTCATGTCCCGCGCGGAGAGGCCGTGTTCAGCGCCCCGACAGGCTCTGGCGCGGCGGGCCGCCGTAGTAGCGGCTGCAGGCGCGCAGCATGCCCTCCGCAGAGAGGGTGAACACGTCGACGAAGTCCCGTTGTTGGGGGTCGAGTCGGCCCATCGCCACCACGCAGTCCCCGTCGGCGACGATCCGTGTGATGTGGTGGCGGGTGCCCGGTACCGGCGGACGTTCCAGATCGGCGCCCAGGGCTCCCGCGTGCAGCAGTGATCCGTAGCCGTCGAGGTCTCCGGTGTCGAGGTAGTGGTAGGCCAGGCGTACGTGATCGACCCCGGAGTCGGTGACGACGCGGCTGGGCGGGACCCGCCCGGCGTGCCGACTGTTCATGGGAAGTCCTTTCATGCGGCCGCACCCCGACCGGTGCCGCAGGTCCACGGTGCCCGGGGGCCATAACCCGGTGCTATCCCCGCCCTATCACGGTTCACGCGCACGAAACCCCCACACCATGGACACCGGAGGGGTGTTCGGGGAGACTTGCCCAGCGCTCCACCCGTTCTCAGGCGTTGCCCCAGCTGGGAGACTCATGACTGTTTCGTCCGGCGGGGTGTTCCACACCCCGGACGCGGTGGTTTTCCGGATCCTCGGACCGTTACAGGTGACCGGCCGTGACGGGCCGGTGAGGATTCCCCCGGGGCGGCAGGAAGTCATTCTGGCCGCCCTGCTCCTTGAGGCGAACCGGGTGGTCAGCACCGACTACCTGGTCGATCTGATCTGGGACGACGAACCGCCGGACACGGCGCGCACCCAGGTGCAGATCTGTGTCTCGCGGTTGCGGAAGCTGTTCACGAAGGCGGCCATCGCCGCCGCGATCACGACGCGTCCTCCGGGGTACGTGCTCAAGACGGAGGGTGACCTCGTGGACGCGGCGCTGTTCGTGCGCAGGGTCGCGGACGCGCGGACCGCCGCACGACAGGGCGCCATGACCGAGTCGGTGGAACTCCTGCGATCGGCAGGAGAGTTGTGGCTGGGCGACTGTCTGAGCGGGGTGTCGAGCGAGACGTTGCGCAGCAAGGCACTCCAGTTGGACGAGGAGCGGCTGACGGCCGTGGAGACGCGGATCGAGTTGGATCTGGACCTGGGGCGTCACCATCAGCTCGTGGGCGAGATCCAGTTGTTGGTGCGGGTCCACCCGCTGCGGGAAAGGTTGCGCGGACAGTTGATGCTGGCCCTGTACCGGTCGGGCCGGCAGGCGGAGGCGTTGGAGAGCTACCGCGTCGGGCGCGACCTGCTGGTGGAGGAGCTGGGCCTGGAGCCCGGTGGGGCGCTGCGCAGGCTGGAGCGGGACATCCTGTCGGGTGCCGTTCCCCCGCCGCCGTCGGAGACCGGGCCGGCCACGCCCGCCGCGGGTGCCACGGGGGGCGACAGACCCGGCCCCGGCCGTGCGCCGGGTGGTGACCCCCGACCCGATCCGGCCGCAGGGGGTCATTTCGAGCAGCGCCGGGACCGGGATCGCGCCGACGAGGCCGGGGCGGCGATGACCGCGGCCGTGACCGCGCCCTCGACTCCCCCGATCGGCCCCGTACCGACCGGCCCCGTACCGACCGGCCTCGTACCGACCGGCCCCGTACCGACCGGCCGGGGCCCCGCCGATGCCGACCCGACCGAAGCGGCGGGGTACCGCGGGGCCACGACCGCCCGCGAGGAGGTCCCGCGTCAACTCCCGGCTGACACGTGCGACTTCGTCGGTGACGAGGAGCAGATGGCGCGGGTCGAACGGACGCTGCTCGGTGACGGGGATAGGCGAGCGGTGGGGCTCGCGGTGATCGTGGGCAAGCCCGGCACCGGGAAGTCCACGCTCGCCACGCACATCGCACACAGGCTGGGCGAAACCTCTTTCCCTGACGGGCAGTTGTACTGCGACCTGCGCGGTACGGGAACTCCGGCCACGTCCGGCGAGGTGCTGGGCCGGTTCCTGCGCGCGCTCGGCATCCCCGGGCCGGTGATCCCCGAATCGCAGGACGAGCGGGCGGAGATGTACCGGACGCTGCTGGCCGCGCGACGGGTCCTGGTCGTCCTCGACGACGCGGCGTCCGAGAGCCAGATCCGACCCCTGTTGCCCGGCAGCAACAGGTGTGCGGTGCTCGTCACCAGTCGGGTCCGCCTGACCGGGCTGCCCGGGGCGCACCGGGTCGAGCTCGACGTGATGGACACCGAGCGGGCGTTGGAACTGTTGGCGCGGGTCGTCGGCGGCGACCGCGTCGGCCGTGAGGCGGCGGCCGCGGAGGCTCTCGTACGGACGGTCGGCGGACTGCCCCTGGCCCTGCGGATCGTCGCGGCACGGCTCGCGGCCCGACCACACTGGCCGTTGTCCTCGATGGTGCACCGGCTCGCCAACGAACGGCACCGTCTGGACGAGCTGACCCACGGCGAGATGACCATGCGGGCCAGCCTCTGCCTCACCCATGACGGGCTCGCGGCGGAGGACCGCCGGCTGCTGCGCCTGTTGAGCCTGGCGCAGGGGCCCACCCTGCCGGGTTGGCTGGCGGGGGCGCTGCTGGACGACCGGCGCCCGTTCCCCTCGGACCTCCTCGAACCCCTGGTCGACGTACAGATGCTGGACGTCGTCGGCGTGGACTCCACCGGCGGCTTCCGCTACCGCTTCCACGAGATCATTCGGGTCTTCGCCCGGGAGCAGTTGGCCACGCACGACGATCCGGGCGCCCAGAAGACGGTCGTCGCCAGGATGCTCGGTGGCTGGCTGTCGCTGGCGGAACAGGCCCATCGGCGCATCTACGGCGGGGACTTCACGGTTCTGCACGGCACCGCTCCGCGCTGGGAACCGCCGGCCGCGTGCGTGGACGAGCTGCTGGTCGATCCGCTGGAATGGCTCGACAGCGAGCACGCGAACCTGGTGCAGGCCGTCGAGCACGCCGCCCGCGAGCAACAGGACGAGCTGTGCTGGGACCTGGCGACCACCCTGGCCACCCTCTTCGAAGGGCGCGGATACTTCGACGACTGGGAGCGTACGCACCAACTCGCCCTGGAGTCGGTCCGGTCGGCCGGGAACACGCGCGGCACGGCGGCGCTGCTGAGCTCGCTCGGGGTGCTGTACCTGGGCCGCAGCCAGAACGAGGAGTCCCGCACCGCCTTGACGACGGCGCTCGGGCTGTTCCGGGAGCTCGACGACCGGCAGGGCCTGGCGCTGTGCCACCGCGACCTTGCCCTGCTGGAGCGGATGCGGGGCGACGACGACCGCGCGCTCGGGCTGTACGACCGGGCGCTGCGGGATTTCGACCAGGTCGGTGACGTGGTGGGCCGGGCCATCGTCCTGACGCAGAGCGCGCACATCTGGATGCGGCGCGGGCAGGACTCGGCGGCGCAGAGCCGACTGGACGAGGCACTCGGCATCTACCGGTCCGTGGGCTACACGGGAGGTGAGGCACGGACCCTGCGCAGAGCCGGTCAGTTGTCGCAGAGCCGAGGTGAACACGAGCGTGCGGTGCGGACGTTCACGGAGGTGTTGGAGCTCTGCCGCGCGAGCGGGGACCTGATCGGCGAGGGACACCTGCTGCGGGACCTGGGGCACGCGCACGTGGAGATGGGCCGGGGTGAGGCGGCCCGGGGCTTCTACGCCCAGGCGCTGTCCGTGCGGGACCAGATGATGGACCACGGCGGCGCGGCGCTGGTGCGCCTCGACCTGGCGCGGCTGCTGGCCGCGAGCGGAAGCTCCGGGGAGCGGTCGCGTTCCCGCGAGTTGCTGGAGACGGCGGTACGGGCCTTCCGCGAGCGTCGGATGACGGCGGAGCTTGCCGAGGCGGAGGGGATGCTGGGAATCGGCGCGGGTACTGCTGCCGTCACCGTCATCGGTTCGGCGGGAGGTACGCCGGGCGGTACGGCCTCGGGTCCCGGTGTCGGGGGCGGTTCCTCGGCCGGGCCGGTGCACGGGCCGGCCATCACGGCCCTGACGGCTCGGGCGGTGCACGCGCCGGCGGCGGAGTCCGCCGCCGAGGTCTGACCGGCCGTCGTTCCCGAGCGGCGGGGCGTCAGTCCCACGGGTTGGTGTTGGTGGAGGCGCCCGCCGCAGCCGCACTGTGCGAGGCGCCGGCGACCGCGGTGAGGCCGGCCGGGTCGGCGGCGTGGGCGGCCTGGGTCCCGAGGGTGGCGACTCCGGCGATGGCGACGGTGACGAGGGCGGCGCGGAAGGCGTGGGTGACGCTCATGTCGGGGTCCTTTCATCGGTGCGCTCCGGTGGTTCCGGGGCGCTTCCTGCTTTCTGGACCTCACGTTAGGAACGGCCGGAATCCCCGGACCGGCCCCGCTCCTATCGCCCCGCTATCACCGTTGGCCCGCGCTTTCCCGGCCCGGTGATAGCGGCGCCCGGCCGTCGGACGATGCCCGCGCGATAGCGCGCTGCCGACGATGGGAACAGGAACCGGGCGCATCACCCCAGGCCCGCCCGTTCCCCCACCACCGCAGCCGGGAGCGCCCACATGACAGCTCACACGACCGCTCGCAGCGCCGCCCACCCGAACCCGCACGACGCCCCGTACGGGACGCACGGCGCGCGGGACCCGTTCAGCCCGCTCGGCACGCACGAGACCCACGGCACCCACGGCGCCCACGGCACCCACGGCACCCACGGCACCCACGAGACCCATGGCTCTGACGACACCCACAGCACCCACGACACCCACAACGCCCACGGCACCCCCCACACCGGCGGCACGCCCGACGCACGCGAACCCGAGGGCGGGGCGGTGCGGGAGGCCTCCCGGGTGGGGGCCCTCATCAGAGGGCACCGGCTGCGCATCGGCATGACCCAGCGGGAGCTGGCCGACCTGTCGACGATCAGCGTGCGGGCCATCCGCGATCTGGAGCAGGGCAAGGCGAGACGTCCCCGCCCCGACACGGTGCGGCTGATGGCGGAGGCGCTGCGGCTGGGCCCGCGGGCCCGGGCGGCGTTGGAGGCGGCCGCGCAGCAGGGCCGGCCGGGCGGGCAGGGGTGGTGGACGGAGCCGCCCGCGCCGCCGACGGCCCTGCACGCGATCCTGGGCCGGGATGCCGAGGCGGGTTTACTGGAGCGGGAGTTGGGGTCGGGCGCGGAGCGGCTGGCGCACGTGGTGGGGCTCGCCGGGGTGGGCAAGACCCGGTTGGCGCTGGAGGTGGCGGATCGGTTGCACCGAGCGGGGACGCCGGTGCTGTGGCACGCCTTTCCCGGCGCCACGGCGGACTATCTGACGTCCGGGGAAGGCACGGTGTCGGCCCGAGCGGCTGCCGCCGCGGCCCGACTGTGGACCGCCGCGGACCCGGCTTCCGCCGTCCGTGCCGCGCACGGCCCCGGAGGCGGGGGCGGCGATCCGGAGGGCGCGGAGGCCGTGTCGGCGCTCGCGGAACTCCTGGGCGACAGGGCCGCGTTACTGGTCCTCGACGGCGCTCCCGAGGATCCGCCCCGGTTCGGCCTGTTGACGGCGCTGCTGCGGGCCTGCCCCGGCCTGCGGCTGCTGGTCACCTCGGACCGGCCGTGGGAGATACCGGGCGAGCGGATCTTCCTGCTCTCCCCTCCGGCGGTGCCGGCCGAGGGAACCGTCGATCGCGCCGCCCCGGCCGTGCGGGTGTTCCTGGACCACGCCCGGAGGGTTCGGCCCGGGTTCGGTGCGACGTCGGCGGATCTGGAGCGGACGGCGTGGATCTGCCGCCGCCTGGACGGCCATCCGGGAGCGCTCGCCGCGGCCGCGTCCTGGCTGGTGCTGTGCGATCTCGACGCCCTGTGCCGGAGCCTGGACGCCGACCCGGCGGCCCACCTCGACCACCTCGGCGGGGGCGAGGGCACGGGGCGTCTACGGGCGGCGTTGGACGCGCTGACGGACCGGCTCACGCCCGGCGCGCGAGGTCTGTTGGAGGCGCTCTGCGCCGGTGGCGGGCCCGACGACGAGTTCACGCTGACCGGGATCACCGCACTGACCGGCCGCGACCTGCCGAGCTCCGGGCGGCTGCTGCGGGAGCTGCTGATCAGCGGGGCCGTACGAGCCGCGCACGAGGGCGACGGTTCGCGCTTCCGGGTGCTGGGCCTGGTCCGGACCGCCTGCCGGGCCCGGGCGGTCGGCTCCGTCGCCGCCGCCTCCTGACTGCTGCCGGAGTGCCGGAGTGCCGGAGTGCCGGAGCAACTGCTGCCGGAGTGCCGGAGCAACTGCCGCCCGGGCCGGCGCGCCGCGGGTTGGATGACGTACGGCCGGACGACCACCCCGACGACCATCCGACGACCGCCCGACGACCATCCGACGACCGCCCGATGAGTCCCGGACGACCACCCGACAGCCCCGGCGCGCGTCGGCGCCCGCGGTCCGCCTCGGCAACGATTCCTAGGAGCATCCGCATGTCCCCGAAGGCCTCTGAACAGGGCACCGCGCACGGGCCCGCCGCTGTGCGGCTGCCCCTGTCGGCGGCGCAGCGCGACATCTGGATGGCCCATGGGCTGGACGCCACGGGCTGCCGCTACAACATCGGGGAGTACCGGGAGGTCCTGGGCGCCCTGGATCCCGAGGCACTCGCCGGCGCCTGGTACCAACTCGCCCGGGAGGCCGACGTCCTGCGGATCCGGGGTACGGGATCGGACGAGCACGGCGGCCTGTGGCAGCTCGTTCACCCCGAACCGGTGGGCCGACGGCTGGAGTTCGTGGATCTCGGCGGTGAACCGGATCCCGCCGCCGCGGCCCGCGCGTGGATGGCGGCGGAACTGGCCCGGCCCTTCGACCTCGCCGAGGACTGGTTGACCCGGCACGCCCTCATCCGGCTGGGCGGGGAGCGGTGGTTCTACTTCCACGCCTTCCACCACCTCGCGATCGACGGCATGGGGGTGGCCCTGCTCGACCAGCGTCTGGTGGAGCTGTACGCGGCGGTTTCCGCGGGGGAGCCCTGGGGACCGAGCCCGTTCGGGGCGCTGTCGGACGTGCTGGCCGAGGACGCGGCGTACCGGACCTCCGAGGAGGGGGCCGCCGACCGGGCACACTGGGCCGCGCACCTCGCCGACCTGCCCGCGACCCCGCGGCTCGGGGAGGGACACACCGGCCGTACGGCGCCGGGCGCGCTGCCCTTCGTCCGTCGGACCGTGGTGCTGTCCCCCGATCGGGCGGACCGGCTGCGCGAAGTGGCCCGCGAGCACCGGGCGCCGTGGACGATGCTGGTGATCTCGCTGGTGGCGGCGTACACGCACCGGGTGAGCGGGAGTCCGGAGACGGTGTTGGGGCTGCCGGTCACGGGCCGGCGGACCGAACTCGCGCGGCGCACCCCGGGGATGCTGTCGAACGTGGTCCCGCTGCGGGTGCGGGTCGCGGCCGACGGGTCGCTCGCCGAGCTGTTGGCCTCCGTCGTCGCGGAGACCCGGCAGGGTCTGCGACACCAGCGCACCCGGTACGAGGACATGTGCCGTGACCTGGGTCTGGGCGAGACCGAGCGGCGGATCACGGCCCCGCTCGTCAACATCATGGCGTTCACGCCGGGGATGCGCTTCTGCGGGTTCCCCACCACTCAGCACAACCTGGGCAACGGGCCCGTCGAGGACCTGGCGGTCGGCGTGTACGACCTCGGTCCGCGGGGCGGGTTGCGCATCGACTTCGACGCGGCGCCGGAGGTGTGCGACATCGAGGCCGTGGCCGGTCATCAGGACCGGTTCCTGCACTTCGTGGAGCAGGCCGTGAATGGCTTCCGACTCCCCTTGTCCCAGGTCGAGTTGTTGGGCGGGGTGGAGCGGCGGCAGGTGGTGGAGGAGTGGACGGGTACCCGTGCCGAGATCGGCGAGGCGACCCTCACGGACCGTTTCGAGGAACAGGCACGGCTACGGCCCGAGGCCCCGGCGGTGCTCTTCGGCGGCCGGGAACTCACCTACGGGGAGCTCAACACCCGAGCCAACCAGCTCGCCCACCACCTCACCGCGCGGGGACTGGGCCGAGGCGACCTGGCCGGCATCCTCCTCGACCGCGGACTCGACTTCGCCGTCGCCGTCCTCGCCGTCGTCAAGACCGGCGCCGGCTACGCCCTCCTGGACCCCGAGTTCCCCGACGAACGCCTCTCCCGCACCGCACACGACGCCACCATCCGCACACTCGTCACCGACACCCGACAGGGCTCACGGATCAGCGGCCCCTGGACCACCACGCGAACCGACGCCGACCACACCACCATCGCCGGCCGACAGTCCGGAAACCTCGGCGTGCCCCTCGCCCCGGCCGACACCGCCTGCGTGATGTTCACCTCGGGATCCACCGGACGCCCCAAAGGCATCCTCTCCACCCACCGCAACCTGGTCTCCACCCTCACCGCCCAGACCTACGCCCACTTCGGCCCCGACGAAACCTTCCTCCAATGCTCCCCCGTCTCCTGGGACGCCTTCAGCCTCGAATTCTGGGGAGCACTGCTCCACGGCGGAAGCACCGTCCTCCAACCCGGCCAACGCCCCGACCCCACCGTCATCTCGGCCCTGGCCCGGCAACACGCCGTCACCATGCTCCAACTCTCCTCCAGCCTCTTCAACCACCTCACCGACGAACACCCGGACACGTTCGCGAAGACCCGGATCGTCTACACGGGTGGCGAGCCCGCCTCCCCCACGCACGTCCACCGGCTCCACCTGTCACACCCCCACCTCACCATCACCAACGGCTACGGCCCCGCCGAGTCGATGGGGTTCACCACCACCCACACCATCGAACCCACCACCGAGCCACCCACCGGCACGGTCCCGATCGGCCGCCCGCTCACCAACAAGCACGCCTACGTGCTGGACGTGCGGCTGCGCCCGGTCCCGCACGGCACCACGGGCGAGCTGTACCTGACGGGCGACGGCCTCGCCCACGGCTACCTCGCCCAACCCACCACGACCGCCACCCACTTCATACCCCACCCCTTCGGCCCACCCGGCTCACGCCTCTACCGCACCGGCGACCAGGCCCACTGGGACACCGCCGGAAACCTGCACTACACAGGACGCACCGACACCCAGATCAAGATCCGCGGCTTCCGCATCGAACCCACCGAGATCGAAACCGTCCTCACCACCCATCCCCTCGTCAACCAGGCCACGCTGGTCCACGCCGACGAACGGCTGACGGCGTACGTGACCCTCACGTCCGGGACACGGCCCGCGCCCGGCCCGGGTGATCTGAAGGCGTGGTTGCGCGAGCGGCTGCCCGATCACATGGTCCCCGCACGGTTCGCCGTCCTCGACCGGCTGCCGCTCACTCCCAACGGCAAGATCGACCGGCGGGCGCTGCCGGCCGTGGAGGCGCTCCCGGCCGTCGGGGGGCGGGCGCCGCGCAGTGAGCTGGAGGAGGTCGTCAGGACGCTGGTCGGCGAGGTGCTCGGTTCGTCCGTCCCCCTGTCCATGGACGACGACTTCTTCGACCACGGCGGCCACTCGCTCCTCGCCGCCCGCCTCACCAACCGGATCGGCGCCACCCTCGGGGTGACCCTCACGCTGCGGGACGTCTTCCGGCACCCGACCCCGGCCGCCCTCGCCCGGCGGGTCGAGGATGCCGGGCCGCGGCCCGCCCTGCCGCCGCTGACCCGTGTCGAGGAACGCCCGGAGCACCTGCCCCTGTCCTTCGCCCAGCAGCGGCTCTGGCTGGTGGAGGCACTGGGCGGGCGGGGAACCTCGTACAACGTTCCGTTGGCGGTCCGGCTGGAGGGCCGACCGGATTCCGACGCGTTGCGGGAGGCGTTCGGGGACCTCGTCGCCCGCCATGAGCCGCTCCGGACCCGGTTCGCCACCGCGGAGGGACATCCGTACCAGGTCATCGACCCGCTTCCGGTCACGCCCGTCTTCGAGGTGCGCGACGTTACGGCGGAGCGTCTGGACGCCGAACTGCTCGCGGCGGCCGGCCACTCCTTCGATCTGACGGCCGAACACCCCTTGCGTGTCACGCTTTTGCGGACGGAGAGCGGGGACTGCGCGCTCCTCGTCCTGCTGCACCACATCGCCACCGACGGCCAGTCGCTCGGGCCGCTCTTCGCGGACCTCTCCTCTGCCTACGCGGCCCGACTCGAAGGCCGGTCGCCCGACCGGGATCCGCTGCCCGTCACCTACACCGACTACGCCCTCTGGCAGCGCACCGCCCTCACCGGACGGCCGCTCCATGAACAACTCGCCTACTGGAAGACCGCGTTGGCCGGGCTCCCGGAGGAGCTCGCGCTGGTCCATGACCGGCCCGCGCCGGCCACCGCCGGGCAGCGCGGGGGTGTGGTCCGAGTGGATTTCGGAGCCGAACTCCATCATCGAGTCGTGGAGTTGGCGCGGGTCGAACGCTGCACCCCGTTCATGGTCGTACAGGCCGCGCTCGCCGCGACCCTGACCCGCTCGGGTGCGGGGAGCGACATCCCGATCGGGTCGCCGGTCGCCGGTCGGTCGGACGAGGCGCTGTCGGCGCTGGTGGGATTCTTCGTCAACACCCTCGTACTGCGTACCGACACCTCCGGTGATCCGGAGTTCCGTGAGTTGTTGGCCCGGGTCCGCAGCGCCGACCTGGATGCCTTCGCCCATCAGGACGCCCCCTTCGACCTGGTGCTGGAGGCCGTGAACCCGGCGCGCTCCCTGGCCCGGCACCCGCTGTTCCAGGTCTGCCTGGCATTGGAGTCGGGTCCGTCGGTCGTGCCGAAGCTGCCGGGGTTGCTCGCCGGGCCGGTCGAGCCGCTGGCGACCGGCGCGGTCAAGTTCGACCTGGAGTTCCTGCTGCGGGCCGACGAGGAGCGGGGTCTGACGGGCGCCGTGCTCTACCGCCGCGACCTGTACGAGCAGGCGACCGTCGAGCGTCTCGTCGCGAGGGTGCGCCGCGCGCTGGAGCAGGCGACGGCCGGGCCGCGTACGCGGCTGTCGGAGCTGGAGCTGCTCGGGGAGGTGGAGCGGCGGCAGGTGGTGGAGGAGTGGACGGGTACCCGTGCGGAGATCGGCGAGGCGACCCTCACGGACCGTTTCGAGGAACAGGCACGGCTACGGCCCGAGGCCCCGGCGGTGCTCTTCGGCGGCCGGGAACTCACCTACGGCGAACTCAACACCCGCGCCAACCAGCTCGCCCACCACCTCACCGCGCAGGGACTGGGCCGAGGCGACCTGGCCGGCATCCTCCTCGACCGCGGACTCGACTTCGCCGTCGCCGTCCTCGCCGTCGTCAAGACCGGCGCCGGCTACGCCCTACTGGACCCCGAGTTCCCCGACGAACGCCTCTCCCGCACCGCACACGACGCCACCATCCGCGTGCTCGTCACCGACACCCGACAGGGCTCACGGATCAGCGGCCCCTGGACCACCACGCGAACCGACGCCGACCACACCACCATCGCCGACCGACAGTCCGGAAACCTCGGCGTGCCCCTCGCCCCGGCCGACACCGCCTGCGTGATGTTCACCTCGGGATCCACCGGACGCCCCAAAGGCATCCTCTCCACCCACCGCAACCTGGTCTCCACCCTCACCGCCCAGACCTACGCCCACTTCGGCCCCGACGAAACCTTCCTCCAATGCTCCCCCGTCTCCTGGGACGCCTTCAGCCTCGAATTCTGGGGAGCACTGCTCCACGGCGGAAACACCGTCCTCCAACCCGGCCAACGCCCCGACCCCACCCTCATCTCGGCCCTGGCCCGGCAACACGCCGTCACCATGCTCCAACTCTCCTCCAGCCTCTTCAACCACCTCACCGACGAACACCCCGAGACCTTCACCACCACGCGGATCGTCTACACCGGAGGCGAGCCCGCCTCCCCCACCCACGTCCACCGACTCCACCTCGCCCACCCGGGCATCACCATCACCAACGGCTACGGCCCCGCCGAGTCGATGGGGTTCACCACCACCCACACCATCGAACCCACCGCCGAGCCCACCGTCACCGTCTCGATCGGCCGCCCGCTCACCAACAAGCACGCCTACGTCCTCGACGCCCACCTCAGGCCGACTCCGGCCGGCACCGTCGGCGAGCTGTACCTGACGGGCGACGGCCTCGCCCACGGCTACCTCGCCCAACCCACCACGACCGCCTCCCACTTCATACCCCACCCCTTCGGCCCGCCCGGCTCACGCCTCTACCGCACCGGCGACCAGGCCCACTGGGACACCGCCGGAAACCTGCACTACACAGGACGCACCGACACCCAGATCAAGATCCGCGGCTTCCGCATCGAACCCACCGAGATCGAAACCGTCCTCACCACCCATCCCCTCATCGCCCAGGCGACCCTCGCGACCCACCAGGACCACCGCAACACCCCTCAACTGACGGCGTACGTGGTGACGACCGGGGAGCTGACCGCGCAGGACGTGCGCCTGTGGCTGCGCACGCTCCTGCCCGACCACATGGTCCCGGCCTTCGTCGTCCCGCTCGACCGGCTGCCGCTGACCCCCAACGGCAAGATCGACAAGACCGCGCTGCCCCAACCCCAGGCCGTGACCACGCCCGGTGGACGGGCCCCGCGCACACCGCTCGAAGAGTCCGTGCGGAACTGGTTCGGCGAGGCCCTCGGCACCCCCTCCCCGCTGTCCATCGACGACAACTTCTTCGACCACGGCGGCCACTCGCTCCTCGCCGCCCGCCTCACCAACCGGATCGGCGCAGCCCACGGGGTCACCCTCACCCTGCGCGACATCTTCCAGCACCCCACTCCCGCCGCCCTCGCCCAGCACGTCGAGGCCCTGACGGCCCCGGCCGGGCCCGCGGCCGCGCCGAGGCGCGGCCGGCCCGCGCTGCGGCAGCGCACCCCCGATCAGGAACGGACTTCCTCATGAACGGCGTGAACGACATGAACGAGGTGGACGACATGCACGGCACACACGACGACGACCGGTCACCGGCCTTCACCCCCGCGCCCGACGACGTGGTCTGGGACCTGCCCGGCGAGGGCGAGCAGCGGACCTCGCTGCTGGTCCTCCCGCACGCCGGCGGCAACGCGCACGCGTACGCCGAGTGGCGCGCGCACCTGCCGGCCGACGTGCGCCTGCTGATCGGCCAGTACCCGGGGCGCGGAGCCCGCTTCGCGGAGGACCTTCCGCGCGACGTCGCCGATCTCGCCGGCCCGGTGGTGGCGGCCCTGCCGGCCGGGGCCACCGACGACCTGGTGGTGCTGGGGCACAGCATGGGTTCGCTCGTGGCCTTCGAGGTCGTGCGCGCCCTCCAGGCGGCCGGCCGTACCCCTCGAGCGCTGGTCGCCTCGGCCTGCCGGGCGCCGTTCCTCGCGAACCCGGCCGCCGTACATCCGGAACTCCTGGACGACGACGCGTTGGTGGCCGCCATCAAGCAGCGCGGTGGCACCGACGACGGAATCCTCGACGAGCCGGAGCTCCGGGAGATCATCCTGCCGGCCATCCGGGCCGACTTCGCGATCGACGACGTGTACCGCTGCGAGGAGTCGGCCGCCCGGGTGGACTGCCCGGTGACGGTGATCGGCGGCGACGCCGACCCGGTCGCGCCCGCCCCGGCGCTGGGCAACTGGGCGCGGATCACCGACCGGGGGTTCACCTCGCACGTGCTGCCGGGCGGCCACTTCTACTTCCAGCAGCGGTTGCCGGAGTTCTTCGCCGTACTGGCCTCGGTCGTCGACGGGCACGTGCAGGCCCCGACCGCCGCCTGACCCGCGCCCCGGCCCCACACCACCGCGCCCGCCCGTCCCCGGCCCGTGACCCGCCCTTCCCCGTTCTTTCGTTCCGCACCCTTGAAGGACTCCTCATGACCCTGACCACAGTGGCCCACGCTCAGGTCTCCGCCGGGATCACCCCGGTCCGCGAACCCGGCAGGCCCGTCGTCGTCCACACGCCCGCCGGCGCCGACCTGGAGACCTCCGTCGCCTGGCTGACCACCCACCGGGAGGCGATACAGGCCGAGTTGTACCGCTCGGGCGCCGTCCTGCTGCGCGGATTGCCCGTCACCGACGCGGCCTCGTTCGCCGTCGCGCGGGACGCCCTGATCCGGCAGCGGGCCGGCTACAAGGAGAAGGCCACGCCGCGCACCGACTTCGGCGAGGGCGTCTTCTCCTCCACCGATCTGCCGGCCGTGCAGCCGATCCGGTTGCACAACGAGAACAGCTACACCCTCGACTTCCCCGGCGTGCTGCTGTTCGGCTGCGTGATCGCTCCCGAGGAGGGCGGCGCGACCACCGTCGGGGACATGCGGGAGGCGCTGCGTCTGCTGCCGCCGGAGCTGGTCGAGCGGTTCGAGCGGGCCGGCTGGCTGCTGGTGCGCAACTACTCCGAACTGGCGGGCCTGCCCTGGTACAAGACCTTCGCGACCGAGGACAAGGCCGTGGCGGAGGCGTACTGCGAGGAGAACACGGTCGGCTACGAGTGGGTCGACGACGGGGACTCGATGATCACCCGGCAGCGGCGTTCGGCGATCGTCACGCACCCGGTGACCGGTGAGCGCACCTGGTTCAACCACTTCGCGTTCTGGAACAGCCGGACCCTGGACCCCGATGTCCGCGAGGTGCTGGTGGAGACGTACGGCGAGGACGGGCTGCCCTTCAACACCTACCTGGGGGACGGGTCCCGACTGACCGACGCCGAGGTGGACGCGATCAACGCCGTCTACGACCGGGTGACCGTACGGGAGACCTGGCAGGCCGGCGATCTGATGATCGTCGACAACATCCTGTGCGCTCACGGCCGCGAGGCCTTCAAGGGAGACCGGAAGATCCTCGTCGCGATGGGCGAACCGGTCGCCCTCGCCGACTGCGCCCCGGCCACCCGGCCGTCCACCACCGTCCACAGCGCGCCCGCCGGGGAGTGATCGCCGTGACCGCCGTCCTTCCCGAGCGCCCGAGCACCCTCGCGGCGCGTCCCGAGCCGCTCGCCGCGCCCGACCTGCTGGACCTGCTGGACCGGCTCGCCCTGGTGCCCGCCGCGCGGACCGCCGTCGTCGCGGGCGATCGGGCGCTGAGCTTCGGCACCCTGCGCGCCCAGGCGATGCGGGTCGCCGGCCGGCTCGCCGAGCGGGGCATCGGCCCGGAGAGCGTGGTCGCCCTGTGCCTGCCGCGCGGCACGGAGCTGGTCGCCGCGCTGCTCGGCACCCTGTGCGCGGGGGCCGCGTACCTTCCCGTGGATCCGAGGCTGCCCGCCGAGCGGCGCCGGTACCTCGTCGAGGACGCGGGGGCCGACCTGGTGGTCACCACGTCCGACCTGGAGCCGATCGTCGAGGGGACGCCGCACCTGGCGGTGGCCGCCCTGACGGCGCCCGGCCCCCGGGACCGCCCGTTCGCGCCGGTCGCCGTGTCCCCCGAGACCCTCGCCTACGTCATCTACACCTCGGGTTCCACGGGCCGGCCCAAGGGCGTCGAGATCGTACGGGGCGCCGCGTCCGCGCTGCTGGCCGAGTTGGAGGACGCCGGCATCGCGGTCACCGAGGGCGGGCGGGTCGGCTGGAACGCCTCGCCGTCCTTCGACGCCTCCGTGCAGCAGTGGGTGCGGGTCTGCCGCGGCGACACCCTGGTCATGATCGACGAGGAGACGCGTGCGGACCCGGCGCTGCTGGCCCGGCTGATCGACGAGCAGGCCCTGACCGATCTCGACATCACGCCCTCGCACGCCGATCCGCTGCTGGACCTGCTCACCGCGGACGGCGGGCCGCGCCCGCTGACCCTGCTCGTGGGCGGTGAGGCGATCGGCCCCGCGCTGTGGCGTCGGCTCGCCGAGCGCGGTGCGGCCGGGGTGCTGCGGACGGTGAACCTGTACGGGCCCACCGAGTGCACGGTGGACTCCACGGCGGGTTGGGTGGACGGGGCGGACGAGCCGCACATCGGGACCGTCCTGCCCGGCCTGCGGATGCGGGTGCTCGACGGGCGGCTGGAGCCGGTGGCCGAGGGCGAGAGCGGCGAACTGTACCTGGCGGGGCCCCGGGTGGGGCGCGGCTACCGGCGCCGGCCGGGGTTGACGGCGGAGCGGTTCGTCGCCGACCCGGGGGGCTCGGGTGAGCGGATGTACCGCACGGGCGACCTGGTGCGGCTGCTGCCGGACGGCCGGCTGGGCTACCTCGGCCGGGCCGACGGGCAGATCAAGCTGCGCGGCCACCGGATCGAACTCCGGGAAGTCGAGGCGGCGTTGGCAGCGCTGCCGGGGATCGCCGAGGCCGTGGTGCTGCTGCGGGAGGAGGTGCACGGGGCGCCGGGGCTGGTGGCCTACCACCGGGGCGTGGAGCCGGTCGCCGAGGCGGCGCTGCGCTCGGCGCTGGCCGCCGCGCTGCCCGCGTACATGGTTCCGTCGGCCTTCGTGCCCGTGGACCGCTTCCCGACCACGCCCAACGGGAAGATCGATCGGGCGGCGCTGCCGGCGCCCGCCGTGTCGGCCTCCCCGCAGTCGCCGCCGGCCACCGGCGGGCTGACCCCCTCGCAGGAGCTGATCGCGGGTGTCTGGGCGGCCGTGCTGGGCGCCTCGCGGATCGGCCCGGACGACAACTTCTTCAAGTTGGGCGGCCATTCACTGCTCGCGATCAAGCTGGTGTCGCGGGTCCGCGCGGAGCTGGGCGTCTCCCTCCCGGTGAAGGCCGTGTACGCCAACCCGCGCCTGCGGGACCTGGCCTCCCACATCGACACGCTCGTCGCGGCCGCCGCAGGTCCGGCCCCGTCGGGCCAGGACGGCTGAGGACATGACCGTGATCCCGTTGTCGTTCGCGCAGCGCCGGCTGTGGTTCCTGGGCCGGCTGCACGGACCGTCGGCCACCTACAACGCGCCGGTGGTGCTCCACCTGGACGCCGAGCCCGACGCCGACGCGCTCGGCCTGGCGCTGGTCGACGTGGTGGAGCGGCACGAGGTGCTGCGCACGGTGCTGCCGGCCGACGCCGAGGCCGAGCCGCACCAGGTCGTGCGGGAGTCGGCGGCCGTGCCCCGGCTCACCGTCCGGACCTGCGCGCCGGACGGGGTGGAGGCGGCCGTGGCCGCGTTCGTCCGGCAGCCGATCGACATCACCCGCGAACCCCCTTTGCGGGCGCGGCTGCTGCGGCCGGGCGACGGGACCTCGGTCCTGGTCCTGCTCATCCATCACGTGGCGACCGACGGGTGGTCCGTACGCCCCCTGCTGCGCGACCTGTCGCAGGCGTACGGTGCGCGCCTCGCGGGTCGGGAGCCGGGCTGGGAGCCGCTGCCCGTGCAGTACGCGGACTACAGCGCCTGGCAGCACGAGCTGCTCGGGGATCCGGCCGACCCGGGCAGTCTGGCGGCCGAGCAACTGGCCCATTGGCGGACCGTGCTGGACGGCGCCCCGCCGGTGATCGCGCTGCCGGCGGACCGGCCGCGTCCCGCCGAGCCGTCAGGACGGGGGGCCATGGTGACGGCCCGGCTGGACGCGGCGTCGCACGAGGGGCTGCTGGCCCTGGCCCGTGCGCACCAGGCGAGTCTGACGATGGCGGCCGGCGCGGCGCTCGCGGCGGCCCTGGCCGCCACTGGAGCGGGCGAGGACCTGGTGATCGGCACCCCGGTCGCGGGCCGGCCCGAGGAGGACCTGTACGAGCTCGTGGGATTCTTCGTGAACTCCCTCGCGCTGCGCACCGACCTGTCCGGGGATCCGACCGTCGGCGAACTGCTGGACCGGGCCCGGGACGCGAGCCTGGCGGCGTACGCGCACCAGGACCTGCCCTTCGACCTGCTGGTGGAGCGGCTCGCCCCGGAGCGGGCGCTCGGGCACCACCCGTTCTTCCAGGTGATGCTGACCGTGGCCACGGGCGGCGAGGCCGCGGGGCCGGTGGAGTGGGCCGGCGGGATCCGCGGGCGGCTCGCGGACGTCGTGTTGGACGCGGCCAAGTTCGACCTGACCTGGTACTGCGTGGAGCGGCGGACCGCCGAGGGGCGGCCCGGGGGGCTGGAGGTGGCCCTCCAGTACGCGACGGACCTGTTCGACGAGGACACGGCCCGGCTGCTGCTGGACGTGTACGTACGGGCGTTGGCGGGCTTCGCGGCGCGGCCGGCAACCCGGTTGGGCGGACTGGGCCTGGTGTCGCCCGAGGAGGCGGGCGGGTTGGCCGCGCGGGGCGCGCGGCGCGCGATCGACGCGGCGCCGCCGCCTGCCTCCGGGTCGGGCCGGCGGGACGTGCTGTCCCCGCGCGAGGAGATCCTGTGCGGGCTGTTCGCGGAGGTGCTCGGCCGGGAGACGGTGGCCGCCGACGCGAACTTCTTCCGCAGCGGCGGGCATTCGCTGCTGGCGAGCAAGCTCGTCAACCGGATCCGGGGCGCGCTCGGAGTCGACGCGGGCATCCGCGACCTGTTCCTGGCGCCGACGCCGAGCGCCCTGCACCGCCGGTTGACCGAACGGGGCGACGCGGCGGCGGCCCGGCCGGCGCCGGTGCCCGTCGCGGGCCGGCCGGAGCGGGTCCCGCTGTCGGCGGCGCAACGGGCCCTGTGGCTGGTGGGCCGGATCGATGGCCCGTCGGCGGCCTACAACGCGCCGTTGGTGATCCGCTGGGACGGGGTCCCGGAGCGGGCCGCGCTCGCGGAGGCGCTGGGGGACGTGCTGGAGCGGCACGAGGTGCTGCGCACGGTGTACGGGTCCGAGGGCGGGGAGCCGTACCAGCGGGTCCTGACCGCCTGGGAGGCCCCGTTGGAGGTGGTGGACTGCCCACCGGGGGAGCTGGACGCGCTCGCGGACGGCTTCGGCCGCGAGGTCTTCGACCTGGAGAACGAACTCCCCTTGCGAGCGCGGCTGTTGCTGCCGGGGGACGGTACGTCGGTGCTGGTGCTGCTCGTCCACCACATCGCCACCGACGGGTGGTCGATCGCGCCGCTGCTGCGGGATCTGGGCGAGGCCTACGAGGCCCGGCGCGCGGGCGGGGCGCCGCGGTGGACGGCGCTTCCGGTGCAGTACGCCGACTACGCCCTCTGGCAGCGGGCGTTGACGGCGGAGCCGGACCGGCTCCTCGACTTCTGGCGGGAAGCCCTGGACGGGATGCCGGAACGCACCGCGCTGCCGGCCGACCGGCCGCGCCCCGTCGAACCGTCCGGCCGCGGGGCCACGCTGTCCGCGACCCTGGGGGCGGCGGAGCACCGGGCGCTGGTCGGACTGGCCCGCTCCGGCCGGGCGAGCCTGTTCATGGTGGTCCGCTCCGTGTTGGCGGTGGCCCTGTCGGCCACCGGGGCCGGGGAGGACCTGGCGATCGGCACCCCGGTGGCGGGACGCGCGGACCAGAACCTCCACGAGCTGGTGGGCTGCTTCGTCAACTCCCTGGTGCTGCGCACCGATCTGTCGGGTGAGCCGACCGTCGCCGAGCTGGTGGAGCGGGTACGCGACGCCGACCTGGCGGCTTTCGACCACCAGGACCTGCCGTTCGACGTCCTCGTCGAACGACTCGCCCCGTCGACCCGCGCCTTGGGCGAACACCCCTTCTTCCAGGTGATGTTGACCGTGCGGGAAGCGGGCGACGACCGGGTGCGGCTGGGTGGGATCGAGGGCCGGGCCGGCAGCACGGACCTGGGCGCGGCCAAGTTCGACCTGAGCTTCCACTGCGCCGAGCGGCGGGACCCGCGCGGTGGGGCCGACGGCCTGGACGTACACGTGCAGTACGCCGAGGACCTGTTCGACGAGTCCACGGCGCGACTGCTGCTGGAGGTGTGCGTACGGGCGTTGCGCGCGTTCGCGGCGGCTCCCGAAGCACGGACGGCCGAACTGGAGCTGCTGTCGGCGGCGGAGCTGCGGGCGCTTCAGGAGCGCCGGGACGGGCTGGAGCGGGCCGCCGCCTCGGCGGCGGCCGCCGTACGGGAGTCGGCGCCGGCCGTCCCCGCGGCGCTCTCGCCCCGCGAGGAGATCCTGTGCGGACTGTTCGCGGAAGTCCTCGGCCGCGACGGCCTCGCGGCGGACGCCAACTTCTTCAAGTCGGGCGGCCACTCGCTGCTCGCGAGCCGGCTGGTCAACCGGATCCGGGCCGTGCTCGGCGTGGAGACGGGCATCCGCGACCTGTTCCTGGCGCCGACGCCGAGCGCCCTGCACCGGCGGCTGGACACGGCCGCGGGATCGACGCGCCCCTCGCTGCTCCCCGTGCCGGACACGGAGCGACCCGCTCGGCTGCCGCTGTCGTACGCCCAACGCCGACTGTGGTTCATCGACCAGTTGGAGGGCCCCTCGGCCGCGTACAACATCGCGCTGGTGCGACGCCTGGACCGACCGCTGGACCCGGCGGCGCTCGCCGAGGCGCTGGCCGACGTCGCCGAGCGGCACGAGGTGCTGCGCACGGTGTACGGGATCGAGGACGGGGAGCCGTACCAGCGGGTGTTGGAGGGGGCGAGGCCGCCGCTGGTGCTCGGCCGGCCGGTCGACGTGACGGCGGCCGTGGACGAGGCCGCCGGGCACGTCTTCGACCTGACGCGCGAACTGCCGCTGCGTGCCTGGCTGTTCCTGCCGGACGGGGACGGTCCGCAGACCCTGGTGCTGTTGCTGCACCACATCGCGGCCGACGGCGGGTCGACGGGGCCGCTGCTCGCGGACCTGTCGGCGGCCTACGAGGCCCGGTGCGCGGGCGGCGCGCCGGGGCGGGAGCCGCTCGCGGTGCAGTACGCGGACTACACGCTGTGGCAGCGGGACCTGTTGGCGGACGCCGACGCCGAGGTGGAGCACTGGCGGGCCGCGCTGGCGGGGCTGGCGCCGCTGATCGACCTGCCGACGGACCGGCGGCGCCCGGCCGAGCCCTCGGGGCGCGGGGCGGTCACCGTTTTCGCGGTGTCCGCCGCGACGCACCGGAGGTTGACCCGGATCGCGCACACCGGCGGGGCCACGCTGTTCATGGTGGTGCAGGCCGCTCTCGCGGCGGCCCTGTCCCGGTGCGGCGCGGGAACGGACCTGGCGCTCGGCACCTCGGTCGCGGGGCGCTCCGACGAGGCCCTGTCGGGGCTGGTCGGGTTCTTCGTGAACACGCTGGTGCTGCGGACGGACACGGCCGGGGACCCGACGTTCGAGGAGTTGCTGGCCCGGGTGCGGGAGGCGGACCTGGCGGCGTACGCGCACCAGGACCTGCCGTTCGACCGGCTGGTGGAGGCCCTCAACCCGCACCGCTCGTCGGCGCACCATCCGCTGGTGCAGGTGATGCTCCAGGTGAACCCGGCGGAGCCGGACGCGGCCGACGGCGGCCCGCTGGCCGGCGCCACGCTGCCGTACCGGGCCGGGTCGGCGAAGTCGGACCTCACCTTCGCGTTGACGCAGGACGCGGACGGCGGGCTGAGTGGGGTGCTGGAGTACGCGAGCGACCTGTACGGCCCTTCGGGTGCGGCGCGGCTCGCGTCGCTGCTGGTGGAGGCGCTGGAGCTGTTCGCCGCCGATCCGGGGAGGCGGATCGGCGAGCTGCCGGCGCCGCCGGACCGGCGCCCCGAACGCGTCCTGGTCGGCGGCTACCGGATCGACGCGGCGCACGTCGGGGCCGTCCTGGCGGAGCACCCCTCGGTGGTCCGGGCGGAGGTGCGCGTGGAGGACGGCCGGCTGGTCGCGTACGCCTCGGGCGGCGTGACGGAGGGCGAGCTCCAGGCGTGGGCGGCGGAGCGGCTGCCGGAGTACGAGGTCCCGTCGGCCGTGTTCCTGCCGACGAGCCCGACGAGCCCGACGAGCCCGACGATCCCGGCGGGACCGGCGGGACCGGCGGGACCGGCGGCGGCCCGGACACCCGACCCGTCCGAGGCCCGGGACGCGGACGCGGGGGACGGCCCGGTGGCGACACTGGTCCGGCTGTTCGGGGAGGTGTTGGAACGCGAACGGATCGGCGCGCAGGACAACTTCTTCAAGTCCGGCGGACACTCGCTGCTCGCGGTGCGGCTGGTGAACCGGGTCCGTGCGGAGCTGGGCCGTGAGCTGACCCTGCGCGAGGTGTTCCGCCACCCGACGCCCGCCGGCCTGGCCGCCCTGCTGGCCGCCGGCGCCCTCGGCGGCGGATCCGGCCCGGCGCCGACGTTGCGCCGCCGCACCCGGGGCGGCGCCCGCGTCCCGCAGGCGTAGGAGGACCGCCGTCGAACCCCCGGGGCGGGCCCCCGAGGGTTCGACGGCAGTCGGGCGGCAGTCCGGGGCGGCAGCGCGCCCGGCCCGAGCTGCCCCGGGGACTGCCCGCCGGGGCCGGGGGCGGTGCCTAGCGTGGTGGTCACGGACTCCGCTCCGCATCCCACCCCTCGCCTGGAGGCCCCGCGATGCCCTCGACCGCCCCCACCGCCTCCGCCGTCCTGGACGGCGGCCCGGCGATCACCCCGGCGCCCGGAGTGCTCGACCGGATCGCCGCCCAGAGCCCCGAACGGGTCGCGCTGGTGCACGGCGAGCACCGGATGACCTACGGGCAACTGGCCCTCGCGGTGGCGTTCCGCGCCGACGAACTGGCCGGCTCCGGGGCCGGCCCGGGACGCCTGGTGGCCGTCCACCGACCCCGGGGCGTCGACGCCGTGGTGGGCCTGCTGGCCGCCCTGCGAACGGGCGCCGCCTACCTGCCGCTGGACCCCGGGGCGCCCGCCGCCCGCAACGCCGCGATCCTCGCCGACTGCGCGGGCGTCGACGTCCCGCTGGTCGACGGCGAGTTCCCGCTGCCGGGACCCGGGGTTCCCGAGGGTTCCGCGTACGTGATCTACACCTCCGGGTCCACGGGCACGCCCAACGGCGTCGTCGTCGGGCACGGGGCGTTGGCCCGGTTCGTGGCCGGTGCGGGCGCCCGGTACGCGATCACCGCCGAGGACCGGGTGTTGCAGTTCGCCCCGCTGCACTTCGACGCCAGCGTGGAGGAGATCTTCCTGACCCTGGGCGCGGGCGCCACGCTCGTGCTGCGGGACGAGGAGATGCTCGACGTGCCGGGGCTGCTGGCCGGGTGCGCGGCGCACGGCATCACCGTGCTGGACCTGCCCACCGCCTACTGGCACGAACTCGCCCACGCCCTGGCTTGCGGGGTCGCCCGCCTGCCGGACACCCTGCGCACGGTCGTGATCGGCGGTGAGGCCGCGTTGCCCGAGCGGGTCGCGCAGTGGTGCCGGACCGTGGACCCGGGGCGGGTGCGGCTGCTGAACACGTACGGGCCCACCGAGGCGACCGTCGTGGCCACCGTCGCCGACCTGTCGCGGTACACGGGCGGCCCGGTGCCCATCGGGCAGCCCCTGCCGGGCGTCCGCGCCGCCGTGGTGGACGGTGAACTGTGGTTGCTCGGCGACGCGTTGGCGACCGGATATCTGGGCCGGCCCGAGCTGACGGCGGCCCGGTTCGCCACGCTGGGCGGGGAGCGCGCGTACCGCACCGGCGACCTGGTGTTCGTGCGGCCGGACGGGCAGTTGGGGTTCCGGGGCCGGGCCGACGACGAGGTGAAGATCAACGGGCACCGGGTGGACCCCGCTTCCGTGGAGGCCGTGTTGACGGCGCACCCCGGGGTGCGGGAGGCCGCCGTGGTACCGCGGGAGACCGCCGACGGGGTGCGCCGGCTGGCCGCGTTCGTGGTCGCGGACGAGGGGGTCGACGCCGCCGCGCTGCGGGACCGGGTCGCGGCGGAGCTGCCGGCCGCGGCGGTGCCCGGCACGGTGACCCTCGTGGCGGCCCTGCCCCGGACCTCCTCCGGGAAGATCGACCGCAAGGCCCTGCGCGGCCCGGCGGCCGCGGACGACACCGAGCCGTCCACCGGGGTCGTGTTCGACGGGGCGGTGCTGCCCCCCGAGGAGCGGGTCCCGCTCTCCTTCGCCCAGCGCCGCCTGTGGTTCCTGGCCGGGCTGGAGGGGCCGTCGGCGACGTACAACCTGCCCGTGGTGCTGCGGCTGGACTCCGTGCCCGACACGGCGGCGCTGGCGGCGGCGCTGGCCGATGTGGTGGAACGGCACGAGGTGCTGCGCACCGTCTACCCTGCGGTGGACTCCGAGCCGTACCAGCACGTGCTCCAGGCGCCGCCGGTGCCGTTCGAGGCGACCGGGTGCACCCCGCCGGAGGTGGCCGCGCTCGTGGCCCGGTTCACCGCCTCAACCTTCGATCTGGGCTACCAACTCCTCTTCAGGGCACGACTGTTCGTACCCGGTGACGGATCGGCGACGCTGGCGCTGCTGATGCACCACATCGCGGCCGACGGCTGGTCGGTCGGACCGCTGCTGCGCGACCTCGGCGAGGCGTACGCGGCCCGGGCGGCCGGACGCGCCCCCGCCCGGGAGCCGCTGGCCTTGCAGTACGCGGACTACACGCTGTGGCAGCACGAGCTGCTGGAGCGGCCGGCGCAGGCGCTGGAGCACTGGCGGGCCGCACTGGACGGCATGCCGACGCTGCTGGACCTGCCACTGGACCGGCCACGGCCCGCCGAGCCGACCGGCGCCGCCGCCACGCTGCCGGCCCGCCTCGACGCCGACACGCACCGCCGGCTGACCGCGATCGGCGCGGAACGCGGGGCGAGCCTGCTGATGGTGCTCCAGCCCGCGTTGGCGCTGGCCCTGGCCGCCGTCGGCGCGGGGACGGACATCGCGATCGGCACCCCGGTCGCGGGGCGGGACGACGAGGCCCTGGACGAGTTGGTCGGGCTCTTCGTGAACACGCTGGTGCTGCGCACCGACGTCTCGGGCGACGCCCCGTACGGCGAGTTGGTCGAGCGGGCCCGGGACACGGCCCTGGCCGCGTACTCCCGTCAGGAACTCCCCTTCGACCTGCTGGTGGAAGCCCTCAACCCGCGGCGGGAGTTCGCCGTCAACCCCTTCTTCCAGGTGATGCTGACCGCGCAGGCCCAGGACGGGGAGCGGGTCTCGCTCGGCGACGGAGCCCTGACCGGGCAGTACGTCGAACCGGGCCTGGAGGTCGCCAAGTTCGACCTCAGCGCCTCCTGCGTGGAACTGCCGGGCGGCGGCCTGGAGGTGTGGTGGCAGTACGCGACGGACCTCTTCGAGCCGGAGACGGCCCGGCTGCTGCTGGACGTGTTCACCCGGGCCCTCGCGCACGCGGCGGCCGACCCCGGCGCGCGGCCCTCCGCGTGGCCGCTGCTCGACGAGGAGGAGCGTCGGGGGATCGCGGAACGCCGAGCCCGGGCGACCGGGGCGCGCGCGGCCCTCGACGCGGCCGCCGCCGCAGGGACGACCGGGCCCACCGGCCGCCGATCCCCCGCCGAGCAGGTGCTGTGCGTGCTGTTCGGCGAGGTGATCGGGCTCGACGGACCGGTGGCCCCCGACGCCAACTTCTTCTCTGCGGGCGGCCATTCGATGATGGGGGTGCGGCTCGTCAACCGGATCCGGGCCACGCTCGGGGTGGAGGCGCGCATCCGGGACCTGTTCCTCGCGCCGACCCCGGCCGAGCTCGCGGTCCGCCTGGTGCGGGAGGCCGCGCCGACCGGCCGGCCCGCTCTGGTCCCCGTGCCGGCGGCGGACCGGCCGGAGCGGGTCCCGCTGTCCTCCGCGCAGCGCCGGCTGTGGTTCGTGGACCAGTTGGAGGGGCCGAGCGCCTCGTACAACATCCCGTTCGCGCTGCGCCTGGACCGGCCGCTGGACCCGGCCGTGCTGGCCTCGGCGCTGGCCGACGTGTCGGAGCGGCACGAGGTGCTGCGGACCGTGTACCCGGTGGTGGACGGGGAGCCGTACCAGCGCGTCCTGGAGGCGGTGCGGCCCGAACCGGTACGGGTGACCGTGCCGGAGGGGCACGGCGCGGCGGCGGTCGACGCCGCCGCCGGCCATGTCTTCGACCTCGCGACGGAGCCTCCGCTGCGGGCGACGCTGATCGACGCCGGCACCGAACGGTTGCTGGTGCTGGTGGTGCACCACATCGCCGCCGACGGCTGGTCCGCCGGACCGCTCCTCGCCGACCTGGCACGGGCGTACGAGGCCCGGGAGGCCGGCCGGGCGCCCGACCAGGAACCCCTGCCGGTGCAGTACGCGGACTACACGCTGTGGGAGCGCGCGGCGCTGGAGGACGGCGCCGCGGCGGACGGGACGGCCGGAGACGCCCCGTTCGCGCGGCACGCCGCCTACTGGCGGGCGACCCTGGCCGACGCCCCGCCGGTACTGGAGCTGACCGCGGCCCGCACCCGGCCCGCGGAGGCCTCGCACCGGGGCGCCTCCACACCGGTCGCCCTGGACGCCGACACGCACGCCCGGCTGGAACGGCTCGCGCTGGAGCACGGCACCACCGTCCTGACCGTGGTGCAGGCGGCCGTGGCCGCCACCTTGACCCGGCACGGGGCGGGCACCGACCTGCCGCTGGGGACGGTGACCGCGGGCCGTGACGACGAGGCCCTGGACGATCTGGTGGGCTTCTTCGTCAACACCCTCGTCCTGCGCTGCGACACCTCCGGCAACCCGTCCTTCGGCGAGCTGCTGGGCCGGGTCCGGGACACCGCGCTCGGCGCCTACGCCCACCAGGAACTCCCCTTCGACCTGGTGGTCGAGCAACTGAACCCGGTGCGCTCCACCGCCCACCACCCCCTGACGCAGGTGATCGTGCAGGTGCAGCCGGACGAGCCGCGGACGGCGCCGGAGGGCGCGCTGAGCGGGGTGCCGCTGGGATCGGAGTCCGGGTTCACCAAGTTCGACCTCACGCTGTCGCTGCGCGAACTCCGGGGCGAGCGGGGGGCTCCGGGCGGGCTCGTCGGTGTGCTGGAGTACGCGACGGACCTCTTCGACGAGCCGACCGCCGCGGTCCTGGCGGAGCACCTGGCGCGGACCCTGCGGGCGGTGGCCGAGGACCCGGGGCAGCGGATCGGGGACGTCCGGCTCCTCTCGGAGCGGGAGGAAGCCCGGTTGGCCGCGTACAACGACACGGCCGTGCCCAGCGTCGCGGGCGGGCTGATCCACGAACGGTTCGCGGAGCAGGCCCGCAGGACGCCGGACCGGATCGCCGTCTCGTACGAGGCGGAGGAGCTGTCGTACGCGGCGTTGGACGCGCGGGCCGACGCCCTCGCCCACCGGCTCCTCGCCGAGGGCGTACCCCGCGACGGGGCGGTCGGGGTCCTGCTGGACCGCACGCCCCACCTCCTGGTCGCCGTGCTGGCCGTGCTCAAGTGCGGTGCGGCGTACGTCCCGCTGGACCCGCGGCTGCCTCAGGCCCGCATGCGCATGATCATGGAGGACGTGTCGGCCCGGGTCCTGGTGACGGGGTCGGCGCACCTCGACGCGGCGTCGGTCGGACGGGAGCGGGCGGCCGGGGTGCGCGTCCTGTGCGCGGACGACACCGACGACACCGACGGCCAGGGGTCGGACGCGGTCGCCTCGGGTCCCGGCGTGGTCGTGGGCGAGGACGCGTCGGCGTACGTGATGTTCACCTCGGGCTCCACGGGCCGACCCAAGGGGGTCGCGGTCACCCACCGCAACGTGGTCGAGCTGGCCGGCGACCGCTGCTGGGACCGGGCCAACCACCGCCGGATGCTGGTCCACTCCGCGATCGGCTTCGACGCCTCGACCTACGAGTTGTGGGTGCCGCTGCTGAACGGCGGCCGGCTGGTCATCGCCCCCGGCGACGGCACCGACGTCGCGGAACTCGACCACACCATCCGCACCCACGACGTCACCGCCGCCTACTTCACCATGGGTCTCTTCCACATCATGGCGGACGAGGGCCTCGACACCCTGAAGCTGCTGGACGAGGTGTGGACCGGCGGCGACGTCGCCTCCCCCAGCGCCCTCCAACGGGTCCTGGACCAGTGCCCCGACACCGTCCTCGTCCACTCGTACGGGCCGACCGAGACCACTTTCGCCTCCCATCACCAGCGCCTGCCCCTCACCGTGCGCACCCTGCCGGGCGTGTACCTGGGGGCGGCGCTGGACAACACCCGCGTCCACGTCCTGGACGCGCGGCTGCGGCCGGTCCCGGTGGGGGTGCCCGGCGAGATGTACATCGCGGGCACGCAGGTGGCGCGCGGCTACGTCGGCCGGCCGGGCCTGACGGCCGAACGGTTCGTCCCCGACCCGTTCGGCGGCGACGGCGGGCGGATGTACCGCACCGGGGACCTGGCGCACTGGACGCCCGGCGGGGAGCTGCGGTTCATCGGACGGGCCGACGGCCAGATCAAACTGCGCGGCTTCCGCATCGAGCCGGGCGAGATCGAGGAGACCCTGGCCCGGCACCCGGGCGTGGGGCAGGTCGCGGTGGTGGTCTTCGAGGACGGACCGGGCGGCAAGCGCCTCGTCGCGTACGTCGTGCCGCGCGCCGGCCACACCCTCACCGACACCGAGTTGCTGCGCTGGGCCGGCGGCGAGCTTCCCGAGCACATGGTCCCCGCCGCGGCGGTGGTGGTCGAGGGCATCCCGCTCACCGTCAACGGCAAGCCGGACCGGGCGGCCCTGCCGGCGCCCGCGCCCGCGGCGCGCGGTGCGGGTCGGGGGCCGCGTACCCCGCGCGAGGAGGTGCTCTGCGGGCTCTTCTCCGAGGTGCTGGGGATCCCGGACGTCGGCATCGACGACAACTTCTTCGGCCTGGGCGGGCATTCGCTGCTCGGGGTCCGCCTGATCAGCCGGATGCGGACCGTGCTGGGGCTGGACCTCGGGGTCCGTGACCTGTTCCGCACCCCGACCGTGGCGGGGCTGCTGGGCGACGAGCCCACCGGTTTCGACCCGATGGGGGTGATGCTGCCGCTGGCCACCCGGGGTGCGGGGCGGCCGTTGTTCTGCGTCCACCCCGGCACCGGCGTGGGGTGGCCGTACGCGGGGCTCGCCCGGCACCTGGGGCCCGACCAGCCGTTGTACGCGATCCAGGCGCGGGCGTTGAGCGAGTGGGGCCACTCCCCCGGCACGGTCGAGGAGATGGTGGCCGATTACCTCCCGCTGATCCGGGAGGTCCAACCGCACGGCCCGTACCGCTTCCTGGGCTGGTCCTTCGGGGGCACGGTCGCGCACGCCCTCGCCGTCGCGCTGGCCGAACTCGGCGAGCGCACCGAGCTGCTGGCCATGATGGACGTCCACCTGCTGCCGACCGAGCCGGAGCGGCGCGCGATGACGCCGGCCCAGAAGCGGGACATGCTCGTCGGCGACGCCGCGGACGAGCCGGCGGACGCCCCCTTCGACGTGGACACCCTCATCGGCCTGGTCCGCCTGAAGGACCCGGTGCTCGGCGCGTTCTCCGACGAGGAGATCCGCTCGGTGATCGGGGCTTCCATCAACCACGCGGAAATCATGAACCTGTACGCGCCGCGCCCGGTGGCCACCGATCTGTTGTTCCTGGCGGCCCTCGAGGACGGCGAAACGGAGAACACGCTCGCACGGCACTGGATTCCCTACATCGAGGGCCGCGTCGAGAATCACGTCATAGGGGTCCCGCACACCCGTATGGGAGAACCGACCCCGCTCGCCCTGATCGGCCGTATCCTTTCCGAGAAATTGAGGAGTCTGTCATGACCAATCCTTTCGACGACACCGAGGGCATGTTCCACGTCGTGGTGAACGCCGAGGGCCAACACGCCCTGTGGCCCGCGTTCGCCGCCGTCCCCGAGGGCTGGGAGTCGGTGTGGGGCGAGGGGACCAGGGCGGATGCCCTGGCGTACGTGGAGGAGAACTGGACGGACATCCGCCCGAAGAGCCTCATCGCCCAGTACGCGTGAACCAGCCCGCGCCGAACACCTGAATTCTTCCCGAATTCAGGGAGAGCCGTGACCCGCACCGCGGGTCACGGCTCTCCGCGTCCACCGCATTCCACGCGCAGGAATTCCGCACGGTCGAGCACCCCGAATTCCTCGATACTGCCGCCTCGACTTCCCCTCGCCGGGGACATCCGTTCCTATATTTGTCGGCATGCGACGACGGAATGTGAACATCCTGCTGACGGGTACCGCATCGGATTCCCATACGTGGAATCTCGTCTATCTCCAGCTCTTCCTGGAGGAGCAGGGGCACCGGGTGCGCAATCTGGGCCCCTGTGTCACCGACGACCTGCTGACCGCGGCGTGCGCGGCCGACGCGCCCGACCTGGTGGTCATCAGCAGTGTGAACGGCCACGGATACCGCGACGGCCTGAGCGCCGTCCGGGCCGTGCGGCGCGCCGGCCTGACCCTGCCCGTGGTGATCGGCGGCAAGCTGGGTGTCGCGGGCCGGGCCGATCCGCACGCTCGGGGCCTGCTCCTCGACGCCGGCTGCGACGCCGTGTTCGACGACGGGGACGTCGAGGCCCTGCGCCGCCATCTCAGCCCTGCGACCACCATCGACGCCACCGCCGCCGCCGCGCGGGCCGTGGCATGACCGCCGCCACGCTCGCCGCACCGATCGTGGCCCGACCCACCACCACGGCCCCCTCGTTCGGGGCGTTCGTCGCGCGGGCGGCGGCCGCCGGGCAGCTCGTCGTCCAGCCCCGGATGGGGTTCGGCGAGCCGCGCCGGATGCGGTCCGGCCTGGAGCGCACCAAGTCCGCCGTCGCCACCACCGTGGGCACTCTCACCATCGACAGCTACACCCGGGTCGGCGATCAGGACGCCGCCCGGGCCGCGCTCGCCGAGGGTCTCGCGCTCAACGGCTATCCGATCGCCACCCATCCCGCCGACCTGACCCGCGCCCTGCTCGACGGGGTGATGGATCCGGGGTTCCCCGTCCAGGTGCGGCACGGCTCCTCCCGGCCCGAGTCGATCGTGCGGGCCCTCGCCGCCGCCGGGCTCGACGCCACCGAGGGCGGGCCCGTCTCGTACTGCCTGCCCTACGGGCGGACCCCGCTGTCGGAGTCCGTGGAGAACTGGGCCCGCTGCTGCGAGTTGCTGGCCGAGCTGGTCCCGGCGCCGCGGGTGCCCCACCTGGAGAGCTTCGGCGGCTGCATGCTCGGCCAGCTCTGCCCTCCCGGGCTGCTGGTGGCGCTCAGCCTGCTGGAGGGGCTGTTCTTCGCCCGGCACGGCATCGGCAGCGTCTCCCTCAGCTACGCCCAGCAGAGCGACCCCGGCCAGGACACCGAGGCGATACGGGCGTTGCACCGGCTCGCCGGGGAGTTCCTGCCGGCCGGCGTGGACCGGCACGTCGTCCTCTACACCTACATGGGGGTGTTCCCCCGTACCGAGCCGGGCGCGACCCGGCTCCTGGAGGCCTCGGCCCGGCTGGCCGTGCGGGCCGGGGCGCAGCGGCTGATCGTGAAGACCGCCGCCGAGGCGCACCGCATCCCGACGGTGACGGAGAACGTGCGCGCCCTGGAGACGGCCGCGGCGAGCGCGGCCCTGGCGGAGGCGGAGGCCGGGCCGGCCGGCGGGCCCGCCGACAGTGAGGTGTACCGCGAGGCCCTGGCCTTCGTGGAGGCCGTGCTGGACCTCGACGAGGACCTCGGGCGGGCGCTGCGGAAGGCCTTCGCGCGGGGCGTGTTGGACGTCCCGTACTGCCTGCACCCGGACAACGCGGGCCGCTCGCGCAGCTTCGTCGACGGGGCCGGCCGGTTGCGCTGGTCCGAGGTCGGGGCGATGCCGGTCGCGCCGTACGCGGCCCCGGCCGGCCGCAGGCGCGCCTTGACCTCGGACGGGCTGCTGGTGGCCCTGGGGGCGGTGGCCCGGAGGTACGACGACGCCGGCGAGGAGGACCGCCCCGGCTGACCGGGACGCGCACGCGGCCGGTTCGAGCACACACGGACACGAGACAGGAGTCGACACCATGGAAACCACCCACGGAACGGACACCGCGGACACCGCGGGGACGACAGTGACGGCGGGGACGGCGGGGACGACGCCCCCGACCCCGCCCCCGCTCGGCGAGCACCTGCGCTCCCCCGAGCTGCGGTCGGCGATGCTGGTGCAACAGGAAGTCCTCTTCGCCGCACGGGAGTTCCTGCGCGGCAGGGAGTTCGTCGAGCTGCTCCCGCCGCTGGTGGGGCCGGTGACGGACCCGGGCGGGCGGGGCGCGAAGGCGCTGGACGTGGACTACTACGGCCGGCCGTACAAGCTCATGACGAGCGCGATCCTGTACAAGCAGGCCTCGCTGAAGGGGTTCCCCCGGCTGTTCTACATCGCGCCGAACGTCCGCGTGGAGCCGCCGGAGACGGCGTCCACCGGCCGACACCTGGTGGAGTTCCACCAGATCGACGTGGAGTTGGCGGGCGGTACGCGCCTCGACGCGCAGGAGCTCGCGGCCGGGCTGCTGACGCACGTGGTGGAGCACGTGTGGACGGCCGTGCCGCAGGTGCTGCGCGAACTGGGCCGTGAGGAACTGGACTTCGCCGAGCTGCGGCAGGGCAAGTTCGACACCCGCACCCACGAGGAGGCGGTGGCCGCGCTGATCGGGCGGGGCCACCCGCAGAGCCCGGACGCCGAGATCGACTGGGCGGGCGAGAAGCTGCTCTCCCTGGAGGCCGACCGCCCGTTCTTCGTCAACGACTACCCCAAGGGTTCGCGCGGGTTCTACGACCGCGAGGATCCCGAACGGCCGGGCGTGCTCCGCAACTTCGACCTGATCGCGCACGGCGGCTTCGGCGAGCTGGTCAGCGGCAGCGAGCGCGAGTCCGCGTACGCGACGATCGTGACCCGGATGCGGGAGAGCGGGGAGAACCCCGCCAAGTACGCCTGGTACCTGGACCTGGCCCGGGAGGGCATCGAGCCGAGCGCCGGTTTCGGGATGGGGCTGCAGCGCCTGGTCCGCTTCCTGACCGGACTGGACGCGCTGTGGCAGGTCAGCGCGTACCCGAAGCTGCCCGGGGTGATCGCGCCGTGAGCGGGCTGAACGCCCCCGGGTTCCCCGAGGAGGCGGTACGGGCCCGGGCGCGGACCGGGACGGCCGAGGTGTTCCCGGCGCCGGACGGGTACGGGTCCCGGCTCTTCGGGGCCACCCCCGTCCAGGGGGACGGCCTGGACGCCTTGCGGCTCGTTCCGCCGGTGTTCATGCCGCGGCGGCTGGAGAAGCTGATCGACCTGGGCCGGGAGCCCTCGTACGAGGACGTGGACCTGCGCACCCGGGTCGGCGGTTTCGCCTCGCTGCTCCCGCTCTACCTCTCGGCCTTCGGATCGACCCGGGCGGGCAGCGGGGACCTCGGCGTGGCCGCGGGCCGGCAGGCCGCGCGGCTCGGCATCCCGATGGTGATCGGCGAGAACATGGTGCCGGTCCACGGCTACGGCGCGCGTTCGGCGCTGCTGGAGCGGGTGGCGGAGTACGCCGAGACCGTCGCGGACGGGGTCGGCGGGGTGGTGGTGCAGCAGTCGACCGAGGACGCCGACTCCGAGGTGTGGAACCTGCTCTACAGCGACCCGGGGACGCGCGCCCTGCGGGATTCCGGCCGGCTCGGGTTCGAGCTGAAGGTGGGCCAGGGCGCGAAGCCGGGGCTCGGCGGGATGACCGTGGTCGGGGCGGCCGAGGCCGAGCGGCTGGCCGAACAGTTCGCGGTGCGGGACCTGTTGGGCGACCCCGACCGGCGGCTGCGCTGCGCGACCCCCGGCACGTTCACCGAGGAGATCGTCCGCCGGCAACTGAGGTTCATGCGGAACAACTTCCCGCTGGCCCGGACCTGGGTGAAGTTCCACCCGGGCCGGGACGTGGGCCGGGCCGCCGCCGTCGCCTGGACGGCGGGCGCCGACGCCGTCACGGTGGACGGCGCCGAGGGCGGCACCGGTTGGGCGCCGCGCGCCTTCCTGGAGGGCGTCGGCCTGCCCCTCGACGAGTGCCTGCGCCGTGTCGGCACCCCGGCCGGGGACCTGCTCGCCTCGGGCCGGATCTGGGAGGGCGGGCGCGCGGTGCGGGTGCTCGCCCTGGGCGCGACGGCGGTGGGCATGGGCCGGGCGGCGCTGCTCGCCGTGGACGAGGACCCCCGGGCGGGTCTGGTCCGGCTGGTCGAGGCACTGGCCCTGGAGACCCGGCTGCTGGTCAGCGCCCTCGGCAAGTACCACGTGGGCGACCTCGACCCGGCCGACCTGTGGGCTCCGGACCGTCCCGGCGCACCCGCCCCCGTCACGCCGGTCCCCGACCGGGCCGCGCCCGCCACGACGCATTCGGCCGCGGCGACCGCGGCCGCGACGGTGGTCGGTGGGCCGTCGTGAGGCGGGTCCGGCGCGGCGGCCGGTTGGCGCCGCCCGGTTGTCCGGGTCGCCGCCGGCGACCCGGCTACGCCCGGGCCCGGTTCCGGCTCTCCGAGCTCCCCGGGGTCACGGTCACCCCCACCGCCGGCGGCGGCGCGGCCGGGGCCGCCGCCTCCCGGGTCCTGACCGGGGCCGGCCTCGGCCACCTCGGCGGGCACCTGGAACTGCGGAGTTTCGGTTCGCCCGGCCCGTCCGCCCGGGCCCGCGCGGCGGAACACGCCGTCCGGGCCGCACTGCGTCGCACCGGCTGACCCCCGCCCACCGCCCCTCCCCCTCCCTCCTCGCCTTCCACACGGAACAGGTGCACCTGATGGACACCCCCGCACGTCTCGACACCGAACGACCCGACCCCGCCCGGCCGGACCCCGCGAAGGTCCAGTGGGGTCGCGTCGGCAGCCTCGTCGGCGGTCAGGCCGCCGTCCAACTGGGCAGCTTCGCCCTGCTGATCGCCATGAACTGGACCGCCGTACAGATCGGCGGGACCCGCGCCGTCACGCTGCTGATGCTCGCCGCGACCGTGCCCCGCGCCCTCATGCTGATCTTCGGCGGGGCGGTCGCCGACACCCTCGGTCCGCGCTTCGTCCTGCTGCGCACCACCGCCGCCCGGGTCCTGCTGCTCGGCGTCGGCGCCGTGGTCACCGCGAACACCGGACAGTTGTGGCCCCTGGTGGTGATCGCCCTGGTCGAGGGCGTGCTGCTCGGGCTTGCCGGGCCGGCCTCCGGGGTGCTGCTGCCCCTGTTCGCCCGCGGCGACCAACTGGCGCGCGCCAACTCCCTGTACGCGATGGTCCTGCGGGTCGCGCCGATCCTCGGCGCCCCCGCCGGCGCCTTCCTGATCACGGTCGGAGAGTTGTGGGTGGCGATGCTGGTCGGCGCGCTCACGGGCGCGATCTGGCTCGGCTGCCTGCTCCACGTCACCCACGGGTTCGTCAGGCCCGAGCCGGAGCCCGGGGTCTCCCTGGTGAAGCGGTCCGGGGACGGTTTCCGACTGCTGGCCCGGCATCCGAGGCTGCGCTGGATGTTCGTCGCCGCGCTGTGCCTGGACATGGCGTTCAGTTGGCCGGCCGAGGTGGCGCTGCCCCTGCTGGTGTCCGAGCGGGGCTGGGGCGTCGGCGCGGTCGGCGTGGTCCTGGCGGCGTTCAGCGTGGGGGCGCTCGGCTCCAGCGCGGTGGGGGCGGCGTTCGCGCACCGCATCCCGATGTTCGTGCGGCTCGTCGTGACGGGCGCCGGCCTGGCCGCCGGGATCCTCGTCATGGCGCTGATGCCGTCGGTGGTCTCGCTGACCGTCGTCGCCGCCGGCGTCGGGCTGCTGTCCGGGCTGAACGGCCCGGCGATCGTCACCCTGTACCAACAGTCCGCCCCCGAGGACCGGATGGGCGCCGCGATGTCCACCCTCTCGCTCGCCGGGATCGGCACCGCGCCCGTCTCCATCGCCGTCTTCAGTTCGCTCTCGCTGGTCCTCGGCGTCCAGAGCACCTGGTTGTTGTGCGGTGCCATCGCGTTCGTCTCCCCCTTCGCGGCGGTGATGGCCCTGCGCCAACCGGCGCGGGCCGAGGAGCCGGCGCCGGTGGAGCCGCCCGTACCGGCCGCGGTGTGAGGGGGTCCCGTGACGTCTCTCGCCATCCCTCCCCGCGGCCGGGCCCCCGGGCGGCTCCTGGTCCCGGAGCCGCTGTCGGACCCCGGGCCGGAGCGGGCCGCGCTGGTGGCCGCGACCCCGCAACTGTGGCTCGTGGACACCACGGCGTACCGGGCGCACGCGGCTCGGCACGCCCCGGGGACCCTGGACGCCCAGGAGTTGGCGCGGGCCGCGGAGTTCGCGCGGGCGGCCGACCGGGACGCGTACGTCTGCGCGCACGTGGCGCTGCGCCGGCTGCTCGGCGCGTACCTGGGAACGGCCGCGCGCGAGGTGGTCGTCGAGCGGGCGCCGTGCTCGCACTGCGCGGAGCCGCACGGACGTCCCGTGCTCCCGGGTGGGGCCCTGCACTTCTCGCTCTCACACTGCACCGGGATCAGCCTGTTGGCGTTCGCCTCCGCGCCGGTCGGGGTGGACGTGGAGGAGGTGGTGCGGCCCGACGTGATCGCCGACACGGCGGACGTGCTGCACCCGAGGGAGGCGGCGGAGCTGGCCGCCCTCCCGGCGGGCGAACGCGCCCGCGCCTTCACCCGGGTGTGGACCCGCAAGGAGGCCTACCTCAAGGGCCTGGGGGTGGGGTTGTCGGAGGACCCGGCGGCGGACTACGTGGGGTCGGGGCCGGAGCCGGCGCGGCTGCCGGGCTGGACGCTGACCGACGTACGGGTCCCCGAGGGTCACCGGGCGGCGCTGGCGCTGAACACGGGGCGGGCGCGATCGGCGGGGGACCCGGCCCGGGCGGGCGGGGGCGGCGCGGCGATGTCCCCGCCGGCCGCCGGCGCGGCGCTCACGCCACCTCGACGGCCGACCGCGGGTTGAGCGCGGCGTACTCCAGCGGCGCCGACGGGTCGATCGTCAGCTCGTACGGCGCCGGCCGCGTGCCCGCGCGGACCAGCAGGTCGCCGATGGCCGCGATCATCGCGCCGTTGTCGGTGCACAGGGTCATCGGCGGAACCCGCAGTTCGATCCCGGCGGAGGCGCAGCGCCGCTCCGCGAGTTCGCGGACGCGGGAGTTGGCGGCCACTCCGCCGACCACCACCAGGGTCCGGACCCCGTACTCCTTGCAGGCCGCGACCGCCTTGCGGGTCAGCACGTCGGCCACCGCCTCCTGGAGCGAGGCCGCGCCGTCGGCGACCGGCGGTTCCTCGCCGCGCAGTCGGTGGCCCTCGGCCCAGCGGGCGGCGGCGGTCTTGAGCCCCGAGAAGGAGAAGGAGTGGGCGTACGGGTCGCCGGCGCGGGGCCCGCCGGTGAGCGGGCGGGGGAAGGCGACGGCCTTCGGGTCGCCGCCCCGGGCGGCCCGGTCGATGGCCGGCCCGCCCGGGTAGGGCAGGCCGAGGACCCGGGCGACCTTGTCGAAGCACTCGCCGGCCGCGTCGTCGAGGGTGTCCCCGAGGTGCAGGATCGGTTCGCGCACGAGGTCGCGCACCAGCAGCAGCGAGGTGTGGCCGCCCGAGACGATCAGGACCATGCAGGGTTCGGGCAGCGGCCCGTGCTCCAGGGTGTCGGCGGCGACGTGTCCGGCCAGGTGGTGGACCCCGTACAGCGGCAGGTCCAGGGCGTAGGCGAGGGTCTTGGCGCCGGCGAGCCCGACCTGGAGCGCGCCGGAGAGGCCGGGCCCGGTGGTGACGGCGATGGCGTCGAGCTGCGACATCCGCAGGCCGGCCTGGTCGAGGGCCTGGCGGACGACCGGGTTGAAGGCGTGCAGGTGGGCACGGGCCGCGATCTCGGGCACCACTCCGCCGAAGCGGGCGTGTTCGTCCATGCTCGACGCGACGACGTGCGCGAGGAGCTTTCCGTCGCGCACGATTCCCGCGCCGGTCTCGTCGCAGGACGATTCGATGCCGAGCACCACCGGAGATCCCACGACGACACCTTCAACCCTTGTTGCGAATGGTTCGCAACAAGGGTAGCGGCGCCGGGGGCTCGACCTCGCACGGGCTGTGAGGACGGACACGTCCCCTTTCGGGAACCCCCGGCACCCCGCACCCGTCGGACGGGACGTCGAAGATCTTCGGGAACGGGAGCGGGAGCGCCACATGGTCGGCAAGGCGGGGGGCGGGGCGAGACGCGTCCGCGTCGTGCTGCTCGGGATCGTTCTCGCCCTGCTGGGAGCCGGTTCCTGGGTCGTGTGGGAGCTGCGTGTCGTCGCCGCGCACCTCGCGGACGGGGACCCGGCGCAGGGCACCTACCTCCAGGATCCGGAACGCGCCGACCGGACGGCCTCGGCGGTCCTGGACGGCCTCGTGGTGGAGGTCGAGGCACCGCGCGACGACACCCCGGACCCCGCCGGTTCCGAGGCGACCGCCGAGCCCGCCGGATCCGCGACCCCGGCCGAGCCCGCCGGATCGGCGACCCCGGTACGGTCGCGGCGGGAGGGCGACTGGCGCCCCTCCTCGCCCCTGGAGGCCCGGAGCACGGCGCCCGAGCCCGCGATCGGCGCGCTGTTCTCCCCCGGCGGCGACTGGGACTCCGACCACCACTGCTCCGCCGGCGTGGTGCACTCCCCCGACGGGGATCTGCTCGTCACCGCCGCCCACTGCGTGTACCAGGGCGGCTTCCGCACCAACCTCGCCTTCGTGCCGGGCTACCGGGACGGCGTGGCCCCGTACGGCGTCTGGGTGCCCACCCGGATCGACGTGGATCCCCGCTGGACGGAGTCCGCCGACCCCGATCACGACGTGGCCTTCGTCCGGGTGCGCCGCCCCGGACACCCCGGGGAGCGGCTGGAGGACGTCACCGGCGCGCCCGCGATCCGGTTCCGGCCCGGGCTTCCCGTGCCCGCACGGGTGGTGGGCTATCCGAACGACGCCGAACAGCCGGTGGACTGCTTCAACACGGCCCGCGCGGAAGGGCCCGCGCAGGTGCGGCTGGACTGCGCGGGCGTACCGAACGGGACCAGCGGCGGCCCGATCCTGACCGAAGGACCCGCCCTGATCGGGGTGGTCGGCGGCCGTGACGGCGGCGGCGACGAGAGGACCTCGTACAGCAGTTGGTTCGACGACGGCACCCGCGCCCTCTACGCCCGGGCGACCGGATCCCCCTGAGGGGGCTCCCGGGATCCGCTCCGGGTGCGCCCGCGCCTCGGGGGGAGCCCGGGTCCTGGGTGGTTGTCCGTAGAGTCGTCTTCCATGCCGCCGAGTGTCCGGGACGGCGGGGTCCGGTTCAGGGTCCACCCGGGGCGCCCGGAGGCGTCCCGGGGGCGGACGGGCTCACTTCGAGGCACCCGTGACGGCGGATCCGGGGTGCGTCAAGAGCCTCACGGGGGCGGGTGTCGGCCATCCGCCCCCGAGACATCGGCCGTTCAGCGCGCCGGCGCCGGGTACGACACCCCGGTCAGTTTCTCGGAGGCGCTCCACAGCCGCTCCCCGGACGCGTCGTCGAGGGTCCACTTGGCCCGCCGGGACCGGACGGGTGCCCCGCGCCAGCCGAGCCGCGGCCCGATGAACGCGTCGGGCCGGACCCCGGGGGCGGTGGCCGCGTACAGGGTGGGCAGCGCGCCGGCCTCGGCGGACTGCGCGACGACGGCGATGCCGACGGCGTTGACCGCGGCGTTCGCGGCGACGGCGATCCGTGACGTGAGGGTGCGCCCGGCCCGCGGGGCCGCCCCGACGTGCAGGTTGGTGGAGGCGTAGCCGGGGTGGGCGGCGGCCGCGACGATCCCGGAGCCGGCGGCCGCGAGACGCCGGGACAGTTCGTGGGTGAAGAGCAGGTTGGCGGTCTTCGAGCGCCCGTAGACGATCCAACGCCGGTATCCGCGTTCGGCGTTCAGGTCCTCGTGGTCGAGGTCGCCGAGGACGTGGAAGGCGCTGGAGAGGGTGACGATCCGCGCCCCGTCGCCGGCGGCGAGGAGACGGGGCA
Source organism: Streptomyces sp. NPDC002602 (assembly GCF_042889445.1). NCBI lineage: Bacteria > Bacillati > Actinomycetota > Actinomycetes > Kitasatosporales > Streptomycetaceae > Streptomyces > Streptomyces sp. NPDC002602. The sequence goes on along the minus strand of NZ_JBIAQX010000001.1, from coordinate 421,458 downwards.
GGAGCAGCCCGGTCAGGGCGAAGTGACCGAGGTGGTTGACCCCGAACTGGCTCTCGAAGCCGTCGGTGGTGCGACCGTACGGCAGGGCCATCACGCCGGCGTTGTTGACGAGCAGGTCCAGGGTGTCGTGGCGCCGCGACCAGGCCCGGGCGAACTCCCGCACGGAGGCGAGGTCGGCGAGGTCCAGCGGCATGAACTCCACGTCCGCGCCGGGCACCTCGGTCCTCAGCCGTACCGCCGCGGCGTGGCCCCGGGCCGCGCTGCGACAGGCCAGGACGACCCCGGCGCCGGCGCGGGCCAGCTCGCGGGCGGCGACCAGCCCGATGCCGCTGTTGGCCCCGGTCACGACGGCGGTGCGACCGCTCTGGTCGGGGATGTTCCTGACGTTCCAGCCGGGCATCTCGACTCCCTCACGACGACGTGGTTACTGAGGGTAACATCCCGTGTTCCGGGTGCCCGGCACGTGGGGCCGGTCACCCCGGGGACCGGGGAGGTGCGCAGGCCAGTAGGCTGCGGGTCCATCCGCTTCCCCTCCCCCGAGGTCCACGCAGTGAGCTCCGCACCCCCCGCCCTCCCCGTGACGGTCGTCGGCCTCGGCGCCGACGGCTGGGCCGGGCTCACCGCCGCCGCGCGGACCGCGCTGACCTCCGCCGAGGTGCTGATCGGCGGCCCGCGCCAACTGGACCTGCTGCCGACCGACGCCTGCCCCGGCGAACGGGTCGCCTGGCCCAGCCCACTGCGCCCGGCCGTCCCGAAACTGGCCGCCGAGCACGCGGGCCGTCGGATCGCGGTGCTGGCCAGCGGCGACCCCATGTTCTACGGGATCGGCCGCGCCCTCTGCGAGGAACTCGGACCGCACGCCCTGCACGTCCTTCCGCACCCCTCGTCGGTGTCCTACGCCTGCGCCCGGCTCGGCTGGCCGGTGGAGGACACCGAGGTCGTCACCATCGTCGGCCGCCCCGTGGCCCGGCTCGCCGCGGCCCTGTACGAGGGCCGGCGGGTGCTCGTGCTCAGCGCGGGCGCGGGCTCGCCGGGCGAGATCGCCGCGCTGCTGCGGGAGCGGGGCTTCGGCCCGAGCCGCATGCGGGTGCTGGAGCGGCTCGGTTCCGAGCACGAGGACGCGTACGAGGGCCACGCGGACGGCTGGGACCGGGCGCCGGGCGACCCGTTGAACGTGGTGGCCGTGGACTGCCGCCGCGACCCGGCCGCCCCGACGCCCCGCCTCGGCACCACCCCCGGCCTGCCCGACACCGCGTACGAACACGACGGCCAGCTCACCAAGCGGCACGTACGGGCCGCGACCCTGTGCGCCCTCGCCCCGGCCCCCGGCGAGCTGCTGTGGGACATCGGCGGCGGTTCCGGTTCCATCGGCATCGAGTGGATGCGCAGCCACCCCTCCTGCCGGGCGGTGGCCGTGGAACGCGTCCCCGAACGCGCCGAACGCATCACCCGCAACGCGACCGTCCTCGGTGTGCCGGGCCTGCGGGTCGTCCTCGGCGCCGCCCCCGACGCGCTGATCGGACTGCCCGCCCCCGACGCGGTGTTCATCGGCGGTGGCCTGACCGCGCCCGGCCTCCTCGACGCGGCCTGGACGGCGCTGGCACCCGGCGGCCGGCTGGTGGTCAACACGGTCACCCTGGAATCGGAGGCCGTGCTCGGCGACCACTACCGCCGCCGCGGTGGCGAACTGGTCAAACTGGCCGTCGCCCACGCGGTGCCGGTCGGCGGCTTCACCGGCTGGCGGCAGGCGATGGCGGTCACCCAGTGGTCGGTCACCAAACCGCACCCGACGACGGACCGGACGACCGAGAACGAGAACGAGAGCGACAAGGACCCGACATGACCGTGTACTTCATCGGAGCGGGCCCCGGCGCCGCCGACCTGATCACCGTGCGCGGTGCCCGGACGCTGGCCGCCGCCCCCGTCTGCCTGTACGCGGGCAGCCTGGTGCCGCGCGAACTGCTGGCCGAATGTCCGGCAGACGCGCGCCTGATCGACACCTCCCGGCTCAACCTGGACGAGATCGTCGCGGAGTTCACCCGGGCGCACGAGGCGGGCCTGGACGTGGCACGGCTGCACTCCGGCGACCCGTCGATCTTCAGCGCGGTCGCCGAGCAGATGCGGCGCCTCGACGCGGCCGGCATCCCCTACGAGGTGGTCCCGGGCGTGCCGGCGTTCGCCGCGGCGGCCGCCGCGCTGAAGCGGGAGTTGACCGTGCCCACCGTCGGGCAGACCGTGATCCTGACCCGGATCGCCCAGCAGGCCACCCCGATGCCGCCCGGGGAGGACCTGGCGACGCTCGGCCGCAGCGGCGCGCTGCTGGTCCTGCACCTGGCGACGCGGTACGTCGACCGGGTCGTCGAGGAGCTGCTGCCGCACTACGGGGCCGAGTGCCCCGTCGCGGTGGTCGCGATGGCCAGCCGCCCCGACGAGCTGATCCTGCGCGGCACCCTGACCGACATCGCGGAACAGGTGAAGGCGGCCGGGCTGGTGCGCACCGCGGTGATCGTGGTGGGTCGCACGCTGGGCGCGGAGCAGTTCCGCGACAGTCACCTGTACTCCGCCGAACGCGACCGGCATGTCTGCTGAAGGGGACCCCGGTCACCTGCTGATCCTGGGCGGCACGACGGAGGCCCGCCGGCTCGCCGAGGCCCTGGAGCGGTTCCCGCTTCGGGTGACGAGCTCCCTGGCCGGCCGGGTCGGCGCGCCGGTGCTGCCGCCGGGCGGGACCCGGATCGGCGGCTTCGGTGGCGCCGAGGGCCTGGCGGCCTGGATGACCGCCCACCGGGTCACGCACCTGGTGGACGCCACCCACCCCTTCGCGGAGCGGATGAGTTTCCACGCGGCGCGGGCCGCGGAGCTGACCGGCGTACCGCTGCTCGCGTTGCGCCGTCCCGGCTGGGTCCCGGGGCCCGGCGACGACTGGACGTTCGTCGACTCCCTCGACGCGGCGGCGGCCCTGCTCCCGGAGCGGGGCCGTCGGGTGTTCCTGACCACGGGCCGGATGGGCCTGCACCGCTTCGCGCACCTCACCGAGCCCTGGTTCCTGGTGCGTTCCGTGGACCCGCCGGACGGGGAACGGCCGCCGCGCCTCGAAGTGCTGCTCGCGCGGGGGCCGTTCGGCCTCGCCGACGAGCGGGACCTGTTGGCCCGGCACCGGATCGACGTCCTGGTGACCAAGGACAGCGGCGGCGACGCCACCGCGCCCAAGCTCGTCGCGGCCCGCGAGGCGGGCATCGCGGTGCTGGTCGTCCGGCGACCGCCGGTGCCCGAGGGAGTGCCGGAGGCGGACTCGGTCGAGGCGGCGCTGGCCCGACTGACCGGCTTCCGGGCCTGAACCGGCCGAACGACCCGGCCCGAACCAGCCGGGCCCGACCTGGCCCGAACCAGCGCGGCCCGACCCGGCCGAACAGCCCGGCCCGGCCCGCCCGATCGGCCGGGTCCGATCGCCCGCGCGGCCGGGTCCCGGGGCCGTCACCGCCCCCGAGCCCGGCTCTCGCGTCGACCGATCAGACCGATCGGACCGGTCAGGCGTAGCGGCGCGGGGTCCACGTGACCCGCGACCCGTCGGCCCGCTCGGTGATCCGGGTCTGCGAGGAACCGATCAGCAGGATCGTGCGCATGTCCACCTCGGCCGGCTCCAGTTCGGCGAGGGTCACGATCCGCACCGACTGTTCCGGGCCGCCGACGTCCCGCGCGACGACCACCGGGGTCTGCGGGGAGCGCAGTTCCAGCAGGAGCTCCCTGGCCTGCGCGACCTGCCAGGTGCGGCTGCGTGAACCCGGGTTGTACAGGGCGAGCACCAGATCGGCCGCGGCGGCGGCGCGCAGCCGCTCGGCGATGACCTCCCACGGCTTGAGCCGGTCGGAGAGCGACACGGTGGCGTAGTCGTGGCCGAGCGGCGCCCCGGCCGCCGCGGCGGCGGCGTTGGCGGCGGTCACGCCCGGCAGGACCCGTACCGGCACGTCCTTGTAGGCGTCCTGGTCGGCGACCTCCAGGACGGCCGTGGCCATCGCGAAGACGCCGGGGTCGCCGCCGGAGACCACGACGACCCGCTTGCCCCGGCGGGCGAGGTCCAGGGCGAACTCGGCGCGCTCCGACTCCACCTTGTTGTCGGAGCCGTGCCGGACCTGCCCCGGCTTGACCGGGACGCGATCCAGATAGGTCGTGTACCCGACCAGCACCTCGGCATCGGCGAGCGCCCGCCGGGTCTCGGCGGTCAGCCACAGCGGGCCGGCCGGTCCGGTGCCGACGACGGCGACCTCGCCGGGTCCGGACGGCACGCTGCCCGGGTTGCCGATCCGGCTGGGCACCACGGCGACGGCGAAGTACGGGACGCTGTCGGGGTCGGTGTCGGCGAGCAGGCCCGTGCGCTCACCCGCCATGGTGGCGCGCTCGACGTAGCGGGCCTCGGCGAGCCGGCCGCTGTTCTCCATGGCCCGGCGGACCGCGGGGAAGGTGCGGCCGAGCTTCATCACGACCGCCGAGTCGGTGGCGGCGAGCCGGGCGGTGAGCTCCTCCTCGGGCAGGGTGCCGGGCAGGATGGTCAGCACCTCCTCGCCCTCCACGAGCGGGGTCCCCAGGCGTGCTGCGGCGGCGCTCACCGAGGTCACGCCGGGGATCACCTCGGCCGGGTAGCGGTCCGCGAGTCGCTTGTGCATGTGCATGTACGAGCCGTAGAAGAGCGGGTCGCCCTCGGCCAGCACGGCGACGGTCCGGCCGGCGTCGAGGTGTGCGGCCAACCGGGCGGCGGAGGCCTCGTAGAACTCCTCCATCGCACCCTGGTAGCCGCCGGGGTGATCGGTGGTCTCGGTGGTGACCGGGTAGACCAGCGGTTCCTCGACGTGGTCGGCGCGCAGGTGCTTCGCGGCGATCGAGCGGGCGATCGAGCGGCCGTGGCGGGCGGAGTGGTAGGCGACGACGTCCGCCTCCGCGATCACCTCGACGGCGCGCAGGGTCATCAGGGAGGGGTCGCCGGGGCCGAGGCCGACGCCGTAGAGCCGGCCGGGGGTCACCTCGTCGGCGCTCATTCGGCCACGCTCGCGATGGCGTTGACGGCCGCGGCGGCGATGGCGCTGCCGCCCCGCCGGCCCCGCACGATCAGGTGGTCGAGGCCCGAGGGGTGGGCGGCGAGCGCGTCCTTGGACTCGGCCGCGCCGATGAAGCCGACGGGGACGCCGATGACGGCGGCGGGGCGCGGCGCGCCCTCCTCGATCATCTCCAGCAGGCGGAAGAGAGCGGTCGGGGCGTTGCCGACGGCGATCACCGAGCCCTCCAACAGGCCCCGGTCACGCCAGACTTCGAGCGCGGCGGCGCTGCGGGTGGTGCCCATCCGCGCGGCGAGTTCCGGCACGGCCGGGTCGGAGAGGGTGCAGATCACCTCGTTGTCTGCGGGCAGCCGCTTGCGGGTGACCCCGCTCGCGACCATCTGCACGTCGCACAGGATCGGCGCGCCGGCCTCCAGCGCGGCGCGCGCCCGCAGGACGACGTCCGGGGTGTACCCGAGGTCCTGGGGCAGGTCGGTCATCCCGCAGGCGTGAATCATGCGCACCGCGACCTGGGCGACCGAGGCGGGCAGCCCGGAGAGGTCCGCCTCGGCGCGGATCGTGGCAAAGGACTGGCGGTAGATCGCCGCGCCGTCCTTCTCGTACTCGAACACGGGGCACTCGCTCATTTCTTCACTGCGGGGTCGGGGGCTGGTGGGGTGGTGCGGGCGTCCGCGAGGGCCGCGGCAAGTTCGGTGGGGGTGTCCGGCACATGGCGTGCGGGGCGGCCCGGTGCGGCGAGCCGGTAGCCGGTCGGGCCGGCGACCAGGTCCACCCAGGCGGTGCCGCGCGGGTGCCCGCAGCGCCGTTCGCAGCCCGACCAGTGCACGGGCAGCGGGCCGCGCGCGCGGTCCACGACGGCCCGCGCGTCGGCGCGCACGTCCGCGAGGGACTTCGCGCAACCCGGCCGTCCGGTACAGGCGGTGACGGACTGCCAGGGACCGTCGGGGGCGAGCACCAGTCCGGCGTCCTCGACGCGGGCCGTGACGGAGGCGGCGGGCCAGGGGGCGTCGCCCGGGGGCAGCACGACGCCGCGCCACGGGGTGACGCGCAGCTCTCCGCGCCCCTGTTCCGCGACGTCGACGAGGACCCGCCACTGCGCGGTGGTGGCCCGGCCCAGCGGGGGCAGGACGCACAGGGCGCCGCGGCCGTCGTCGCCCGGCCCGGCGGGCGCGGGCGGCGGCGCGTACGGCCAGGTCGGCGTGCCGGCGTCCACCGCATCGATTCCGGCGGCCACCAGGCGCCGGTTCAACTCGGCTGCTTTCAGGGGGTGTTCGGGGGGCAGTTCGGACACCCGCCAGGCGCGGGTGCCGGCCTCGGCGGCGGTGTCGAGGAAGTACGCGGCGGCCAGCAGCGCCGCCCGGGGGGCGTCGGGCGCGGGCACGTCCACGGCGTCGGCGGCCGCGCCGAGCCGGAGCAGCGCCCGTCCGTCGGGCCGGCCGAGCACGGTCACGTCGGGGCCGAGGGCGGCGACGTCCCCGCGTCCGTCGTCGAAGGCGAACAGGAACCGTCCGGACAGGGCGGTGGCCCCGGCGCTCGCGCAGAGCAGCCGGTCGAAGGCCATGGCCCAGGCGAGCGCGTCGGGCCGGTGCGGGCCCTCCAGCCCCGACATGGGGGTCGCCACGATGTTCCGTACCCGCTCGTGGGCCGGCGCCGGCAGCAGCCCGGCGGCGTCCAGCAGTTCCGCGGGGCCCGCGCCGCAGTCCTCGGCCAGGCCGCGGAGCTGCACGTTCCCGCGCGAGGTGATCTCCAGGTGCCCGTCCCCGAAGCGGTCCGCGGCGAGCGCCAGGGCCTCGGCCTGCGGGGCCGTGAGCAGCCCTGCCGGGATCCGCACCCGGGCCAGGAAGCCGTCGTCCGCCGCGTGCAGCCGCAGCGCGCCGGGGCAGGCGTCACCGCGGTCCCGTATGACGGGTTTCTCCCGCGATGCGGCGGAGGGGGGCGTGGGCATGGCCGCGAGCATACCCAGGATTGCCGCCCCCCGACCTGTGTCCGTCACCACCCCCGGGGCTCGGGCCGCCCCGCCCCGCGCCCCTCGTCCTCTCCGCCCCCACCAGCCACTTTCCGGCCCGCGGGGGTTTGGGGCACCCGTGCCGTGGGGCAGGGCCCCGGCAACGGAGCCGCGCACGCCGCCCCCCTAAGATGACCACCGGCGGGCCGCACGGCCCGCCGTCGCCGAGGACGGCGACATGGGAGGAAGCCCGGTGAGATTCCGGCGCGGTCCCGCCACTGTGAACCCCGGGGAGCGATCCGCGGGGTGAGTCAGGAACTCCCGCTGTCCTCACTGCCCGGGGCGCGGAAACCCCGAGGAAGGCTGCCGCCGCATGATCCTGTTGCTGTCGACGTCCGACACCGATCTGCTCAGCGCCCGCGCCGCGGACGGCCCCGTCCCGTACCGGTTCGCGAACCCCTCCCGCCTTCCCCTGGACGATCTGCCGGGCCTCCTCGACGGCGCCGACCTGGTCGTCGTACGCCTCCTGGGCGGTCTGCGGGCCTGGCAGGACGGCCTCGACCTGCTGCTGGCCCCGGGCCAGACCCGTCCCGTGGTGGTGCTGACCGGCGAACAGGCCCCGGACGCCCAGCTGATGGAGGCCTCCACGGTCCCGATCGGCATCGCCGCCGAGGCACACGGTTACCTCGCGCACGGCGGTCCCGCCAACCTGGACCAGCTGGCCCGTTTCCTCTCCGACACCGTGCTGCTCACCGGTCACGGCTTCGAGCCGCCGGCCGCGGCGCCCACCTGGGGCCCGCTGGAGCGCACCCCGCAGCGCATCGAGGGCCCCAAGGTCGCGGTGCTCTACTACCGCGCCCACCAGATGAGCGGCAACACCTCCTTCGTGCACGCCCTGTGCGAGGCCGTCGAGGCGCAGGGCGCCCGGGCGCTCCCGCTGTACGTCTCCTCGCTGCGCACGCCCGAGCCGGGCCTGATCGCCGAGCTGGAGTCCGTCGACGCGGTCGTCACCACCGTCCTCGCGGCGGGTGGCACCAAGCCCGCCACCGCCTCGGCGGGCGGCGACGACGAGTCCTGGGACGCGGGCGCGCTGGCCGGGCTCGGCGTGCCGATCCTCCAGGCCCTGTGCCTGACCGGATCGCGCAGCGCCTGGGAGGAGAACGACGAGGGCCTGTCCCCGCTCGACGCGGCGACGCAGGTCGCGGTGCCGGAGTTCGACGGCCGTCTGATCACCGTCCCGTTCTCCTTCAAGGAGCTCGACGAGGACGGACTGCCCGCCTACGTGGCCGACCCCGAGCGGGCCGCCCGGGTCGCGGGCATCGCCGTGCGCCACGCCCGGCTGCGGCACATCGAGCGCCGGGACAAGAAGATCGCGCTGGTGCTGTCGGCGTACCCGACGAAGCACTCCCGCATCGGCAACGCGGTCGGCCTGGACACCCCGGCGAGCGCCGTGGAACTGCTGCGCACACTGATCGCCGGCGGCTACGACTTCGGCCCCGTCGAGGAGATCCCGGGGCTGGTCTCGGGTGACGGCGACGAGCTGATCCGCGCCCTGATCGAGGCCGGCGGCCACGACCAGGACTGGCTCACCGAGGAGCAGTTGGCCCGCAACCCCGTCCGCATCCCGGCCGCCGACTACGAGCGGTGGTTCGCGCAGCTCCCGGCCGACCTGCGCGCGAGCGTCGAGGAGCACTGGGGCGAAGCGCCCGGCAACATGTTCGTGGACCGCTCCGCCAACCCGGAGGGCGACATCGTCCTCGCGGCCCTGCGCCGCGGGAACCTGCTGATCCTGATCCAGCCGCCGCGCGGTTTCGGCGAGAACCCGATCGCGATCTACCACGACCCGGACCTGCCGCCCTCGCACCACTACCTGGCCGCGTACCGCTGGATCCAGGCCCGCGCCGAGGACGGCGGCTTCGGCGCCGACGCCATGATCCACCTGGGCAAGCACGGCAACCTGGAGTGGCTGCCGGGCAAGAACGCGGGCCTGTCCGCGTCCTGCGCCCCGGACGCCGCCCTCGGCGACCTGCCGCTGATCTACCCGTTCCTGGTCAACGACCCGGGCGAGGGCACCCAGGCCAAGCGCCGGGTCCACGCCACCCTCGTCGACCACCTGGTGCCGCCGATGGCCCGCGCGGAGTCCTACGGCGACATCGCCCGCCTGGAGCAGCACCTGGACGAGTACGCGCAGATCTCGGCGATGGACCCGGCGAAGCTCCCGGCGATCCGCGCGCAGATCTGGACCCTGATCCAGGCCGCGAAGCTGGACCACGACCTGGGGCTGGAGGCGCGCCCCGACGACGACGGCTTCGACGACTTCCTGCTGCACGTCGACGGCTGGCTGTGCGAGGTCAAGGACGCCCAGATCCGCGACGGTCTGCACGTCCTGGGCGGCGCCCCGACCGGCACGGCCCGGGTCAACCTGGTGCTCGCCATCCTGCGCGCCCGCCAGATCTGGGGCGGTACGACGGCCCTGCCGGGCCTGCGCGAGGCGCTCGGCCTGGACGAGTCCGCGGCCACCCGCACCTCCGCCGACGAGGCGGAGGAGACGGCCCGCGCGCTGGTCCAGGCGATGGAGGACGCCGGCTGGGCCCCGGAGGCGGTGGCTTCCGTGGCCGGCGACCACTCGGCGGACGTGGCGGCGGTGCTGGACTTCGCGGCCCGCGAGGTCGTGCCGCGGCTGGCCGGCACCACCGACGAGATCGCCCACGTGGTCAGTGCCCTGGACGGTTGCTTCGTCCCGGCGGGCCCCTCCGGCTCGCCGCTGCGCGGTCTGGTCAACGTGCTGCCGACCGGTCGGAACTTCTACTCCGTCGACCCGAAGGCCGTCCCGTCCCGGCTGGCGTGGGAGACCGGTCAGGCGCTCGCCGACTCGCTCCTGAACCGCTACCGCACGGACAACGGCGAGTGGCCGCCGTCCGTCGGCCTGTCGCTGTGGGGCACGAGCGCGATGCGCACCTCCGGCGACGACGTGGCGGAGGCCATGGCGCTGCTGGGCGTGCGCCCGGTCTGGGACGAGGCCTCGCGCCGGGTCACCGGTCTGGAGCCGATCCCGCTCGACGAGCTGGGCCGGCCGCGCATCGATGTCACCCTGCGCATCTCGGGCTTCTTCCGGGACGCGTTCCCGCACGTCATCGGCCTGCTGGACGACGCGGTGCGGCTCGCGGCCTCGCTGGACGAGCCGGCCGACCGGAACTTCGTCCGGGCGCACGCCCAGGCGGACCTGGCCGAGCACGGCGACGAGCGGCGCGCGACGACCCGTATCTTCGGCTCGCGCCCGGGCACGTACGGCGCCGGCATCCTCCAGCTGATCGACTCGCGCGACTGGCGCACGGACGCCGACCTCGCCGAGGTCTACACGGTGTGGGGCGGGTACGCGTACGGTCGCGGCCTGGAGGGCCGTCCGGCCCGCGCCGAGATGGAGACGGCGTACAAGCGGATCACCGTCGCCGCGAAGAACACGGACACCCGCGAGCACGACATCGCGGACTCGGACGACTACTTCCAGTACCACGGCGGCATGGTCGCCACCGTGCGCGCCCTGCGGGGAACGGCGCCCGAGGCGTACATCGGGGACTCCACCCGCCCGGAGACGGTCAAGACCCGCACGCTGGTGGAGGAGACCTCCCGGGTCTTCCGCGCCCGGGTGGTCAACCCGAAGTGGATCGAGGCGATGCGTCGCCACGGCTACAAGGGTGCCTTCGAGCTCGCGGCGACGGTGGACTACCTCTTCGGGTACGACGCCACGACGGGCGTCGTCGCGGACTGGATGTACGACAAGCTGACCGAGACGTACGTCCTGGACCCGGAGAACCGCGCCTTCCTGGAAGAGGCCAACCCCTGGGCCCTGCACGGCATCGCCGAACGCCTCCTGGAGGCGGAGTCGCGCGGCATGTGGGAGAAGCCGGACGCGCGGATCCTCGAGGAGCTGCGCCAGGTGTACCTGGACACCGAGGGCAACCTGGAGAGCGACGCCGAGTAGGGCCGGGCGGTCGCCGGGGAGTCCCGGCCCGCCCTCGCGCCACCGGAGCGACGAACGTCCTCCCCGCCCGTCGTCGGGCGGGGAGGACGCACTCGTTTCCGGGCCGCCGGGCGCCCGCCCGGACCGCGGACCGGCCGGCTACTTGGTCGTGGTGTTCAGCGAGACCAGCGCCGCCGCCCACCGGGCGTACTTCAGTTGGCCGAGGTCGGCGACGGTCTTGACCCCGAACGCCTCCTGGAGCAGCTCGCCGTCCCGGTCGGTGACGCCCTTCAGGGCCGCCACCGGCGCCGCGAGGACCTCCGCGAGCGGCTTGTCCTCCCAGGCCTTGTCCAGCACCTTGCTCAGATCGATCGAAGACATCGGCGTTTCCTCCCGTATGGGATTTACATAGGGGAGGAAATCTAGATGAACAGGACATCGGTCCGGAGGTTCGACACGAAGGAGGTCCGGAGGTTCGACACGAAGGACCGGATCTCTATCCCCCGTCGGGTCCCCATGTCGCGGAACGCCACTTCCGTCACCTGAAGCAGTGAAATCCCCCTTGTCCCTCCCGCACCAGGGGTAGGTGCCTGCTGATCTCGTGCGGGGGGCCGCAGCCGAAGGCCTCCGCACCCTCGGACCGAAAGGCCTGCCCCGCCGTGACACAGCCGTTTCAACTGCCGGACTTCTACGTGCCGTATCCGGCGCGACTGAACCCCCATCTGGAAGCCGCGCGCGCCCACACGAGGCAGTGGGCCCGCGACTTCGAGATGCTGGAGGGGTCCGGCGTCTGGGAGGAGAGCGACCTCGAATCACACGACTACGCCCTGCTGTGCTCCTACACGCACCCCGACTGCGACGTCGACGCGCTGAACCTGGTCACCGACTGGTACGTCTGGGTCTTCTTCTTCGACGACCACTTCCTGGAGATGTACAAGCGCTCCCAGGACCGGGACGGCGCCAAGGCGTACCTCGACCGGCTCGCCGGCTTCATGCCGATGGACCTCTCCGACGGATTCCCCGAGCCGACCAACCCGGTGGAGGCGGGCCTGAAGGACCTGTGGCTGCGGACCGTCCCCGCCATGTCGGCGCACTGGCGGGAACGGTTCTCCGAATCGACCCGCAACCTCCTCAACGAGTCGATGTGGGAACTCGCCAACATCAACATCGGGCGGGTGGCGAACCCCCTCGAATACATCGAGATGCGCCGCAAGGTGGGCGGCGCCCCCTGGTCGGCCGGCCTCGTCGAGTACGTCTCCGCGGAGGTCCCGGCGCGCGTCGCCCACTCACGGCCGCTCGCGGTGCTGCGCGACGCCTTCTCCGACGCCGTGCACATCAGGAACGACATCTTCTCCTACGAGCGCGAGGTCGCCGACGAGGGCGAACTCTCCAACGCCATCCTCGTGTTGGAGACCTTCCTCGGATGCTCCACCCAGGAGGCGGCCGAGGCCTCCAACGACCTTCTCACCTCCCGGCTCCACCAGTTCGAGCAGACCGCCCTGGCGGAGCTGCCCCAACTCTTCGTCGACCACGCGATGAACCCGGCGGAGGTCGCCGCCGTCCTCGCCTACGCGAAGGGCCTCCAGGACTGGCAGTCCGGCGGCCACGAGTGGCACATGGTCTCCAGCCGCTACATGAACAAGGAGGCCCGGGCCACCGCCCCGCTCAGCCTGCCCTTCATGCCCGGCGGGCTCGGCACCACCGCGCTCGACGTCCGGTCCCTGTTCACACAGCGCTCGATGGACCTGCGCCGCCGCTCCTTCACCCACGTGCCGTTCGAGAAGACCGGGCCGTCGGTCATCCCCGACATCTACATGCCGCACCGGCTCTCGCTGAGCCCGCACCTGTCGCACGCCCGCGAGGAGTCGGTCGCCTGGTGCAAGGCCATGGGGATGCTGGACCCGCAGCCGGGCGATCCCGGTTCGGCGATCTGGTCCGAACGCAAGCTGCGCGGCTACGACTTCGCGGTCTGCTCGGCCGGGATCGACCCCGACGCCACCCCGGAGGCCCTGGCCCTCAACGCGTGCTGGCTGAGCTGGGGCACGTACGGGGACGACTACTACCCGGTGGTGTTCGCCCGGGCGAAGGACCTCACCGCGGCCAAGGCCACCACGGCCCGACTGATCGCCATGATCCCCGTCGACCACGCGGAGCAGGCGGAGCCGGTGACGGCGATGGAGCGCGGGCTCGGCGACCTGTGGGTGCGCACCAGCGCGGACATGTCGCACGAGCAGCGCACGGAGTTCCGCACGACGCTGGTGAGCATGTTGGAGAGCTGGCTGTGGGAGGTGGAGAACCAGATCCTGAACCGCATCCCCGACCCGGTGGACTACGCGGAGATGCGCCGGCACACCTTCGGCTCCCACCTCACCATGTACCTGTGCCGGCTCGGCCACCAGAACCGCGGCATCCCCGACGAGATCTACGCCTCGGGCACCATCCGGTCACTGGAGAACGCCGTCGCCGACGCCGCCTGCTTGATCAACGACGTCTACTCCTACCAGAAGGAGGTGGAGGTCGAGGGCGAGGTCCACAACCACATCCTCGTCACCCGCAACTTCTTCGACATCGGCTACCCGGAGGCCCTGCACATCTGCCACGCGCTGATGACGCAGCGGACCGAGGAGTTCGAACACATCGTCGCGACCCAGATGCCGCTGCTCTACGACGACTGGAAGTTGGGCGAGGAGGCCCGGGCGGCGCTCGACGCGTACGTCACCGAGCTCAAGGACTGGCACGCGGGCATCCTCAACTGGCACGAGAAGATCGCCCGTTACCGGCCCGAGGACCTGTACGAGCTGCCGGTGGGCCTGGGCGCGGGCGCCTGGAGCGACGGCTTCGGGATGTCCGCCGCCCGGATCTCGCTGCCCCGCTGACCCGGTGGGCGGGGGCGGTCCGCTCGCCCGCCCCCGCCCGCCGTACTCGGCCTCCGCGCCCGCTCAGAACTCGTCGGCGGTGTGCGGGAGCAGTCGGGTCCGCAGCGCCGCGTCCAGTGCGGCCGCCGCGCCCGGGACCCGTTCCTCCACCAGGCCGGCGGCGACCAGCTCACCGACCCGGGTCCCACCCAGGTAGCAGGCGGCCAGCTCGCGCACGTCCAGCACCAGGTCGGGTGCGGCCCGGGCGGGCTCGCAGGCGGCCCCGTCCGGTCCCGCCTTGAGCCGGTACCGTCCCGCGTTCGCGGGCAGACGTACGTCGGACAGCTCCAGCACCACTTCCACCGGCGCGGCCCACGCCCGGGCGGTCAGCGCCGCCGGGACGTCGACCAGGCGCAGCCACAGTGCCGGGAACTGGGCGGTGACCCTCACCTGGTCCCGGTCGGCGGCGAAGTGCAGCAGCGGGTCGTCGACCGGACGGCCCCAGGCGGTGACCCTGCCGGTCAGATCGAGGGAGGACACGCACTCCCACAGGGCGGCGGCGACCGCCGGGGTGTCGGCCTCCAGTTCGTCCACGCGCACCAGGCCCACACCGCGCGGGCGGCCGTCCCCCGCCGCCGAGGCGGACTTGGTGCGGTAGAGCACGTAGCCGGCGATCGGCTCGCCCGGCTCACCCAGGACGACGGTCCGGGGCGGGCTCAACTCCTCGTCCTCCTCGTCGTGTTCGCAGAGCCACTCGTCGGCCCAGCGCTCCGCGCTGCGGCTCGGCCGGCCGGCCCGGGCGCCGCGGGCGGCCTCGTGGTACGGACCGACCAGGTCCGGTACGTCGGTGGGTTCGACCAGGCGCAGCGGGCGCCGGTCCGGGGCGACGCGCAGGGCCAGCGGTCGGGTGGAGTCGATCTCGATGGTGACGCCCTGGGTGGCGGCGCCGTAGCCGAAGCGGCCGTAGATGGCGGCCTCGGAGGCCCACAGGGCGGCGATGGGTTCGCCGGCCGCGGCGGTCCGGCGCAGTTGTTCGTCCATCAGGGCGGTGAGGACGCCGCGGCGGCGGTGCGTGGGGGCGACGCAGACGAAGGTCAGCCCGGGGCAGGCGAGGTCGCTCCCGGGCACGGACAGCCGGAAGTCGTGCGCGGCCATGAATCCGACCAGCGCTCCCCCGTCGAAGGCGCCGATGCGGGCGCACCGGGTCAGCAGGGCGTGGTGAAGTGCCCGGCGGTCCTGGTCGGGGCGGTCGTGGAAGACCAGGTAGGCGAGCTCCAGAGCGCGGTCGATCTCGGTCTCGGGTACCTCGCGGATGTCCACCATGATCGGGAGACTAATCGGTCATCGCGGACCGGTCACCCCATAGTGGCCGGATCCGTACGGCCGCCCGGGGGTACGCCCCGCGTACGGGGCGGTGGTGCGACCGGCCGGCGCGAGGGGTCGGCTCTTCAAGCGACGGAGCCTATCCGTCCGACCACGGTGTTCGATCCGTCGTGGTGGATGGGGATGCGCGCGCCGGTCAGGGCGGCGCCGGTGCCGCCGCGGCGGTTGGCGACGATCTCGGCGGCGATGGACAGCGCGGTCTCCTCCGGGGAGCGGGCGCCGAGGTCCAGGCCGATCGGGGAGCGCAGGCGGGCGAGTTCGAGTTCGCTCACGCCGACCTCGCGGAGCCGCTTGTTGCGGTCCTCGTGGGTGCGGCGGGAGCCCATGGCGCCTACGTAGGCGACGGGGAGTCGCAGGGCCAGTTCGAGGAGCGGGACGTCGAACTTGGCGTCGTGGGTGAGCACGCACAGGACGGTCCGGGCGTCGACGGCCGCGGCGTCGACCTGGGCCTCCAGGTAGCGGTGCGGCCAGTCGACCACGATGTCGTCCGCCTCGGGGAAACGGTTCTTCGTGGCGAACACGGGCCGGGCGTCACACAGGGTGACGTGATAGCCGAGGAACTTGCCGATGCGCACGAGGGCGGAGGCGAAGTCGATGGCACCGAAGACGATCATCCGAGGGGGCGGGACGCTGGACTCGACCAGCACCTTGAGCGGCTCCCCGCACAGCCGGCCGTCCGCGCCGACATCCAGCACGCCGGTCCGGCCGGCGTCCAGCATGGCGCGGGCCTCCTCGGCGAGCGTGCGGTCGAGCTCGGGGTGTCCGCCGAAGCCGCCCTCGGAGGAGCCGTCCGCCCGGACGACCAGGGCGCGGCCCATCAGCTCGGCCGGGCCCTCGGCGATCCGGGCCACCGCCGCCGCCTCCCCGCGGGCGGCGGCGGCCAGCGCCGCCGCGAACACCTCCCGGACGGGAGAGTCCGCGGCGACCGGGGTGACGAGGATGTCGATGATCCCGCCGCAGGTCAGGCCCACGGCGAAGGCATCGTCGTCGCTGTACCCGAAGCGCTCCAGGACGGGCTCCCCGTCCTCCAGCGCCTGCCGGCACAGTTCGTACACCGCCCCCTCCACGCATCCGCCGGAGACCGAGCCGATGGCCGTCCCCTCGCCGTCGACGGCGAGGGCGGCTCCGGGCTGCCGGGGCGCGCTCCCGCCGACCGCCACGACCGTGGCGACGGCGAAGTCACGTCCCTGCTCGACCCACCGGTTCAGTTCCTCGGCGATGTCCAGCATGCGGGCCTCCTCGGAGAGGTTCGGTTTCCAGTATCGGATACGTGGGGAATGCGGCTTGGTGCGCGGGCGTCCGGGTCGGCTGGGCCGGCTCTTCCGGGTCTTGCCTGGCCCGCGCCGCCCGGCACCGCACCTCGCCGCGTTGTCGAGGCACCCGAGGACGTCCAGTACTCGGGAGCCTCTCCGCCTTGCGATGCACGGCACCGGACGACGCGGGCCTGACCGGCGAGATCCGAAAGAGACGGCCTAGCCGACGCCGAGCCAGCCCTCGATCGGGTGGAGCGCGAAGTAGACCAGGAAGATGCCGGTCAGGGCCCACATGAAGGCGCCGATCTCGCGGGCCTTGCCCTGGGCGACCTTGATGGCCACGTAGGAGATGACGCCCGCGGCGACACCGGCGGTGATCTGGTAGGTGAACGGCATGATCACGACGGTCAGGAAGACCGGGATCGCGGTGGCCGTGTCGGCCCAGTCCACGTGGCGGGCGTTCTGCATCATCATCGCGCCGATGACGACCAGGGCCGCGGAGGCGACCTCGCCGGGCACGATCTGCGTGATCGGGGTGAAGAAGAGGCAGGCGGCGAAGAAGAGGCCGGTGACGACGGAGGCGAGACCCGTACGGGCGCCCTCGCCGACGCCGGTGGCGGACTCGACGAAGACGGTCTGGCCGGAGCCGCCCGCGATGCCACCGATGGCGCCACCGGCGCCGTCGATGAACAGCGCCTTCGACAGGCCCGGCATGCGGCCCTGGTCGTCGGCGAGCTTGGCCTCGGTGCCGACGCCGATGATGGTGGCCATCGCGTCGAAGAAGCCGGCGAGCACGAGGGTGAAGACGATCATGCCGATCGTCATGACGCCGACGTCGCCCCAGCCGCCGAACTCGACCTTGCCGAACAGCGAGAAGTCGGGCATCGAGACCGCGGAGCCGGAGAGCTCCGGGGGACCGTTCTTCCAGGCCTTCGGGTCGATGTCCACGATGGCGTTCAGGATCGCGGCGAGGACGGTGCCGCCCACGATGCCGATCAGGATGGCGCCGGGGATCTTGCGGGCCTGCAGCATGAAGATGGCGAGCAGGGTGACGCAGAAGAGCAGGACGGGCCAGCCGGCGAGCTCACCGACGGCGCCGAGCTGGACCGGGGGGCCGAACTGCGGACCCGCGCCGACGAAGCCGGCCTTCACGAGTCCGATCAGGGCGACGAAGAGGCCGATGCCCATGGTGATGGCGTGCTTGAGCGCGAGGGGGATCGCGTTCATGATCATCTCGCGGAGGCCGGTGACGACCAGGAGACAGATCACCACGCCGTACATCACGCACATGCCCATGGCCTGCGGCCAGGTCATCTGCGGCGCGACCTGCGAGGCGAGCACACCGGAGACGGAGAGCCCCGCCGCGAGGGCGAGCGGCACCTTGCCGACGAAGCCCATGAGCAGCGTGGTCAGGGCCGCCGCGAACGCGGTGGCGGTGATCAGGGCCGCGGGGGCCATGGTGTTTCCGGCGACGTCCTTGCCGGAGAGGATCAGGGGGTTGAGCAGGAGGATGTACGCCATGGCCATGAAGGTCGTGATGCCGCCACGGACCTCGTTGCCGACGTTGGATCCTCTGTGCGTTATGTGGAAGTACCGATCGAGCCAAGAACGCCCGGCGGGGGTGCGAGAGCCGTCGCCGGCCTCTTCCGCGGTGGTCTTGGGCTCCACAGACGATTGGGTCATGGTGCCTAACTCCCAAGGTTCAAAGGGGCACCCGCTTGAAGATTGGAGATGCGGGATTTGGGATGGTGCGTTTGGCTGCACGACCCGGGGTGACGGCCCGAGGCGACGCGAAAGTGCACTGCGTGTACTGCGGGTACTGCGGGGTTTCGCGGTACTGCCGGTGGCTCCGGGGTGGTGGTGCCTTCCGGGGTGGGTGGTGCGTGGGGGTACTGCCGGTGGAACGGGCCGCGAGCGGAGCGGCATGTCGTATTCCGGACTTCGAGCTCCGGGCGGTGCGGTCGGCAAGTGTGACGTTCCCGTGTCACACCGCCCGGAGAGCTGGGGGTCCGGGGGCCTCGCGGCCCCCGGAGCACGCCGTCCTAGAGGGTGCCGGTGAGGGCTTCCGGACGGATCGGCGTCTTGTTGAGCTCCAGCCCGGTCGCCGCCCGGATCGCCGCGAGGACGGCCGGGGTGGACGACAGGGTGGGGGCCTCGCCCATGCCGCGCAGCCCGTAGGGCGCGTTCGGGTCGGCGAGTTCCAGGACGTCGACCGGGATGGTCGGGGTGTCGAGGATGGTCGGGATCAGGTAGTCCGTGAAGGAGGGGTTGCGCACCTTCGCGGTCTTCGGGTCGACGATGATCTCTTCCATGATCGCCACGCCGAGGCCCTGGGTGGTGCCGCCCTGGATCTGGCCGACGACGGAGAGCATGTTCAGCGCCTTGCCGACGTCCTGGGCGGTGGCGAGCTCGACGACCTTGACGAGGCCCAGCTCGGTGTCCACCTCGACCACCGCGCGGTGCGCGGCGAAGGTGTACTGGACGTGGCCGTCGCCCTGACCGGTCTTCAGGTCGAAGGCGACGGTCGGCCGGTGCCGGAACTCCAGCTCCAGGTCGATCGCGTCCTCGCCCTCCAGGATGTCCGCCAGCTCGGCGAGCACCTCTCCGCCGTCGGTGACGACCTTGCCGCCCTCCAGGAGCAGTTCGGCGGTCGCCCACGCGGGGTGGTACGAGCCGTTCTTGCGGCGGCCGATCTCCAGAACGGCCTCGCGGACGGCCTCGCAGGTGTTCTTCACGGCGCCACCGGTCATGTACGTCTGCCGCGAGGCGGACGTGGAACCGGCGGAGCCGACCTGCGTGTCGGCCGGGTGGATGGTCACCTGCGTGACACCCAGCTCCGTGCGGGCGATCTGGGCGTGCACGGTGACACCGCCCTGGCCGACCTCCGCCATGGCCGTGTGGACCATCGCGACGGGCTCGCCGTTGATGACCTCCAGGCGCACGCGGGCGGTGGAGTAGTCGTCGAAGCCCTCGGAGAAGCCGACGTTCTTGATGCCGACCGCGTAGCCGACACCGCGGACGACGCCCTCGCCGTGGGTGGTGTTGGACAGGCCGCCGGGCAGCGCGCGGACGTCGGCGCCCTCGCCGGCGGTCTCCCACTGGCGCTCCGGCGGGAGCGGGCGGGCCTTGACCCGGCGCAGCAGTTCGGCGACGGGCGCCGGGGAGTCCACGACCTGGCCGGTGGGCATGATCGTGCCCATCTCCATGGCGTTCAGCTGGCGGAACTCGACCGGGTCCATGCCCAGCTTCGCCGCGAGCTTGTCCATCTGGGCCTCGTACGCGAAGCAGGCCTGGACGGCGCCGAAGCCGCGCATCGCGCCACAGGGCGGGTTGTTCGAGTAGAGGGCGATGGCCTCGATCTCGACGTCGTCGATCACGTACGGGCCGACGGACAGCGAGGAGGCGTTGCCCACGACCGCCGGGGAGGCCGACGCGTACGCGCCGCCGTCCAAGACGATCTTGCACTTCATGTGCGTGAGCTTGCCGTCCTTGGTGGCGCCGTGCTCGTAGTAGAGCTTCGCCGGGTGACGGTGCACGTGGCCGAAGAAGGACTCGAACCGGTTGTAGACGATCTTGACCGGCTTGTTCGTGGCCAGGGCCAGGAGGCAGGCGTGGATCTGCATCGAGATGTCCTCGCGGCCACCGAAGGCACCGCCGACGCCCGAGAGCGTCATGCGGACCTTCTCCGGCGGCAGGCCCAGGACCGGGGCGATCTGCTGGAGGTCCGAGTGCAGCCACTGGGTGGCGACGTACAGGTCGACGCCGCCGTCCTCGGACGGCACGGCCAGACCGGACTCCGGGCCGAGGAAGGCCTGGTCCTGCATGCCGAAGGTGTACTCGCCCTTGACGATGACGTCGGCGCGCTTGGCGGCCTCGTCCGCGTTGCCGCGGATGATCGGCTGGCGGTGCACGATGTTCGGGTGCGGGACGTGACCGGAGTGGTGGTCGTCGCGGCCCGGGTGGATCAGCGGCGCGTCGGGGGCGATGGCCGAGGCCTCGTCCGTGACGAGCGGCAGCTCCTTGTAGTCGATCTTGATCTTGGCGGCCGCACGGCGGGCGGTCTCCGGGTGGTCGGCGGCCACGAGGGCGACCGGCTCGCCGTGGTGGCGTACCCGGCCGTTGGCGAGGACCGGGGTGTCCTGGATCTCCAGGCCGTAGTTCTTCATCTCGGCCGGCAGGTCGTCGTACGTGAGCACCGAGTACACGCCGGGCAGCGCGAGGGCCTCGGAGATGTCGATCGAGACGATCTCGGCGTGGGCCACGGTGCTGCGGAGCGTCTGGCCCCACAGCATGTCCTCGTGCCACATGTCGGAGGAGTACGCGAACTCGCCGGTCACCTTGAGGGTGCCGTCGGGGCGCAGCGTGGACTCGCCGATGCCGCCCTTGGTGTGGTTCTGCGTGACGTTGGTCGGCGTGCCCGCCGGAACCGTGCGCGTGTTCTGAGCCATGGTCAGACCGCCTCTCCCTGACGGGCGGCCGCGAGGCGGACCGCGTCGAGGATCTTCTCGTAGCCCGTGCAGCGGCAGAGGTTGCCGGACAGGGCCTCACGGATGTCCTGGTCGGACGGGGAGGAGTTCTCCTCCAGCAGCGCGTCGGCCTGGACCAGCAGACCCGGGGTGCAGAAACCGCACTGCACGGCGCCGGCGTCGATGAACGCCTGCTGGATGTTGGAGAGCTCGACGCCCTCGCCGGTCTGCGAGTCGCCCGGCTTGGACTGCCACCGCCTGGCCGCGTCCAGTGAGACGCCGCCCTTGGCGCCGCAGCCGCCGCCGGTGCCGCAGGCACCGCCGTGGCCGTGCTCCTCGCGCTGCTTGGCGAACTCCGCCAGGCCCTCGACGGTCACGACGTCGCGACCCTCGACCTGGCCGGCGGCCACGAGGCAGGAACACACGGGCACGCCGTCGAGGCGGACGGTGCAGGAACCGCACTCCCCCTGCTCACAGGCGTTCTTCGAACCGGGCAGGCCCAGGCGCTCGCGCAGGACGTAGAGGAGGGACTCGCCCTCCCAGACGTCGTCGGCTTCCTGCTGACGGCCGTTGACAGTGAAATTGACGCGCATGATTACGCAGCCCCTTCAAGCGAGCGGCCGTTTTCGGTGCCGCGGTACTGCTCCCAGGTCCAGACGAGCTGGCGGCGAGCCATGATGCCGACCGCGTGACGGCGGTACTTCGCCGTGCCGCGGACGTCGTCGATCGGGTTGGCCGCGCCGGAGGCGAGGTCACCGAACTGCTTGGCGATCGACGGGGTGACGACCTTGCCGGACTCCCAGAACCCGCCCTCTTCGAGCGCGGCGTTCAGGAACTCCTCGGCGGCCTTCGCGCGGATCGGGGTCGGCGCGGCCGATCCGATGCCGGTGCGGACCGTGCGGGTCTCGGGGTGCAGCGCCAGGCCGAACGCGCAGACCGCGATGACCATCGCGTTGCGGGAGCCGACCTTGGAGTACTGCTGGGGGCCGTCCGCCTTCTTGACGTGGACGGTCTTGATGAGCTCGTCGGCGGCCAGCGCGTTGCGCTTCACACCCGTGTAGAACTCGTCGATCGGGATGAGGCGGGAGCCGCGTACGGACTCCACCTCGACCTCGGCACCCGCGGCGAGCAGCGCGGGGTGGGAGTCACCGGCCGGCGAGGCGCAACCGAGGTTGCCGCCGACGCCGCCGCGGTTGCGGATCTGCGGGGACGCGACCGTGTGCGAGGCGAGCGCGAGACCGGGCAGCTCCGTGCGGAGGTTCTCCATGATCTGCGTGTACGGGACGGAGGCGCCGAGCCGGACCACATCCTCGCCGACCTCCCACTCCCGCAGGAGACCGATGCGGTTCAGGTCCAGGAGGTACTCCGGCCGACGGTGGTCGAAGTTGATCTCGACCATCACATCGGTGCCACCCGCAATCGGCACAGCCGTGGGGAACTCGGCCTTAGCGGCGAGCGCCTCCTCCCAGCTGGCGGGGCGAAGGAAGTCCATGTGCGGCTCTCTTCTTCTTCATCGTGTCGTTCACTTCAAGCCAGGAGGCCCAATGGCCCTCGACTGGTCGTTCACGTGCTGTTAACGCGGTGTGGAGTCAGTACACAAGCCGCGCGTCCCCCGGGTGCAGTCACCGAAACCATGAAGGAGTTGGCTGGGGACCTCTCTCGTCTTGTAGATTCGTATGAAAGGCAGGATGCGACGACCTGCCCGATTTCCAACGGCAACATCGAGACAGATCGGCGGCGACATCATGCGGCTGCGCGCACTGCTGGAAACCGAGGCGCTGGGGCTGCGGCTGCTGGGCGGCCAGGAGGAGCTGGACCGGACGGTCCGCGGGGTCATGACGACCGACCTGCGCGATCCCAGCCGGTACCTCTCCGGAGGGGAACTCGTCCTCACCGGCCTGGCATGGCGAAGGAATTCGGCCGACTCCGAGCCGTTCGTACGAATCCTCGCGAGCGCGGGGGTCGCCGGGCTGGCGGCGGGCGAGGCGGAGCTCGGCGACATCCCCGACGATCTGGTCTCGGCCTGTCTGCGCAACCGGCTGCCCCTGTTCGCAGTGAACGAGGACGTTGCATTCGCCACCATCACGGAGTACGTGGTGCGGCAGGTGTCCGGGGAGCGCGCGGGCGACCTCGCGGCCGTGGTCGACCGCCACCGTCGGCTCATGACGTCCGGGCCTGCCGGTGGTGGCCCCGACGTGGTGCTGGATCTGCTCACCACCGACCTCGATCTCCGGGCCTGGGTGCTCTCGCCCACGGGCCGGCAGATCGCCGGCGCGGGCGAACCGCTGGCACCGGGCGTCTGCGCGGCACTGGCGGGCGAGCACCTCGCGGCGGTCCGGACGGGCCGCAGGGGACCGCACCGGATCTCGATTCAGGGTATTACGTACTCGCTCTTCCCGATCAGGGGACACGGCCGCGGCGCCGGTCCGGCGGCGCGTGACGTGCGCGAGAGCGTGCTCTCCGACTGGCTGCTGGCCGTCGAGGCCGACGCGGGCGACTGGCCGGCCGAGCGGCTGGACCTGCTCCAGGGCGTCACCCAGCTCATCGCGGTCGAGCGGGACCGCCGGGACGCGGCCCGCACGGTGCGCCGCCGGCTGGCCCAGGAGGTGCTGGAGCTGGTGCAGACGGGCGCCCCGCCGGCGGAGATCGCCGCCCGCCTGCGGGTGGCCGCCCCGGTGCTGCTGCCCGGGCTGGGCGCGGCCCCGCACTGGCAGGTCGTGGTGGCCCGGGTGGACTGGGAGGGCGGCGACATCGCCGGCGGTCCGGTGGCCCAGTCGCTGCTGGAGGAGATCCTGGTCGACCCGTCGCTCTCGGGGCCGGAGCCCTCCGACCGGATCGCGGTCGCCCACGCGGGCGACGAGGCGATCGCCCTCGTGCCGCTGCCCGCGCTCTCCGGGGACACGGGCGAGGACAAGGGCCCCGACCCGGCCCTGCACGCCGACGTGCTCCTGTCGACCGTACGGGAGCCCCTGGCGGCCGGCCTCGCCGACGACGGCCGGGTCACCCTGGGCGTCAGCGCCGCCGTGCACTCCGCCGAGGGCCTGCGCGGGGCGCTGGAGGAGGCCCGGCACGCCCGCCGGGTCGCCGCCGCCCGCCCGGGCCGGGTGTGCGCCGCCGGACACCACGAGCTGGCCTCGCACGTCCTGCTGCTGCCGTTCGTGCCGGACGACGTGCGCCGCGCCTTCACGGCCCGGCTGCTCGACCCGCTGCGGGACTACGACCGGCGCCACCGGGCGGAGCTGATCCCGACCCTGGAGGCGTTCCTGGACTGTGACGGGTCGTGGACGCGCTGCGCGACGCGGCTGCACCTGCACGTCAACACGCTGCGGTACCGGGTCGGGCGAATCGAGCAGTTGACGGGACGGGACCTGTCCCGGCTGGAGGACAAGCTCGATTTCTTCCTCGCACTGCGCATGAGCTGAGGAATCACGCCAAGGGGTCGTCGCGGGCCGCTGACGAGCCGTCCGGACTTTGTGAAAGAGTTCACCCGACCCCTTGGCCGGAGCCGCCGATCCGTGCTCTCATTTCGCCCCAGGGCTCGAAGACGCGCTGCTTGGTTGCTTTGGGGAGGGCAATGTGGCGGATACCGCCATGTCCGGTGCCGGTTCTACAGGGGGGGACGACCCCCTCCAGCGGGCGATATGGCGGCTGCGCTCGCGCGGCTGTTGGACCGACGCGGCGGCCCTGCTGACACCACACGCACACGACGCGGGCGCCGCCGTTCAACGCACCGCGCTCCTCGTCGAGCGCTGCCTGTTCACCGGCCAGGGCTGGGCTGAGGCCGAGGACGCCCTGCGGGTCGCGGAGGCCGTGGCGCACGACGACGGCGAACGTGGCGCGGCCGCCTGCGAACGGGGCCATCTGGCCTACGCCGCGACGGTGTTGGGGGTGCGCGACCGGGCCGATGAGGCCCGTTCCGCCCTGGGCCGCGCGGCGGCCCTGCTCTCGCCGGGATCCCGTGCCCGGCCGCTCCTGGACTTCCGTCGGGGGCTGGTCGCGGAGCACCTGACGGACGCCCCGCAGGCGGCCCTGCCGGCGTACCGGCGGGCGCACGCGGGCGCCGTGGCCCACAACGACACCCTGCTGCTGTCGTTCACGTGGCGCCACCTGGCCGCGCTGGCCCTGCGCGACGGCGAGGTCGCCGAGGCGCGCAAGGGGTTCGCGGAGTCCCTGCGGATCCGCGAGGACCTGGGCTTCCTGATCGGCACCGCTCCCGCGCTGGCCGCGCTGGCGGAGGCGGAACCCGAACCGGAGGCGACCCGCCTGCGGGCGGAGGCCCGCCGCCTGTTCCACCTGTTGGGCGGCATCCCCACCTGGTTGGCGGACCAGCTCCACCCGAGTCCCGCCGCCTGAACCCGGCCCGGCCCCGTCCGCCCGGACCGGCGGCGGGGACCGGGGCGCCGCCGGGTCCTGCCGGGCTCCGCCCCGCCTTCGGGCCCGCGCGGCGCGGCCCTCAGACCGCGGCGCCCGCGAAATGCTCCCGTACCAGCGACTCGACCACGGCCAGGTCCCCCGCGATCAGGGCGTCCAACAGCGCCACGTGCTCCGCCGCGTCCGCGACCAGGTCCGCGCGGCGCACCCGGGGTGCGCCGGGCAGGGGCCACTGGGCCCGGCGGTGGAGGTCCTCCGCCACCTGGAGCAACTGCTCGTTGCCGGCGAGGGACAGCACCGCCCGGTGGAAGGCCCGGTCCGCGTCCGCGTAGCCGGGGAGGTCGCCGACCACCGCCGCGGCCGCGGTGGCCGCCGCGGCCGGTCGCAGGGACTCCCAGACCGAGGCCGGCAGGGTCCTGGCCAACCTCGACATCACCGGGACCTCCAGCAGGGCGCGCACCTCGGCCAGCTCCGCCAGCGCCCGCGGGGTACGGGTGAGCACGCGGAAGCCCCGGTTCGGGAGGCATTCCACCGCCCCCTCCCGCGCCAACTGCTGCATCGCCTCGCGCACCGGGGTCGCCGAGACCCCGAACCGCTCGCCGAGCGCCGGGCCCGAGTAGATCTCCCCCGGTGCCAGTTCCCCGTCGACCAGCGCCGCGCGCAGGGCGTCGAGGATCTGACCGCGCACCGAATGGCGCAGCACCTTTCGCGGCGCGATGGTGGACTTCTCCGACACCCCGGTGTGGGCCGCCTCCTGCACTCGGTCCCTCCCGGGGTGTCGACGTGCTTCCGAGAATAGGCGACACGGCGGGGGCGCCGATGATACGGATCCCCACCGATCGGGTAAGGTAAGGCTAACCTTCTGACGATCGCTCGATTCGGTGGTCCGCGATGCCCGTCCAGACCCTGGTACCCGCCCCGGCCGGCTCTCCGGTGGCGGATGCCTACCAACGCCTGGCCGAGGTGTACGACGGCCTGCGGATCACGGAGCTCGCGGCGCACGAACCCGGACCTCGCGGTGTGGGATGGGTCGGTGCCGACGAGCTCGCGGCGGGCGGGGCGGCCCTCGACGCCTTCCTCGCCTGGGACAACGCCCAGGTGCTCCGGGACTACGGCCACCAGGCCCGGCCCGATGTCGTCGCGGGCTTCGGCCTGCACCGCTACGCCTGGCCGGCCTGTCTGCTGATCACCGTTCCCTGGCTGCTGCACCGGCGGGTCCCCGGGCCGGCACCCGACCAGGTGGCCTTCCACCGGACCACGGGCCGGATGGCGGTGCGCGTCGACGGGTTCGCCTGCCTGCCGGACGATCCGGCGGCCGCTCTCCCCGGGGCCCGGGTCGTGCCCGACGAGGAGGCGCTGCGCGGGGAGGTCCGGGCCGCGGTGGCCCGACACCTCGAACCGGTGCTGGAAGGTTTCGGCCCGCGCATGCGGCGCGGCCGGCGCGCCCTGTGGGGCATGGTGACGGACGACGTGGTCGAGAGCCTCTGGTACATCGGGGGGCTGCTCGGCGAGGAGTCGCGGGTCATGGCGGAGCTGGAGGCGCTGCTGCCCGGCTCCACGGCTCCGTACACGG
Organism: Streptomyces sp. NPDC002602; assembly: GCF_042889445.1. Classification (NCBI taxonomy): domain Bacteria; kingdom Bacillati; phylum Actinomycetota; class Actinomycetes; order Kitasatosporales; family Streptomycetaceae; genus Streptomyces; species Streptomyces sp. NPDC002602. The sequence continues at coordinate 394,603 of NZ_JBIAQX010000001.1, read as the reverse complement.
GCGGCGCGGGCTTCCGCACCCTGGCGGGCCCCGACGGCGAGGAACTCACCACCCGGGACCGGGCCGGCTGCTGCTTCTTCTACACGATCCGTCCGCAGGACACCTGCGTGACCTGCCCCCGCACCTGCGACGGCGAGCGCGTGGCCAGGATGACGGCGACGGTCGAGGCACCCCCGGCCGACTGAACCCACCCGCGTGGGTGAACAGGATTCGAACCCAACCCCAGCCGCGCGCGCGGGCGTTCGAACCACAACACCCTATCCGACGGGCCCGGCCCCCCGTTGGCGTCCACTTGCCCCGAAACCCGCGTGTGCGGCGGACCGACTGCGCCACTATGGCGCCCGGAAAGCCGCATACGCGAGGCAAGGGACATCCGCATGAGACTGACCGACATATCGCTGGACTGGCTGCTGCCCGGCAGCCTCCTGATCCTGGGCGTACTTGCGGCAGTGGCGGTACTGGCCCGGGGCAAGCGGGAGAGCGAGAAGGCTGCGGCCGAAGACAGTTGGGAGCGCAGCGAGGAGCGGCGCCGGCGCAAGGAGGCCGTGTACGGAACCGCCTCGTACGTCCTGCTCTTCTGCTGCGCGGCGGTGGCCGCCGCCCTCTCCTTCCACGGCCTGGTCGGCTTCGGCCGACAGAACCTCAACCTCTCCGGCGGCTGGGAGTACCTGGTCCCCTTCGGTCTCGACGGCGCCGCGATGTTCTGTTCGGTGCTCGCCGTCCGCGAGGCCAGCCACGGCGACGCCGCCCTGGGCTCCCGCATGCTGGTCTGGCTGTTCGCGGGCGCGGCCGCCTGGTTCAACTGGGTGCACGCGCCGCGCGGCATGGGTCACGACGGCGCCCCGCAGTTCTTCTCCGGGATGTCCCTCTCCGCGGCGGTGCTCTTCGACCGGGCCCTGAAGCAGACCCGCCGGGCCGCGCTGCGCGAGCAGGGCCTGATCCCGAGGCCGTTGCCGCAGATCCGGATGGTCCGCTGGCTGCGGGCGCCCCGCGAGACGTTCGGCGCCTGGTCGCTGATGCTGCTGGAGGGCGTCCGCACCCTCGACGAGGCCGTGGACGAGGTGCGCGAGGACAAGAAGGAGAAGGAGCAGGACCGGCACCGCAGGCGGGAGCAACACCGCCTGGACCGCGCCCACATCAAGGCGTTGGGCCGGCAGAACCGGGCGTTCGGACGGGCCCGCGCCCGTCAGGTGGACGTTCCGGGGCTGGCTCCCGGAACGGGCTCCGCGCCGGTCGGCGCGGAGCCGGCCATACCGGAAGCGGGACAGTTGCCCCTGCGCCGCCGGCCCTCCCTGCAGGCCGTGAACGGAACCGACCCTCTTGAGGTGACCGGCACCCGGACGGTGGACCTGACCGCCGAGGACGACACCCAGACCATTCCCCGACTCGACTCACTGGAGCGCAAACTCAAGGACCTGGAGCAGCAGTTCGGCTGATCCACCGCACCCCCGAGGGCCGTTCCGAGCGCCGCGCGCCCGGAGCGGCTCTCACGCTTCCAGCTCGAACCAGACCACCTTGCCGGCCCCGCGCGCCAGGGTGTCCACACCCCATTCGTCGGCCAGCTCCTGCACCAGCACCAGCCCTCGGCCGTGCGTACCGTCGTCGGCGGTCGGTACGTACGGTCGGGGCCGGCGGGAGGCGTAGTCGCGGACCTCGACCCGCAAGCGGGTGGCGGCCAGGCTCGCGGACACCTCCGCGCCCTGTTCGGTGTGGACCAGGGCGTTGGTCACCAGTTCGGTGATGAGCAGCTCCGCCACGTCGGCGGCGTCGGATCGACACCGGTGACGCATCAACTCCCGTAAGGAACGACGTATTTCGCCCACTGCCTTGAGGTCGGCCCGGCGCACGCTGCGGGTGATCCCCGACGTGCCCGCCGCGCCCCCGTCCTCGGCGGACGGTTCACGCGGCTCCGGCCGCCCTCTCTTCCACGGCTTTCCGATCTTCGCCCCCACCCGCACGGCGATGTACCTCCCCCGCGTCCATGTCTCTCGAACAGGCCTACGGGATGCATGCCCCTCAGGGAAATCCGCACTCCTTCGGGCTTACGGGCGCGGTACGTTGCGGAGATTGGATCGAGCCATCTGGATCATGCGGCCCACTCCGCCGTCCAGCACGATCTTGCCGGCGGAAAGTGCGAAACCGGTCACCATTTCGGCGCTGATCTTCGGCGGAATCGACAGGGCGTTGGGGTCGGTCACCACGTCCACCAAAGCGGGCCCCTTGTGCCGGAACGCGTCCTTCAAAGCGCTCGTGAGCTGCTTGGGCTTCTCCACCCGCACCCCGAAGGCGCCGGCCGCGCGGGCGATGGCCGCGAAGTCGGGATTGCGGTTCGTGGTTCCGTAGGAGGGCAGGCCGGAAACCAACATCTCCAACTCCACCATTCCGAGGGCAGAGTTGTTGAAGAGGACCACTTTGACGGGTAGGTCGTACTGCACGAGGGTGAGGAAATCTCCCATCAGCATCGAGAAACCGCCATCACCCGACATGGAGACCACTTGACGGTTGCGATCGGTGAACTGTGCGCCGATGGCCTGGGGCAGTGCGTTGGCCATGGAGCCGTGGCTGAAGGATCCGATGATGCGCCGCTTGCCGTTCGGGGAAAGATAGCGCGCGGCCCACACATTGCACATGCCCGTATCCACGGTGAACACCGCGTCCTCGTCGGCGAGTTCGTCGAGCACGGCGGCGACGTACTCGGGGTGGATGGGCGTGTGCTTCTCCACCTTCCGGGTGTACGCCTTGACCACGCCCTCCAGCGCGTCCGCGTGCTTCTTGAGCATCCGGTCGAGGAAACGGCGGTCGGTCTTGACCTTCACCCGGCTGTTCAGGGCCCGCAGGGTCTCGCGCGCGTCCCCCCAGACGGCGAGGTCCAACTTTGAGCGACGGCCGAGGTGTTCGGGGCGGATGTCCACCTGGACGATCTTCACGTCGTCGGGGAGGAAGGCGTTGTAGGGGAAGTCCGTGCCGAGCAGGATCAGCAGGTCGCACTCGTGGGTGGCCTCGTAGGCCGCGCCGTAGCCGAGCAGGCCGCTCATCCCGACGTCGTAAGGATTCTCGTACTGGATCCATTCCTTGCCGCGCAGCGCGTGGCCGACGGGGGCCTTGACCCGGCCGGCGAACTCCATGACCTCGGCGTGCGCGCCGGCCGTGCCGCTGCCGCAGAAGAGCGTCACCTTGTCGGCCTCGTCGATCAGCCGGACCAGCTTCTCGATCTCCCCGTCACCGGGCCGCACGGTCGGCCGCGCGGTCATCAGGGCGTGCTCGACGCTCTTCTCGGGGGCGGGGAGGGAGGCGATGTCCCCGGGGAGCGCGATCACCCCCACGCCGCTGCGGCCGATGGCGTGCTGGATGGCGGTCTGGAGGACCCTGGGCATCTGCTGCGGGTTGGAGATCAGCTCGCTGTAGTGGCTGCACTCGGTGAACAGCCGGTCGGGGTGGGTCTCCTGGAAGAAGCCGAGTCCGATCTCGCCGGAGGGGATGTGCGAGGCGAGGGCGAGCACCGGGGCCATCGAACGGTGGGCGTCGTAGAGCCCGTTGATCAGGTGGAGGTTGCCGGGGCCGCAGGAACCGGCGCAGGCGGCCAGCCTGCCGGTGATCTGGGCCTCGGCTCCGGCCGCGAAGGCGGCCGTCTCCTCGTGTCGTACCTGGATCCACTCGATGCCGTCCGTCCGGCGGATGGCGTCGACGACCGGGTTCAGACTGTCACCGACGACTCCGTACATCCGTTGCACGCCCGCGCGCACGAGGATGTCGACGAACTGCTCCGCCACGTTCTGCTTGGCCATGGAAGGGGCGCCCTTTCCGGTTCGGCACTGCCGTGTGCGCCTTCCATCCACGCACGTTCCGCGCCGTTACGCCTCCCAGACCGCGGCGGCCGTCCGGTCGTCGGCGTATCCCTTGAGGCGGAGCTGGGTGTCCGCGAGGAAGGCGGCCAGGCCGGGCGGCTCCCCCTCGGACCAGCGGGCGGCGAGTTCGGCCGAGAGGAGCCCTTCCTCCCGCATCGGGTCCGCGAGTCCGCCGGAGCAGAGGAGCAGGGTGTCCCCCGGCCGGGCCACGGACGCGCGGAACAGGAACCCGCTGCCCACGCCCGCCTCGGGGGCCGCCTCGGAGGGGGCGGTCCGTCCCGGGGCCGCGCCCGGCTCCAGGTCCTGCCACCGGCCGTCGCGGAGCCGGAAGACGCCGCCCGCGCCCGCGCCGAAGCACACCCGGTTGCGGCACCGCGGGTCCACCGGCAGCAGGACCCCGCGCAACCCGGCCGTGTAGGACTCCTCGGCGTGGCCCAGTTCCGCGGCCCGGACGCGCAGACGCCCGTATCCCCGGTCGGTCAGCCGTTGGAGGCCGGAACGCAGGGCCTCGCGGCGCCCGGCCCGGATGTCGTCGGACAGCCGTTCGTGGCTGCGCCCGACGGCCGCCGCGACCGCCTGGCACAGTTCGGCGGCGGCCTCCTTGGCCCCGGGGGCGGCCCGGTCCCCACCGGCCAGCACCACCAGCACGAGGGCGTCGTCGCCCGCGCCGAAGCGGGCGGTGAGCAGGGAGTCCCGCCGGGCCTCGCCCCGGAACCGGGCGGAGTCCCCGCGCACGGACGCGGCGCGCAGGGTGTACGTGCCGTGGCGGGCGCCCTCCAGCACGGTGTCGGGAGTCAGCGTGTCGAGCGCGGCGGGATCGGCCGGGGGCAGTGCTCCCGGTTCGGCGTTGTAGGTGGGGGCCCGGTCCCCGAGGTGGCGCACCTCGGGCCGTTCGGCGGGGGCGCCCCGGGGTGGCCGCGCCTCCCGGGGCGACTGCGGCGCGGGTTCCGCCTCGGGTGCGGTCCCGGCCTGCGGCGAAGCCTCCCGGAAGGGTGCGGGCACCGAGGTGGGCGCGGCGGGGAGTGCCTCCTCGCGGGGCGCCCCCCGGCCGCGGACGGGCGGCTCCGGCGGCTCCGGCGATCGCGCCGGGGGGCCCGGCTCCGGGGCCCACGCCGGTTCGGGCTCGGCGGGCGGGACGACCACGTCACCCAGGGCGTAGCCGGTGGCGCCGGCCATCCGCGGGTCCCGCGTCGCGGGCGGCGGCGGGTACGCGGGGGGCGGTGGAGGCGGGGGCGGGGGCACGTACGCGGGGGGCAGGGGCGGCGGCGGTGGCGGGGTTCCCCCGCCCGGGCCCCGCGGCGGGGCGTCCCCGCCCCGGGGTCCGGCCCCTTCCGGCTCCCGCTCCGGCTCGGCCTCCCGCCGCTGGGCGGGCAGTACCGCGCCGGCCGGCCCGGTCGGTGCGGCCGTGTCCACCGGCCCCGGACCGGATTCCGCGCCCGCCCCCGTGCCCGCGCCCGCCTCCGTGCCCACCTCCGGCTCCTTGACCAGGACCACCGCCGAGCGGTAACGCTGGTCCAGCGTGTCGCCCGGATCGGGTTCGGGTACCGCGTCCGGGTCCTCGTAGAGCTTCTGCCACCAGTCGTCCGCACCCCGCTGACTCATGCCTCCATTGTCGGCCGTCGGGGGCGGCGAAAAACGCGGAACACACGAAAAGGGCCCACCGGGCCGCCGCCCGGTGGACCCTCTCCGCTTCAGTCGTACGGGCTAACGAATGTCGTAGGCCCGCACGACCGTCTGGGTGACGGACGCGCCGTTCGCGTCCGTGAGTTCGACCTTCAGCGACACCGGCTTGCCGGCGGCGCCCGCGTGGTCCACGCGTGCGGTCCAGGTGCCTCGACGCTCGGTGACCTCGGCCCGCGTCCAGTTCTCGCCGTCGTGGGAGTACGACAGCTTCGCCGACTTCAGGACGCCCGGCGTGTAACCCGCGTGCCCGCTGACGCCCAGGCCGATCGTCTGGCCGTTCGTCCCGGGGAGGGTCTTCAGCCCGTCCTCCGGGATCGAGAGCGCAGGGAACAGGATCGGCAGGGCCTGCGAGTACTGCGCGGGGTCCTCCTTCGAACGGAAGGTCCAGGACGTCCGGATCTCCTGCGAGCGCTGCCAGGTACGGGCCGGTTGGCCGAACTTCTGCACTTGCTGGGTGAGTTCGTACGTGGCCTCGCCGGCCGGAACCTCGAAGACCCCGGACGGGTACCAACTGTCCCCGATCTGCTCGCCGTCGCGCTTGAGCACCAGTCCCCCGGCGTCGCCGAAGGAGCCCGGCTGCGCGTGGTGCCCGCTGTCGCCCCACATGGCGGAGGCGAAGCCGATCAGGTTGCCCTGGCGCTCGGCGACGAGCAGCGGCCGGCCCTCGGTGTCGCGCGGGGCGACCGGTCCGATCACTCCGTCGTACCAACTCTCCGTGCGCTTCGACCCCTTGGTGTAGGTGCGCTGTCGGTCGGTCATGAACTCGCCCCAGGGGAAGCTGCTGGAGAGCAGGTGGTCCCAGGCGGTGTCACCGGCGGTGTGGTATTCGGTGCGCTTGCCGGGCACGGCCACGGTCTCCAGGCTGCCGAAGAACACGGCGTCGCCCGACGGCCGGTGGGCACCGACCAGATCGACGAAGTCCGCGCCGACGCCCATGGCGTGGTAGGTGGACTCCACGGCGCCGAGTTCGCGGTCGCGCACCCGGTAGGTGCGCTCGCCGCGCACCTCGCCCTTCTCGATCTGGGCGAGGTTGTAGAGGTACGGGCTCTTCGCGGTGGCCTTCCAGTTCAGCGTGACCTTCCCCGCGTCGAGCCGGGTCAGCAGGGCCTTGGCCTCGCCCGTCTCGATGGACAGGGCGGGCAGGGAGCCTCCCGCGTAGCCGGTGAAGCCGATCCAGCGGCCGGGGGCGTCACGGTGGGCGAGCACGGCCTTGGCGCCGGCGGCCCTGGCGCGTTCCGCGACCTCGTGGAGCGCCCCGTCCACGGTCTTGACCAGCACGATCGCACCCTTGGCGGAGACCGCGGCCAGCTCCTCGGGGGTGCCGTCGCCGGCGTTCACCAGGGGTGCGGAGCCGGTTCCGTCGAGGTTGTCGCTGCCGAGGGAGGCGGTGGTCGGGTGCAGCGTCGGACCGCCGGCCGGCTTCAGCTCGGAGACCAGGGGCGCGGCGGCCCGCCAGTAGCTGCCGAACTCGAACCGCCCCTCCTTGGCCTTGCCTTCGACCGAGGCGTAGTAGCCGCGGATCGATCGGCCGCCCTGCGCGGTGCCCGCGTGCGACCAGACCTCGGCCCAGGAGCGGGAGAAGGCGAGGGTGGTGGAACGGGCCTCGGTGGGCCTGTCGGTGGCGAGGGACAGCCGGGCCGCCTTGCGGGCGTCCAGCACGATCACGGTGTCCTTCACGACCTCGACCTGCGGGCGGCCGAGGTAGGTGAGGGAGTCGACGAGCGGGTTCTCCCCGCCGCCGGCGTCGGGGGTGCCGACGAACGCGGACAGGAAGTACGAGCCCGGTCGGACCCGGTGGACCTGGTCGACGGCGCCCTCGTTGAAGCGGCGCTCGCCACTGGCGTCGTCGGTGCCGATGACGTCCAGGGAGGACGGCCCGGCGGCCGGCTTGCCGGCGCGGTCGATCAGCTTGACGCGCAGGGTGACGGTCTGCGGCTGCACGTACAGGGAGAAGGGGGTGGAGACGCGCACGCCGTTCGCCGTGGCGACGACGCGGCCGGTGACGTCCCCGTACTGGGAACGCTCCAGCCTCGCGTCGGGCTCCAGGGCCAGCGGCACTTCGACGGTGGCCCCGGCCGGGACGCTCACGGTGCGCCGGTCGAGGTGGGCGACCCGGGAGCGGACGGTCGAGCCGTCGTTGCCGGTGACCTTCTCGACGGCCAGGTTCAGCGTGACCGCCTTCGTGCCCGTGTTGGTGTACGGGACGTCCACGCTCGTGCGGTCGCCCCGGTCCTGCGGCCAGTTGTACGTGCCGCCCTGCACGGCCGGCGCGGAGGTGACAACGGTGTCGATCGCCGCCTTGACGTCGAGCCGGCCGCCGCCGGTCTGGCGGACGTCACCGGGCACCTTGGTGTTCGCGGACCCGACGAGGGCCGCCTTGACCTGCCGCGGAGTCCAGTCCGGGTGGCGCTGCTTGAGGATGGCGGCGGCGCCCGCGACGTGCGGGGTGGCCATCGAGGTCCCGGACATGGACTGGTACGCGTACACCCCGCGGCCGCCCATCGCGGCGGCGGAGATCCCGACGCCGGGCGCGGCGATCTCCGGCTTGAGGGTGCGCCGGAGACCGGCGGGGCCGCGGCTGGAGAAGGAGGCGGTGGTGTCGTCGCGGTCGACGGCGCCGACGGTCAGCACACTGGGGGCGCAACCGGGAGAGGACACCGTGTTGTCGCCGGGGCCCGCGTTTCCGGCGGCGATCACGAAGAGGGTGCCGGAGGTGCGGGCGAGTTGCTCGGCGGCGGCGCTCATCGGGTCGTCGCAGGCGGTCCGCGAGGGGTCGCCGAGGCTCATGGAGACCACGTCGGCCTTGCTGTCGACGGCCCACTGCATGCCGGCGATGATCCAGGAGTCGAGGCCGTACCCCTGGTCGTCGAGGACCTTGCCGCTGAGCAGTTCGGCGCCGGGGGCGACGCCCTTCTTCGCTCCGCCGCTCGCCGCGCCGGAGCCGCCGACGGTGGAGATGGTGTGGGTTCCGTGGCCCTGCCGGTCGGTGTCGGAGTCGGAGTCGGTGAAGTTCCTCGACTCCGCGACGCGGCCCTTGAGGTCGGGGTGGTCCAGGTCGGTGCCGGTGTCGAGGACGGCCACCCTGGCGCCCTTGCCGTCGTAGCCGGCGGCCCAGGCGGCGGGCGCGTTCACCTGTTTGGTGGACCGCTCCAGGTTCGCCCGGACCTTGCCGTCCAGCCACAGCTTCTTCAGGCCGCCGGCCGCCCGGGAGCGGTCGGCGGCCGAAGGGCGGATGACGTCCGTCCAGAAGGCGGCGGCCCGCTGCTTGTCGGCGGTGAGGGCGACCGCGCCGATGGAGGGCAAGACCAGGGAGCGGTCGGCGCCGCGCGGTGCGGGCGGCGCGGAGCGCGCCACGTTCACGGAGCCGTCGTAGACCGCGATGAGCGGCAGCCTCTTGGCGTGCGCGTCGTCGTAGCCCTGCCGGATCAGGCCGGTGACGTTGAAGAGCTCCTCGTCGACCGTGCCCGCCGCGAGGGCCTTGATCGCGCCCTCGGGGTAGACGTAGAGGTCCTTGCCGCTCCGGCGGGTCTGGACCACGGGCTGCGAGCCGTCCTCGCGGGGCATCGCGGTGGCCGCCCCGCGGCCGGCGGCGTCGGTGGACACCAGGATCCGGTCGCCCGTGACGAGGGTGACGGTGACGGGCGTCGAGGGGTGTGCGCCGGCCGCCTCGCTTCCCACGATCGGTCTGTCGTCCTTCGCTCCGCCGCTCGGCTGTGCCGTGGACGGGCCGACGGCGGTGGCGGCCAGGACGGCCGCGACGGCCGCTCCCAGCGCCGTGCGCGATATCGGGCGCATCGCTCTCCCCAGGTGAATTCCGACCAACTGCCTCATCGCACGGCAAAGTTGCCGTGCGCGTGGCTGTCGACCGGCGGATGGTGGTGCTGCGGTGGCGTCACCTTTACAGAGAGCCGGGTGGTACGGCGATGATGTCGGCGGCGGGTTTGCGCCGTGGCCGCTTCCCGCCAGGAACGGCGCCGAGAGAAGGGGTGGACGTGTTGCTGGGTGCGATAGGCCTGGACGAGGGCCAGGAGTCGGCGTACCGCGCGCTGGTGGCGTTGGGGGCCGCGGAGGTGCCCGACCTGGCCCACCGGCTGACGCTGCCCGTGCCACAGACCGAGCGGGCCTTGCGGCACCTGGAGCGGCACGGCCTGGCGGCCCAGTCCTCGGCCCGGCCCGGCCGTTGGGTGGCGGCCCCTCCCGGGGTGGCGCTGGGGGCGCTGCTCACGCAGCAGCGGCACGAGCTGGAGCAGGCGGAGTTGGCGGCGGCGCTGCTGGCGCAGGAGTACCGGGCGGAGGCGGCCGAGCCGGCGGTCCACGACCTGGTGGAGGTGGTGACGGGGGCGAGCGCGGTCGCGCACCGCTTCGTACAGCTCCAACTGGGCGCGGCGGAGGAGGTGTGCGCGCTGGTGAGCGGGCGGCCCCAGGTGATGACGGGGATGGACAACGAGGCGGAGGAGCGGGCCTCCGTGCGCGGAGTGGAGTACCGGGTGGTCATCGAGCGGGAGGTGCTGACCCTGCCGAGCGGCATCCGGGAGGCGTCGACGGCCCTGGCGCGCGGCGAACGGATCCGGGTGACGGGGCAGGTCCCGACGAAGCTCGTCATCGCGGACCGCAGTCTGGCGATGGTGCCGCTGACGGCGCGGGGCGCGGAACCGGCGGCGCTGGTGGTGCACGCGTCGGGCCTGCTGGAGTCCCTGATGGGCCTCTTCGAGGCGGTGTGGCGGGAGGCGCTGCCGCTGCGGTTGGGTTCCACCGGTTCCCCGGAGGAGTCGGGGGGCGGCCCCGACACCATCGACCTGGAGATCCTCTCCCTGCTGCTGGCCGGCATGACGGACGCGAGCGTGGCGAAGCACCTGGAGCTGGGGCTGCGGACGGTGCAGCGGCGAGTCAAGGGGCTGATGGAGATGTCCGGGGTCACCACGCGGCTCCAGCTCGGTTGGCACGCGTACGAGCGGGGCTGGGTGGCTCGATAGCCCCTGGTCGGTCAGGCTGGGCAGATGGATCTGCCTCAGCTGCTCCTGGTGGGGCTGGTGCTGCTGCTCGGGGTGCTCGGGGTGATGGTCCCCGGCGTCCCGGGAACCTGGCTGGTCTGGGCGGGGGTGCTGTGGTGGGCGCTGCACACGAGGTCCTCGCTCGCCTGGGCCCTGCTCGTCGCCACGACGGCCCTGCTGTTGGTGGTGCAGGTGGTGAAGTGGCAGTTGCCGCCCCGGCGGCTGCGGGGCGTGGGGGTCACCCCCCGGATGGCTGTGTTCGCGGGCGCGGGCGCGCTGCTGGGTTTCGTGCTGCTGCCGGTGGTGGGCGCGGTCCCCGGGTTCGTGGGCGGGATCTACCTGTGCGAGCGCCTGCGGCTGGGCACCCGGGGGGAGGCCTGGACCTCGGTCCGGGCGGTGATGCGGGCGGTGGGTACGAGCGTGCTGGTGGAGCTGTTCGCGTGCCTGATGGTGGTGGCCGCCTGGCTGGGCGCGGTCCTCGCGTCGTAGGTCCGGGGTCCGACACGCGGGGGTCCGGGGACCGATGCGCGGGGCGGGCGGGGCTGGGAGAGTCGGGGGCATGACGACGTTCGAGGGCTTCAGCGAGGCGGAACGGTCCTACCTGCGGTCGCAACACCTGGGGCGGCTGGCGACGGTGGACGCGGCCGGGCAGCCGCAGGCGAACCCGGTGGGGTTCTTCCCGCAGGACGACGGGACGATCCTGGTGGGCGGCAGGGCCATGGGCACGACGAAGAAGTGGCGCAACCTCACCGCCAACCCGAGGCTGTCGCTGGTGGTGGACGACCTGGTGAGCACCCGGCCGTGGCGCGTCCGCGGGATCGAGATCCGCGGGACGGCCACGCTGGAGGTGGGCCCCCACACGCTGGGAGCCCACTTCAGCCCGGAGGTCATCCGCATCCACCCGGATCGTGTCCACGCGTGGGGGCTGGACGACTGAGCCCCGGACGCCGAAGCTGCCCGCGGGCCGGGGTCGGGGTGGGTGGACGACGCCGGGGATGGGCGCGCCCGGGGCGGCCCGGGATGGGCGCGCCCGGGGCAGCCCGGGGTGGGCACACGCCCGGGACCGGCGGGCCGGTCCCCGTTCCCGGGGCCCGGCCGGACGGGTCGGCGTCAGACCCGTCCGCCCCGCTTGGCCGCGTGGTTGGCCCGGCCCTCCGCCGACTTCAGTCGCCAGTCCCGGCGGATCTCGGACCGCAGGCGCGCGTCCGTCTTGGCGACGATCCGCTGGTTCTCCCGCAGCAGCTTGCGGTAGCTGTCGAGCCGTCGTTCGGGCAGCTCTCCCGACTCCAGCGCCGCCAGCACCGCGCACCCGGGCTCGGCCTCGTGCCCGCAGTCGTGGAAGCGGCACTCGCGCGCGTACTCCTCGATCTCGGAGAAGACCTGCCCGACGCCCACCTCGGCGTCCCACAGTCCCACGCCGCGCAGACCGGGGGTGTCGATCAGGACGCCGCCGCCCGGGAGGGCGAGGAGGTTGCGGGTGGTCGTCGTGTGACGGCCCTTGCCGTCGACCTCGCGGGCCTCCTGGACCTCCATGACGTCGACGCCGAGCAGGGTGTTGGCGAGCGTGGACTTGCCGGCTCCGGAGGTGCCGAGGAGCACGCTCGTACCGTCCGCGACGACCGCGGCGAGGACGTCCGTGCCCTCGCCCGTCAGGGAGGAGACGGTCAGCACCTGTACGCCCGGCGCGGCGGTCTCGACGTCCTCCACCAGGTAGGACAGCGCGGTCGGGTCCGGGACCAGGTCCGCCTTGGTCAGGACGACCAGCGGCTGCGCGCCCGACTCCCAGGCCAGGGCCAGGAAGCGTTCGATGCGCCCGAGGTCGAGTTCGACGGCGAGCGAGACCGCGATGACGGCGTGGTCCACGTTGGCGGCGAGGATCTGTCCCTCGGAGCGCTGCGAGGAGGTGGACCGCACGAAGGCGGTCCGGCGCGGCAGGTAGGCCTTCACGTACCGCGGGTTTCCGGCCGCCTCGACGGCGGCCCAGTCACCGGTGCAGATGACCCGCAGCGGGTCGTGCGGGGTGACGAAGGCGGTGTCGGCGCGGACGATCCCGTCCGCGGTCATGACGTCGCACTGGCCGCGGTCGACCCGTACGACCCGGCCGGGCACGAGGCCCTGCGCCACGTAGGGGGCGAACCCGTCCGCCCACGCGTCGTCCCAACCGAAGGGGGTGAGGGCGTGCGGGAGCGGAGCCTGCGAGAAAGAGGAGAAAGACAAGGGGAACCCTTCACAGGGTGGCCCCGGCGGCGCGCGCTCGGTGGCGCGCGAGGAAGGTGTGAGGTCAGCCGGAGACCACGGGGGTGACATTGATGGTCTTCTGAGTGCGGGCAGCGCCCTGCGCGACGACAGTCATCAACGAGCTCACCTCCGGGTCCTTCACGAGCCGATGCTCCGCGCCGATCGGCGGAACGGCCTCACCGTAACAAGCGCCCTCGGGCAGACGCCAACTCTTTTTCCGACACGTTCGTTTCAGGCGGCCCCGTCCCTTCCCCGGATCGCCGTCTCCACCGCGGTGAGGCGGTCGGCCAGCAGGCCGAGGGCGGCGACGGCGCGGGTGACCGGGTCGCTCTCGGGGCCGCCGAGTGCCTGCTCGCGCACGTACGAGGCCTTGAGCGCCGCCCAGCGCTCTGCCTGATTCGTCGTCAGACGTCCGCGCAGTTGGGCGAGTTTGAGCAGATTGGTCTCGGCTCCCGTGGTCAGGGTCTGCGCCTGCGCACGGTAGTGGTCGTCGATCAGCGCGGACAGTTCGGCCGGGTTCATCACCGGGTCGATCCTCGCCGCGATCTTGTTCATGTCGCGGTACGAGCCCTGGAGCCGGAAGGGGGGTTCCGTGCGGGTGGCGTCCGTCCGGGCGGCCGAGGCGATGTAGGCCGCGTTGACGGTGACGACCACGTCCCGCGCGGCCAGCAGGTGCCGCAGCACCGCCACGATCCGCTCGCGTTCCGCCGGGGCGTACGGGTGGACCAGCCGGTCGGCGTGCGCCGTCGCGTCCCCCGAGGCGAGCCGGACGAGCAGGTCGAGGTCGGCTCGGTCCCGCGCCGCCAGGGGTGCGAGGACGGGGTGCGAGGTGAGGGCGTTCTCGACGAAGCTGAGGGCGAAGGCGTCCTCCTTGCCGGTCAGCACGTCGCCCAGGTTCCACACGTCGGCGCGGTTGGCGAGCATGTCGGGGATCTTGAACCGCTCCCCGCTCTCCGTGTACGGGTTGCCGGCCATGCACACCGCGAGCCGCTTGCCCCGCAGGTCGTAGGTGCGCGCGACCCCGTCACGGACCCCTTCGATGCGGCGGGTGCCGTCACAGAGGGAGATGAACTTCTGGAGCAGTTCGGGCGAGGTGTGCTGGATGTCGTCGAGGTGGAGCAGGGTGTTGTTGCCCGACGCCAGCGCGAAGTTGATCTTCTCCACCTCTCGGCGGGCGCTCGCGTCGGGCGCCTGCGCGGGGTCGAGCGAGGTCACCGCGTGCCCCAGCGCCGGCCCGCTGACCTTCACCAGCACCATGCCGAGCCGGTCCGCGACGTACTCCACCAGCGTGGTCTTGCCGTAGCCCGGCGGTGAGAGAAGGAGCAGCAGGCCGCTGTTGTCGGTGCGCTTGGCGGCGCCGACGGTTCCGATCTGTCGGGCGAGGTTGTCGCCGATCAGCGGCAGGTACACCTCGTCGACGAGGCGCCCGCGGACGAAGCCGGACAGCACCCGGGGGCGGTGCTCGTCCAGCCGCAGCCGCTGCCGTTCGGCGGCGACGAGTTCGGTGCGCCGCTGCTGGTAGGCGCGGAAGGACGGCACCACCGACGCCTCGAACCCGCCGACCCTGGAGAGGAGTTCCGGCAGATCGAGCAGGATGCGGCCGCCCTCGCCCACCCGCGGGTGGGCTCCGAGCAGCCCGGTGACCGTCTCGATGGTGGCGCACCCCTCGCCGGGGTCGTGGTGCGGCAGCGCGCCGCACAGTTCGACGGCGACGGCCTCCGCCAACTCCCCGCGTGTGAGCGTCTCCCCGCGCGAGGCGGCGAACCCGGACAGCCAGCTCTCGGCCAGTTGGCGGCGGGCGGGCAGGTCGTCGCCGAGCGCGGCCAGATCGGCCCGGTAGGCGGCGATCCCGTCCAGCGCGGCGAACTTGGCCAACAGGGCCCGTACGGGCGGGGCGACCACGAAGCCCGCCCCGCCCGCCAGCTCCTCGAAGAGGTACTCGGCGACACCCCCGTGTCCGCCGAACTTCCCCATCGAGGCGGTCAGTTCCGCCTGGAAGTCCTCGATGGCCGGGCCCGGGCCGAAGGTCTCCCGGGCCCGCGCCATCGACCGGGCCCGCCGGGTCCAGATCGCCCGGGCCTCCTCGGTGACCCCGTACGCCCAGAACAGTTGGGCCGCGGCCCGGTCCGCGGCCGGGTGGCGCAGCAGCCCCGCCGAGGCGTGCAGCCGCAGCAGCGCCGCCAGGATCAGCGTGGCGTCGTGGTCGTGGACCCCGCGCTGGTGGCCCTCGTCGTACGCGGTCTCGGCGGCCTCCCGTACGAGGGCGGGCAGGTCCGCGCCCGCGAGGGCGGCCGGTCCGTGCGCGAGCAGCAGCCGGACGGCCAGGTACTCGGCGCGGTACACGGCCGGGTTCTCCGAGGGCAGCGTCTGCTCCCAGAACGGCCGGGTCGCGGCGAAGTCCGGGTCGGTGACGGGGGAACGGTAGTCGGTGCCGGCGATGGCGAAGCCGATCCCGTCCCCGTACGGCACGAGGGCGAGTTCCGGCGGCTGTGCGTTGACGGCGAAGGCGTGTTGCCCGAGCCGGATGACGGAGCCACCCTCGGTGTAGAGGTCGGTGCGGTCGCGCAGGGCCCGGCCGGCCGCCTCGCGGGCGGCCCCCAGCCGTCCGTCGAGTTCCTCGGCCCGGACCCGGTCGTCGAGGGCGCGCAGTTCCTCGGCGGTGCGCCGGATCTTGGCCACCATCGGGTCCGAGGCGAAGTAGGTGTGGACGGCGTCGATGTCCTCCAGCGCGGCGATCCGCCGGGTGATGGTGTCGAGAACGCGGCCCGCGGAGGCGGCGAGCCGTTCGGCGTGCCGGGCGCGAGTGTCCTGGAGGGTCTGCTTGCGGGCCGAGAAGGCGTCGTAGACCTCGGTGCGGCGGGCTTCGAGGCGGCCGAGGAACTCCTCGGACTCGCTGAACCGGGCTTCGAGGTCCTCGACGCGCAGCAACAGCCGAGCCAGTTGTTCGTCGCACGCCGGCGGGGTGTCGGCGGCGGCGAGCGCTCCGGTGACGGCCTGCCCGAGCAGGGCGAACTCGGCGGCGAACTCGGCCCGTCCCTCCGCGCCGACCAACTCCCGGCGGCGCGCGTCGAGGACGGCGCGGGCCCGGTTGGCGCCGCCCAGCACGTCCGCGATCCGTTCCAGGATGGAGGTGCGCACGGTGGCGTCGCCGATGTCCAGGGCGGCGACGACGTCGGTGACCGTCCCGAGCCCTTCGGAGTGTTCGGCGAGCCGGCGTGCGAGGGGCTCGGCCTCGGCGGCGACGGTGATCGCCGCCGCTTCCGCCGCCATGGCGTCGATCGCGGCCCGGTGGTCGGTGAACGCGTCCTCGCCGCGCAGGAACTCCACCGCCCGGCGGCCGGCCGCGTCGATGTCGGCGGACACCTCGGCGGCCAGCGACTCGATCCGTGCGGTGTCGACGTACCGCATCCCGGTCAGCGAGACCAGCCGGCCCTGGGCGCGGCGCAGCGCGGTGAGCTGTTCCACCCAGGCGCCCGCGGTGCGCGGGGCGGAGCCGCGGACCCGGCGGACCAGGCCCGCCAGGGAGGCGGCGGCCTCCTCCAGGGCGTCGGTGGCCTGTCGGGTCAGGTTCCGTACGGTCTCGAACTCGACGAGGACCTGTTCCGCGGTGTCCCGCAGCTCTTCCAACGGGGCGGCCAGGTCGCCGACTTCGGGGTCGCCGAGCCAGTGGTACTGGTCGGCCGCGCGCACGGAGGCCGCGGTGAGGGACTCGTACAGCTCGACGGTCGGCTCGCCGGCGTCGCGTACGGCGCCGGCGAGTTCGAGGCAGTCCGCGATGGCGCGCACCAGGTCGGCGTTGCCGATCCGGGCGAGCGGTCCGGTGCCGGCGGGGCGGGCGGCGGCGTGGGTGTCGGAGACGTACGGGGACTGCCACACCTGGACGGGGTGGACACGTGTGGCGCCGCCCGCGTCCCGGTCGGCGGGGCCGCGCAGCACCGTGAGGGTGCCGTCGTCGAAGAGGGCGTGGCCGTGGCAGGGGATGGGGGTCGCGGCGGCCTTGCGGATGACGTTGTACGGCATCAGCAGGGTCCGGCCCTCGTCCCCGGCGAAGACGTGGAGCACGTCCTCGCCGTTGGGCGAGCGCACGGTCCGCTCGTACGTCAGACCGTCGGTGTCCACGTCGAAGGTCTTGTGGGCGCCGCCGGCCAGGCAGTAGCCGCCGGGGAAGACGATGCCCTGGTCCTCGGGCAGTCGCCGGCAGCCCCGGCCGATGCCGTCGAGGCGGACGACCTCCCGCGTGACGGTGTTGAAGACGAGGTGGCGGCGGGTGTCCTCCTTGTACGGGCGTACGCGCAGCAGGATCAGCGGGCCCACCCGGGCGTGCGCGACCTCGGCGTCGGCGAGGGCCTGGAGGGGCTCGGCGACCGGCTCGGTGAAGACGCCCTCGCCGGTCTCGGTGTCGTTCTCGGTCTTGACGGTGAGCCGGCCGCCGACCGTGGAGACGTACAGGTCCCCGCCGACGGACAGGTGCGGATGGCGGCCGAGGATCTGGTCCTCGCGGGTGGCGGCCGTCCACTCGACGTCGTGCGCGGCGGGCCGTACGTGGTCCCGTTCGCCGCGCGCGTCGAGGAAGCGGACGCCGCCGCCGGCGAGCCGCCAGCGCAGCACCCGGATGTCGGCGGCCGTCTCGCCGGTCCGGAAGACGGCCAGCAACCCGCCCTCGACGTGGCGCAGTCGCAGCAGCCGGGCCTGACGGTAGTAGCGGAAGAGGGCGGCGAACTCGCGCAGGAACCCGGGGTCGTCGAGCAGGCCGGGGACGGCGTCCTCGGGCGCCGGGTTCAGGTCCCGGTCGTACAGCCCGAACACCTCGCCGGGGCGGACGTCCCCGGTGTGCCCGACCGGCACCCCGTGGCCGAGCAGCAGCCACTCGCCCACGGCGACGAGGTCGCGGGCCACGCAGGGTTCGGGGGTGTGCACGGGGGCGGTGCCGGTGAGGGTCAGCCCGGTGGAGCCGAACACCTCGACGCGCCGCGCGTTGAGTGCCTCGGCCCGTCGGGCCAGCTCGGCGGCCCGCGCGCCGAGGCGGTCGCGCAGGACCTCGTACGTTCCGGCGTCGATGTCCGTACCCATGGGTCGTCTTCACTCCTGACGCGAGGGGAGAGGGGCCGGGGGCCGCCGGTCACGACCGGCCGGCGGCCCCGTGTTCGTCACCGGCTGCCGGGGCCGCCGGGGGTTGTGCCTACGCCTGCCGGCCAGCCGCGGCCGAGCCGTTCGCCCGGGCGGCGGGGACGCCGGCCGGGGCGCCCGCGAGGGCCGTGAGCGGCAGGTCCGAGAGCCCCAACCGGTCGGCCTGGGAAAGGAGTTCGGCCAGTGGTCCGGCGCTCGCGCCGCCGCCCTGCATCAGTTTCATCAGCAGCGCGGACACCGTCAGGTCCCGTATGTCGGCCGTACCGACGCCGGCGAGCATCCGGGTCAGGTCGGCGGTGAAGTCGGACGAGCCGTCCAGCCACGGCTTCGCGAGGGTCCGCGCGGTGGCCGAGTTCTCGACGAAGGCGTCCACGCCCTTGCCCATGGAGATCGAGGAGACGAGTCGGTCGAAGAAGACGGAGTCCCCGCCGACGATGTTGATGTCGGCGTTCTCCAGCCCGGCCGTGACCACCGCGGCCTGGGCCTCGGCGACCTGCCGCTGCACGTCCAGGCCGGCGAGCCGGACCTCCTTCTCCGCCTGCAGGCGGAGCCGGTACTCCTCGTGGCCCCGCGAGGCGTCGTCCAAGGCGGCCATCGCCGCGGCCTTCTCGGTGAGGCCGGCGGCCTCCGCCTTCAGCTTCCCGCCGATCGCCTCGGCGTCCGCCAGGGCCTGCGCCCTGGTGCCCTCGGCCTGCGCCCGCAGCCGTGCCTCGGTGGCGTGTGCCTCCGCGAGACCCGACTTCTCGATCGCGTCGGCCTCCTTCTCGCGGACCTGTACGGCGGCCAGCCCGGGCGCGGCGGCCTCGGCCTGCACGCCCTCCGCGAGCCGCAGTTTGGCCCGCGCGTCGAGGTCGGCCGTCTTGACCCGAGCCTCGGCCAACGTGACCTGCTCGGCGGCGTGGTGGACGGCCGCGGCCTCGGCCGCCTCGGCCGCCTTGATGTCCTTGACCAGTTGCTCCTGGGCCTCCGCCTCGGCGGCGATGACCACGGCCTGCCGGGTCCGCTCGGCCTCCTCGACCATGCGGAGCCGCTTGATCGACTCCTCCTGCTCGGCGACCGTGCGGTCGACCGCGACGCGCTCGCGCACGACTTCGGCGATGTCGCGCTTCTCGGTCTCGACCTCCTTGTCGGCGGCGATCCGGCTCAGTTGGGTCTCGCGCTCGCGGGCGATGACCTCCAACTGGCGGTCCTTCTCGATGCGCTCGCTCTCCACCGCGATGACGCGCTCGCGGTTCTTCGCGGCGACGGCCACCTCGCGGGCCTGGTTCTCGCGTTGGACGCCGAGCTGTTCCTCGGTGCGCAGGAAGGCGCCCTGGGCGCGCAGCCGCTCCTCCTCGACGACCTTGGCGGTCTCCGCCTCCTCCTTGGCGCGCACGGTCTCGATCTCGCGGCGCTGCTTGATCTCGGCGTCGGCCTGGCGGCGTTCGAGTTCGAGGATGGCCTCGCGGGCGTCGACGTTCTGCCGGGTGATCTCCTTCTCCTCCGTGCGCTGGAACTCGTTGGTGCGCACGTGCTCGATGGCGGTCAGCTCGGTGATCTTCCGGATGCCCTGCGCGTCGAGGATGTTGGAGGCGTCGAGCTGGCTGAGCGGGGTCTGCTCCAGGTAGTCGATCGCCGCGTCCTCCAGGCTGTAGCCGTTGAGGTCGGTGCCGATGACGGCGATGATCCGGTCCCGGAACTCGTCGCGCTTGGTGTAGAGGTCGGTGAAGTCGAGTTGCTTTCCGACGGTCTTGAGCGCCTCGGAGAACTTCGCGTTGAACAGTTCCTGGAGGGTGGCCTTGTCGCTGGCCCGCGCGGTGCCGATCGCCTGGGCGACCTTGATGACGTCCTCGGTGGTCTTGTTGACGCGCACGAAGAACGAGATGCGGATGTCCGCGCGGATGTTGTCCTGGCAGATCAGGCCGTCGCGGCCGGTTCGGGAGATCTCGATGGTCTTCACCGAGATGTCCATGATCTCGGCCTTGTGCAGGACGGGGAGGACGACCTGTCCGGTGAAGGTCACGTCGACCTTGCGCATCCGCGACACGATCAGCGCCTTGCCCTGTTCGACCTTCCGGAACAGCCGGCTGAGGACGAACAACAGGACGAAGACGACGAGGAGGATGACGCCGACGAGCACGCCGACGCCCAAGGAGATGGCATCCATGCAGGGGCCCCTTCGAATGGAGCGGTAAGGGTGGTTCCGTGGGGTTCAGGCGCGGGGGTCGAGCGCGCTGTCGTACGGGGCGACCCAGAAGAACTCGCCGGGTTCGTCGTACGCGTAGAGCAGGCCGGTGCTCCCGTGGGAGAGCGGATCGTCCCCGGTCTGGCGGACCTGCACGATCGCGGTCGAGCCGTCGGCGGCGGCCACCTCGGCCTGGCCGAAGCGGTCGTCGACCCGACCCGTGCGGATGACGCAGACCAGGCCGATGAAGTCCTGCCGTGAGGGCGGCGGTTCGTCGGGTTGGAAGAAGCCGCGCAGCGGCGCCACGCAGATCCTGGTGGCCACCCTGGCCACGATCAACGCGGCGAGCAGGACGGGGACGGCGGTTCCACCGCCGAGGCCGGCGCGGTCGAGGTACACGGTCCCGGCGAGGGCGGTGAACCAGGCGAACGCGGTGAACATCGAGACGGAGACGGAGAACGGGACCCCGGCGGTCCCCAGGGCGGCGGATCCGGAGTCGGTGTCGAGGGTGTCGTGTTCGGCGGCGCCGAGCAGGACGAGCAGCCAGTAGGCGACGACCACGCCGAGGGCGAAGGTGAACACGACGGCGGGGAACCCGAACGCGGCGGCGATGAACTCTTCCACCGGTAGCCCCCCTTCCGCTTCCGTGACTCGGCATCGGGCCGGTACGGACACCCCGGCAACCCCCAGTCTGCCGCAGCATCACCCTCGGATTCATTGCCGGATCCCGGCAGTCTTTACGCTTTCTTGATGCCGGGCGATGGTGGAACCATTCGGCACGTGTCCGATTCGTTCAAGACCCGCGATCGGCGCACGTCCCACACTGGGCGCATGACTCCCCGACTCGACATGATCGGCCTCGTCGTCTCCGACATGGCCGCCTCGCTCGCCTTCTACCGCCGACTGGGCCTGGACCTCCCACCCGAGGCGGACGGCCAACCGCACGTGGAGACCGTGCTGCCGGGCGGCACGCGGATCGGCTGGGACACCGAGGAGGTCATCCGCTCCTTCGACCCGTCCTGGACCCGGCCCTCCGGCGAGGGCCGCGTCGGCCTGGCCTTCCTGTGCGACTCCCCCGACGAGGTGGACGCCCTCTACGCCGAGCTGACCGCGGCGGGACACCCGGGGCACCTGAAGCCCTGGGACGCCTTCTGGGGGCAGCGCTACGCCGTCGTACTGGACCCGGACGGCTCCGGGGTCTCCCTGTTCGCACCCGCCGCCGCGGAGCCGCGACCCGGCGCCTGACCCGCGCCGTTACCGACACCTGACCCGCGCCGTTCCCCCGGCCTGACCCGCCCGCCCGCCCCGATCCCCCGGTCAGCCCCCTGGCGCCCGGTCCGGGGGCGGTGCGTGGGCCCCGGGCGTGCGCCCGGTCAGGGCGCGGACCTCCCGGCCCAGGTGGGCCTGGTCGGCGTACCCGACCGCGTACGCCACCTGCGCCTGCGGGGTCCCGGCGCGGAGCAGGGCCAGCGCCCGTTGGAGCCGCAGGATCCTCCCCAGGGTGCGGGGGCCGTACCCGAACGCGTCGAGGGAGCGACGGTGCAGCTGCCGTTCCCCGAGCCCGACGTCCCGGGCGAGGGCGGCCACCGACCGGCCGCGCCCCAGTCCCGCCCGTACCGCGGCGGCGACAGGGTCGGGCGGCCCGCCGGCGGCGGCGCGGGCCCGGGCCAGTTCCTCCAGGCCGTCGCGGGGGTCCGCGTACGCGCCCGTCCGCTCGGCGAGGCGGCGCACCTCGGCGCCGGGCCACAGTCCGGCCAGCTCCACCCGTCGGTCGCGCAGTTCGTGCGCCGGTACGCCGAGGAGCGCGGGCGCGGTCCCGGGGGCGAACCGCAGCCCCCAGAAGGTGCCGCCGGGTGCCTCGCCCGGGATCTCGCCGGCGGGGTGCGGGCCGGTGTCCGGGCCGGCCACCAGCAGCCGTCCGCCGGTCCACAGCAGGTCCATGCAGCCGTCGGGCAGCACCGCGCCGCCGGGCCCGTCGGAGCGCCACAGCACGGCGCCCGGCACCAGCGGGGAAGGTCGCTCCTCGTACACCGGTCCAGGCTACGACCGCTCCCGGTGCCCGCGCGGCCGGGGACCTCGGGGGCCCTGCGGCCGGGGACCTCGGGGGCCGTGCGGCCGGGGGCTCAGTGCTTGCGCAGTCGGGAGTGGTAGTCCTCGGGCGGCAGGAACCTCGACCAGCGCTCGGGGAACTCCGAGGGCATCCCCGCGTCCTCGTCGTCCTCGGACTCCCCCTCGGCCAGCGCCCGCCAGGCCGCGGCGCGGGCGATCAGCTGGGCCGCCTCCGCCTCCCGTACCCGCTCGTTGGCCTCGCGGGCCGCGGCCGTGGCCACCGAAGGCCAGACCCGGTCGATGGCGGCGTTGACGGCGGCCCCGACGAGCACGGCGAAGGCGGAGATGCCGATCCACAGCAGGATC
This sequence comes from Streptomyces sp. NPDC002602, assembly GCF_042889445.1. Taxonomy (NCBI): domain Bacteria; kingdom Bacillati; phylum Actinomycetota; class Actinomycetes; order Kitasatosporales; family Streptomycetaceae; genus Streptomyces; species Streptomyces sp. NPDC002602. The sequence goes on along the minus strand of NZ_JBIAQX010000001.1, from coordinate 372,140 downwards.
GCGACCGGCGCGGCCAGCGAACCGTAGATCGTCGGCCCCTCCACGGTGTTGGTGAGGTAGATCCGCAGCAGGAACGAACCCATCACCCACATCGCCAGGGCCACCAGTGCGCCCGGCACGTCCTCGATCCACGGCGAGCGCACGGGCACGGACACGTGGTAGAGCGTGGTCAGGAAGGCGATGGAGAGCAGGGTGACCGTGGGCCAGTAGAGGACCGCGATCACCTCCGTGCTCCAGGGCAGCAGGCTCACCACCGCGTCCGGGCCGGCGACCATCAGCGGCAGCACGATCGCACCGATCAACAGCGCGACCACGTACAGCAGGAAGGACAGCAGCCGGGTCTTGACGATGCCGCGCTGACCGTCGAGGCCGTACATGACCGTGATGGTGTCGATGAAGACGTTGACGGCCCGGGAACCGGACCACAGGGCGAAGGCGAAACCGAGGGAGATCAGGTCCGGTCGGCCGCGGCTGGTCACGTCGTCCAGCATGGGTTTGGCGATGTCGTTGACGCCCCGGTCGGAGAGCACCGTGCCGACCGCCCGCAGGATGTTCTCCTCGATGCTGGCGACGAACGTGCCGCCCGTCCAGCCGTCCACGTACCCGAGCAGGCCCAGCAGGCCCAGGAAGAGCGGCGGGAGCGAGAGGAGGGTGAAGAAGGCCGCCTCGGCCGCGAGACCCAGGATCCGGTACTCGATGCACGAGTTGACGGTGTCCTTGAGCAGCAGCCAGCCCATTTTGCGCTTGGAGACGTTGCGGTAGAGGGCGCGGGCCCGGTGGAGCCGCCCTGGGATCCGCTGGGGTGTTTCTTTTGCTGGCTGCACGTCCTTACGGTATCCGCATGGCAGCCACCACCCACACAGTCAGCAACCAGGCCCCGCCCCTCGTGGGCTACGAGGCGTTCACCGGCGACCGGGCCCTCACCGAGGGGGTGGAGCGGCACCTCGCCGACGCCTCCCCCGAACTGCGCGACGAGGTGAGGGAGGAGCTCACCACGCTCGGACGGGCCGCGGGCTCGGGACAGGCCCAGGACTGGGGTGCGCAGGCGAACGAGAACCCGCCGAAGTTGCGCACGCACGACCGGTACGGGCACCGCGTCGACGAGGTGGAGTTCCACCCGGCCTGGCACCGGCTGCTGGGGCACGCGGTGACCTCCGGGCTGACCGACGCGTGGGGCCGCCCGGCCGGGCACCTGCGCCGGGCGGCCGGGTTCTTCCTGTGGTCGCAGGCCGAGGCCGGGCACGGCTGCCCGGTGTCGATGACGCATGCCGCGGTACCCGCGCTGCGCACCGATCCTAAGCTGGCCGCCGAGTGGGAGCCGCGGCTGACCTCGCACGTGTACGAGCAGGGCCTGCGGCCGGCCGCGGAGAAGGGCGGCGTGCTCTTCGGGATGGGGATGACGGAGAAGCAGGGGGGCAGCGACGTACGGGCGAACACGACGGCGGCGGTGCCGCTGGACGCCTCCGGCGAGTACCTGCTGACCGGGCACAAGTGGTTCTGTTCCGCTCCCATGTGCGACGGGTTCCTGGTGCTGGCGCAGGCCCCGGGCGGGCTGACCTGCTTCCTGGTGCCGCGGGTGCTGCCGGACGGGACCCGCAACGTCTTCGCGATCCAGCGGCTGAAGGACAAGCTGGGGAACAGGTCGAACGCGTCGAGCGAGGTCGAGTTCGACGGCACCTGGGCCCGCCGGGTGGGCGAGGAGGGCCGGGGGGTGCGGACCATCATCGAGATGGTCGCGGCGACCCGGCTGGACTGCGTCATCGGTTCGGCCTCGCTGATGCGTCAGGCGCTGACCCAGGCCGTCCACCACACGGAGCACCGCTCTGCTTTCGGAGCGCCGCTCATCAAGCAGCCGTTGATGCGCAACGTGCTGGCCGACCTGGCCCTGGAGTCGGAGGCCGCCACCGTCCTCACCCTGCGCCTCGCCGCCGCGTACGACGCCGGCACCGACGAGGAGAAGGCCTTCCTGCGGCTCGCGGTGCCCGCGGCGAAGTACTGGGTGACCAAGCGGTGTACGCCGATGGTCGCCGAGGCCCTCGAATGTCTGGGGGGCAACGGCTACGTCGAGGAGTCCGGACTGCCGCGACTGTTGCGCGAATCCCCGCTGAACTCCATCTGGGAGGGCTCGGGCAACGTCCAGGCCCTGGACGTACTGCGGGCACTGCAACGCGAACCGCAGGCGCTGAACGCCTTCCTGCGGGAGGTCGGACTGGCCCGGGGCGCCGACCACCGGCTGGACGCCGCCGTCAAGGACCTGCTGACCGACCTCGCGGACCTGGAGGGCATCGAGGCCCGGGCCCGCCGGGTCGTGGAGCGCATGGCACTGGTGTTGCAGGGGTCACTGCTGGTGCGGTGGGCCCCGCCGGAGGTCGCGGACGCGTTCTGCGCCTCGCGGCTGGGCGGCGACTGGGGCACGGCGTTCGGCACGCTGCCGCACAGCCTGGACCTGGGTTCGATCGTGGCACGGGCACGGATCGCGGGCTAGGCCTGCCCTTTCGGATCTTGCCGGGCAAGATCCGAAAGAGACGGCCCTGGAGTGGTCCCCAAACCGCTCGCTGCCGTGATCCGGGCCCGTCGGCCGGAAGTCCGGGAATGGCGCCGCGCCGACTCGGCACCACCCCGGATCCGAGAAGCCCCGAGGAAGGAGCTGTCACGCCGCTCGGCGACGTCCCGATAGTTTCGGTCGGGCGACCGGGGGTTGGCGAGAGTTGCATACCGTTGCAACCCTGCACCCCAGTCGTCCCATCGAGTCGGGGACAGCCCGCCGCGCGCGCCAGGGGGAGTTCGGCGGCGCGGGCCACCGGGCGGCTTCCCCCGCACGTCCGTTCCGCACGGGGAGGTTCCGGTGACCCACACCGCAGGCAGCGCGGTCGACGCGGCACGCGTCTCGGCCATGGACGCGCGGCAGGCCGCGCGTCTACTCAAGGGGGTACGGGCGGCCGCGCTGGCCGGTGACCGGCCCCCGGCCGCCCCCCGACCCGAGATCGCCGAGTCCTGGCGCCGGATGCTGGCCTGCGGGGTGCACCCGGACCGGGACGCGCGCTCGCGGCTGCTGTCGGCCGCCGAGACCGAGGAACGACGGCAGGTCTCGCCCCTGCGGGAGGTCCTGCCGGTGCTCCGCGAGGGCCTGCTGCCCGCCCTGGACGAGTCCCTGCACATCATGGTCGTCGCCGACGCGGACGGGCGGCTGCTGTGGCGGGAGGGGCACGCCTCGATCCTGCGCAAGGCGGACCGGCTGGGCTTCGCGGTGGGCGCCGACTGGACGGAGGCCGTGGTCGGCACGAACGGGGTCGGCACGACCCTGGTGGCCCGCCGCCCGATCCAGGTGTTCTCGGCGGAGCACTTCGTCTCCACCCACCACGACTGGACCTGCGCCGGGGCTCCCGTGTGCGATCCCCGGGACGGGCGGCTGCTGGGCGTGGTCGACGTCAGCGGGCCGTTGGCCACGATGCACCCGGCCACGCTGGCGTGGGTCGGCGCGGTGGCCCGGCTCGCCGAGCGGGAGCTGCGGGTGCGCCACCTGGAGTCCCTGGAGCGGCTGCGGTCGGTGGCGGCCCCGCTGCTGGCCCGCCTGGCGGGCCGGGCGGTGGCCGTCGACCCGCACGGCTGGACGGCGGCCGTGACGGGGCTGGCTCCCGCCGACCGGATCCCGCTGCCCAAGGGGCTCGGCCCGGGGCACGTGTGGCTGCCGCAGCTCGGCGACTGCGTGGCGGAGCCGCTGCCCGGCGGCTGGCTGCTGCGGATCACCGAGTCCGGTCCCGCCTCGACGGCCGCGAGCAGGGTGGTCCTGGACCTGAGCCGGGCCGGGTCCTGGACGGTGACCGTGTACGGGGCCGCGGGCAGTTGGTCGAAGGAGCTCAGCCCGCGCCACGCGGAGCTGCTGTTCCTGCTGGCCGAGTCCCCGAGGGGCCGCTCGGCGGCGGAACTGTCCGGCGAACTGTTCGGGGACCCCACCCGTACGGTCACCGTCCGCGCGGAGCTGTCCCGGGTGCGGCGCCGGCTCGCGGGGGTCCTGACCCATCGCCCGTACCGTTTCGCGGACGACGTGGAGGTGGAGCTGATCCGCCCGGAGCGCCCCGGGGACCTGCTGCCGCACTCCACGGCGCCCGCGGTGATCAGGGCCCGGCAGGACGTCGCGGGGCCCTGGGGGCCACCCCGGGGCCGGTCGGGCGATGTGATTCCCTGACGTCCATGAGCACCATCACACTCACCACCTGGTCCCTGGAAATGACCTCGCCCGAGGAACTGGTCGCGGCGACCGTCCCCGGTCCCGAGATCACCGTCTCACGGGCGGAGGTGCCGTCCCCCGAGTTCAGCCGGTTCCTCTACGCCTCGGTGGGCGGGGACATCCACTGGACGGACCGGCTCGCGCTGACCCGCGCGCAGTGGGTGGAGCAGTTGGGGCGGCCGGGCGTGGAGACGTGGGTCGCCTACGACCGGGGCACCCCGGCGGGGTACTGCGAGCTCGACCCCCAGGACGACGGTGTCGTGGAGATCATGTACTTCGGGCTGCTGCCGGACTTCCGCGGCCGGCGCATCGGCGGTCACCTGCTGTCGGTGGGCGTGGCCGCCGCCTGGTCGCTGGCCGACCGCTGGCCGGGCCGCGAGGGGACCCGGCGGGTCTGGGTCCACACGTGCAGCCAGGACGGACCGACGGCCATGGCCAACTACGAGCGGCGCGGCTTCAAGGTCTTCAGGACGGAGACGGAGCCCAAGGAGGAGACCCCGACCCCCGGCCCCTGGCCGGGCGCCTGACCGTCCCCCCTGGATCACCCCGGTCCCACCCGGCCCCCCGTTGGTGGCCGGACCGGGGTGATCCGGATCACGCCGTCCCATGATCCGAGACGAGTTCGTCCGCATGATGGACAGTAGTGGACTCCCCCAATCGGCCCGTGCCACGCTTCCGCCATGGATGCAGCTGGAATTGCCTTGGTGAGTCGGCGGCACGTCGACCTCGGCCGCATGTCCAGCGCCATCTGTCCGGCGCGCTGACGGAACCAGCCACCGCCGCACGTCGACGCCGTCCCCGCCGCCGCGGACCCGTCGACCATCCGCAGCACCGCCCGCCCCCTGAAGGCCGAACACCGCTCCGACCACCGGCAATCCCGGTGAGGAGTGGCACTGTGCCGCACCCGCTCACCGGCGGGCGCACCGTCGGGGGCGCACCCGCGCCGCGCCCCCCTGCCCTTGCCCCGAGCCGCCCGAGAAGGACGTACCGCCATGGCCGCCACCCCCGAAACGCCCGCAGCCGCAGCCCCCGCGGCCGCAGCCGCGCGCCGCAAGACCGGCCGTCACCGCGGCGAGGGTCAGTGGGCCGTCGGACACCACACGCCCCTCAACGGCAACGAGCAGTTCAAGAAGGACGACGACGGTCTCAATGTGCGGACACGCATTGAGACGATCTACTCCAAGGCGGGCTTCGACTCGATCGACCCCAACGACCTGCGCGGCCGCATGCGCTGGTGGGGCCTCTACACCCAGCGCAAGCCCGGGATCGACGGCGGCAAGACCGCGATCCTGGAGCCGGAGGAGCTGGACGACAAGTACTTCATGCTGCGCGTCCGCATCGACGGCGGCCGGCTGACCACCGAGCAGTTGCGCGTCATCGGCGAGATCTCCGAGGAGTTCGCCCGCGGCACCGCCGACCTCACGGACCGGCAGAACGTGCAGTACCACTGGATCCGGATCGAGGACGTCCCGGAGATCTGGCGCCGCCTGGAGGCCGTCGGCCTCTCGACCACCGAGGCCTGCGGTGACACGCCCCGCGTGATCCTCGGTTCTCCCGTCGCCGGTATCGCCCGGGACGAGATCATCGACGGCAGCCCCGCGATCGACGAGATCTACCGCCGGATCGTCGGCAACCCGGACTTCTCCAACCTGCCCCGCAAGTTCAAGTCCGCGATCTCCGGCTCGCCGCTGCTCGACGTGGCGCACGAGATCAACGACATCGCCTTCGTCGGCGTGAACCACCCCGAGCACGGCCCCGGTTTCGACGTGTGGGTCGGCGGCGGCCTCTCCACCAACCCCAAGCTGGGTGTGCGCCTGGGCACCTGGGTCTCGCTCGACGAGGTCCCGGACATCTACGAGGGCGTCATCTCGATCTTCCGCGACTACGGCTACCGCCGGCTGCGCAACCGCGCCCGCCTGAAGTTCCTCGTCGCCGACTGGGGCCCGGTCAAGTTCCGCCAGGTCCTGGAGGACGAGTACCTGAAGCGCAAGCTGACGGACGGCCCCGCCCCCGAGCAGCCCTCGGGCGAGTGGCGCGACCACGTCGGCGTGCACGAGCAGAACGACGGCCGCTTCTACGTCGGTTTCGCGCCCCGCGTGGGACGCGTGGACGGGGCCACCCTGACCAAGATCGCGGACGTGGCCCGGCAGCACGGCTCCGACCGGCTGCGCACCACCGCCGAGCAGAAGATGATCGTCCTCGACATCGAGCCCGACCAGGTCGACTCGATCGTGGCCGCCCTGGAGGCGCTGGACCTGCGGGTCAAGCCGTCGCCCTTCCGCCGCGGCACCATGGCCTGCACCGGCATCGAGTTCTGCAAGCTCGCCATCGTCGAGACCAAGGCGCGCGGCGCCTCGCTGATCGACGAACTGGAGCGGCGCCTGCCGGACTTCGCCGAACCGCTGACCATCAACATCAACGGCTGCCCGAACGCCTGCGCCCGCATCCAGGTCGCGGACATCGGTCTCAAGGGCCAGCTGGTCCTGGACGACGACGGCAACCAGGTGGAGGGCTACCAGGTCCACCTCGGTGGCGCGCTCGGCCTGGAGGCCGGCTTCGGCCGCAAGGTCCGCGGCCTGAAGGTCACCGCGGCCGGTCTGCCCGACTACGTCGAGCGGGTCGTCACGCGCTTCCAGGAGCAGCGCGAGGAGGGCGAGCGATTCGCCGCCTGGGTGACCCGAGCGGGCGACGAGGCCCTGTCGTGAGCGAGCGAGCCGCCCCCTTCCACTGCCCGTACTGCGGCGACGAGGACCTGTTCCCCAACGAGACGGGTCACGGCGCCTGGGAGTGCAGGGCCTGCAACCGAGCCTTCCAGCTGAAGTACCTCGGGCTGCTGTCCCGAGGCGTTCAGTCCAACTCCACTGGAGGCGAAGAGACATGACGACCGTTCAGGAGACGCGCGACCTCAAGGCACTGGCCGAGCGGGCGGGCCGGGACCTGGAGGACGCCTCCGCGCTGGAGATCCTGCGCTGGGCCACCGAGACCTTCGGCGAGAAGTTCGCGGTGACCTCCTCCATGGAGGACGCCGTCGTGGCCCACCTCGCCTCCCGGGTCTCCCCCGGTGTCGACGTGGTCTTCCTCGACACGGGCTACCACTTCGAGGAGACCATCGGCACCCGGGACGCCGTCGAGGCCGTGATGGACGTCAACGTCATCACCCTCACCCCGCGGCGGACGGTGGCCGAGCAGGACGCCGAGCACGGCCCCCGGCTGCACGACCGGGACCCCGACCTGTGCTGCGCGCTGCGCAAGGTCAAGCCCCTCGAAGAGGGCCTGGTCGCGTACGAGGCCTGGGCGACGGGCCTGCGCCGCGACGAGTCCCCGACCCGGGCGAACACCCCGGTCGTCGGCTGGGACGAGAAGCGCCGCAAGGTGAAGGTCTCGCCGATCGCCCGCTGGACCCAGGACGACGTGGACGCGTACGTCACCGAGCACGGCGTGCTCACCAACCCGCTGCTGACGGATGGTTACGCCTCCGTCGGCTGCGCCCCCTGCACCCGTCGGGTGGTCGAGGGCGAGGACGCCAGGGCCGGCCGGTGGGCCGGGCGCGCCAAGACCGAGTGCGGGCTGCACGGCTGATGACCGACCGCCAAGCGAACGAAGAACCGACGGAGACGAGAACGATGAGCGTGAGCGACCAGGGCGCCACCGTGTGGCTGACCGGGCTGCCGAGCGCGGGCAAGACCACGATCGCCCTCGCGCTGGCCGAGCGGCTGCGCGCCGACGGCCACCGGGTGGAGGTGCTCGACGGTGACGAGATCCGCGAGTTCCTCTCCGCCGGCCTCGGCTTCGGCCGCGAGGACCGGCACACCAACGTGCAGCGCATCGGGTTCGTCGCCGAACTCCTCGCGAGCAACGGCGTCAAGGCGCTCGTGCCGGTGATCGCGCCGTTCGCGGACAGCCGGGAGGCCGTTCGCAAGCGGCACGCCGCCGAGGGCACCACGTACCTGGAGGTCCATGTGGCCACCCCGGTCGAGGTCTGCTCCGAGCGCGACGTGAAGGGCCTGTACGCCAAGCAGGCGGCGGGCGAGATATCCGGTCTGACCGGCGTCGACGACCCGTACGAGGCCCCGGAGTCCCCGGACCTCCGCATCGAGTCGCACACGCAGTCCGTGCACGAGTCGGCCTCGGCCCTGCACGCGCTGCTCACCGAGAGGGGTCTGGCATGACGGCCACCGTCGCACACGTCCACGAAGGGACGGACGCGCCCTACGCGCTGTCGCACCTCGACGCCCTCGAATCGGAGGCCGTGCACATCTTCCGCGAGGTGGCGGGCGAGTTCGAGAAGCCGGTGGTGCTGTTCTCCGGCGGCAAGGACTCCATCGTCATGCTGCACCTGGCGCTGAAGGCCTTCGCCCCGGCGCCGGTCCCCTTCACGCTGCTGCACGTGGACACCGGCCACAACTTCCCCGAGGTCCTCGCGTACCGCGACCGGGCCGTGGAGAAGCACAACCTGCGCCTGCACGTGGCCTCCGTCCAGGAGTACATCGACGCGGGCAAGCTCCGCGAGCGCCCGGACGGCGTCCGCAACCCGCTGCAGACCGTCCCCCTCACGGAGGCGATCCAGCGGCTGAGGTTCGACGCGGTCTTCGGCGGTGGCCGCCGTGACGAGGAGAAGGCGCGCGCCAAGGAGCGGGTGTTCTCCCTGCGCGACGAGTTCTCCCAGTGGGACCCGCGCCGCCAGCGCCCCGAGCTGTGGCAGCTCTACAACGGCCGCCACGCCCCCGGCGAGCACGTGCGCGTCTTCCCGCTCTCCAACTGGACCGAGCTGGACGTGTGGCAGTACATCGCCCGCGAGGGCATCGAACTGCCGGAGATCTACTTCGCCCACGAGCGCGAGGTGTTCCGTCGCAACGGCATGTGGTTGACGGCCGGCGAATGGGGCGGTCCGAAGCGGGACGAGTCCACCGAGACGCGTCTCATCCGCTACCGGACCGTCGGTGACATGTCCTGCACGGGTGCCGTCGACTCCGACGCCACCACGCTGGACGCCGTGATCACCGAGATCGCCGCCTCCCGGCTCACCGAGCGGGGCGCGACCCGCGCCGACGACAAGATGTCCGAGGCCGCGATGGAAGACCGCAAGCGCGAAGGGTACTTCTAGACATGACCTCCACCACCGAGCAGTTCGCCGGCTTCGTCGACCCTTCAGTGACGACGCTGCTGCGCTTCGCGACCGCCGGTTCCGTCGACGACGGCAAGTCCACCCTGGTCGGGCGGCTGTTGCACGACTCCAAGTCGATCCTGACCGACCAGTTGGAGGCCGTCGAGGCCGTCTCCGCCCAGCGCGGCCAGGACACCCCCGACCTCGCGCTGCTGACCGACGGCCTGCGGGCCGAGCGGGAGCAGGGCATCACGATCGACGTGGCGTACCGCTACTTCGCGACGACCCGGCGCCGGTTCATCCTCGCGGACACCCCCGGGCACGTGCAGTACACCCGGAACATGGTCACGGGTGCGTCCACCGCCGACCTCGCGGTCGTCCTGGTCGACGCCCGCAACGGCGTGATCGAGCAGACCCGGCGGCACGCGGCCGTCGCGGCCCTGCTGCGGGTCCCGCACGTGGTCCTGGCCGTCAACAAGATGGACCTGGTGGGCTACGAGGAGAAGGCCTTCGCGAAGATCGCCGAGGAGTTCACGGCGTACGCCTCCGACCTGGGCGTCCCGGAGATCACCGCCATCCCGATCTCGGCGCTGGCCGGCGACAACGTGGTGGAGCCCTCCGCGAACATGGACTGGTACGGCGGCCCGACCGTGCTGGAGCACCTGGAGACCGTCCCGGTCAGCCACGACCTGACCGCCTGCCCGGCCCGGTTCCCCGTGCAGTACGTGATCCGCCCCCAGTCGGCGGAGCACCCCGACTACCGCGGCTACGCGGGTCAGATCGCCTCCGGCGTGCTGCGTGTCGGCGAGCCCGTCACGGTCCTGCCGTCGGGCCGCACCTCGGTGATCGAGGGGATCGACGCGCTCGGCGAGAACGTGGACATCGCCTGGGCGCCGCAGTCGGTGACGCTGCGGCTGCGGGACGACATCGACATCTCGCGCGGCGACCTGATCGCGCCGTCCGCGAGCGCACCGGCCACCACCCAGGACGTCGAGGCGACGGTCTGCCACGTGGCCGACCAGCCGCTGGCCGTGGGCGCCCGGGTGCTGCTCAAGCACACGACGCGCACGGTGAAGGCGATCGTCAAGGAGATCCCCTCGCGGCTCACCCTGGACGACCTGTCCCAGCACCCGAACCCGGGGCAGCTCGTCGCGAACGACATCGGCCGGGTTGTCGTGCGCACCGCCGAGCCGCTGGCGCTCGACGCGTACGCGGCCTCGCGCCGTACCGGGTCCTTCCTGCTGATCGACCCGGCCGACGGAACCACTCTGGCCGCGGGCATGGCGGGCGAGTCCTTCGCCTCCCAGGCGCAGACCACCGTGCAGGCGGATGAGGAAGGGTGGGATTTCTGACGTGCCCGACATCTACGCGACCTTCGCGAAGGAGGGCGGCCGCGTCGGCAGCGGCTCCCTCGGCAGTGGCCAGGGAGGCGTGGCGCGATGTGCGTGATGACGTACGCGCACCGCTCGCGCGCCCTCACCCCCCACGAGTCGCCCCCGCTCCGTAGACGAAGACGTGCGTCGTGAATCGACGCCTTGAGAGGAACCTCTCCCGTGCCTGCCACCGGTACCGCCCGTAAGACCCCGCGCCGCGGCGTTGTCGTCGCCGCCGCCCTGCCGCTGCTGATCGGCGCGCTCGCCTCTTGCGGTTACGGCTCGGACGCCGAGAAGGACAAGTCCGCCGACAAGCCCGCACCCGCCGGCGCCGAGGGCAAGAAGCTCTCCGCCCCCGAGGTCCGCATCGGCTACTTCCCCAACCTCACCCACGCCACCGCCCTGGTCGGGATCCAGGAAGGCCTCATCGCCAAGGAACTCGGCGCCACCACCATCAAGCCGCAGACCTTCAACGCCGGCCCCTCCGAGATCGAGGCCCTCAACGGCGGCTCCCTCGACATCGGCTTCATCGGCCCCTCCCCCTCCATCAACGGCTACGTCAAGTCCAAGAGCACCAACCTGCGCATCATCTCCGGCTCCGCCTCCGGCGGCGTCAAGCTCGTCGTCAACCCCGACAAGATCAAAACCCTCGACGACATCAAGGGCAAGAAGATCGCCACCCCCCAAAAGGGCAACACCCAGGACGTCGCCTTCCTCAACTGGATCGGCACCAAGGGCTGGAACGTCGACCCCGAATCCGGCAAGGGCGACGTCTCCGTCGTCCGCACCGACAACAAGGTCACCCCCGACGCCTACAAACAAGGCTCCATCGACGGCGCCTGGGTCCCCGAACCCACCGCCTCCAAACTCGTCTCCGAAGGCGCCAAGGTCCTCCTCGACGAAACCGACCTCTGGCCCGACAAGAAGTTCGTCATCACCAACGTCATCGTCTCCCAGAAGTTCCTCAAGGAGCACCCCGACGTCGTCGAAGCCGTCCTGACCGGCACCGTCAAGACCAACGACTGGATCAACGCCAACCCCGACAAGGCCAAGGCCTCCGCCAACGCCGCCCTCAAGACCCTCGGCGGCAAGGCACTCGACCCCAAGGTCATCGACCCCGCCTGGCCGAGCATCCTCGTCACCGACGACCCCCTCGCGAGCACCCTCAAGACCGAATCCGACTGGGCCGTCAAGGCCAAGCTCATCCAGGAACCCGACCTCACCGGCATCTACGACCTCAAGATCCTCAACAAGGTCCTCAAGGCCGCCGGCAAGCCCGAGGTCTCCGACGCCGGCCTCGGCGCCAAGTAACCCCGGTCAGCAGAGAATCCCCAGGAGGTGACGACCATGGCCACCACACTTGCCAAGGCTGCCGAGGGCACCGCGGCCGAGCACGGGCACGCCGCCCGCATCGAGCACGTTTCGAAGTCCTTCCCCGGCCCGGCCGGATCGCAGCTCGTCCTGGACGACATCAGTCTCGATGTCGCTCCCGGCGAGTTCGTCACCATCCTGGGGGCGTCGGGGTGTGGCAAGTCCACCCTGCTCAACCTCGTCGCCGGTCTCGACAAGCCCAGCGTGGGCACCATCGAGACCTCCGGCCGCCCGGCCCTGATGTTCCAGGAGCACGCCCTCTTCCCGTGGTTGACGGCGGGCAAGAACATCGAGCTCGCCCTGCGTCTGCGCGGGGTGGCGAAGGCGGAGCGCCGCCCGGAGGCCGAGCGACTGCTGGAGCTGGTGCGGCTCGGCGGCGCGTACGGCAAGCGGGTCCACGAGTTGTCGGGCGGCATGCGCCAGCGCGTGGCGCTCGCCCGGGCCCTGGCGCAGGACAGTGAACTGCTGCTGATGGACGAGCCGTTCGCGGCCCTGGACGCCATCACCCGGGACGTGCTGCACGGCGAACTCACCCGGATCTGGGAGGAGACCGACGTCTCCGTCCTGTTCGTCACGCACAACGTGCGCGAGGCCGTCCGCCTCGCCCAGCGCGTGGTCCTGCTCTCCTCGCGTCCCGGACGGATCGCGAAGGAATGGACCGTGGACATCCCGCAGCCGCGCCGCATCGAGGACGCGGACGTCGCGGAGCTGTCCGTCGAGATCACTGAACACCTGCGTGGGGAGATCCGCCGCCATGGCCAGCACTGACACCAAGCTCAAGGGCACGGCCAGGGGCGCGGACGATCTGGCGGGCCTGGAGGCCGGCCTGGACGCCCTCGACGCGGTCCAGACCCACCGCACCCCGATCGGCCAGGTCCTCGTCAAGAAGGTCCTGCCGCCGGTCGTCGCCGTCGGTCTGGTCCTCGTCGTCTGGCAGGTCCTCGTCGCGACGAAGATCACCGACGAGACGAAGCTCCCGTCCCTGTCCGCGGTGTGGGACAGCCTGTCCGCCATGTGGCTCCAGGGCACGCTGCTGGAGGTCGTCTGGACCAGCGTCTCGCGCGGTCTGCTGGGCTTCCTGCTGGCCCTGGCCATCGGCACCCCGCTCGGCCTGCTGGTCGCCCGGGTGAAGTTCGTGCGCGCCGCGATAGGCCCGATCCTCCAGGGTCTCCAGTCCCTGCCGTCGGTCGCCTGGGTGCCCCCGGCCGTCCTCTGGTTCGGCCTCAACGACGCCATGATGTACACCGTGATCCTGCTCGGCGCGGTGCCCTCGATCGCCAACGGACTGGTGTCCGGCATCGACCAGGTCCCGCCGCTGTACCTGCGGGCCGGCCGCACCCTCGGGGCCACCGGTCTGCGCGGGGCCCGACACATCGTCATGCCGGCCGCGCTGCCCGGCTACCTGGCCGGCCTCAAGCAGGGCTGGGCCTTCTCCTGGCGCTCCCTGATGGCCGCCGAGATCATCGCCAGCTCGCCCGATCTGGGCCTCGGACTCGGCCAACTGTTGGAGAACGGCCGCAACAACATCGACCTGCCGGGCGTGTTCCTCGCGATCATCCTGATCCTGGTCGTCGGCATCGCGATCGACCTGCTGATCTTCAGCCCCGTCGAGCGGTACGTACTGCGCAGCCGCGGCCTGCTGGTCAAGAGCTGAGTCCCGTGCACACCGCCCCCGCCCTCCTCGTCATCGCCCACGGCAGCCGTGACCCGCGGCACGCGGCGACCGTGCACGCCCTCACCCGGCGTGCGCGGGCGCTGCGGCCCGGACTGCGGGTGGAGACGGCGTACCTGGACTTCAACGCCCCCCGGGTGGACCAGGTGCTGTCCTCCCTGTACGCGTCGGGTGTCCGGGACGTGGTGGCCCTCCCGCTGCTGCTGACCCGCGCCTTCCACGCCAAGACCGACATCCCGGCCGTGTTGTCGGAGGCCTGCGTGCGCCTCCCGGGCCTCGCGGTCCGGGTCGCGGACGTCCTCGGGCCGTCACCCCTGCTGACGGCGGCCCTGGAGCGCCGGCTCCTCGAAGCCGGCCTCACCCCGGCGGATCGCGCCGGCACCGGTGTGGTGCTCGCGTCCGCCGGTTCCTCGGACCCGGAGGCGATCGCGGTGATCGCTGAAATCGCGCGGGAGTGGCGGCACACCGGTTGGTGCGCCGTGCGGCCCGCGTTCGCCTCCGCGGCACTGCCCCGTACGGAGGACGCCGTACGGGCGCTGCGCGCCGAGGGCGTGCGGCGGGTGGCCGTCGCCCCGTACGTGATCGCCCCCGGCCGGCTCCCGGACCGGATCGCGGCGGGCGCCGAGGCCGCGGGCGCGGACGTGCTCGCCGAGGTCCTGGGCGCGGCCCCCGAGTTGGCCCGGCTGCTGCTGCGCCGCTACGACGCGGCCGCCCTGGCCCCGGCCCGCCTGTCGGCGCTGTCGGCCTGAGCGGCCGGTCCCACCCCGTCAGGCGCGGGCCGCCGCCTCGTCGGCGAGGGCCGTCAGGTCCGTGACGGACATGGCGCCGGGCGGGAGGCCCTCCCGGGCGAAGATGTTCGCGGCGTGCCGCAGGGTGTCGTTCACCGGGGTGGCCACGCCGTGCAACCGGCCCAGCAGGGAGATCTCCCCGTTGAGGTAGTCCGCCTCGACCGATCCCGTGCCGCGCGCCAGGCTCTGCCAGGACGACCCGCCCCGCACCCCGGGCGGCTGGTCCACCTTCCCCGCGCGCGCCGCCGTCTGCTCGGCCTCGGACGCGTACGCGATCCCGGCGGCCTCGAAGGCCGCCTTCGCCTCGCGGATCGCCCGGAGCAGCAACGCCGCCTTCGCGGGGTCCGGTTCGGGGCCGGTCGTCGCCTGGATCGCGTTGCCGAGGTTGCCGAGCAGCTTCGCGTACTTCCACCGCGTCACGTCCTCGACGACGGGCGCCTCGAACCCGGACTCCTCCAGGTCGGCGGCGACGGCCCGGATCCGTGCGTCGCTGCCGCCGGCCGCCCGGCCCAGGTGCAGGATCCCGGTCAGTGGCGCGCACAGCGCGGAGACCACGCCCGGCTCCAGGAAGGTCGCGGGCAGCCAGACGCACACCCCGTACACCCGGGCGAAGCGGCGCAGCGCCAGCCGTTCGCTCTCCACGCCGTTCTGCAGACAGAGCACGGGCAGTCGCTGCGCCGCCGTGCCGCCGCCCGTGACCTCCGCGTCGCCCCACGCGTCCAGTGCCGCGACGGCGTCCTGCGTCTTCACGGACAACAGCAGCACGTCGTCCGGGCGCAGCGCGCCGAGTTCCGCCGGGCCGGTGACGACGGGCAGCCGGTGCACCTCGGTCCCGTCGGTGGTCGTGAGCCGCAGCCCGTCGGCCCGCAGCGCCTCGGCGTGCGCGCCGCGTGCGGACAGGACGACCTCCCGGCCCGTCCGTGCGAGCCGGCCGCCGATGGTCGCGCCGATCGCCCCGGCGCCGATGATGATGTAACGCATCCGCAGAGCCTGGCACATCCGGCGTCCCGGGTTACCGTCGGGCCATGACGGACACGATGTTCAGACTCGGTGGGGACCTGCCCGTGCGCCGCCTCGGGCTCGGTACGGGTGGTCTGGTCGGCCCCGGCTACTGGGGCTCGCGCGGGGACCCGGCCGAGGCCCTGGCCCTGCTGCGCACGGCGGTGGAACTCGGGGTGACCCTGATCGACACGGCCGACAACTACGGGCCCGACCTGGCGGAGGAGCTGATCGCCGAGGCCCTGTACCCGTACGACGAGCGGCTGGTGATCGCCACCAAGGGCGGGGTGGTGCGCACCGGTCCGGACCTCTGGCACGTGTCGGGCCGTCCGGAGCGGCTGCGGGAGCAGTGCGAGGCGAGCCTGCGCCGGCTGCGGGTGGAGCGGATCGACCTGTACCAGTTGCACCGCCTGGATCCCGCCCTCCCCGCGGTGGAACAGCTCGGTCTGCTGGCCCAGTTGCAGGCCGAGGGCAAGATCCGGCACGTAGGCCTGGACACGGTGACGGCGGCGCAGTTGGCGTCGGCGGTGGAGCTGATGCCGATCGCGTCGGTGCAGAACCCGTACAACCTGCTGGACCGTTCCTCGGCCGACGTGCTGGCGTTGTGCGAGGCGCACGGGATCGCCTTCCTGCCCTACTACCCGCTGGGCGGCGGCGCCCTGACCCGCGAGAGCGCGGCCGCGGTCACCGCGGTCGCGGGCGGGCACGGGGCGGGCCCGGGTCAGATCGCCCTGGCCTGGCTGTTGCACCACTCCCCGAACCTGTGCCCGACGCCGGGTACCGGATCCCCCGCGCATCTCGCGGAGAACCTGGCCGCGGCGACGATCCGGCTCGCCCCGAGGGAACTCGCGCTGCTGGACGCCCTGGTGGCGTAGCGCGTGGTGCGGGGCGTGGTGGCGTGGTGCGTGGCGTGGTGCGGGGCCGGTGGCCGTGCGGCCGGTCCGCTCCGGCTCAGTCCCGGGTGAGTTCGACGAGCTTGACGACCGTGTTCCAGTTCCGGGTGGTCACGTCGAGCCCCTTCACGACGGCGGGTCTGGCCAGGACCTCGGCCAGCTTCGATCGGCCGAGGCCGTCCGGGGTGTGGAGGTAGACGACCCGGTCGCCGACCCGGAACTCCTCGGGGAGGAAGGCGGGTGCGTCGATGGCCGCGAAGCGCTCCTCGCCGGGTTGCCCGGAGCAGAAGGTGGCGTGCAGTTGCCTGCCCTCCAGCTCGGCGGCGGGGAAGGGGCAGGAGTCGACGACGGCCCGCAGGTGGTCGCCGTCGACCACCAGGCAGGGCACCCTGAAGCCGAAGTGGGCCTCGATGGCCGCCTCCAGCGCGCGGGCGAGTTTCGTGGTGTCCCGTTCCGCGCTGCCGAAGACGGCGTTGCCGCTCTGCAGGTAGGTCCGTACGTCGTCGTGGCCGAGGTCCTCCAGGATCTGGCGCAGTTCGGCCATGGGGACCTTCTTGTTCCCGCCGACGTTGATGCCGCGCAGCAGTGCGGCGTACTTCCGAGAGGTCATGCCCGAACGATAGGGCGGGGCACCGACAGTTCCGCCTCGATGAGGTCGGCGGCCCGTCGTGTGCCGCCCTCCGCGGCGATCCCGGCCCTGACGGCCTCGGCGCGGGCGGCGACCTCGGGGTCGGCGACGAGTGCGAGGACCGCCGCGCGCAGGGTCGCGGCGTCGGCCTGCTCCATCGGGACGTGACGGGCGATGCCGAGCGCCTGGAGCATGTCGGCGTTGCCGAACTGGTCCACGGCCTGCGGGACCGCGACCATCGGGGTGGCGGTGGCCATGCCCTCCTGGCTGCCGCCGGCGCCCGCGTGGGTGATGAAGGCGTCGGCTTGGCGCAGGACGTCGAGTTGGGGTACCCAGCGGTGCACCTCGATGTTGTCGGGGATGGCGCCGAGTGCGGCGGTGTCGGTCTTCCTGCCGATCTGGAGGACGACGTGCCAGTCGGGCAGGCCGCCGAAGGCCTCGACGCACGCCCGGTAGAAGTCGGGCCGGTCCGTGAAGGCGGAGCCGAGCGAGACCAGGAGCACCTTCTTCCCGGCGGCTTCGGCGGGGCGGTTCCAGGTGCCCTCGTCGGCGGCCCGGTCGCCCTGGCAGGCGCCGACGAAGGTGTACACGGACTCGTCGACCCGGTCGGCGTGCGGTTGCAGCGCCTTGGGGATGAGCACGATGCTGCGCCGGGGGCGGCCGATCAGGTGGTCGGAGTCCTCGGCGATGCCGTTCTCGTCGAGCCAGGCGCGGAAGCGGGCGTAGTAGGCCCTGCCGCGCTCGGAGGCGCGCAGTTGCGCGGTCATGGGTGCGGCGACCTCTTCCTCGTAGCCGGTCCAGGCGACCAGGTTCGGGGAGAGGGAGACGTCGGGGACGCCCCAGCGCCGGGCCAGGACGATCGCCGGGTAGGAGGTGATGTCGTGGATGACGAGGTCGGGCTCGTCGCCTTCGAAGGCGGCGGCGAGTCGGGGCAGCGCCTGGATGGCGTCGGCGAGGAAGGGTTCGATGTTGTCGATGAGTTCGGTGCCCCAGGCCTCGGGGTTGTCCTCGGTGGGGAGGGTCGATTCCCAGATCACGGGGGTGGCGCCGGTAGCCGCGACCTTGTCGGCGAAGGAGGCGGGAATGGCGTAGCTGACGCGGTGGCCGCGGGCGACGAGTTCCCGGATCACCTCGATGCTCGGGTTCACGTGTCCGTGGGCGGCGATGGAGAACATGGCGATGTGCGCGGGCTTGACTGGGGTCATGCTCCGACCATAACGAGACGATACGTCTCGTGCAACGCGTTTCCCGGGCGGCCCCGACACCCGTGGACCGGCGGCGCTCCGGCCCGCGACGGCGCGTCGAGGCCCCGGGCACCGGGATGACAGACTTGGCGGATTCACCACGATCCGGAGAGACGGCGGACAGCAGGCATGGACGAGGCGCGGGCCAGGGACGTACTCACAGCGGCGGGCCTCACCGGCCGGCCCGAGCTGCTGACCTTCGGCGAGAACGCCGTCTTCGCGGTGGGCGACGACCTGGTGGCCAAGGTGGGCCGCGAGGCGGCGCTGTTGGAGCGGGCCGAACGCGAGTTGGCCGTGGCGGGCTGGCTCGCGCGGGCCGGCGTCCCCGCCGTGCGCGCCGCCGAGCCGTCGGCCAGGCTGGTGGCCGGACATCCCGTGACCCTGTGGCACCGGCTGCCCGCCGCGGTCCGGCCGGCGGGACCCGAGGACCTCGCGGCGCTGCTGCGCCTGATCCACGCGTTGCCCGCGCCGCCGTTCACGCTGCCGGCGCGCGATCTGCTGGGCGGGGTGGAACGCTGGCTGCGGTTCGCCGGCGAGGCCGTCGACCCGGCGGACGCCGCGTACCTGAGGGCCCGCCGCGACGCGTACGCCGGCGAGGTCGCCGCGCTGACCCCGCGCCTGCCCCTCGGTCCGATCCACGGCGACGCCCTGCCCCGCAACGTCCACGTGGGGCCGGACGGGCCGGTGCTGGTGGACCTGGAGACCGTGTCGAGCGACCTGCGCGAGCACGACCTGGTGGTGATGGCCCTGTCCCGTGACCGCTACGGGCTGCCCGCCGCCTCGTACGAGGCGTTCGTGACGGCGTACGGATGGGACGTGCGCGAGTGGGAGGGCTGCGCGGTCCTGCGCGGCGCCCGGGAGACGGCGAGCTGCGCCTGGGTCTCCCAACACGCGCCGGACAACCCGAAGGCGCTGGCGGAGTTCCGCCGCCGGGTGGCCTCGCTGCGGGACGGCGACACCGAGACGCGCTGGCATCCCTTCTGAGCCGCGGGAGTTCGACAGGCGGCGACGCGCCGGCCCATCCCGCCCTACGCTCCCGATCACGAGATCGACTGCTGAGCGTGCATCGTCAACAACCAGGGGGAGCAACGTGCCGTCTTTCGTCTACCGGATCACCAAGTACGACCCTGCCGACCGCGACGAGCACGGCAGCTATATCGGCGCTGAGGACTCGACCAGCGACCACGGACCGGTCGAGGCTGCATATCTGCAAGCGATTGCCGCCTTCGCAGAGGACACCGGAATCGACCATCTGGCCATTCGTGAGCCGGGGATCTCCGGCCTCGCCCACTTCGGTCTGGAGCCGACGATCGACGGCCACGGCCTTGCCGGGCTCTTCCCGCCCGACCTCAGCGGGTTCCACGACGGTGCGGAGGTGCCCGTCTCCCTCGGCCTGGAGCTGGTCAGGGGCATGCTCCGCGACAACGGTGCCTGGTGCCGTCTGGAGGTGGAGGACAGGTTCGTCGTGCAGGTCGGTTGGGACCAGTACCTCTACGTCAGCAGCGACAAGCCCTGCGAGCGCGCCTTTGCCCGCACCCGGGCTCTCGGTCTCTTCCCGGAGCGGCTGGAGGCCTCGCCCTACGACGCGGACTTCGACGAGCCCGGCGTGCAGCGGCCCGCCGACGAGGACTTCTGGGCCCGCCTACGCTGGTCCATCGCCGCGCGGCAGGCAGCGATATTGGAGGAGGGATACCTCTACAACGCCTCCCGCTGGCACCGCCTCACCAAAGACACCCTCGATGCGGTACGAGCCCGGCTCACGCCCCGCGCCCAGTTGACCGTCTGGCCGGATCTGTCCACCGACGTCGATGCGGTTCTCGCCGCACTGCCCGACGACGGCTCGGTAGAAGTCGTCTGGGAGGACAAGAACGGGCTGATCACCAGCACGATCGCCGACGAGTCCGAGTACCCGCAACTGGCCGCCCAGGTGGCAGGCGCCCGTGCCGCTACGGCCCTGTCCTTGGCCCTCGACGAACGCCACCCGCTGTTCACCGCGGTCCTGCCCGACAGCGATGGCGTCTTGCGCGCGCGGTGGAGGACCGAGCCGACGCCGAGCGACCGGAACTGGGCCTTTCTGAAGACTCTCCACCGTGGGCAGATCTGCACGGGCACGGTCACGAAGATCGCCAGCTTCGGTGTGACCTTCGTGGACATCGGCGGCTTCACCGCGATGATCAACATTCCCGAGCTGTCCTGGCGCCGTTTCGATCACCCCTCCGACATTGTCGCCGTCGGCCAGGAAATCACGGCCGAGATCCTCGACGTCGACCTGGTGCACGAGCGTGTTCCGCTGTCCCTGAGGACATTGCAAGAGGACCCGATGCCGCAGTTCATACAGCGGGTCGGCCAGATCACGAACGGCGTCGTGACCAAAGTCGTACCGTTCGGCGCCTTCGTCCGTATCGAAGACAGAGAGGGCGGCCTCGAAGGCTTGGTGCACCTCACCGAGCTGACCGAAGGGCACGTGGACCGGCCCGAGGATGTTGTTCAGGTCGGAGCCAGCCTCACCGTGAAGATTCTGGACGTCGACCTTCCACGACGTCGGATCACCCTCTCCCACCTGCAGGCTCTCCCGCCTGGAGAGTGCTGACCAGCGCGGTCATCGCCTCCGGGGAATGAGCGGCCAGGCCGGCTCGACAACCGTCGTCGGATCCGCGGTACGCCGCAGATAGGCCTGCAACGAGACCGACTGTTCAGCCGCCGCACGCACCTGAAGGTCATGCAGATCCGCCAGTGGCATCAGGCCGACGGGCTGGTGCTTCTCACCCATGCGTCGCACCACGCGGGCGGCGGCCACGGCGTCCGCCCTCGCATCGTGCGCGTCATCGAGCGACACCCCGTAGTGAGCACACAACGCGTGGAGGGCCCGCTTGCCCTTCCGGTACTTGTCGACGTGCTTGTCGATCACCAGCGGATCGATGACGGGCGAAGGCACGCTGCCCAGCCGCTCGCTGATCGACTCGACCTCGTGTCGCCGACACTCACGGTCCAGCAGCGACAGGTCGTAGCGTGCGTTCATCACCACCAGAGGCATCCCAAGAGTCAGCCCCTCGGCGACGGCCTGCGCGATCTCCTCGATGGCGGAAGCAGCCGGTACCCCGTGCTCGCGAGCACGCGCCGTCGAGATGCCATGGATCGCCGACGCCTGTTCTGGTATCGCCACCCCTGGATTGAGCAGCCAGGTCCGTTCTTCCGAGACGGATCCGTCCGGATCCAGCCGCACGACCGCCGCGGTGACGATGCGGTCGGTCTCGACGTCGGTGCCCGTGGTCTCCAGGTCGAAGGCCACCAATGGCCCACTGATCCAGCTCATCACGCCGCCACCATTCCGGCGTGGGCTGCCGGCCGACGCCGCGCTTCGCCATGAGACACCTGAGACGCGCCTGGCGTGCGGGGACAAAAGGCCGCGTTGTACGCGACGACCACGGCGCCCCGCCGCCAGTGCTCCACCAGCAGGGCGGCCACCTCGTCCGCGACCTCCCGCACCGGGCGGCCCTCCGCGACGGCCCGCTCGGTGCTGATCCCGTGGATGGCCGAGGCCCCCTCCGGGATCGGTATGCCCGGGTCCGCGAGCCAGCCGCGCCGCTCGCACACCTCGCCGTCGCGCACCTCGACCACCGCGGCCGTCACGATCCGGGACTCCCCCGGTTCCGTGCCGGTCGTCTCCAGGTCGAACCCGACCAACGTTCCCCCGTGCCACGCCGCCATGACGCGCCCCTCCCCCGTACAAACTTCCGGTCAACGACTTTCAGCCTGCCACGGGGTACTGACAGCCCGGTCGCCGGGTCGGCTCCGGTCCGGCCGCGCGGGGTCACGACACCGGCCGGGAGTCCTCCCACACCGATTCGAATTCCTCCCGGTATGTCGTGAACAGCCCGTGGTCGGCGTCCTTGGGCACGCCCCGCCCGCCCCCGCGCAGCACGAGCACGGGCGCCTCCATGCCCCGGGCCCGGCGCAGGTACGACTGGACGACGGCTATCCCCGAGGACTCGCCCTCCACCAGGTACGCGGTGAAGCGCGGGGTCTCGTCGAAGACGTGGATGTCGAAGCGGGAGGGGTCCCGCAGGCCGGCCCGGACCCGCCGCACGTGCAAGATGTTCATCTCGACCGACCGGCTCAGCTCTCCCTTGCGCAGCCCCAGTTCGCGTTCGCGGCGTTTGACGGCGCTGCTGGCCGGGTTCAGGAAGAGCAGTCGGACCCGGCAGCCCGCCTCGGTGAGCCGTACGAGTCTTCGCCCGGAGAAGTTCTGGACCAGCAGGTTGAGGCCTATGCCGATGGCGTCGAGCCGGCGCGCCCCGCCGAACAGGTCCTCCGCCGGCAGTTGCCGTTGGAGCCGCACCCGGTCCGGGTGGACCGAGATGACGTCCGCGTACCGGTCGCCGACCAGGTCCTCGACGGCGTCGATGGGCAGCCGGTCCGCCGACGGGGAGCCCGAGCCGCCGCCGAGCACCTCCAGCAGTCGCGCCGAGGCCCGCTCGGCCTGCTCCAGCACCGCCCGCGACAGGGCCCGGTTGCGGGAGACGACGTTCCGGGTGACCTCCAGCTCGTCGAGGGCCAGTTCGATCTCGCGCCGGTCGTCGAAGTACGGTTCGAAGCAGGGCCAGTGCTGGACCATCAGCTCCCGCAACTGCGGCAGCGTCAGGAAGCTCAGGACGTTGTCGTCGGCCGAGTCCAGGAGGTAGCCCTTGCGCCGGCTGACCTCGCGCACGGCCACCGCCCGCTGCACCCATTCCTGACCGGCGGGCCCGGCGGCGGCGACCACCCAGTCGTCCCCGCCGTGCGCCGGCTCGTAGATCGGCCGCAGCACCGCCCCGACCACCGAGCGCAGCCGCTGTTCGATGAGGTTCAACCAGATGTACGCGCGTCCCGCCCGCTGGGCGCGGGTCCGGACCTCGCTCCAGGCTTCCGTGCTCCAGTCCAGTTCGGCTCCGGCCCGGGTTCCTCCGGTCTCCGGCGGGGCCAGCGAGACCGCTCCGGCCGGCGCTCCCGCGGGCCCGCCCCCCGCGGTGTCCGCCGGGCCACCCTCGTGACCGCTGTCACCAGGGGGCAGCTCCAGACCTCCCGAGCTCACCCGTGCACCGCCTTCTGCGTCTGGACGCCCGTCTCCAGTGATCACGGAAGGGTACTCCGCGCGCGCGGCCGGATGCAGCCCGATGGCCCGTACACCGGCTGCCCGTTGACCCATTATCCGATGCCCACACAGTCCACTGACCCGCATATCAGCTCTCCGGGTCACCCGGTAGGAGCATCCCAAGTCCCCGCTTGGGGGCGCTCTTTCGGGGAAGATCTGGCAGTGACGTGGTGTACGCCGGATCACCAGGGGCATCCACCGACAACGAGGGAAGAGTCTTCATCCATGCAGATCTGGCCGGGACAGGCGTATCCGCTGGGTGCCACGTACGACGGCGCCGGCACCAATTTCGCGGTCTACTCCGAGGCCGCCCGACGGATCGAGCTGTGCCTGCTGCACGACGACGGCTCGGAGACCGCCGTCGAACTGCGCGAGACGGACGCCTTCGTCCGGCACGCCTACCTGCCCGGCGTGATGCCGGGCCAGCGCTACGGATTCCGGGTCCACGGCCCGTACGAACCCGAGCACGGCCTGCGCTGCAACGCGGCGAAGCTGCTGCTCGACCCGTACGCGCGGGCCATCAGCGGCAGCGTCGACTGGGGCGAACAGGTGTACGGCTACCACTTCGGTCGGCCGGACTCCCGCAACGACCTGGACTCGGCCCCGCGCACGATGAGTTCGGTCGTGGTGAACCCGTACTTCGACTGGGCCAACGACCGACCGCCGCGCCACGAGTACCACCACACGGTGCTGTACGAGGCGCACGTCAAGGGTCTGACGATGCGGCACCCGGACCTCCCCGAGGAGCTCCGCGGCACCTACGGCGCCCTCGCGCACCCGGCGGTCATCGGGCACCTGACCAAGCTCGGGGTGACCGCGCTGGAGCTGATGCCGGTGCACCAGTACGTCAACGACCACCGGCTGGTGGACGATGGGCTGAGCAACTACTGGGGCTACAACACCATCGGCTTCTTCGCCCCGCACAACCGTTACGCCTCCGGTGACCGCGGCCAGCAGGTGCTGGAGTTCAAGTCCGCGGTACGGGCCCTGCACGAGGCCGGGATCGAGGTGATCCTGGACGTGGTCTACAACCACACGGCCGAGGGGAACCACCTGGGGCCGACGCTGTCCTTCCGGGGGCTGGACAACGCCTCGTACTACCGGCTGGCGGAGGACCCCCGGCACTACATGGACACCACGGGCACCGGGAACTCCCTGCTGATGCGGTCCCCCCACGTGCTCCAGCTGATCATGGACTCGTTGCGCTACTGGGTGACGGAGATGCACGTCGACGGTTTCCGCTTCGACCTCGCGGCCACCCTGGCCCGGCAGTTCCACGAGGTGGACCGGCTGTCGTCGTTCTTCGACCTGGTCCAACAGGACCCGGTGGTCAGCCAGGTGAAGCTGATCGCCGAGCCCTGGGACCTGGGCGAGGGCGGCTACCAGGTGGGCAACTTCCCTCCCCTGTGGACGGAATGGAACGGCAAGTACCGCGACACCGTGCGGGACATGTGGCGCGGTCAGCCGCGCACGCTGGCGGAGTTCGCGGGACGGCTGACGGGCTCCTCCGACCTCTACCAGGACGACGGGCGGCGCCCACTGGCCTCCATCAACTTCACCACCTGCCACGACGGTTTCACCCTGAACGACCTGGTCTCCTACAACGAGAAGCACAACGAGGCGAACCGGGAGGGCAACCGGGACGGGGAGACCCACAACCGGTCCTGGAACTGTGGGGTGGAGGGTCCCACGGAGGACCCCGAGGTGCTGGAACTGCGCGCGCGTCAGATGCGCAACTTCACGGCCACGTTGATGCTGTCGCAGGGCGTGCCGATGCTGAGCCACGGCGACGAGTTCGCCCGCACCCAGGGCGGCAACAACAACGCCTACTGCCAGGACAACGCGCTGTCCTGGGTGGACTGGCCGGAGCCGGGCAAACCGGCGCCCGGATTGCTGGAGTTCACGCGGCAGATGGTGTGGTTGCGCCGGGACCACCCGGTGTTCCGGCGGCGCCGGTTCTTCCACGGCCGGCCGGTGGAGGGCACCCACGACGAACTCTCGGACATCGCGTGGTTCACCCCGCAGGGCGAGGAGATGCGGGCCCGTGACTGGCAGGCGCAGCACGCCCGCGCGCTGACGGTGTTCCTCAACGGCGAGGCGATCTCCGAGCCGGGCACCCGGGGCGAGCGGATCACCGACGATTCGTTCCTGCTGATGTTCAACGCGGGTGCGGAGGCGCAGGAGTTCACCGTGCCGGCCGGGCACGGGGCCCAGTGGCGCCTGATCGTGGACACGGCCCGGTCGGACGTGCTGCCACCCGGCACCGGGCCGCAGTTCGCGGCGGGTGACCGGGTGGCGTTGACGGGTCGGTGCATGGTGGTGCTTCAGCGGCCGGCGTAGGAGCTCCGCCCGGCGGCGGTCGGCCGCTCCTCGCCGGCCGCCCCGATCCGGGGCGCCGTGGCCTGTGCGGGGATGGCGATCCCGGGGTGCGGGCGGGCCGCGGGTACCCGGGTGGTCAGGGCCAGGACCAGGCACAGCGCGGCCGCGCCCACGGCGAGCGCGAAGGGACCCGCCGGCCCGTACCGCTCGGCGAGTTGGCCGCCGATCCCCAGCGCGAGGGCCTGGCCGGCGACGAGGGAGCCGGCGGCGAAGGCCATCGCCTCGGCGAGCCGGGCGGGCTCCACGTGCCGCTCGGTGAGCGCGAACGCGGTGATCAGGTGCGGTGCGCAGGCGGCGCCGAGCACGGTGACGACCGCGTACAGCGGCAGCAGGCCGTCGGTGAACACCAGCGGCGCCGAGAAGGCCAGACCCGCGGCGGTGGCCAGCCTCCAGCGCAGCCGCAGCCCGAAGCGGGCCGGCAGCGCGCCCATGGCCAGGCCCACGACGGCGCTGACCACACCCATGCAGGCGTAGACGATGCCGGCCTGTCCCGGGACGCCCAGGCGCAGGGTCAGGGCCGCGACCCCGGCCTGGCAGGCGCCGAACACCGCCCCCTGGAGGGCGAGGGAGGCCCGTACCGAGTACACGACGCCCGGCGGCCGGGGCCGGCCGCCCTCGGGGCGGTCCGGGGCGGGCGAACCGGCGGTGGCGGAGGCCGTCGGGTGGAGCGCGTAGACACTGCCGAAGACGGCGACGAGGCAGGCGGCGGCCGCGAGGGCGGCGGCCGGGTGCGCGACGAGCGTGGCCGCGCCGACGAGGGCCGGTCCGATGACGAACGACACCTCGTCCAGGGTGCCTTCGAGCGAGTGGACGGCGCCCACCACGCTCTCGTCGGCGTCGGCGCGGCGGGCCAGGGCGACGGAGCGGCTGCGGGCGAGGGGCCCGATCAGCGGGATGGAGGCGCCGGCGGCCACCGCGATCGCGGCGAGCGGGACCGTGTCGAGGTGCGCGAGGGCTCCGGCGACCAGGGCTCCGGTGGCGACCGCGTTGACGGCGACGGCGCCCAGGACGACGGGGCGCTGCCCGCGGCGGTCGGCGAGCCGGCCCAGGACGGGTGCGGAGGCCACCTGTCCGGCGGAGAGGGCGAACCCGACGATCCCGGCCGTGGCGAGGGAGCCGGTGGTCTCCGCGATCAGCAGCACGCTGCCGAACTGGCACATCGCGACGGGAAGTCGGGCAAGGAAGGAGACGAGCGGCAGGAGGGGCCCGGTCAGGGCGATGACCTTGCGATAGGTGTCGACGGTTCCAAACACCCGAGGAACGTTAACCCGGTGCAGTCACCCGGATGCATTGGGTCATGGCACGGAATCCCGCAGGCTGGGTACGTACGTTCTCATGACCCAGGAGTACTTGAGCAGCCAAGCGGAAACCGATGTTCCGACATCCGTCGCTCCGGCGTCCACCTACCGTCTCCAGCTGTGTCCCGAGTTCCCGTTCGCGGCGGCCGGGGAGGTGGTTCCGTACCTCGCCTCGCTGGGCGTGTCCCACCTGCACCTGTCTCCGGTGCTGGAGGCCGTGCCCGGTTCCACGCACGGGTACGACGTCACCGACCACACCCGGGTGCGGGGCGAGCTCGGCGGGGAGCGGGGGCTGCGGGCGCTCGCCGCGACCGCGCGGGAACACGGGCTGGGCGTGGTGCTCGACATCGTGCCGAACCACATGGCGGTGCCGTCGCCGCTGCGGCTGAACCGGCCGCTGTGGGAGGTGCTGCGGGAGGGGCCGCAGTCCTCGTACGCGGCCTGGTTCGACATCGACTGGGAGGCGGGCGGCGGGCAGGTGCTGCTGCCGGTGCTCGCCGAACCGCTCGACCCGGGCGAGGTGAAGGTCGTCGGCGGGGTGCTGCGCTGCGGGGAGCACGAGTTCCCGCTGCGGGAGGGAACGGCCGCACTGCCGACGGCGGAGCTCCTGGCCGCGCAGTGGTACCGGCCGGCGTGCTGGCGCGAGGCCCGGACCGCACTGAACTACCGCCGTTTCTTCACCATTTCGGATCTGATCGGGGTGCGGGTGGAGGACCCGGAGGTCTTCGCGGCCACCCACGTCAAAGTGCTGGAGCTGGTCCGCGACGGGGTGGTGTCCGGCCTGCGGATCGATCACGTGGACGGGCTCGCGGATCCGCGGGAGTACCTGCTGCGGCTGCGCGCGGAGGTGGGCGAGGAGTGCTGGATCGTGGTGGAGAAGATCCTCGCGCCCCGGGAGCGGCTGCCCGCCGACTGGCCGGTCGCCGGGACCACGGGCTACGACGCGCTGCACCGGGTGGACGGGGTGTTCACCGATCCGGCCGGGGTCGACGAACTGGCGCGCCTGTACCGGGCGTCGACCGGGGCGCCCTCCTGGGAGGAGACCGCGGCGGCGGCGACCCGGGAGGTGTTGACCGGCGATCTGGCGGCCGAGCTGGCGACGCTCCAGCGGCTCGCCGGCGCCGATCTGGCCTCGGCGGTACGGGAGTTGCTGATCGAGTATCCGGTGTACCGGCCGTACCCCGGCGAGCCGGACATGCCGCCGCGGGCACTGGAGCGGGCCGCTTCCCGGGTCGGGGCCCACGCGGTGGCCGGCGTACGGGACCTGGTGGCGCGGGACCCCGCCTTCGCCGCCCGCTTCGCCCAGACCTCGGCCGCCCTGCGCGCGAAGTCGCTGGAGGACCGGGCCTTCTACCGCTGGGCCCCGTTGCTGTCGGCCACGGAGGTCGGCGGGGAACCCGGCCGACCGGCGGTGTCCGTGGCCGGGTTCCACGCGTACTGCGCCGACCTGGAACGGGACTGGCCCGCCTCGGGCACGGTGCTGTCCACCCACGACACCAAGCGGAGCGCGGACGTCCGGGCGCGGATCTCGACCCTCTCGCAGGCTCCGGGGCAGATGGCCGGACCGGGAGACGGGGGCCCGGACCCCCGGGCCGCGTGGGTGGCGCGGCAGACGGCCCTGGGCCTCGGGGAGGTCCCCGAACGCGGGCCCCGACTGTCGGCGGCCCTGCTGAAGGCGGCCCGCGAGGCCGGGCTGCACACCAGTTGGACGGAACCCGACGAGAGGTACGAGGCGGGCATCACCGAGGCGGCGTCCCGCCCCGGCGCGCTCCCCCCGGACCTCCCGCCGCAACTGCGGGAGGCCGCCCGGGCCAACCTCCTCGGGATGACCCTGCTCCACCTGACGATGCCCGGGGTCCCGGAGGTGTACCAGGGCGAGGAGAGCGAGTACCGGGCCCTGGTCGACCCCGACAACCGGCGTCCCGCCGTCCACCCGTACGAGGCCGCGGCCCTGCTCGACGCGGGCGGGACCCCGCGGGGCGTGGCGCAGGAGAAGCTGGCCCTGACCAGCACACTGCTGCGGCTGCGGCGTTCCCGACCCGACCTGTTCACCGGGTACGCGCCGTTGGCCGCGCGGGGCCCGGCCGCGGACCACTGCGTTGCCTTCGCCCGCTCGACCGGCCTGATCGCGGTGGCCACCCGGCTCTCGCACCGGCTCGCGGGCGCGGGCGGCTGGCGCGACACCGCGCTGACCCTGCCGGCGGGGCGCTGGACGTCCCTCCCGTACGGGGACGCGCACGAGGGCGAGGTCGCCTTGTCGGTGCTGCTGGCGGACCGCCCGGCGGTGGTGCTGCTCCGGTCGGAGTCGGCCGGGTAGCGCGGCCCCCTCCCCTCCCGGGGGCGAGCCCGGGAGGGGAGGGGTGGCGGCCATCTCGGAGCGGGTCAACGGACGTACGTTCGGGGGGACTTCAGCCGGAATGCCTGCGTCACCGCGCGCGGGGTGGGCAGAATCTCACGGGTCCGTCAGACGGCGTCCGCACCACCACCACTCTGGGAGCAGCCGGTGTCGCCTCAGGAGATCCCCCTCACGATCACCCCGCAGCAGGCCGCCCACGGCGTGATCCTCACGGTGGCCCTTGCGTCGGGGCCCGCCCGCCTGCGGATCCCCTCCTGCACGGACGGCCAACTCGTCCGGGCCCGCGTCGGCGACACCGACGTACTGCTGCGCATACGGGTGGGCCAGGTCGCAGGCGCGGCCCCGGGGCAACCCGCGGCCTCGGGCAAGTCGGGCGCGAAGGGGTGCCTGGTGGCGGTCGGGCTCCTCGCCGCCGTGGTGGTCGGCGTGGTCCTGCTGAACAGCGGGGACGACGACAAGGGCGTGGCCACCCCGACACCCACCACCACGCCCATCGCCACGCCCACGGCCGGCGTCTGGTCCCCCGCGCCGGCCCCGCCCCCCGTGGTCCTCCCCACGCCGACCACGTCGACCGGCGTGTCCGTGCCCGACCCCACGCCGTCGCCGTCCGAGGCCGCCCCGAGCCCCTTCGACCGGGGCACCTGCCTCAACGGGACGCTGCCGGACTCGACGACCGCCCAACGGGTCACCGGGGTCCGGGAGGTCCCCTGCTCGGCGTCCGACGCGCACTACCGGGTGATCGAGAGCATCCCGTTGACCTCCGACCTGGACCGTTGCAACGACAACCCGAAGACGGAGTACGCCTTCTCGTACAGCTACACCCGCAACGGGATCCCCCTCAACGAGTACGTCTACTGTCTGGTCGGAATGGACTGACCGCCACGGGGAGCCCGGGGACGAGGCGTTGGCCAGGGGTTTTCCTCGGGATTCGGGGAAGTGCGGGGCGCCCGGAGCAGTAGGGGGCGTGCGCGGCGGGCATGGCATGACATGTGACCCTCCTACGAGACATGTGCTACCCCACTCCGCACGAACTCGCCCTGGCCGCACGCGCCCTGGCGGACGAGCATCCGGCCCTGGTGCGGCTGCGCCAGGTCGGCGCCTCCCGGGCCGGCCGGCCGCTGTGGCTGCTGTCCGTCGGCGGGGAGCCCGACGGGGCGGGCGCGCCGGGCCGCAACGTCCTCGTCGTCGCCGGGGCGCACGCCAACGAACCCGTCGGCGGCCCGACGGCCCTCTCCCTGGCCCGGCGCGTCATCCGCGACCTCGCCCCCCGGGCCGGTTGCGGCTGGCACTTCCTGCTCTGCGCGGACCCCGACGGGGCGGCCCTGCACCTCACTCCCCGCCCGTACTCCCTCCTCGACTACCACCGGAACTTCTTCCGACCCCCCGGGCCCGAACAGCCCGAGTGGGCACCGTCCTTACTGCCCCCGGACCGACTGCCGCCCGAGACCCTGGCCCTGACCGCGCTCATCGACGAACTGCGCCCCGTACTCCAGATCTCCCTGCACGGCACCGACCTGGGCGGCTCCTGGGTCCAGCTCACGCAGGACATACCCGGGCTCTCGGAGCCCTTCACCAAGTCGGCGGCCGAACTGCGGATCCCGGTGGAGACGGGCGCCTCCGACGCCACCGGGTGGCCCTCCCCCGGGCCCGGCATCTTCGTGATGCCCGAACCGGGCACCGAGGCGGCCGGAGCCTTCCACCCTGAGGACACCCGGCTCAGCACCTGGTACCACGCCCACCGGTACGCGGGTACCACCGCGATCGTCGAGGTGCCCATGTGGGCCTCCGACCTGGTGGACGACCCGGCCCCGCACCCTGACCCGCGGCGCGCGCTGCGCATGCTGGCCGGGCGGCTCAGCGGGGACGCCGACCGGGTGGCCGCCGTACGCGAGGGGGTGTACACGGCGGACCCGGACGCCGCGCCGCTGCTGAGGGCGGTGGACTGGACACTCGCCCTGATCCCCCGGATCACCGTCGAGTGGACCGGCCCCGGGGCCCCCGCCGAGGCCACCACGGCGCACATCGGCAGCATCGACGCGTTCGGGCGGCGGCTGTCGCTGCGCGCAGCCGCGATGCTGCTGCGCGTGCTGCGGGCGCAGGGGCATCCGGCGGCGCAGGGTCTGGACCGCCTGGTGACGGGGTGGTGCGAGGAGTTCGCGGCCCGTTTCCAGGCGCGCTGGATCCCGGTGGCCACGCAGGTGGAACACCAGGCCCGCACGGTGCTGGCCACCTACGAACGGCTCACGGCGGTCAACCGGTAGCGGGCCACACCGGGCCGCTCGCCCGGTTCCCCCGGCACGGGCCCGAGGGTCACGTTCGCAACGTCCTCGGGCTCACCCACCGGCCGGCCGGAAGGACGCTCGTGACATGGTGAGCGCCGAACTCCCGCCGAAACGAACCCCGTTCACCCACGCCACCGACCCGGCCCGTCCGACGATGGAGTCCTCCCCAGGTCTCCCCCGGCGGGCGCGCCGTCCTCCGCCGGGGGGACATGACCCGCCGTGGCGGTTGACGCGCGGCCGGCGTGTCCAGGACCAGCATGTACGTCATGAACACAGCACCCGCTCCCCACTTGCCCGCCGCCGCTCCCGCCCCGGTTTGGGCTCGTCGCGCCGCCCACGCCATCGCCCTGTGCGCGGTCCCGTCCGGCCTGTGGCGCATCGCCATGGCGTCCGGCGTCCACGTGGGCTACAGCGAACAGGTACTGCGCGACGTCTTCGACATACCGGGCTGGGGCATCGCGTACGTCGTCGGCCTGTCCGTCCTCACCGAACTGGCCGCCTTGTTGCCGCTGTTACTCGTCAGCGACCGGTGGCGGCCGCTGCGCCCCAGGGCCATGAGAGCCGTGGCCTGGACCGCCTCGGCGGTCCTGGTCCTGGTGGCGCTGTGGCAACTCGTGGTCGCGTTCACCGTCGAGAGCCAGACGTACATGTCGAGTGACACGGCACAGATCGTGTGGGCCTTCGCCTTCGCCCCACTGTTCGCCATCCCGGTCCTGATGACCGCGGTGACCTGGTCGTACGCGAAGCGACACCGGGGACGGGCGTAGCCCCGGCCTGACGTCTCCCACCCCTTCACACCCCGAGAAAGAAGCACACCCGACGGCCGGGCGGGCCGTGTCGGCCCGCGGACCGGGCCCGGTCAGGGGACGAGTGGCCAGGCGTCGCCGAACGTCAGCACGTCGAGCCTGGACATGACCGCCCGACACCTCTCCAGCTCCGGGTCGGTGACTTCCCAGGTGTGGCCCCCCTGGTGGCCGAGGAACTGGCAACACCCGTCACCGGTCCCGCCGGGACCGGCATCACCGACCGGGCAGTCCGGCAGCCACATCAGTTCGTCGAGCGGGCCCTGATCCGTCCACCGCGCCCAGAGGGCCGACCCCTCTTCGTCGTTCTCGCACAGGATCTCGGCATGGGAGCCGTCATGCGTCTCCAATGCGCACCGCAGATCACCGCCGTGTGATGCCACGTCCCGGACGGTGTCGCCGTCGACGCCGGCCCGAAGCAGGAGCATCAGCAGCCCCGGAACGCTCACCCGGATTCGCGCGCCGCAGACGTACCGCCCGGGCGTCACGCGCTCCACCCCCGGGCGACGATGCACGCCACGACGGCGATCCAGGCGACGGCCCCGAGTGTGACGGCGAGCGCGCCTCTCCTGGTCCTTCGCACGTGGTCCCGGTGCTCGTTGTCGTCGGTCACCGGTCGCGCTCCCTCGCACGCCTCTGCATCACGGCGGTGGCCAGGGCGAGCGCTTCCGGGCAGCAATGGATGAGGGGCATGTCCCCCCAGTCCGGCCGCGGTTCGTCGCGCTCGATGGCGGCAGCCAGCTCCGCCAACGCGTCCCCCATGGTCACCAGGGCCCGCTGATGCCGTTCCGGCGACACCGGCTCCACGTTCTCGGGCACCGCGACTCCTCTCTGTAGTCGTTCCACTACCAAGAGGCTTCAGCGTGGCCTAGAGTCGGGAACCCTTCAAGTAGTCAGCAACGAAGGAAGGGTTGGAAAGGCATGGTCAACCGCAAGGAGTTGCGCCCCGAAAGTCGGCCCTCCGCAGCCTTCGGGGCTCGGGTGCGCAGTGCACGCGAGGATCGCGGCTGGAGTCAGGAAGACTTGGCCAGCCGGATGGCATATTCCAGTCAG
The DNA here is from genome assembly GCF_042889445.1 of Streptomyces sp. NPDC002602. Taxonomy (NCBI): domain Bacteria; kingdom Bacillati; phylum Actinomycetota; class Actinomycetes; order Kitasatosporales; family Streptomycetaceae; genus Streptomyces; species Streptomyces sp. NPDC002602. The sequence continues at coordinate 338,538 of NZ_JBIAQX010000001.1, read as the reverse complement.
CACATTTCCGCTGTCGAAACTGACCGCAAACCGCCGACCCTTCCGTTCTCACGCAAAGCTGATGCTGTTTTCGGTACTGCGGGGAGCAGTGGTTCCTTCGAACGCGAGTGGCGCGAGATCCGGCACGGTGTACTGCTCGAAGGCTTTCCGGAGTACGCCGAGTACGAGAGGCGGGCGGTAGAGATCAGACTGTTTCAGATCGGGATCGTCCCCGGCTTGCTTCAGACACCCGGCTACGCCATGGCGCTCGCACGGAGCGACATACAACGCGGCTCCATCACACCTGAACAAGCCGAGGAACGCGTTTCCTTCCTCGCGCAGAGGCAGACGGCATTGGGAAGGGATCGCCCTCCCATGGTGCTCGTGGTGATGGATGAAAGCTGCATCCTGCGTTCCGTCGGCGGCTCGGCAGTCATGAACGCACAACTGGCAAAGTTGACCGAGTTCGCCGCTCTGCCCAACACCGTCGTACAGGTGGCACCCTTCGCCATGGGCGAGCGACGGCCGTTCCATTTGCCAGTGAACCTGTTGACGCTGGCGGACCGCTCGCTCGTCGCGTACGCCGAAACACATGCGCAGGGGCACGTAGACCGCGAGAGCACAGCCGTTCTGCCTTTGCTCGCGGGCTACCATCACCTACAGGCCGAATCACTGCCCCAGGCGGCATCCGTAGCCATGATCGAAGAGCTTCGAAAGGGTTCACCGTGACGACCGAATCCCCCTGCTGGTTCACGTCCTCTTACAGCGCGAATGGTGGTGACTGCGTCCAGGTCGCAGTCAACCTTGTCGCCTCGCGCGGGACGGTTCCCGTACGGGACTCCAAGAACCCCGGTGGTCCGGTCCTCAGCATCTCTGCGGATGCGTTTGCTTCATTCGTGATCGGGGTCAAGTCCGACGGGTCGACTCCGGCCTGACCGTGGCTCGCACGCTACCCCGGCCCCCGCCACTCCACCCCCGCCGCCGCTCAGTCCAGGGAGAGGCGGAACGTCATCCGGCCGAAGCCGATCTCGTCGCCCTCCCGGACCACGGCCGAGCCCGTCACCCGGCGGCCGTTGACGGTGGTGCCGTTGGCGGAGCCGAGGTCCTTGAGCACCCACAGGCCGTCGCGCAGGCTCAGCTCGGCGTGCGCCCGGGACACCGTCTCGTGAGTGAGTCGCAGACCGTTGCCGGGGTCGCGTCCGATCGCGAGGGGCAGGGCGCTCGGATGCGGCAGCAGCAGCTTGGGCAGCCGCTCGGCGTGCCAGGCCTTGCGGACGCCGACGCTCACGGCCGAGGCCCGGCCCACCCAGCCGAACAGCCGACGGGTCCAGGGGCTTTCGGTGGCACGCCGGCTCTGGAGGTCGGCGGTGAGCACCGCGAGGTCCTCGGCGCGGCGGGCCACCAGGGCCAGCTCCATGCGCCGCAGGAAGGTGTCGTGGGACAGCTTTCCCAGGGCCGCGCCCTCTCTGAGCCGGCCCAGCGCCTGGTCGCGCTCGGCGTCGGAGAGGCGGGGCGCGGGGAAGCCGGGGTACTCGAAACTCGACGTCACAGGGTGATTGTCGGCCCGTCGGGGACGAAGTGTCCAGAACTCCCCCGCCGGGGCCGGGATGATGGGCGCAAGACGCAGGCTGGGTACCGCCGGAGACGAGGGGACCGTCCGTGCAGTTCGAGGTGTGGGCACCGCTGACAGGTCGGGTCGCCATGCGACTGAACGACACCGCCTACGAGATGACACCCGACCCGGAAACGGGCCGGGACGGCTGGTGGGTGGTCGACGCGCCGGCCGCCGACGGGGACGAGTACGGGTTCCTGCTGGGTGACGATCCGGTGGTGCGCCCGGACCCGCGCGGGCGCCGGCTGCCCCACGGGCCGGACGGCCACAGCGCGGTGGTCGACGTCGCCACGCTGCACCCGGGCGCGCCCGCGCCCCGCGTCACGCTCCAGGACGCGGTCCTGTACGAACTGCACGTCGGGACGTTCACCCCGGAGGGCACCTTCGACGCCGCCGCGGCCCGCCTGCCGTACCTGGTGGGGCTCGGTGTCACGCACGTCGAGCTGATGCCGGTGTGCCCTTTCCCGGGCCGGCACGGCTGGGGATACGACGGCGTGGCCCCCTGGGCGGTGCACGAGCCGTACGGCGGCCCGGCGGGCCTGGCCCGGTTCGTGGACGCGGCGCACACCGCCGGGCTGGGCGTGGTGCTGGACGTGGTCCACAACCACCTCGGGCCCTCCGGGAACCACCTCCCCGTCTTCGGCCCGTACTTCACGGAGTCCCACCACACGCCCTGGGGCGCGGCGGTGAACCTGGACGCGCCCGGTTCCGACGAGGTCCGCGCGTACTTCATCGGCAGTGCCCTGGCCTGGCTGCGGGACTACCGGATCGACGGCCTGCGCCTCGACGCCGTGCACGCGCTGGCCGACGGGCGGGCCCTCACCTTCCTGGAGGAGCTGGCGGCGGCGGTGGACGAACTGGCGGCGGAGACCGCCCGGCCGCTGTTCCTGATCGCCGAGACCGACCAGTGCGACCCGCGCGTCACGACCGCGCGGTCCGTCGGCGGCCTGGGACTGCACGCCCAGTGGAACGACGACTTCCACCACGCCCTGCACTGCACGCTGACCGGCGAGTCCCAGGGGTACTACGCCGACTTCGCGGAGGCCCCGATCGGCGCCCTCGCCAAGACCCTGACGCGGGCCTTCTTCCACGACGGCACGTGGTCCTCCTTCCGGGGCCGCACGCACGGCCGGCCCGTGGACCGCCGTCGCACGCCGGCGCATCGTTTCCTGGGCTACACCCAGACCCACGACCAGATCGGCAACCGGGCGCTGGGCGACCGGCTGTCGGCCTCCCTGTCCCCGGGCCTGCTGGCCTGCGCCGCGACGATCGCGCTGACCGGTCCCTTCGTCCCGATGCTGTTCATGGGCGAGGAGTGGGGCGCGGGCACGCCGTGGCAGTACTTCACCGACCATCCCGACCCGGAGCTCGCGGAGGCCGTGCGGACGGGCCGGCGGCGGGAGTTCGCGGCGCACGGCTGGAAGGCGGAGGAGATCCCGGACCCGCAGGACCCGGCGACCCGCGACCGGTCCTGCCTGAACTGGGACGAGCCCGAACAGCCGGCGCACGCACGCCTGTTGGACTGGTACCGGACCCTGATCGCACTGCGCCGCACCCATCCGGACCTGCGTGACCCGGACCTCGCGGCGGTGCGGGTCGCCCACGACGAGGAGCGCCGCTGGGTGACGTTCCGGCGCGGCGAGGTCCGGGTGGCGGTGAACCTCTCGCGGGAGCCGGTGACCATCGCGCTGGGCCGCAACGGGGTGCGGGTGCTGGCCGCCTGGGAGCCCGTCGACCACCCGGGCCCCGACGGCCGGATCCACGTGCCGGGCGAGTCGGCGGTGGTGCTGGGCCCGTAGGCCCTGTCGTCGAGGCGGCGCCGGCCGGCTACTCGACGATCGCCATCTCGCGCGGGGCGTTGTTGAGGCGGCGGACGCCGTCGTCGGTCACCGTCACGATGTCCTCGATGCGGACGCCGAAGCGGCCGGGCAGGTAGATGCCCGGCTCGACGGAGAAGCACATGCCGGGCAGCAGCGGCTGCTCCTCGCCCTCGATCATGTAGGGCGGCTCGTGGGTGGTGACGCCGATGCCGTGGCCGGTGCGGTGGATGAAACGGTCCCCGTAGCCGAACTCGGTGATCACCGCGCGGGCCGCCCGGTCCACGTCCTGGCAGGCGATCCCGGGCCGGACCACCTCCACGCCCGCCCGCTGCGCCTCGCGTACGACGTCGTGGACCCGCCGCTCCTCGGCGGTGGGCTCGCCGACGTGCACGGTGCGGGAGATGTCGGAGCCGTATCCGTGCAGGAGGCCGCCGAAGTCGAGGACGACCATGTCCCCGTGCCGGATGACGCGGTCGCCGGCCTCGTGGTGGGGGTTGGCGCCGTTCGGGCCGGAGCCGACGACGGTGAAGTCCACCTGCGAGTGGCCGTGGACGCGCAGCAGCGCGGCCAGGTCGGCGGCCACGTCGCTCTCCCTGCGGTCGGCGAAGGGGACGTGCAGGATCTGCGCGTACGCGGCGTCCGCCGCGGCCCCGGCGGCCGCCAGCCGGGCCAGTTCCCGCCGGTCCTTGACGGCGCGGAGCATCGGCAGGACGTCGGTGAGCGGGGCGTACGCGGTCCCGGGCAACTCGCGTTGGAGGCCGAGCAGGTGCAGGGCCCAGGTGTTGTCGCTCACACCGAAGCGGCCCGTCGCGTCGAGCAGCGGCGCGGTGGCGTCGTACGGGTTCTTCCCGTCGGCCCAGTCGCGCAGGGTCAGGGCTCCCGCGCCGGGTGCCTTCGCGGCGTCGGGGGCCTCCAGGGCGGGCACGACGAGCACCGGTTCCCGGTCGGCGGCGAGCACCAGCAGGGTCAGCCGCTCGGTGTCGACGGGCCGGTACCCGGTGAGGTGGGTGAGGTCGGGCCCGGGGGCGATCAGCAGCCCGGCCAGCCCCGCCTCGGCGGCGGCCCGCGCGGCGGCGGCCATCCGGGCGGCGTAGTCGGCGGCGGTGAAGGGCTCGGTGTCGGCGAGGAGCGGGTCGAGGTCCATGTCGGGATCCTGCCGTGCGGCACGCGACGGCGGCAGGGGCCGCGCCGCACGAATCCCGCCGGGGCGGGGCCGGCCGGCTGGGCGTGGCCGGCCGGCGGGCGGCGGGCGGCGGGCGGCGGGCGGCGGGCGGCGGGCGGCGGGCGGCGGGCGGCGGGCCGGGATATGGCGTCGCGGAGGCACCCCGCTGATCGGCTATGCTGTGCTTGCACATCGAACGGGTGGTCCGCCGCCCTTCGTGGTGGGTGTAGCTCAGTTGGTAGAGCACCTGGTTGTGGTCCAGGTGGCCGCGGGTTCAAGTCCCGTCACTCACCCTGTTTGATCCCGTGAGGGGTACGAGGTTTCCTCGTACCCCTCACGGGCGTTTCCGGGGTCGGAGACGGCCGCCGACCACCCCGCCTCAGCCGCGCAGGAAGGCCTCGATCGCGGCGGTGAACGCCACCGGTGTCTCGTGCGGCGGGTAGTGGCCGGCGCCGGGGAGCGGTTGGATCCGACAGTGCGGGTACCAGGTCTGCCAGGTGGCGCGCATCACCTCGACGCTCAGTGCCGGGTCGTACTCCCCGACGAGGGTCAGCACCGGCACGGTGTTGCCCTTGACCGCCGCGGACAGGTCGAGGGACTCCCAGCTCACGAGGTAGGCGGCGAAGGCCTCGGGCAGGGAGACGGCCATCGAGTGGGCGGCCATCCGGTCGATCCAGTGGCCGGTCGCGCGGTTGCCGGTGACGAGGTCGAGGATGGCGCGCCGGTTGTCCTCGTTCGCGGCGGCGCCGTGGAAGAGCGCGTGGGTGGCGTCGTCCATCGGGTAGGGGCCGGCGGGGACCGGATTGACGCCGATCAGCTTCTCGATCCGCTCGGGCGCCCGGACCAGCACCTGCTGGGCGGCCTTGCCGCCCATGGAGTGACCGAGGAGGGAGAAGGTGTCCCAACCGAGCTGATCGGCCAGTTCGAGGACGTCCTCGGCGATCTCGGCGAGGTCGTACCGGCCGACCACGTCGCGGCGGTCGCCGTAGCCGCGGTAGTCGAGGAAGGCGTAGCTGAACTCCCGCGGGTCCAAGTGGTCCAGTACCGAACCCCAGTTGGCGGACGTGCCGAACCAGTCGTGCAACACGATCACGCGGACGGGTCCGGTGCCGATCCTTCGGTGGGCGATGGCCATGCGTTCTCCCTCGGTGACGGAACGTGAGGACGTCGACGCCCTACGTTCTGCCCACCGGGCCTACCATCACACCGTGAGGTCGACATCCCGCACGGTGCGCGGCCACCGGCCCCGAGACCCTGCGGTCCCGGGGCGGCGACCGCCGCACGCGGCGGGCGACCGCGTCACACGGTCTTGATCGCCGGGTCGGAGACGCCCGGGGCTCCCGTCTCGACGTGGCCCGCGAAGCGGCGCAGGAAGCCCGCGTCGGCGTCCGAGACGACCTTCACGTCGTACCAGCGGCCCGTGGCCCGCAGGTCGACCGAGTGGGTCACCGTCGCGCCGGGGTTGACCTTGAAGGTCTGCGGCGCGCCGCCGTAGGTGTTGGTCACGGTGAGGTTCACGGCGGCCGTGCCCGCGTTGGCGAGGGTCAGCGCGAGGTTGCCGGCGGTCGCGTCGTGGCGGGCCGTGACCTCGGGGCCGGCCTTCTTCGCGGGACCCTTCCAGGTGCGCAGGAAGCCGTTCGGACCCCAGACGGTGAGGTTGACCTGGTTCCCGGTGGAGGCGCTGGTGCTCCAGGTGTCCGAAAGGGTCTTGCCCGCCTCGACCGTGTAGGGCCAGGGCCCGTCCGTGCGGTTGCCGGAGGTGCTGTGGAAGTGGGCCCCCAGGGCGGGCCCGGAGGCGAAGGTCAGGGTGAACTTGCCCGTCGAGACGGTGGCCTTGCCGTCCACGTACGGCTGGTAGCCCAGCGCGCGCGTCGGCTTGGAGCCCGCCTCCTGCTTCGGCAGGGCGCCGGTGGCCGGCGGCACCGGGTGGTAGGACGGGTGGGCGTCGTGGTCCGGCGGGAGGTAGCCGGCCGTGGGGGGCAGGGCCGCCGGGGAGGCGTCCGCCTTGGTGAAGTCGAAGGCCGAGGTCAGGTCGCCGCAGACGGCGCGGCGCCACGGAGAGATGTTGGGCTCGCGGACTCCGAAGCGCTGCTCCATGAAGCGGATCACCGAGGTGTGGTCGAAGGTCTCGGAGCAGACGTAGCCGCCCTTGCTCCACGGGGAGACGACGATCATCGGGACGCGGGGGCCCAGCCCGTAGGGACCGGCGGAGTAGCCCCCGCCGCCCGCGTACAGGTCCTTCGTGACGTCCGCCGTGGACAGGCCCCAGGCGGCCGAGGCGGGCGGGTACGGGGGCACCACGTGGTCGAAGAAGCCGTCGTTCTCGTCGTACGTGATGAAGAAGGCCGTCTTCGCCCACACCGCCGGGTTCGCGGTCAGCGCGTCGAGGACCTGCGAGATGTACCAGGCGCCGAAGTTGACCGGCCAGTTCGGGTGCTCGCTGAAGGCCTCGGGCGCGGCGATCCAGGAGACCTGGGGCAGGGTGCCGTTCACGACGTCGGCGCGCAGCCGGTCGAAGTACCCTTCGCCGGCCTTGGCGTCGGTGCCGGTGCGGGCCTTCTCGTACAGGGCGCTGCCGGGCTGGGCGTTGCGGTAGGAGTTGAAGTACAGCAGCGAGTTGTCGCCGTAGTTGCCGCGGAAGGCGTCGCCGATCCAGCCCCAGTGGCCCGCGGCGTTCAGGCCGTCGCCGACGTCCTGGTAGATCTTCCAGGAGACCCCGGCCGCCTCCAGCCGCTCGGGGTAGGTCTTCCAACCGTAGCCGGCCTCCTGGTTGCCGAGGACCGGTCCGCCGCCGGTGCCGTCGTTGCCCGTGTGGCCCGACCACAGGTAGTAGCGGTTCGGGTCGGTGGCTCCGATGAAGGAGCAGTGGTAGGCGTCGCAGACGGTGAACGCGTCGGCGAGGGCGTAGTGAAACGGGATGTCGTTCCGCGTCATGTACGACATGGTCGTGGCCGTCTTGGCCGGGACCCACTTGTCGTACTTGCCGTTGTTGTACGCCGCGTGGCCGCCGGCCCAGTCGTGGTTGAGGCCCTCGACGAACTGCATGCCCAGGTCGTCCACCCGCGGGTTGAAGGGGAGGATGTCCTTCGTCCCGTTGGACTGGTGGAAGACCGACTTTCCGTTGTCCTGGAGGACGGGGCGCGGGTCGCCGAAGCCCCGGACGCCCTTCATCGAACCGAAGTACTGGTCGAAGGAACGGTTCTCCTGCATGAGGACGACGATGTGCTCGATGTCCCGGATCGTTCCGGTGCCGCCCTGCGCCGGGATGGCGGCGGCGCGGGCGATGCTCTCGTTCAGCATCGTGGCGGCGGCCGTACCGCCCGCGATCTGCAGGAACCTGCGACGGTTGAGTTCAGCCATGGGGTGAGGTCCTCTGGGGGTGAGGGGAAGGCGAGGGGCGCCCCAAGGACAGCGGTCCCGGGGTACCGGACGGAGATCCCTGTCTGACCGTGCGCCGTACAGCCGGCGAACGGAAAGCCATCGGAAAGCTCCCGAAGCAGCCGTACATCTGCTGAAATGACCTCCACACACTGCACGGGGGGACGCGGACTGATGGCGGGGACCGAGTTCTGGCATGCCCTCGGGCCCTCCCACACCCGGCTCGGCCGCCCACCGGCGCCCCCGGTGGCACGGTACGGGGAACCGCTCGCCGCGCGACAGGGCCCGGACTTACGCCACCTTGACGCATTACCGACCCCGCCCGGCGGCTCGGAGGCGGGCGCGTGAACCTCGTACAACTCCACTACACCTGCGCCCCGACCGGGCCCGACGGCTCCGGCTTCCGCTTCACCGCGGTCAGTCCGGGAGCGCCCGTGTCCCTGCTCCGCGAGGCGGAACAGTTGATCGGGTACGAGCCGCCCCGGGGCGCGCCGGACCGTCCGACGGGCGAGCAACCGGCCCTCTTCCCCGAGGCGTTGAGCCTGAGCGTGCTGTCGGACGGCAGCCGACTGTTGGCCCGCTCGGTGTACACGGGCGCGGACCACGACGGCCGGCGGGGCAACTTCCACACGCACGCGGTGCACTTGCCACAGCCCGCCGACTCCGGTCCGGCGAAGGGCGCGCTGCCGATCACCTCCTGGGGTTCGGCGCAGTGGGCCTCGGACACCCCGCCGGGTGGCCCGCCCGCGCCGCTGGAGAGGGTTCCCCCGCCGGGCCGGCACGACGCGGCCGGGCTGGCGGAGTTCGTCGCCGCGCGCGGGCCCTGGCTGGCGGGCTTCTTCGCCGACGTGCGGAGGCTCGCCGAGGACCCGACGGCCCCGCGGGTGGTGCTGGTGGAGCGGGACAGCACGGCCGTGGCCCGTTGGATCATGCTGGCGTGCAGCGTGCTGCCGCACCAGCGGGGACAGTGGCTGACCTTCACCACGTACACCCGGCGGCCCCTGCTCGCCCGGCAGCGGATCATCGGCGTGCTGCCGGAGGACGCCGCCGGCCTGGGCGGGCAGGACCACCGGTACCGGTTGTACGACGCCACGCGCGCACTCGGCACGGACGCGGAGCCGGGCGTCGGCGCGGACACGGGCACCGGTTCGGGGGACGTGTGGGCCGACACCGCCGCACGGGTGTGGTCGGTGGGCCGTCAGGCGTTGTTGGCGGAGGTACGCCGGTTGCCGCCCGGCCGGCCCTACGATCCGGGCCCGCTGGCCGCGCTGGCCCTGGCCGCCGGGATCACCCTGGACTCCGCGGGCAGGGCGGCGGCGGCCGAGTGGGCGGCGGAGCACCGGGCGGCACTGGACGAGGGACGCCTGCACGCGCTGACCGAGGCCCTGGCGCGGCCGGTCGGGGGCCGCTCGCCCGCCGGGACCGCCGCCCGAGGGCCACTGCCGGCGGCGCCGGACGCCTGGGGTCGCCCCGCCGCGTACGAGTCGTGGGTGGCTTCGGCACTGACCGAGGCGGTGCGCGGCGCCGGTCCCCAGCCGCCGGTCGGCGCGCTGGGCGCGGCCACGCGTGGCCGGCTCGCGGCGGAACTGGGACCGGAACTGCGGGCGGCGCTGGCCGACCCGGAGCGCGAACCGGGCGAGCGGGCCGGACTGTTGCGGGTGGCCGCCGCGATCGGGGTGGACGCCACCGAGCTGGTGCCCGAGGTGGCGCGCGGGCTGGCGTTGGCCCTGCTCGCGGAACCGGAGCGGGCGTACGGGGAGGGTGCGCGGGCCGCGCTGACGGAGCTGCCCTCGCTGCGGCACCTGCTCCTCGACCGCCTGAACGCCTTCGCGGTGGGTGATCCCGCGGCGGGGGTGCGGGTGTTCGCCCGGACCGGGTTGCGCCTGCGGGCCGCGGACCCGGTGCGGTACCTGCACATGTGCGCGGCGGCCCCCGAGGTGCTGGCCTCGACGCCGGACCGGGTCGCGGCCCTGTCCACCCTGGTGGAGCGGAGCGGATCCACCGTCCACGCCGACCCGTTGGTGCTGCGGACGGCGATGCGGCTGGTGTGGGACGGGGAGCCGCCGAGCGCGGCCGAGGCCACGCTGCTGCTGTCGACGACCGGGGCCGAGCCGCACGTGGAGGCCGGCACCTGGGGAACGCTGGTCCAGGCCGCGGTGCGGGCGCCGGCCGAAGACGCGGCGGCGGCAGAGCTCGCCCCGAAGCTGCTGGAACACTTCCGGGCGGAACTGCCCGAACCGCTGCGGCCGTCGCTGCTGATGCTGGAGCTGGCCCGGAACCTGCGGGCGGGCACGGTCGGCCCCGGCTGGGTCCGGACGGCGCTGACCCTGCGGAGCCTGGACCCGGAACCGGGGCCGAGGGACCACGCGTACGCGGCGGTATCGGTGCGGCTGCTCGGCGAGGAACGGACCGAGGGCGAGCTGCGTGCACTGATCGAGAGCGACGACGTCGAGCTGCTGGCCGCGTACCGGCGGCTGGCCCGCGATCCGGCGGTAGTGGACCGGCTGCGGCGCTCCCCGCGCCGGCTCGCGGACTGCTTCGTCGCCTGGTCCTCCCAGCCCCAGGCGGGCCCGGTCTGGCAGGAGGCCCGTACGGACCTGCTCGACCGGGTGCTGCGGCCCGTCGTGCGGGGGCTGGCGCCCGCGGAGTCGACCGCGGTCGAGGAGGAGCTGAACCGGCTGGGCGGCCGCTGGGCCGAGGAGTTCCGCGCCTGGCGCCGCCCGGGCGCGTTCGACCGGCTGCGCGACCGGCTGAAGCCGTCCTCCCGGCGCCGGCGGCCGTCACCCGGCTCGACCGGCCGGGTCCCGTCGCCCCCGCCCGACGCCCCCGCCCGCCACGACGACCGCGTGGACGGAACGGCGGGGGGCGAGCCGGCGTGACGGATGCGGACGGTCGTTCCCGCGCGCCGGTGCCCGTGCCGTCACAGGGGTGTCGACACGGGCACGGGGTGGTGCGTCAGGACGCGTCGGAGGTCAGCCGCAGGGAGATGCTGTTGATGCAGTACCGCTGGTCGGTCGGGGTGGGGTACCCCTCGCCCTCGAAGACGTGGCCCAGGTGCGAGCCGCACTTCGCGCAGCGGACCTCGGTGCGGACCATGCCGTGCGAGGTGTCGGCGATCAGCTCGACCGCGTCGGTGTCCTTCGGGTCGAAGAAGGACGGCCAGCCGCAGTGCGACTCGAACTTCTCCGACGAGCGGAACAGCTCGGAGCCGCAGCCCCGGCAGGAGTAGACGCCTTCCGTCTTGGTGTCGGTGTACTCACCGCGGAAGGCGGGCTCGGTGCCGGCGAGGCGCAGCACCTGGTACTCGGACGGGGTCAGCTCCGCCTGCCACTGCTCGTCCGTCTTCTCGACCTCGTACGCCATGACGTTCCCGCTCCCTCAGTTCGACAGCCGGGCGAGGATCTGGGGACCCAGGTCCGTGACGTCGCCCGCGCCCATGGTGAGAACGAGATCACCGGGCTTCGCCATTCCCGCGATGACGTCGGCGACGGCCGCCTTGTCGTGCTCGGCGCTCACGTCGGCGCCCGCGGTGCGGGCGGCGGCGATGATCAGCTCGCTGGTGATGCCGGGGATCGGGTCCTCGCGGGCCGGGTAGATGTCCAGGACCACGGAGGCGTCGGCGAGGGCCAGGGCCCGGCCCATCTCCTTGCCGAGTTCCTGGGTGCGGGAGAAGAGGTGGGGCTGGAAGACCACCAGGATGCGGGAGTCCCCGGCGGCGCCGCGGATGGCCTCCAGGTCGGCGGTCATCTCCGTCGGGTGGTGCGCGTAGGAGTCGATGACCTGGACGCCGGCCTCCTCGCCCTTGAGCTGGAGGCGGCGCTTGACCCCGGTGTACTTGCCGAGGGCGGAGGCCAGGTTGTGCGCGGGGATGCCGAGCGCGACACCGGCGGCGAGGGCCGCGACGGCGTTGTGCGCGTAGTGGCGGCCGGGCACGGAGACGGTGAAGGTGAGCATCCGGCCGTCGATGACCACGGTGACCTCGCTGGTCAGGCCGCGCGGGGTGATCTTCGTGATCCGGACGTCGGCCTCGGGCTCCTCGCCGTAGGTGACGACGGTCAGGCCGTCCCGGTCGGCGACCCGGCGGGCGATCTCGGCGGCGCCCTCCTGACCGTGGGCGATGACGAGGGTGCCACCGGGGACGATCTTGCCGACGAAGGTCTCGAAGGACTCGTGGATCTCCTCCATCGACGCGTAGTTCGCGTGGTGGTCGAGTTCCGCGTTGAGGATGATCGCAACCTGCGGGGTGTACTTGTGGAAGCTGCGGTCGCTCTCGTCCGCCTCGGCCACGAAGATGTCGCCCGCGCCGTGGTGGGCGTTGGAGCCGGGGACGTCCAGGTCGCCGCCGATGGCGTACGAGGGGTCCAGGCCCAGGGCCGAGAGGGACACCGCCAGCATCGAGGTGGTGGTGGTCTTGCCGTGCGTGCCGGCGACGGCGATGGCGCGCGGGCCGTCCATCAGGCCGGCGAGGGCGTCGGAGCGGTGCACGACGGGGATGCCCAGTTCGGCGGCGCGGACCAGCTCCGGGTTGTCGGCCCGGATGGCGCTGGAGACGACCACGCAGGTGGAGTCGTCGGCGAGGTGCTCGGCCGCGTGCCCGATGTGGACCGTGGCGCCGTGGGCGCGCAGCGCCCGGGCGGTCTCGGAGTCACGGGAGTCGCTTCCGGCCACCTCGGCCCCGCGCTGGGCGAGGATCTTCGCGATGCCGGACATGCCGGCGCCGCCGATGCCGATGAAGTGGGGCCGTTCCATGGCGGTCGGCAGGCCGGGCTTCATTCAGGTCGCTCCAGGAATCGAGTACGAGAGGTGAACCGGGCCCAGCCTATTCGTTGTGGGCGAAGAGCTTGAGCACCGGAACACCGACCTTGTGCCGTGCGCGGGAGGCCCAGTCCCGGTGGAAGAACTCCTCGACGAAGTGCGGCGCGGTCAGGACGATCACCTCGTCGGCGTCGGTCTCCTCCACGACGGCCTTCAGCTTGTCCAGGGGGTGGGCCCCGATGATCTGGCCGGTGGCGTTGGCACCCTTGTGGCGCAGGGCGTTCAGGGAGTGCGCCAGGGCGTGCGCGGCGGGGCCTTGGGCGGCCGCCCCCTCAGGTTCCTCGCCCTCGTGGACGGCCTCGGGAAGTTCGCCGAGCGCGACGTCGTCGATGGCGCGGAGCAGGCGGTCCTGGTCACCCCGGGGTTGCATGAGGACGACGAAGGAGACCTGGTCGTCTCCGTGCAGGGTGGTGACGAAGTCCACGTCCACCGTGGTCAGCGGCTGCTCGATCATCAATACGCTCGTGAACACGGACGCCCTCTCCTTCATGGGCCGAGGCCGGTCGAGCCGGCCCCTGCGGAAACCATCCTGCCCCGCTGTCACACGGGGCCGCGCAGGTAGTGTGCCCAGCGGAAGCTAAGCGGAACGATAAATTCCGCCCCTTGTCAGATCCGACGGTAACTGGTGAAGAGGAACCCGGCCTCTTCCAGTACGCACGCGGGCGCGAGCCGGTGCGGAACCGTGACGGAAGGCCCTCCGGAGATCCGCTGGGCGCCCCCCGCGGTCATCGTCGGGGAGATCGTCAGACACAGCTCGTCCAGCACGTCGGCGGCCACGAACTGGCCCAACAGCCTCGGCCCGCCCTCGGTCAGCTGGCGGCGCAGCCCCCGCGCGGCGAGCTCCCCCACCGCCCGGGCGGGGTCCACGGCGGACCCGTCGCCCGCCACCACGACCTCGGCTCCGGCCCGGGTGGCCTCCGCGACCCGCTCCGCGGGCGCCCCGGCGCCGGTCAGCACCAGCGTGGGCACCAGGGGGGAGGTGAAGAGCGGCAGCGAGAAGTCCAGGTCCATGGAGGCGGTGATCACCGCGATGGCGGCGGCCGGGCCCTGACCGGCGGCGCTGCGACGGGCCGCGAACGCCTCGCGGGCGCGGGCCGGCCGGTACCCCTCCTGGCGAACCGTTTCCGCACCCACGACCACCACATCGGCCAGGGCCCGCAGGGTGCCGAAGATCCGCATGTCGGTCTCGCCCGAGATGGGCTGCGAGCGGCCGTCGTGCTGGGCGGCCCCGTCCAGGGTGGAGACCATGTTGGCCCGCAGCCAGTGGGCGCCGGCGTCGAGCGCGGGGTACGCGTACGCCTCCGCGAGCTCGTCGAACGACCATTCGCGGTCGCTCCGGGCTGCTGATGTCTGATCGGTCACAGGGAACAGGCGTCGCATCGGTGCAGTGTGGCACGCCCCGTAGAGTTAAGGGCTGTGTCCACCTCTGTCTCGACCTCTGGTTCCGCCGCCGCCGGGCAGCCGCCGATAGCCGACGAGGGCCCCCAGGCGCTGTGCGCCCGCGCCCCGCACGTGCCCGCCGAGCGGCTCGTCGCCGAGATGGTGCCGCCGCCGCGCTTCGACTCGGTGCGCTTCGAGACGTACGACCCGGACCCGACGCAGCCGAGCCAGTCCGAGGCCGTCACCGTCCTCGCCGGCTTCGCGGCCGGTCTGGGCGGGGCCCACGCGAGCGGCTCCGGCAAGCGGCGCTGGTTCGCGAAGAAGCCCGCCGCGCCCGCCGCCGCCCCGCGCGGGGTGTACCTCGACGGCGGCTACGGCGTCGGCAAGACCCACCTCCTCGCCTCCCTGTGGCACGCCACCCCCGCGGAACCGGCGCTGAAGGCCTTCGGCACCTTCGTGGAGCTGACCAACCTGGTCGGCGCCCTGGGCTTCCAGCAGACCGTGCGGACGCTGGGCGGGCACCGCCTGCTGTGCATCGACGAGTTCGAGCTCGACGACCCGGGCGACACGGTGCTGGTGTCCTCACTGCTGAGCCGCCTGGTGGAGCAGGGCGTGGCGCTGGCCGCCACCTCCAACACCCTGCCCGGCAAGCTCGGCGAGGGCCGCTTCGCCGCCGCCGACTTCCTGCGGGAGATCCAGGGCCTGTCCTCGCACTTCCGGCCGCTGCGCATCGACGGCCAGGACTACCGGCACCGGGGCCTGCCCGAGGCGCCCGCGCCGTTCTCGGACGAGCAGGTCACCAAGGCCGCGTACGCGACCCCGGGCGCGAGCCTCGACGACTTCCCGGGGCTCCTGGAACACCTGGCGAAGGTGCACCCCAGCCGCTACGGGGCGCTCACGGACGGGGTGTCGGCCGTCTGCCTGACCGATGTCGGCCCGATCCCCGACCAGTCGACGGCGCTGCGACTGGTCGTCCTGGCCGACCGGCTGTACGACCGGGAGATCCCGGTACTCGCCTCGGGACTGCCCTTCGACCGGCTGTTCAGTGAAGAAATGCTCAACGGCGGCTATCGGAAGAAGTACTTCCGGGCCATATCCCGGCTCACCGCCCTGGCGCGCGACGCGAAGCCGCTGGTGGCCCAGTAGGTTGGGGAGCGCCGGGCCCCTCCCGCACCGATCCGTCCGCGGATCCCCGTGCGGGTCGGCCCGGTCGTTGCCACCTCTGCGAAGGGATCCATCATGGCCACCACGCGTACCGCCCACACCGACTGGCAGGGCAGCCTCCTCAAGGGCGCCGGCGTCGTCACCCTCGACTCCTCCGGCCAGGGCTCGTTCGACGTCTCCTGGCCCTCGCGCGCCGAGGCCGCGAACGGCAAGACCAGCCCGGAGGAGCTGATCGCGGCCGCGCACTCCAGCTGCTACTCGATGGCGCTCTCGCACGGCCTGGACGGCGCGGGCACTCCCCCCACCCGGGTGGAGACCAAGGCCGACGTCACGTTCCAGCCCGGCGAGGGCATCACCGGCATCCACCTGACGGTGCGGGCCGAGGTCCCGGGTCTGGACGCCGAGGGCTTCGCCGCCGCGGCCGAGGACGCCAAGAAGAACTGCCCGGTGAGCCAGGCCCTGACGGGTACGACGATCACCCTCTCCGCCGAGCTGCTCTGACCCCGGCGCCCCGGGGCGCGGCCCGAGCGGGCCGCCCCCGGACCCCCCGACCGGCCCCCCGACCGATGCCGTGGACCGGGGTGCGTCGGGGGCGTCGACGGGAGCGCGGCGGGCACCCGGTGGGGTGACACCCCGCCGGTCGGAGCGGCGGCGGGCGGATGCGGGGCGGGCCGCGTGGTAACACGGCCCGGTCACATGTCAGACGCCACCGCCGGGAGTTGCCGATGTCCGTCACCCGCCGCAGCCTGCTCACCGCCGGCGGCATCGGCATCGCCTTCGGCGGATCCCTCGGCGCGCTGTTCGCCGGAGCCGCCGGCGCGGACCCGGTGACCCGGGGGTACGGACCGCTCGTACCCGACCCCCGCCGACTGCTCGACCTGCCCGCCGGATTCTCGTACCGGGTCCTCTCGCGCGCCGGTGATCCCCTCCGTTCCGGCGAGGGCCCCGTTCCCGCCAACTGCGACGGCATGGCCGCCTTCGCCGCGGGCCCCGGCGGCGCCGTCCGCCTGGTGCGCAACCACGAGAACCGGACCACCGCCGCGCTGCGGGTCCCCGCCGTCGAGGGGCTGACCTACGATCCCCGGGCGCTCGGCGGCTGCACCGTCCTGGAGCTCGACCGCACCGGCCGGGTGACCGCCGAACGCGTCGCCCTCGCCGGCACCGCCGTCAACTGCGCGGGGGGCCGCACCCCCTGGAACACCTGGCTCAGTTGCGAGGAGACCGAGGACCGGGCCGGTACCTCCGGGTACACCGAGGACCACGGGTTCGTCTTCGAGGTGGACCCCGTCGACCCGCTCCGCTCGGGCGCGGTCCCCCTGACCGCGATGGGCCGCTTCGCGCACGAGGCCGTCGCCGTGGACCCGTACACCGGGGTGGTCTACGAGACCGAGGACGCCTTCGTGCGGCCCTTCGGGCTGTTCTACCGCTTCCTGCCGGCCCGCCCCCTCGCCGGCCCCGGGTCCCTGCGGGCCGGCGGGACCCTGGAGGCCCTGCGGGTCCGGGGGCTCCCCGACCTGGCCGTGGTGGACGAGCCCGGGGCCGAGTTCCCGGTCGAGTGGGTGCCCGTTCGGGACCCCTCGGCGGCCGACACCCCGATCCGACTCCAGGACTTCGGCCGGGGCGGGATCACCCACGCCCAGAAGCTGGAGGGCTGTTACTGGGGCGGCAGCGGCGTCCACCTCGTGTCCAGCTACGCCCGCACCGGCGAGGGCGCCGGCGCCGACCACCACGGGCAGGTCTGGTTCTACGACCCGCAGCGGGCCCGGCTCCGGCTCGACGTGCTCTTCGGACCGGCCTCCGACGTGGAACTGCCCGGGGACTCCCCCGACAACATCTGCCTGGCACCGGACGGCGGCCTGATGGTGTGCGAGGACGGCGGCGGCGCCCAGTACGTGTTCGGCGTGACCCTCGGCGGGGAGGTCTACCCGATGGCCCGCAACGCCGACGACATCGGCGGGCCCGGCGCCCCGGCGTGGGGCGAGTTCGCCGGGGTCACCTTCTCGCCCGACCGGCGGACGATGTACGTCAACGCCTATGCCCCGGGGACCACGTTCGCGGTGACCGGCCCCTGGCACTGAGCCACCGACCTCGCATCGCGAGCGCGTTCGATGTGTTGCACCATCGGACGGAGCCGACGCGATTGGGGTAGAGGTGGCCAGGAAGCGCAGCACGCCCGAAGCCGAGGACGAGACCGGGACCAAGAGCGGGAAGAAGGAGAAGGACAGGAACGGGAAAGGGAAGGGGAAGGCCCGGCGCGGGGACGGGAGCAGGGCCGGGAGCGCCCCGCCGCTGCGGGAGGTCCTGCGGGTCCCCGCGGGTGAGCGGCTCGACCTCCGCCGTTTCGACCCCTCCGGTACCCCGGCCGGTCCCGGCGGCAAGGCGGCCGGTCGGGAGGCGATCGCCCGGATGGCCGAACCGCTGGCCTCCCTGCAGGAGCGGCTGTACGCGGCGTCCACCGCCGGGGACCGTCGGCGGGTACTGCTCGTGCTCCAGGGCATGGACACCAGCGGCAAGGGCGGCACGGTCAAGCACGTGATCGGCCAGTTCAACCCGTCCGGCTGCCGGATCAGGGCGTTCAAGGCGCCGACTCCCGAGGAGCTGAGCCACCCGTTCCTGTGGCGCGTCACGAAGGCCCTGCCGCTGCCGGGCGAGATCGGCATCTTCGACCGCTCGCACTACGAGGACGTACTGATCGCCCGGGTCCGCGAGCTGGTGCCGCGCAGTCAACTGGGCCGCCGGTACGCCCAGATCAACCGGTTCGAGGAGTCCCTCGCGCAGGACGGGGTGACGGTGGTGAAGGTGTTCCTCCACATCGGCTACGAGGAGCAGCGGAGCCGGCTCCTGGCGCGCCTCGACAACCCCGACAAGCACTGGAAGTTCAACCGGGGCGACATCGAGGAGCGCCTCCTGTGGCGCGATTACCGGCACGCCTACGAGCTGGCCCTGGAGCGCTGCTCCACCGACGCCGCGCCGTGGTTCGTGGTCCCCGCCGACCGCAAGTGGTACCGCGACTGGGCGATCAGCACCCTGTTGCTGGAGCACCTGGAGGGCTTGGCGCCCCGGTACCCGAAGGGTGACTTCGACGTGGACGAGTGCCGCAAACGACTACTTGCCACATAGTCATATATTTTGCTCATGTGACCATTTCAGCCTCAGTGCGCAACGTCGCGGTCGTGACCGCCCTCGGTGCCGCCCTCGCAGGATGCGCGGGCGGCACCGGCACGTCGAAGGCCGGCGGCGAGGCCCGTATGGGCACCCCCGCGGCATCGCCCCCCGCGTCCCCCTCCACCTCCCCCGGCACCCCGGGCTCCTCGGCGGCCCCCCGGCCCGGCGCGCCCGGCAAGGCCCCCACCATCGCCCCCGGCCCGAACGGCCTGACCCCGGTCTTCGAACGGGCGAAGCGGCAGGCCGACAAGACGGTGGCGTTGACCTTCGACGCCGACATGACCTCCGATCAGGGGCCGCGCGCCGCCTCGGGGGAACGTTTCGACAACCCGGAGCTGATCTCCACCCTGCGCACCCTCAAGGTGCCCTCGACGATCTTCATGACGGGGCGCTGGGCCGAGGAGTACCCGGACCAGGCGAAGGCGATCGGCACCGACCCGAACTTCGAGATCGCGAACCACTCGTACAGCCACCACGCCTTCAAGTCCCCCTGCTACGGACTGCCCACCCTCGACGGAGCCGCCGCCCGCGCCGACGTGGACCGGGCCTTCGCCGCCTTCCGCACGGCGGGCGCCGTCAACACCGTCCCGTACTTCCGCTTCCCCGGCGGCTGTTACGACGACCAGGCACTGCGGGCCATCGCCACGGCCAAGGTGACGGCCGTCCAGTGGGACGTGGTCAGCGGGGACGCCTTCGCCAAGGACCCCGACGCGGTGGCCGAGCAGGTGCTCGCCGGGGTCAAGCCGGGCTCGGTGGTGGTCATGCACTGCACGCGCAGCGCCGCACCGGTCACCGAGGAGGCCATCCACACGATCGTCCCGGAGCTGCGCAAGCGCGGCTACCGCTTCGTGAAGGTGTCCGAGCTCATCGGGAAGTGAGCGGGACCCGGCGCGCGGGCCGGGGACGGGGTGTCCGGGTACGGGGTGTCCGGGGACGGGTGGTCCGGGTACGGGGTCAGCCCGAGCAGGCGGTGCGCTGCGCCTCCTGCCACTCGCACACCGGGCACAGCACGACGCCCGGGGTCGCCACCCCGTACTCGGTGGGCTTGCCGCACTCCAGGCAGTCCGCGTAGGGCGGTCCGGGCACCACCACGGACTGGGCGGGCGCGGCCGGGGCGGCGCAGTACGAGGTCTCCTGCCGGGGCTGGTCCATGCCTTCGAGCGTACTCAGCCGCGCCGCGCGGCGACACGGCAGGCCACCGCGCCCGCCGCGCCGGCCACGACCGCCGCCACCGCGAGGGCTCCGACCGGGACCGCCGTCGATCCGGTGACCAGCCCGGTCACCGCGGCGCGGGCCGGGGAACCGGCCGTGACCAGGGCCAGGAGGCTGCCGAGCCCGGCCGCGGCGACGGACAGGCCGGGGCCGCGCAGCAGGGGCCGACCGCTCAGCGCCCCCACGGCCGTGCCGGTCAGCGCGCAGACGAGGACGGCGCCGGCCCCGGCGAGGGCGGCCGGGCCCCGGCCCGCTCCGGCCGGCGCGCACACCGCCAGTACGGTCGCGGCCCCGGCGCACCCGATGATCGTGGCCCCGCCGAGGGCGGTGAGCAGGGCGGCCGCGTGGACCCGCACGGGCCCCCGCGCGGCGGCGGCGCAGTCCCGGGCCGCGTCGGGCTCGCCGGTGAGGCAGACCCGCACGAGCCAGGCCGCGACCGGGACCAGCGCGGCCGACGCGAGACCGAGCGAGTCGGTCATCGGGTCCCCGGGTCGGACCCCGATCGCCAGCAGGGCCGCGTACAGCAGGAGGGGCGCGAGCCAGCGCTGGGAGCGCAGCAGCAGCTCCGCCTGGTAGCGGAGCAGGGCGGTCACGGGAGCTCTCGCAGGCCGCGGACGTGCCAGGGCGGGTCCGCGGTGAGCAGGGCGCGCAGCGCGGCGTCGGAGCGCGCGGCGGGCACCGTGAGCAGCAGGCCCCCGTCCGGGGCGGGTTCGGCCGGCAGCCCGGGAGGGGGCGCGGCGCCCGGCGGCCCCGTCACGTGGACGCGTACGTACGGTCCCTCGTCCCCGGCCCGCGGCGGCGCGGGCACCAACGCGCCGCCCTCGATCCGGTGGCGCTCGTCGGCGGCGCCCGCGAGCCGGCGCGGGTCGTGGTCGACGAAGAGCACGGTGCCCCCGGCGGCGGTCCGTTCCAACACGGCCCGGTCGAGCTCCGTGCGGGCGGCGGCGTCCAGTCCGGTCCAGGCCTCGTCGAGGACGAGCAGGGCGGGATCGGCGAGCAGCGCCTGGGCGACGGCCACCTTCTGCGCGGAGCCCTTGGACAGTTCGGCGAGCGGGGTACGGGCGTACTCGGCCGCCCCGAACCGTTCCAGCCATGCGGCGGCCCGGTCGGCCGCGGTGGCGCGCGGCAGGCCGTGCACCGCGCCCATGCGGGTCAGGTAGGCGGCGGCCGTGAGCGGCAGCGCGGCAGGGAAGCGTTCGGGCACGTACGCCGTGCGGAGCGGGCGGCCGGTGATCCGGCCCTCGGTCGGGGTGTCGATGCCGGCGACGAGCCGCAGCAGGGTGGACTTGCCGTCGCCGTTGCGGCCCTCGACGCGTACGAGGGCGCCCGGCGGCAGCTCCGTCGAGACGCCGCGCAGCACCCAGGGCCGCCGCCGGCCGTGGCGGCGGCCCACCTCCGTCAGTCTCAATGTCCCGCGGTCGTCTCGGTGACCTCGCTCGGGCGGACGATGACGAAGCCCTCGCCGCTGAGCTTGAGTTGGACGGCCTCGCCGGAGCCGCCGCGGATCATCGAACCGACGGACTGGGAACGGTGCAGTCCGGTGTCGAGGGAGGCGCTCCAGCCGACGACCGCGTCCGTGTCGACGAACACCGGGGCCTGAGCGGTGACCGGGATGATGATCGGGTTGCCGTCGCAGACGACGGCGAGCTTGCCGACGCCGGTGAAGAGGCTGTTGAAGAGGCCGCCGCCGGTCATGCCGGCGCCCTTGACCATCTTGATCTCGTAGGACAGGCCGGAGTCGAAGCACAGGACGTTGCGACCGTTGATGGTGAGCGCGTCGCCCGGCTCGAAGTCGATGATGAAACAGTTGCCGGCCTGGTGGGCGAACCAGGCCTCGCCCTGGCCGCGTACGGACATCAGCGCGAGGCCCTCGCCGGTGACGGCGCGCTTGAGCATGCCGCCTATGCCCTGGCCCTTGCGCTCGAACTGGAGGTTGCCTCGGAAGGCAACCATGGAGCCCTGACGGGCGAGCATCTCGCCGTTGACGGCGTACTTGACGGATTTGGCGTTCTGCAGGGTCATGCCGGGGGCGGCTGCGGGCTGGACCAGGTGCTCGGACGCGAAAAGATCACTCTTCATGCGCCCGATCCTCGCCCGCCGGGGACCCCTGCGACATCATCCTGGAGTCGGAGGCCGGCAAACTTGGCCGGATGAGCACCGACGACACCCAGGCCGCGCGGGGACCCGCGCGGGACACCCTCCGGGACCCCGCCCCCACCCCCGTGCCCGCGGTCACCCCCGTGCCCGCGGTCGGGGCCGACAGTCCCTTCCGGCGGGAGCACGCCGCCCGTGACGAGGCCCCGCAGTTCGTGCTGCCGTTGGTCGTGCGGATCGAGAAGGCGGCGCCGCCGGCCCGGACCGCCGCGCTGGAGACGGCGGCCCGCGCGGTGCTGGTGCTGCTGACGGACGAACGCGCCCACGGCGAGGGCGAGTGGGCGGAGGCCGTACGGGACTGGCAGGACGCCCGGATCCGCAAGGTGGTGCGACGGGCGCGCGGGGCGGAGTGGCGCAAGGCGGGGACCCTGCCGGGCGTGACGGTCCGCGGGGAGTCCGCCCCGCGGACCTCCGCACCTGCCTGGCCGGACGCGCCCGCCGAGGCCTCGCCGGAGCCGTCCGCCGATGCGTCGCCGGCGGCTCCCGCGCAGGCGTCCGGGCAGACCTCGCCCGAGGCCGAGGTGCGGGTCTTCCCGCCGGTGCCGCTCGACGGCTGGCCGAAGGAACTGGCCAAGCTCCAGGTGTCGGGCACCGACCTGGACGACCCGGAGCCGGTCCCCCCGGCCGCGCCCGGCGTACCGGTGCTGTGGCTCAACCCGGACCTCGACATGTCGGCCGGCAAGGCGATGGCCCAGGCCGGGCACGCCGCCCAACTGGCGTGGTGGGAGCTGGAGCCCGCCGAACGCTCCGCGTGGCGCGACTCCGGCTTCCGGCTGGCCGTACGGACCGCCCCGCGCGAGCGGTGGGCCGAGCTGAGCGGCAGCGGGCTGCCGGTGGTCCGGGACGCCGGTTTCACCGAGATCGCGCCGGGATCCTGCACGGTGGTCTCGGACCACCCGGCGCTGCGGGCGCGGCTGTAGGGGCGCGCCCCACCGGAAGGGCGCACCCGCGGGGCGGGCGCCCCGGCATCCGGACTCCCACCGTCCGCGAGGAACCTCAAATGTTGCTCTGAACGTCCCCTCCTGCGGGTTGGCGCGACTGCGTCGGGGCCATGACACCGGCAGAGGGACCGAGGAAAGGGGGCGGGGGACATGAAGCCCATGGCACACCTGGGAGTGGGCATCGGCTGGCGGCCTGAGATCGCGGACGCGGTGGAACGGCTGCCGGGCCTGGACTGGGTCGAGGTGGTGGCCGAGAACATCTGCCCGGGCCATCTGCCCGCGTCGCTCCGCCGCCTGCTCGACCGGGGCGTCCGCGTGGTCCCGCACGGCGTCTCGTTGGGGCTCGGCGGAGCCGAGCGCCCCGACGCCGGGAAGCTCGCCGCGCTCGGGGAGCGGGCGGTGGCGCTGGGGGCGCCGCTGGTGACCGAGCACATCGCCTTCGTACGGACCTCCTCGCCCGCGTTGGAGGCCGGGCACCTGCTGCCCGTGCCGCGCACCCGCGACGCCCTGGACGTGCTGTGCGAGAACGTCCGGATCGCCCAGGACGCGCTGCCGGTGCCGCTGGCGCTGGAGAACATCGCCGCGCTGTTCTCGTGGCCCGGGGAGGAGCTGACGGAGGCCCGGTTCCTGACGGAGCTGGTGGAGCGCACCGGCGTACGGCTCCTCATCGACGTCGCGAACCTGCACACGAACCGGGTGAACCGCGGCGAGGACCCGGCGGCGGTGCTGGACGCGATCCCGCCGGAGGCCCTGGCGTACGTGCACGTGGCCGGCGGCGTGGAGCGGGGCGGCGTGTGGCACGACACGCACGCGCACCCCGTGCCGCCGGTGGTGCTGGACGTGCTGGCGGAGCTCCGCCGGCGGTTCGAGCCGGCCGGCGTGCTGCTGGAGCGGGACGACGACTTCCCGCCCGAGGGCGAGCTGGAGGGCGAACTCGCCGCGATCCGGGCCGTCCTGGACGCCGGCCCCGCCGCCGTGCGCCCCGCCGGTCCGCGCACCCCCTCCACCCGCCCCGCACCGGCCCCGCCGGAGCCCTCGCGGACGCGGGTCGGGTTGCAGCAGGCCGCGCTGCTGTCGGCGCTCGTGGCCGGCACGCCGGTGCCCGAGGGGTTCGACCGGCAGCGGATCCGGGTGCAGGCGCGGGCGCTTGCCGCCAAGCGGGCGTCGGTCGTGGCGAAGGTGGCGCCCGAACTGCCCGAGATCCTCGGCGGGGAGGAGGCGTACCGCACCGCCTTCCTCGGGTACGCGCGCCACCGCCCCATGACGGACGGGTACCGCCGGGACGCCCTGGACTTCGCCGAACACCTGCTGATCCAGGACCTTCCGGCCGACCCGGCCGCCCGTCGGCGGCTGACCCTCTGGTGGCGGGACCGGGCCGGGGCCCGGCCGCCGCTGCGCATCGTGCGCTGGGCGCGGAAGCTGGTGGGGAGAGCCGCGTGAACATCCTCGCCGTCGCCGTCTGGATCGGCGTCATCGTCTCCACCGTCCTGCTCCTGCGGGGGCTGCGGGCCTCGCGGCCCCCGGCCTCGGCTCCGTCCGAGCGCCTGCACGACCTGTCGGAGGCCGCGTTCATGGCGGGCGGGCCCGGCGCGGTCGTGGACAGCGCCCTCGTGTCGCTGCTCGGCGACGGCCGTCTGGTGGTCGGCGGCCCGGGCATCGCCTCGGCCCGGCCGGGCGCCCGCGCCCACGACGCCGCCGAGCGCGCGGTCCTGCTGGCGCTCCGGCTGGCTCCCTCGGGATGGCTGTACCAGGTGCGGTACGCCGCCATGTCGGACCCTGCCGTGCAGGAGATCGGGGACGCCCTGGCCCACCGGGGGCTGCTCTCCCCGCCCGGTACGGGACGCACCTGGCGGCGCTGGGGCGCCATCCAGGCCGCGGTGTGCGGCCTGCTGCTGGTGTTGGCGCTGCCCCTCACCATCGTCTCCTGGGCCCTGGCGACCGACCCTCAGGTGCCGTTCATCGTGAAGGTGTTCCCGGCCCTGCTGAGCGGGATCGTGCTCGGCGTCGTGGCGGCCAAGCGGGCCGGGCGGCGGATCACGCCCTCGGGGCAGGCCGCGCTCGGCGAGTTCCGGGCCCACTACCTCAACGACCACACCCCGTACGTCCAGACCGCCCTGTTCGGGTTGCGGGGCCTGCGCGACCCGTTCCTGCGCCAACAGCTGGTGCCGGCGGCCCGCGGCACCCGACTGGCCGCCGCCCAGTCCCGGGCCAGGACGGGCCCGTACCGGTCGCGCTCCTCGTCGGGGTCGGGGGACGACGTGCTGCCCGTCCTCGTGTGGTGCGCGAGCAGCGCCACCGGCACCTCGGGCTGTGGATCCTCCGGGTCAGGGTCGGGCTGCGGTGGCGGCGGGGCGAGTTGCTCCGGCGGCGGGTCCGGCTGCGGATCCTCCGGGTCCGGCTGCGGCGGGGGCGGGGGCGGTTCGAGCTGCTCGTCGTCGAGTTCGAGCTGCTCGTCGTCGAGTTCCAGTTGCGGCGGCTCGTCCGGGTCCAGTTGCTCCAGCAGCTCCTGACGACCTGATCGGCGACGCCCCCTACGGCAAGCGGGGGGCGCGGGGCGCGGCAACGGGGGGACGGGAGCCGACACCGGCGGGCGATCCTTTACAGGGGACTCGAGGCGGCATCTGATCGGACCAGCCGATGAGATGAAGGGGCCGCCATGCGGACGACGCGCGCACGCCACGGGGCCGCCGCCGCGGTGGCCCTCTCCCTCGCCCTCGCCGCCCCCGCGCCGGCCCTCGCGGCCGGGTCGGCGCCGCCGATCGGCGGGGATCGGGAAACCGAGGCCGGCGCCGCGCTCGTCGCGGGGCGCGCCGCCCGCAGCCCCCTCGTCTTCCGCGCCTGCCCCGACGTCGAGGAGCTGCCCGAGCCGGTCCGCTGCGCCACCCTGCGGGTGCCGCTCGACTACGCCCGCCCCGACGGCCCGCAGATCTCCCTCACCGTCAGCCGGGCCGCCGCCACCGGCCGGGCCGGGGCGCCCCGGCAGGGCTCACTGGTCCACAATCCCGGCGGCCCGGGCGGCTCCGGGATGTTCTTCCCGCTCGTCGCCGCGCAACCCGCCTGGAGGGACGTCGCCGCCGCCTACGACCTGGTCGGCTACGCCCCGCGCGGCGTCGGCCGGTCCGCCCCGCTGTCCTGTCGGGCCCCCGGGGAGCGCCCGAAGGCTCCCACCCAGGTCCCGGCCGACCCCTCGGCGGCGTACAAGACGGAGCGTCGCGCCGCCGCCCGGTCCTACGCCCGGGGCTGCGCGCGGCGCTCCGGCGAGGCCCTGCCGCACTACACGACGCTGAACAACGTCCGGGACCTGCACGTGCTCCGTGCCGCGCTCGGCGACCGGAAGCTGACCTTCATGGGCGCCTCGTACGGCACCTACCTCGGGGCGGTCTACGCCACCCTGTACCCGGGGCACGTCCGGCGGATGGTCTTCGACTCGGCGGTCGACCCGGACCCGCGCCGCGTCTGGTACCGAGACAACCTCGATCAGGCCCTCGGCTTCGAGCGGCGCTGGTACGACTTCCGCGCCTGGGTGGCCCGCCACCACGCCACCTACCGACTGGGCCCCACCCCCGAGGCCGTGCGGGCGAGTTGGGAGCGGGTACGGGGCGCGGTGGCCCGGGTGCCCGCCGGCGGGGTGGTCGGGACCGGCGAGCTGCAGTCGGCCTTCCTGCGGGCCGCGTACTACGACGACGTCTGGCCGGACCGGGCCGCGGCCCTGGCGGCGTTCCTGCGCGGCGATCCCGGCCCGCTCGTGGAGCAGGCCGGACCGGATCCCGACCCGGCCGCGGTGGCCGGGGCGGAGAACGCGACGGCCGTGTACACGGCGGTGTTGTGCAACGACGCCTCCTGGCCCGCCGATTGGGCGACCTGGGACCGTGACGGCACGGAGCTGGCGCGCCGGGCGCCCTTCGAGACCTGGGCGAACACGTTCTTGAACCTGCCGTGCGCGAGCTGGCCGGTACGGGAGCGGCAGCGGCCGGTCGAGGTGGGCGAGCGGCCGGGCTCCCCGCTGCCGCGGACCCTGATCGTCGCCGCGGAACGGGACGGGGCCACGCCGCACGCGGGGGCCCTGGAACTGCAACGGCGGCTCGGCGCGCGGGCCGCCCTGGTCACGGAGCTGGGCGCGGGCGCCCACGGGGTGGCCGGCGGTCGCAACGACTGCGTCGACGCCCACGTGGCGCGGTACTTGCTGAGGGGTGACACCGGCGGCCGGCATCTGACGTGCGCGCCGCATCCGGAGCCCGCACCGGTGTCGCTGGACGACGGGGCAACACGCGCCCCGGGGAATGCTCCCAGGGCCCTGCTGCCGCCTGTCGTCTGAACTTCCGGGCGGATCTCCGGCTGCGTCGTTTCGGGGGCAGGGCCTCCCGATCCACCGAAGGCCCGCCCCTGTGTCAGGGGTGCGTCCCTCCGGTTCCTTCCCCCCAGGGGAGGTCTCAGGCGAGCCCGGCCACCAGATCGGCGACGGACTTGCGGCGTCCGGTGTAGAAGGGGACTTCCTCACGGACGTGCATGCGGGCCTCGGAGGCACGCAGGTGACGCATGAGGTCGACGATGCGGTACAGCTCGTCGGCCTCGAAGGCCAGCATCCACTCGTAGTCGCCCAGGGAGAAGGACGCGACGGTGTTGGCGCGCACGTCGGGGTAGCCGCGCGCCATCATGCCGTGGTCCTTGAGCATGCGGCGACGGTCCTCGTCGGGCAGCAGGTACCAGTCGTAGGAGCGCACGAACGGGTACACGCTGACGTAGTCGCGCGGGTTCTCGTCGGCCAGGAAGGCCGGGATGTGCGACTTGTTGAACTCGGCCGGGCGGTGCAGGGCCATGTTCGACCAGACCGGCTCCAGGGCGCGGCCCAGCCGGGTGCGACGGAACAGGTTGTACGCGGTCTGCAGCTCGTCGGAGGTCTCCGCGTGCCACCAGATCATGACGTCCGCGTCGGCGCGCAGGCCGGAGACGTCATAGGTGCCGCGGACGGTGATGTCCTTGGCGGCCAGCTGGTCGAACAGCTCCTGGACCTCGTCGGCGAAACCGGCGCGGTTCTCGGGCAGGACGTCCTTCAGCTTGAAGACGGACCACAGGGTGTAGCGAATGACCTCGTTCAGGTCCTTCGCCTTCTTCCCCGCGTTGGGAATCTTCTCTGGTGCAGTCATGTGCCTATTGTCCCGTGTGCTGATCAGTGGTCGTTGCCAGGGGTCCCGAACGCGTTCGAAGCCCCGCGAGCACCGTGTCCGCGGCCTTGCCGGCGCTCGCGACACAGGCCGGGACGCCGACCCCGTCGTACAGCGCCCCGCACACCGCGAGGCCCGGCAGGGCGCCGACGGCGGCCCGGATCCGGGCGACGCGGTCGAGGTGCCCCACCGGGTACTGCGGCAGTCCGGCGTCCCAGCGGGTGACGGTGGAGGCGACGGGCCGGGCCGCGAGGCCCACGGCGGCGCCGAGATCCCCCAGCGAGACCTCGACCAGGTCGGCGTCCTCGCGCTCCAGGTCGCCCTCGTCGCCGTGCCGGCCCACGGAGGTCCGCAGCAGGAACAGGTCGGGGTCGGCCCCGGCCCACGCCCACTTGTTGGAGGAGAAGGTGGACGCCTTGATGGTCCGGCCGTCCACCGGCGGTACGAGGAAACCGCTGGCGCCGCCGTCGGAGATCGCGGCGGGCAGGTCGGAGCGCCGGAAGGCCATGGTGACCAGGGCCATGGAGGCGTACTCGACCTCGCGCAGTTCGACGGCCGCGGTGGGCGCGAGGGCGTCGAGCAGCCGGGCCGCGGCCCCGGCCGGAACGGCCAGGACCACCCCGTCGGCCTCGATGACCTCGGATCCGGCGAGCACCCGCCACCCTTCGGCCGTGCGGACGATCTCGCGCACGGGGGTGTCGGACGAGATCCGCGCCCCGGCCGCGCGGCAGGCGTCGGCCACGGCGAGCGGGAGCCGCCCGATGCCGCCGTCGATGCCGGCGAAGACCGGCCCGGCGGGGACGGGTTGCGCCGCCGCCCGGCGCTGGATCTCCCGTACCCCGTCGCCGAGCAGCGCGTGGGCGCGGGCCGCCTCGAAGAGCTGGGGGACGGCGGCGCGCATCGAGATGCGGTAGGCGTCGCCCGCGTAGACCCCGCCGAGCAGCGGTTCCACCAGACGGTCGACGACCTCGCGTCCCAGCCGTGCGGCGACGTACTCGCCGACGGCGACGTCCTCGCCGATCTCGGCGGGCGGCAGCGCGTGTTCGGCCTCGATCCGGGCCAGGCCCTCGGCGGAGAGCACACCGGAGGCGGCGAGCGGTCCCACGTCGCCGGGCACGCCCATGACGTGGCCGCGCGGCATGGGGCGCAGCGCGCCCCGGGTCCACAGGTGGGCGGTGGCGGTGGCGGGCGGCTGGAGGGCGTCCCCGAGCCCGACGGCCTTGGCGAGGGCGACCGCCTCGGGGCGGCGGGCGAGCACCGATTCGGCGCCGAGGTCGACGGGCAGGCCGGCGAGTTCACCGGCGCGCAGTTTGCCCCCGAGGCGCGGGCCGGCTTCCAGGAGGGTGACGCGGAGCCCGTCGGCGAGGAGTCGGTGGGCGGCCGCGAGGCCCGCGATACCGCCACCGATGACGACGACGTGACCGGTGGGTGCCGGTCGATCCGTACGCGTGTCCGCTTCGTGCATGGACACATCGTCTCAGATCGATCAACGAGGCCGGACCGTGACCGCATCGGGATCACCTCGGGACCGCGGAAGCGAAACCCGCGGCCGGACCCTGTACGTCGAACGGGCAACGACGGCCGAACCTCGGGGGTATCACTGATGGGCACCACACGCGGGACCACCCACGCGAACCGCACTGCGGCGGCCCTGGCCGCACTCTCCCTGGCCGGGGCCCTCGCGCTGACCGGCTGCTCGGCCTCCTCCGGCGACGAGGCCCGGTCCTCGTCCGCCGACAAGGCCGCGGTCGGACCGCGCGAGGCCGCCCCTCAGCAGGGCGCGGCCCAGGGCAAGCCCGGGGCGGCGGCCCCCTCCGCGGGGGCGGACGCGGGTCAGAAGCCGGTCACGGTCCGCCCGCACGTCATCCGTACGGCGACCTTGGCGATCGAGACGACGAACGCGCAGAAGGCGCTCTCCGCGGCCCGTACGGCGGCCGAGAACGCGGGCGGGTACGTCGGCAACGAATCCACGCGGCGCGACGACGACGGCCGCATGACCTCGACGGTGACCCTGCGGGTGCCGGGCGAGCGCTTCGACTCCGTCCTGGGCGCGATGGAGGGCGGCGGGAAACTGTTGAACCGCAAGGTCGAGGCGCAGGACGTGACGGAGAAGGTCGCGGACGTCGACAGCCGGGTCCGGTCGCAGCAGGCCAGCGTGGCGCGGGTGCGGGAGATGATGGAGAAGGCCTCGGCGCTCTCCGACGTGGTCATGCTGGAGAGCGAGTTGAGCCGGCGTCAATCCGACCTGGAGTCGCTGCTGGCCCAGCAGACGGCGCTGAAGGACCAGACGGCGCTCGGCACGATCACCCTGGAGGTCTCGGAGCCGGCCCCGAAGCGGGCGGCCCCGGAGAAGAAGGAGAAGGACGAGCCGGCGTTCATGGACGCGCTGCGCGGCGGCTGGGACGTCTTCACGACCCTGGTGCGGTACCTGGCCCTGGCGGTGGGCGCCGTGCTGCCGTTCGCGCTGGCGGCGGCGCTGGTGGCGGTGGGCGTCCGGGTGTACCGCAGGTTCCGCCCGGCGGCGCCGAAGACGGGCCTGACCCGCAAGTGGGTGCCGGCGCAGACGCGGGCCGCGGACTCCCCCGAGGCGGCCGACGCCGACGCCGGGACCGACTCCGACCGCTGAGGGAACACCCTTTCGGGCGAGGGCCCGTAGCGTGTCCCCCACCTGACGGCGGCGGTGGAGGACGGTGCGGACGATGGCGGCGGAACGACTGGTGGTGATCGGCGGTGACGCGGCGGGCATGTCCGCCGCGTCACAGGCCCGGCGGCTCAAGGGCCCGGCGGAGCTGGAGATCACCGCCTTCGAGCGGGGGCACTTCACCTCGTACTCCGCGTGCGGGATCCCTTACTGGATCGGCGGGCAGGTCGCCGGCCGGGACGAGTTGATCGCCCGTACGCCCGAGGAGCACCGCGCCCGGGACATCGACCTGCGCACCCGGACCGAGGTCGTGGAGCTGGACCTCGCGGGCCGGCGCGTCCGCGCCCGGGACCTGGATTCGGGCGCCGAGTCCTGGACGGCGTACGACAAGCTCGTCCTGGCGACGGGCGCCCGCCCGATCCGCCCCCGGCTGCCCGGCATCGGCGCGCACGGGGTCCACGGGGTCCAGTCCCTGGACGACGGGCAGCGCCTGATGGACGGCCTGGAGCGCACGGAGGGCCGCCGGGCGGTCGTGGTTGGCGCGGGCTACATCGGCGTGGAGATGGCGGAGGCGCTGGTCGGCCGGGGCTTCGAGGTCACCGTCCTGCACCGGGGCGAGCAGCCGATGGCCACCTTGGACCCGGACATGGGCGGCCTCGTGCACACGGCGATGAACGGCATGGGCATCCGTACGGTGTCCCGCGCCGAGGTGACGAGGATCCTCACGGACGAGGACGGTCGCGCGCGTGCGGTGGCCACGGCGGCGGGGGACGAGTACCCGGCGGACGTGGTGGTGCTGGGCATGGGCGTGGAGCCCCGGACGGCCCTGGCCCGCGCGGCGGGTCTTCCCCTGGGCGACTCGGGCGGGCTGCTGACGGACCTCTCGATGCGGGTCCGGGGCCACGAGGACATCTGGGCGGGCGGCGACTGCGTGGAGGTCCTGGACCTGGTGGCGGGCCGCTCGCGGCACATCCCCCTGGGCACGCACGCCAACAAGCACGGCCAGGTCATCGGCTCGAACGTGGGAGGCGGTTACGCGACCTTCCCCGGGGTGGTCGGCACCGCCGTGAGCAAGGTGTGCGACCTGGAGATCGCCCGCACGGGGCTGCGCGAACGCGACGCGCGGGAGGCGGGCCTGCGTTTCGTGACGGCGACGATCCGCTCGACGAACACGGCGGGCTACTACCCGGGCGCGACCGAGATGACGGTGAAGATGCTGGCGGAACGCCGCACGGGCCGGCTGCTGGGCGTCCAGATCGTGGGCGGGGCCGGCGCCGCGAAGCGCGTGGACATCGCGGCGGTCGCCCTCACGGCCGGCATGACGGTGGACCAGGTCGTCTCGCTGGACCTGGGCTACGCCCCGCCGTTCTCCCCGGTCTGGGACCCGGTCCTGGTGGCGGCCCGCAAGGCGGTCACCGCGGTCCGCTCGGCCGGCGTCTGACCCCCGCCCACGCACCGGAGCCCCTCTCGTCGTCGACGGGAGGGGCTCCTGTTGGTCACGCGTGGCGACGCGGCCCGGTGAAGGGCTCCGCGTCAGCGCCGGGTGCTGGTGTGGACGTGCTCCACCAGGCGGGTCAGGGCGTCGGGGTCGGTGGTCGGCAGGACGCCGTGCCCGAGGTTGAAGATGTGGCCCTCCAGGCCGGCGGCGGCGTCCAGGACCTCGCGGGTCTTGGCCTCCACGGCCTCCGTGGTGGAGAAGAGGACCGCCGGGTCCAGGTTGCCCTGGAGCGCCTTGCCGGGGCCGACGCGGCGCACGGCCTCGTCCAGCGGGACCCGGTAGTCGACGCCCATGACGTCCGCGCCGGCCTCGCCCATCAGGCCGAGCAGCTCGCCGGTACCCACGCCGAAGTGGATACGCGGGACGCCGTACGAGGCCACGGACTCCAGGACCTTCGCCGACGCCGGCATCACCGAGCGGCGGTAGTCCGCCGGGGCGAGGGCGCCGACCCAGGAGTCGAAGAGCTGGACGGCGGAGGCGCCGGCCTCGATCTGGACCTTGAGGAAGGCGGAGGTGATCTCGGCGAGGCGGTCCAGCAGGTCGGCCCAGAGCTGCGGGTCCCCGTACATCAGGGCCTTGGTGTGCTCGTGGTTCTTCGAGGGGCCGCCCTCGACGAGGTAGCTCGCGAGGGTGAAAGGCGCGCCGGCGAAGCCGATCAACGGCGTGGAGCCCAATTCACCCGTGAGCATGCCGATCGCCTCGGTGACGTACGAGACGTCCTCCGGAGTGAGGTCGCGCAGTTGTGCGAGGTCCTCGCGGCGGCGGATCGGCTGGGCGACGACGGGGCCGACGCCCGGCTTGATGTCGAGGTCGACGCCGATCGCCTTGAGGGGCACCACGATGTCGGAGAAGAAGATCGCGGCGTCCACGCCGTGCCGCCGCACGGGCTGCATGGTGATCTCGGTGACCAGGTCGGGCCGCATGCAGGACTCCAGCATCTGCGTGCCCTCGCGCAGCTTCCGGTACTCCGGGAGTGAGCGCCCCGCCTGCCTCATGAACCACACCGGGGTGTGCGGAACCGGCTCCCGCCGGCACGCCTTCAGGAAGGCGGAATCGTACGTCTGACTCGGCTGGCCCTTGGGGCGGTCGTTGGCGCTCACGACCCAAATCTTCGCACGTACGAAGAAGTGCCCGACCCGGCGCGGGTGTCCCTGCGCCGTCCGACCGCTCGTTCCGCCTAGTCTTCCCCGCATGGCTGCGGCTCAGGGACGATTTTCAGATGGCGCTGACGGTGTGGACAGCGCGAAGGAGAGCTCCGTCCCGCTCCCGTTCCGGCGGGCGGTCGACGGCTTGAAGAAGGCGCGGCTGCGGCAGGGGATCGAGATCGACCCCACCAAGCCGCCGCAGAGACTGGCGCCGTACGCGTACGCGCTGGAGGCGGCGGTCGTCGACGGCGAGGACGATCTGGCCGACGGCCGGCTGATCCTGCTGCACGATCCGTCCGGGCACGACGCCTGGCAGGGCACCTTCCGCCTGGTGACGCTGGTACGGGCGGAACTGGAGCCGGAGATGGCCGCGGACCCGCTCCTCCCCGAGGTGTGCTGGTCCTGGTTGACGGGGGCGCTGGAGGCGCGCGGGCTGACGTACGGCGAGCCCAGCGGGACGGTGACCATGGCGGGCTCGCACTATTTCGGCGGGCTCTCGGAGCGGCGGCCGGCCACCCAGATCGAGATCAGGGCCTCGTGGACGCCGCGCGAGGGGGTGGGTGGGGTGCCGGACACCTCGGCCCATCTGTCGGCCTGGTGCGAGCTGCTGTGTCAAATCGCGGGGCTGCCTCCGGTCGGCCCCACGGACACCGTCACCGGCGTGGTGTCCCTGCCACAGCGGCGCGGTCCGCACCACCCGTAGTCAAGGGGCCGCTCGGCCGCACCGCGGGCCCCGTCCGGGGGTTCCCCGGGTCGGCGCCCCCGGTCGAGTCGACCGATCGAGCCCGCATAGGAGTGCCAGAACGTGCATTCGTTGCGGGCTTCTGATCACCCGTTGATCGATCGTGCGTCCGAATTGCCCGAATTGTTACTCACCAAATCGTGATCATTCCCTAAAGCCGGGCGGGTGACGTGCCGAAGGAGTCAATGACCATCAGCACGGAGCGCACCGGCTTCCTTCCCCCGGCCGAGACGTTCCGCCACTCCCCCAGGAGGCCTAGGTGTCCGTTCTTCTCGAGCAGCCCGCAAGCCTGGTCGCCTACCGCCCGAACAAGCCGACGGCCATGGTCGTCGTGGCCGACCCGCGCGTCCGTTCCACCGTGACCCGCCATCTGTGGGCCCTCGGAGTACGTGATGTGATCGAGGCGTCGTCCATCGCGGAGGCCCGCCCCCGCGTCGGCAGCCCGCGCGACATCTGCGTGGCCGACGTACACCTGCCCGACGGTTCCGGTCTCACCCTGCTCTCCGAGACCCGTGCCGCCGGCTGGCCGAACGGCCTGGCCCTGTCCGCCGCCGATGACATCGGCGCCGTCCGCAACGCCCTCGCGGGCGGAGTGAAGGGCTACGTCGTCACCGGCACCCGGACCAACATCGGGCTCCCCACCCGGCCCGGCGCCGCCCCCATCGGTGCCGCCGCCGCCCGCATGCACCGCCGCCCCCCGGGTGCCCCGAGCCACCCGGGCGGCTACCGAGAGCTCTCCGGCCGCGAGGTCGAGGTCCTGCGCCTCGTCGCGGAGGGCCAGTCCAACAAGGCCATCGGCGTCTCGATGGGCCTGTCCGCACTGACCGTGAAGTCCCACCTCGCCCGGATCGCCCGCAAGCTGGGCACCGGCGACCGGGCCGGGATGGTCGCCGTCGCCCTGCGGACCGGAATCATCCACTGATCCCGCCCGGTGGCTCCCGGGGGACGTCCCGGGGAAAACCCCCGGGACACGTTCGAGCCCACCCCGCCCACTCCCTCCCGCCCCACCCCCGCGCTTCACCAGGTCTCACCCTCACGCTTCACCAGGTCTCACCCTCGCGCCCGTCGCCGGAACGTTCCGGCGACGGGCGCGCCACATCCACGGATACCCTTGACCGGTGACCGACGCCCAAGAGACCGCAGCACACCTGCGCACCACCACCGGGGGCGGCCCCCCGGACGAAGAGGTTTCGTCCGATGGGTTGCCCGTTCCCTTGCTGGAGCCCCGCGAGGGCATCCCCCCGGTGGTCGCCGACGCGGAGTCCCTCGCCGAGGTGGTCGCGGCCTTCGCCGCGGGCACCGGCCCCGTCGCCGTCGACGCCGAGCGCGCCTCCGGCTACCGCTACGGGCAACGCGCCTACCTGGTGCAGTTGCGCCGCGAGGGCGCGGGATCGGCGCTGATCGACCCGGTCGGCTGCCCGGACCTCTCCGGCCTGGGAGAGGCGCTGTCGGGGACCGAGTGGATCCTGCACGCCGCCACCCAGGACCTGCCGTGTCTGCGCGAAATAGGCATGGCCCCCACCTCCCTGTTCGACACCGAACTGGCCGGCCGGCTGGCGGGCTTCCCGCGGGTCGGACTCGGCGCGATGGTCGAGAGCGTGCTCGGCTACACGCTGGAGAAGGGCCACTCCGCCGTCGACTGGTCCACCCGCCCCCTCCCGGAGCCGTGGCTGCGCTACGCCGCGCTGGACGTGGAACTGCTGGTGGACCTGCGGGACGCGCTGGAGAAGGAACTGGACCGGCAGGGCAAGCTGGACTGGGCCCACCAGGAGTTCGACGCCATCGCCTCCGCCCCGCCCGCGCCCCCGCGCAAGGACCCGTGGCGCCGCACCTCCGGCATGCACAAGGTGCGCCGGCGCCGGCAGATGGCCGTCGTGCGCGAGCTGTGGGAGTCCCGCGACCGGATCGCGCAGCGGCGGGACGTGTCCCCCGGCAAGGTGCTGGGCGACGCGGCGATCGTCGAGGCCGCGCTGGCCATGCCGCTCAACGCGAGCGCGCTGTCCGCCCTTCCCGGCTACGGGCAGCGGATGGGCCGGCGCCAGTTGGAGCAGTGGATGGCCGCCGTGGACCGGGCCAAGGCGCTGCCCGAGAACGAGTTGCCGCAGCCGGGCGCGACCCCGGCCGGCCCGCCGCCGCCGCGCTCCTGGGCCGACAAGGACCCGGCCGCCGCCGCCAGGCTCTCGGCGGCCCGGGCCGCCGTCACGGCGCTGGCCGAGGGGCTGAACCTGCCCCAGGAGAACCTGATCACCCCCGACACGGTCCGCAGGCTGTGCTGGGAGCCGCCGCAGCGCCTGGAGGCGGACACGGTGTCGGCGGCCCTGGCGGCCCACGGAGCCCGCGCCTGGCAGATCGAGCAGGTGACCCCGGCGCTGGTCGAGGCGCTCACCGCCACCGACTGACGCCCTCGACGAGGAAGGAAGCCCCCCGGCCCCCGCCGGGGGGCTTCCTTCGTCACCGCAACCGATGAGGGCCGGCGGCGGAGTGTGACCTTCGCCGCTCCTCCCGGAGAGGGTGTGCACATTGGTTACCCGCAAGTAGCATGGGGCAGGTGAGCGGGCGCTCAGCAAACAACGCCGACCGCGCCCCCGCGCAGCAGTGCACACCCGCACCTGGAGGAGAGCCAACGTGCCTCGTACCGTCAGGGACGTCGTCTTCGTCGACGGCGTCCGCACCCCGTTCGGCAAGGCGGGCCCCAAGGGCATCTACAACGGGACCCGCGCCGACGATCTCGTCGTCAAGGCGATCCGGGAGCTGCTGCGCCGCAACCCGGACCTGGACCCCGCGAAGATCGACGAGGTCGCCATCGCCGCGACCACGCAGATCGGTGACCAGGGTCTGACCCTGGGTCGCACCGCCGGCATCCTGGCGGGCCTCCCGCAGTCCGTGCCCGGCTACTCCATCGACCGCATGTGCGCCGGCGCGCTGACCGCCGTGACCGCCGTCGCGGGCGGCGTGGCCTTCGGCGCGTACGACGTCGCCCTCGCCGGCGGTGTCGAGCACATGGGCCGCCACCCCATGGGTGAGGGCGTCGACCCGAACCCGCGCTTCGTCTCCGAGAAGCTGGTCGACGAGTCCGCCCTGTTCATGGGCATGACCGCCGAGAACCTGCACGACCGGTACCCGACGATCACCAAGCTCCGCGCCGACGAGTACGCCGTGCGCTCGCAGGAGAAGGCCGCCAAGGCGTACGCCGACGGCAAGATCCAGCAGGACCTGGTCCCGATCTCGGTGCGCAACACCAACGAGGCCGCCGGCGAGACGGGCTGGGGCCTGGTCACCACCGACGAGCCGATGCGCCCGGGCACCACCCTGGAGAACCTGGCCGGCCTGAAGACCCCGTTCCGTACCCACGGCCGGGTCACCGCGGGCAACGCCGCCGGTCTCAACGACGGTGCCACCGCCGCGATCATCGCGTCCGAGGACTTCGCCCGGGAGAACAACCTCCCGGTCAAGATGCGCCTGGTGGCGTACTCCTTCGCCGGTGTCGAGCCGGAGGTCATGGGCTACGGCCCGATCCCCGCCACCGAGAAGGCCC
The DNA here is from genome assembly GCF_042889445.1 of Streptomyces sp. NPDC002602. Classification (NCBI taxonomy): domain Bacteria; kingdom Bacillati; phylum Actinomycetota; class Actinomycetes; order Kitasatosporales; family Streptomycetaceae; genus Streptomyces; species Streptomyces sp. NPDC002602. The sequence goes on along the minus strand of NZ_JBIAQX010000001.1, from coordinate 301,033 downwards.
TGGCCCAGGCCGGTCTGACGATCGATGACATCGGCCTCTTCGAGGTCAACGAGGCGTTCGCGGTCCAGGTCCTCGCGTTCCTGGAGCACTACGGCATCGCCGACGACGACGCGCGCGTGAACCAGTACGGCGGCGCCATCGCCTTCGGTCACCCGCTCGCCTCCTCCGGCGTCCGCCTGATGACGCAGCTGGCCCGCCAGTTCGAGGAGCAGCCGCACGTCCGCTACGGCCTGACCACCATGTGCGTCGGCTTCGGCATGGGCGCCACGGTCATCTGGGAGAACCCGAACTTCAACGCCGAGGGAGACTCCAAGTGAGCACCACCGCTGAGCTCCTGAAGGGTGCGGCCGAGCTGTTCCCGGACGAGGTCGTCACGTCCGCGCACGTCCGCCACCTCGACCTGCCGTTCGGCGCCGGGCGCTTCGCGCTCATCACGCTGGACAACGGCTTCGACCACACCAAGCCGACCACCTTCGGCCCCCAGTCCCTCGCCAACCTGAACGCGGCGATCGACCAGGTCGAGCAGGAGGCCCTCGCGGGCTCCATCGTCGGCGCGGGCATCACCGGCAAGCCGTTCATCTTCGCGGTCGGCGCCGACCTCAAGGGTGTCGAGCTGCTCAAGAAGCACGACGAGGCGCTGGCCATCGGCAAGGGCGGCCACGACGTCTTCAAGCGCCTGTCGGCGCTGGCCGTCCCGTCCTTCGCGTACTACAACGGCGCGGCCATGGGCGGCGGTGTCGAGGTCGGTCTGCACTGCACCTACCGCACCGTCTCCAAGGCCATCCCGGCCTTCTCGCTGCCCGAGGTCTTCCTCGGCCTGGTACCGGGCTGGGGCGGCTGCGCCCTGCTGCCGAACCTGATCGGCGCGGACCGCGCGGTCTCGGTGATCATCGAGAACTCGCTGAACCAGAACCGCCAGCTCAAGGGCAAGCAGGTCTTCGAACTGGGCATCGCCGACGCCCTGTTCGAGGGTGCCGACTTCCTGGAGCAGTCGCTGATCTGGACGGCGAACGTCCTGAACGGCACCACCGAGGTCGTACGGGCCGACGTGGACCGCGCCGAGGGCTGGGACGCGGCGGTCGCCCGCGGCCGTGCCATCGCCGACTCCAAGGTGCACGGTGCGGCCCCGGCCGCCTACCGGGCGCTGGAGATCATCGAGGCGGCCAAGGACGGCGACCTGCAGAAGGGCTTCGACGCCGAGGACGCGGCCCTGGCCGACCTCATCATGGGCGGCGAACTGCGCTCCGGCATCTACGCCTTCAACCTGGTCCAGAAGCGCGCCAAGCGCCCGGCCGGCGCCCCGGACAAGTCGCTGGCCCGTCCGGTGACCAAGGTCGGCGTCGTCGGCGCGGGCCTGATGGCCTCGCAGTTGGCGCTGCTCTTCCTGCGCCGCCTGGAGGTGCCGGTGGTCCTCACCGACATCGACCAGGAGCGCGTGGACAAGGGTGTGGGCTACGTCCACGCCGAGATCCAGAAGCTGCTCGGCAAGGGCCGCATCAACCAGGACAAGGCCAACCGCCTGACCGCCCTGGTGAGCGGTGTCCTGGACAAGGCCGAGGGCTTCGCGGACGCGGACTTCATCATCGAGGCCGTGTTCGAGGAGATGTCCGTCAAGCAGAAGGTGTTCGCGGAGGTCGAGGCGGTCGCCCCGGCGCACGCGATCCTCGCCACCAACACCTCCTCGCTGTCGGTCTCCGAGATGGCCTCGAAGCTCCAGCACCCGGAGCGCGTGGTCGGCTTCCACTTCTTCAACCCGGTCGCGATCCTCCCGCTGCTGGAGATCGTCCGCGGTGAGCAGACCGACGACGCCTCGCTGGCCACGGCCTTCGGTGTCGCGCGGAAGCTGAAGAAGACCGCGGTCCTCACCAAGGACGCCCCGGCGTTCGTGGTGAACCGCATCCTGACCCGCTTCATGGGCGAGATCCAGAACGTCATCGACGAGGGCACCCCGGTGGTCACCGCCGAGAAGGCGATCGAGCCGCTCGGCCTGCCCATGTCCCCGCTGGTGCTCCTGGAGCTCGTGGGTCCGGCCATCGGCCTGCACGTCTCCGAGACCCTGAACCGCTCCTTCCCGGAGCGTTTCACCGTCTCCCCCAACCTCAAGCGGGTCGTCGAGGCGGGCAAGCGCGGCTTCTACGTCTACAACGCGGAGAACGGCTTCAAGCCGGAGCTCGACCCCGAGGTCGCCGCGCTCCTGGTCCAGGGCGACAGCGTCCTGACCGAGGAGCAGGTCCGTGACCGCGTCCTGGACGCGGTGGCGCAGGAGATCGGTCTGATGCTGGAGGAGGGTGTCGTGGCCGAGGCCCAGGACATCGACCTCTGCCTCATCACCGGCGCCGGCTGGCCCTTCCACCTGGGCGGCGTGACGCCGTACCTGGACCGTGAGGGCGTCTCGGAGCGGGTGAACGGCAAGAAGTTCCTCGCCCCGGGTCTGGCGAGCGTCCCGGTCTGACCTTCGCGTCCCCGACGCGCATGACGGACGCCCGTCCCCCGAGCGGGGGCGGGCGTTCGTCGTCTCCGCCGGTGGCGGGCGCTGCGGGGTCTTGCGCGGGGGCGGCGACGTCGGCTCGCAGGGGGGCCGGCAGAATGACCGCATGGCGGATGACACGACACTTTTCAGCCGCCGGACCCTGATGTTCGGCGGCGGCGCGGTCGCCGCCGGGTTGGCCGCGAGCGGTCTGACGTGGGCGCTCTCGTCGGAACCGGACGAGCCCGACCGGGAGGAACCCGACCCTCAGCCGACGGCCGGGGACTTCGACATGCGGACGGGCGCCGAACTGCTGGCGCCGACGCCGCTATTCAATACGACGGGTCCGCAGTCGTTCGCCTTCGACGATGCCAACGGTTTGGTCTACACCCTTCAGACCATTCAGAGCGGCATTCGACTGGAGGACGAGTCGGAGCCGTTGACTTCCGGCGACCGAAAGACCGCCGGCGATATGTGCCTGACCAGGATGAGCAGTACGGGAATATCTCTCGGGCACATGTATCTCCGCGGCTTCGGCCATGGAATTTCCTTCGGTGTCGAGCCGGTCGGGAAGCACACCTACATATGGGTGGAGAGCAGGCCCGACGCGGACAGCGGCTACGGGACCCAGATCGCCCGCGTGCTGTTCGACGACGGTGGCGTGGTCGACGGGTCCGACCGTCGGGTTCCGCACTACGATCCGGTCCCGGGCGCGTCCGACGTGTCCCCCGCGCTCGACCTGGCCGGCGGGCGCGTGCTGGTGAGCCACGAGATCGACGGGGAGCACCGGCTGTCCGTGTACGGGATGGCGGACTTCCTCGCCGGTCGCTTCGACCCGGTGCACGCCGTGCGGGCCGGTGTCCAGGTGAAGGAAGAGGAGTGGTTCCAGGGCTGCGCCCTGCACGGGAACTTCGTCTACATCCTCACCGGCCGCCCGTACACGACCAAGGACGGGAACAATCCGCGGAAGTCCGGCGGGAACACGCACGTCTCGGCGATCGACATCCGTACGGGACGGGCCCAGGGCCGGCACAAGGTCATCGTGGCACCGGATCTGCCCTTCCGGGAGCCGGAGGGAATGGCGATCGGCTCCGCGGATTCCCGCCCCGCATTGTGCGTGGGCTTTTCCATCAAGGCCGAGGACCGGCGCGAGCTGACGGTGTATCGCTTTACGGGGTGAGCAATCGGACCTTGGGGGACGAAGGTCACACGCATGTACACAAGGGCCACGAACCATTGGCCCGAGCGTCACCTCGTGTTCTTAACTCGTCCATACGGCTGCTTATACTACTGCGACACTTCCGCCGAATCTCAACACCTCCACGGGGAGGCCTTCCACGATGGGCCCCAAACGACTGCAGGCCGTCACAGGCGTTCTGATCAGCGCCGGGCTCATCCTCAGCTTCCTCGGGATGATGGCGGCGGTCGCGACCGTCTCCCTGCCGATGTTCGCGTACTGCGCGGCCCTCAGCTACGCGGCCGACCTGATGCTCCACAGCACCGAGTCGACCACTCTGGAGCGGCTGCGCGACTCGCGCTTCGGCCTGACCATGCGCTTCCTGATCCGGCAGTTCCTGCTGCTGGGCCTGTGCGGGGCCATCGCCGACATCGAGTCGTTCGTGGCGCAGATGACGACCATCGGCCTGCTCCTCCTGTTCATCCTGCAACTCGCGTACGGCGCCCTCCTCAAGCACGTCCGCAAGCAGCGCAACGAACTGCCCTTCACCACCCGCGGGCTGGACCTGGACGCGCTGGGCATCCGTCGCATGCCGCACCCGTTCCTGGTGGACAAGCACGTCCGCAAGACGCTGCACCTGGACATCCCCCTGGTCGCCGGGGCCCTCGCCACCATCGCGACCGACAACTGGCGCTGGGTCACGTACGGGATGATCATCACGGTCTTCCTCGCCTACCTGTCCCTCCTGGTGCTGCTGCCCGACGCGCGCAACGCGCTCAAGCTGCCCACCACCGACGAGGCCATCGACGAGCTGAACCACCAGCTGGCCGAATACCGCCCCCAGGTCGCCCTCTACTTCACCTTCGCCGCCATCTCCAAAGACTTCATGTACCAGGTGAACATGTGGTTGGAGGCCCTGGAGGCGTTGGACCTGCGGCCCCTGATCGTGCTGCGCGAGCGGGCCACCCTGCGGTACCTGGACGCCACGTCGGTTCCCGTCATCTGCGTGCCCAAGGCGGACAACCTCGCGCGCATCGAGATGCACGAACTCCGCGTCGCCCTCTACCCCGGCAACGCGGGCAAGAACGTGCACATGCTCCAGCGCGCCGAGGTCAAGCACGTCTTCATCGGACACGGCGACAGCGACAAGCTCGCCAGCAGCAACCGCGTCAGCAAGGTCTTCGACGAGATCTGGGTGGCCGGCCGGGCGGGCCGCGACCGCTACGAGCGCATCAAGCACGCGGTGACGCACAACCAGATCGTCGAGGTCGGCCGGCCCCAGCTGATGCCCCTGCACAGTTGGACGGGCCGGGCCGTCAACCCCGTACCCACCGTCATCTACGCCCCCACCTGGGAGGGCTGGACCGACGACGCCTGCTACACCTCGGTGCTGCCGGCCGGCGAGAAGCTGATCCAGGCGCTCCTCGACCACAAGCTCGACATCCGTGTGATCTACAAGCCGCACCCGCTGACCGGTTCCCGCTCGCCGCAGGCCGCCGCCGCGCACCGACGCGTCATCGCCCTCCTGGAGGAGGACAACGCCCGGCGCTTCGGCCGCAACGTGAGCGACTCCAAGGCCGCGAGCCGCAAGCTGGCCCGCCTCGACCAGCGCATCGCCGACCTCTCCGAGCGCGGTGTCCGTTCCCCGTACCCCGACCTCACCGAAGAGGAGCGGACCGCCCGCATCCGGCGCACCCGCAACCAGGCCGGGACCCTGTACTGGAGCGCGATGCCCGACGCCGCGCACCATGTGGTGACGAACCGGATCCCCGCGCTGTACGACTGCTTCAACCATTCCGACCTGCTCATCGGCGACATGTCGAGCGTGGTGTCCGACTTCGTCGCCACCCTCAAGCCGTACGCGATCTTCAACCTCGACGGTCTGCCGGACCAGGAGTTCCGCAACGAGCAGCGCACGGCGTACGCCTCGTACCTGCTCGACGCCGACTGCAACGGCCTGTCCGAGGCGATCGAGGCGATGCTCAACCCGGCCGAGGACCACATGGCCCCCTACCGGGAGCAGCTCAAGGAATACCTCCTCGGCGCGGAGTACCCGCCGTCGGTCGTTCGCTTCAACGACGCCGCGAACGATCTCTACCGTCGTGGAGTCGCCGACTTCCCGATCGAGTACCCGGAGCCGGCGCCCTTCCCCGCCTAGCCGGCGCACCCTGTCACGGCCGAACCACACCCGCCCGGCCGTGGCCCCCATCCCCAGCTCAGAGGAAGAAGGAGACCGTGCCGTCCAGTACCACCCCCCGCCGTACCATCGCCGTTGTTCTCGCAGGGGGGACCGGCCAACGCATCGGGCTCGAGATACCGAAGCAGTTGCTCAAGATCGCCGGAAAGTCGATCCTGGAGCACACGCTGCACATCTTCGAGTCCGCGGCCGACGTGGACGAGGTCCTCCTCCTCATGACGCCCGACCACGTGGCGGAGGCCCGCCGGATCGTCGAGCACGCGGGCCTGACCAAGGTCTCCCGGGTGCTGGCCGGCGGGACGACGCGCAGCGAGACCACCCGCATCGCCATCGCCGCCGCCTCGCAGGGGCGGGAGGCCGACGAGCACGTCAACCTGCTCTTCCACGACGCCGTGCGCCCGCTGCTCTCGCAGCGCGTGGTCCGCGAGTGCGTCGAGTCCCTGGAGCGCTACCAGGCCGTCGACGTGGCCATCCCGTCGTCCGACACCGTGATCGTGACGCGCACCCACGGGGACGACGGCGAGTTCATCACCGAGGTCCCCGACCGCTCCCGGCTGCGCCGGGGCCAGACCCCCCAGGGCTTCCGGCTGTCCACGATCCGCAACGCCTACGAGCGGGCGGCCGCCGACCCGTTCTTCCAGGCCACCGACGACTGCTCCGTGGTCGTCAAGTACCTGCCCGACGTGCCGGTCCACGTGGTCACGGGCGACGAGTACAACATGAAGGTCACCCAGCCCGTCGACGTGTTCATCGCCGACAAGCTGTTCCAGCTCGCCTCGCACGCCGCTCCCGCCCACGCCGACGAGGCCGCCTACCGCGAGCAACTGTCCGGCAAGACGATGGTGGTGTTCGGCGGCTCGTACGGGATCGGCGCCGACATCGCGCGGATCGCCGAGAGCTTCGGTGCCCGGGTCTTCGCTCTGGGGCGCTCCACCACCGGCACCCACGTGGAGAACCCCGACCACGTCGAGGCGGCGCTGGCCGACGCGTACGCGCAGACCGGCCGGATCGACCACGTGGTGAACACCGCGGGCGTGCTGCGGGTCGGCCGCCTCGACGAGACGGACGACGACACCATCCGGCAGGCGCTGGAGGTCAACTACCTGGCCCCCGTGCAGATCGCCCGGGCCGCCCACAAGTACCTCGGCGAGACGCGGGGGCAACTGCTGCTGTTCACCTCCAGCAGCTACACCCGGGGCCGCGCGAACTACAGCCTGTACTCGTCGACGAAGGCCGCCATGGTCAATCTGACGCAGGCGCTGGCCGACGAGTGGGCCGAGGACCACATCCGCGTGAACTGCGTGAACCCGGAGCGCACCGCCACCCCGATGCGCGTCAAGGCCTTCGGCGAGGAGCCGACCGGTTCCCTGCTCAGCTCCGAGGCGGTGGCCCTGACCTCGCTGGACGTCCTGCTGTCCACGATGACCGGGCACGTCGTCGACGTGCGCCGGCAGGACCCGACCACGAACGCGGCGCAGCGGTCGGCCTTCGAGGCGGCGCTGGCGGCGGTCCTGGTGCAGACGGCCGGGGACGAGGGAGTCTAGGCGTGACGTACGCACCCGGACCGGGCCAGGAGCACCGCCCGAGGATCTTCGTGGCGGGCGGGTCGAACTCGGTCCACCGGCCCTACAGCTTCCTGCCGATGGCGGGCTGGACCCAGGCACTGCCGCTGTTCCTCAACGAGGCGGTGGAGGTGGTGAACTGCTCCCGGGCACGCGCCAGCTCCAAGAGCTTCCGTGAGCGCGGCCGGCTCCAGTGGATCCTGGACACCATGCGGCCGGGTGACTACCTGCTCTTCGGTTTCGGGCAGACGGACTGGAAGCCGGACCCCGGCCTGCACACCGAGCCGTTCTCCACCTTCCTGGAGCACATGACGGCGTACGTCCACGGGACCCGCGAGCGTGGTGGGCACCCGGTGATCCTGCTGCCGTACGAGCGGCGGCGGATCGACCGGCACGGCAACGTCGCCCGCTTCCTCGGGGACTATCCGGTCGCCGCGCGGCAGTTGGCCGAGGACGAGCACGTTCCGGTGGTCGACCTGTACGAGCAGAGCCTCCAGTGGTGGGAGGAGCTCGGGCCGGAGGCCACCAAGGCCGTCTTCACCTACCTGCGGCCGGGCGAGCCCCTCCAGGAGCACGTGCTGGACGGGGACAACGTGCACCTGCGGGCCGAGGGCGCGATCGAGTGCGCGCGGTTCATCGCCCGCAGCATGCTGGAGCAGGGCGTGATCCCCGCGCACTGGGGCCGTGGCCTCGACCGGACCCGTTTCTCTTACGAGGAACTGGGCTGGCTGGACGAGGAGACCTTCTGGCACCGCACCAAGACCCGCGTGTCGAAGATGCCGGCGGCCCCGGCCGGCGCCCCCGCGAACAAGGAGTCCGGCGCGTGAACCACCTCCTCGGCCGGGGCCGGGCCCTCGGCTCGGATCCCTCCCAGGGCGCCGCCTACGCGGGCCTGTACTCCTCGGCGGACCCGCGACTCGGCGTGGCCCCCGGCGAGGTCGTCCAGTTCGGCCTCTCGGTCGCGGTGGACCGGACGGGCTCGCGCGGCTGCGCGTACCTCCTGGCCGCCCCGCTGACCGCCGCCGGCGAGATCGTCGGCCTGCAGGGGCTGGAGTACTTCCCCCGGCAGCGCTGGTTCCGGGTGCGCGCGGAGGCGGGTGAGACCGGTACCGGTGTCCTGCACCTGCGGGCCGCCGAGAACGCCAAGGCTCCCCGGATCCGTCCCCAGATCATGGTGGGCGTCCCGGACGCGACCGGACGCAAGATGGTCCGCACCGCCCGACTCGACACCCAGGCCCTGCCGTTGCGCCGGCCCGCCGCGCGCGGCCTGCGCATCGCGACCGGGCCGAACACCCCCGGTGCGGTACACGTGCTGTCGGGCGCGCCCGCCGGGTCCGCCGCGATCTCCGTGACCCGTCCGGGCCACGGCGACGCGCAACTGTCGTACGACGGGTGGGTGACCTACACGCCCGACCCGGGCTTCGTCGGCTACGACCGGTTCGCGTACGTGGTGGGCACCCCCGGGGCGGGCGAGCAGACCTCGCACGTCAACGTCTTCGTCGGCGAACTCGCCGCCACTCCGGGCGCGTTCCCGGAACACACGACGGACGTCGCCTTCCGCCCCTGGCAGTGGCCGGAGCTGACCGGCGAGATGCCGTGGCCCGTGCCCGCGCCCCAGCGGTCCCCGCAGAACTGAAGAGGATCACTCGACCATGAACACAGCCGTCGTGAACGTCGTGGACGTGACGGTCGCCGTCCGGGTCCGCGATCAGGCCGCCGAACTCGACGCCTGTCTGGCCTCCCTCGTCGGGCAGTCGATCGGCACGGACCGGCTGGAGATCATCGCCGTCGACGACGGGTCCACGGACGACAGCGCATCGGTCCTGGCCAGGGCCGCGCACCAGTACCCCTTCCTGCGCATGGGCCTGGTCACCCACGGGCAGAGCCCGGCGGCCGCCCGCAACTGGGCGCTGAGCCAGGTCCGCGGACGGTACGTGATCTTCCTGGAGGCCTGCGACCGGCTGACGCCCGACGCGTTGGAGCGGATGGTCGCGGCGGCGGACACCAACGAGGCCGACGTCGTACTCGGCAAGTTGGAGAGCTCGGGCCGGCACACCGTCGCCACGTCGATGTTCCGCAAGAACCAGCCCTACACGGACGTGGACACCTCCCGCGTCTACTGGTCGCTGACCCCGGACAAGCTGTTCCGCACCAGCATGATCCAGCGGCGCGGGCTGGCGTTCCCCACCGACATGCTGATCGGCGACGACCAGGCGTTCACCGCCGCCGCGTTCATCGGGGCGGACAACGTCTCCGTCGTCGGCGACGCGACCTGTGTGGTCAAGGGGGCCTCGCCCGCGTCCCCGGCGGGGCTCGCCGACCGGGTGGCGCTGGTCTCGCGCATGCTGGCGCTGGTCGACGCGCAGGTGCCGCAGGGGCCGCGCCGGGACCGTCTGCACTCCCGCCACCTGGAGGTGGAGCTCGGCAAGGCGACCGCGGCCGCGCTGTTGTCCGCCACGGATCCGACGGAGGCCGAGCAGGCCCTGTGGGCGGCGGCCGAGGTGCTGCGGACCCAGGCCCGCGCGGGGGCGCTCGCGCTGCTGCCGCGCATGCTCGCGGTGCGGTTCGCGCTGCTCGCGCAGGGCAGGATCGCCGAGGCCCGGTCGATGGCCGCCTTCGAGGCGGACAAGAACCGGCCGGGCGTCCGCAAGACCGTGGAGGGCGGCCGGGTCTACACCGGGCTGCCGTTCTTCCGCGATCCGCAGGTCGGCCTCCCGGACGAACTCTTCGACATCACCGACGACATGACGGTCAGTCACGAATTGCAGAAGCTCCGCTGGGACGGGGCGATGCTGCTGCTCGACGGGTACGGGTTCTTCGAGCAGTTGTCGACGAAGGAGCGGGCCACCCGCGTGGTGCTGCGGGAGCGGACCACCGGCGCCCAGGAGACGCACGCCGTGACCGCTCGGCGGGACGACACCCTCACCAACGCCAAGGGCAACGCGCGGGCGATGGGCCGTTTCTCGGCCCGGATCAACCTGGCGCAGACCGCGATCGGCCGGCCGCTCCCGCCGGGCGTCTGGGAGGTCCACCTCGCCGTGAGCTTCGAGGGGGTGTCCCGGGAGGTGCGGCTCGGCCCGAAGCGGGCGGCCGAAGTGGACACGACGGCCCGGATGCCGGTCCGCATCGCGCCCTCGCCCGACGCCCCGGAGACGGAGCTGGTCGCGACGCCGTTCTACTCCGAGTCGGGCGGGTTGTGCGTCGAGGTCTCTCAGCGGTTCCCGGTACCGGGTCGCGCCTGAGGGGATCCGACGGCGGCCCAGGGGCCGAAGACCAGCCCCTGGGCGGGGTCCTGCAGCGTGCGGATCAGCGCGCCGTCCCGGTCGAAGGCGGCCACCACGATCCGCCCGGCCGCGTCGACGGCCGGCTGCGGGGACAGCGCGCCGTGACCGCCCAGGGAGGCCCGCCAGGTGCCGTAGCCCTCGTTCTCGGTGACGTAGGCGGTGAGTTCGACGCCGCCGTCCGCGCCGATGTGGGTGAGGACCGTGCAGTCGTAGCCGCCGAGCATCGTGCGGACCACGCCCGGCGCGCCCCGTCCGCCCGCGTCTCCGAGGCCCACCAGGGTCCCCTGGAGCCCCTGTTCGCCGGCCCGCCAGGCGACCAGCGAGCCGTCGCCCGGGTAGCGCCAGAAGTACGTGGCCCGGCGGGGGCCCGTCTCGCACACGGCGGCCGTGCCGGGGACCACGGGGGACGGCACCCGGTCGGCGTGCCGGAACCGACCCTGTCCCGCGCCCGTCCAGCGGTCGGCGCCGGCGGGGCCGAGGGCGAGGAGTTCCAGCGGGCCGCCCGCGGGCATCAGCGGGGTGACCTCGCCCTCGTAGAGGTCCGGGGAGAGCTGCTTCCAACCGCCCCACACGCCCTCGGCGTTGCGGCTGCACCGCAGGATGCCCCCGTGGCGCAGGGACACGAGGACGTGTACGGAGCCGGAGCGCTGGTTGACGGCGATGCGGGGCGGGCCGGTCGGCAGGTCGTGGGTGGGGCCGCCGCGGACCTGGGGAACGCCGAGGCCACGCCAATCGGTGAGGGCGCGGCCGGACTGGAACTGGGTGGAGACGGCGATCTCCGGTCTGCCCGAACCGTCCCGCGCGGCGACCGGCGCGGCGAAGTGGACGTATCCCTCGCGGCTTCGGGCCATGGCCGCGGAGCCGGTCCACCCGGGTACCTCGAACCTCTCCGGGCCCGTCCACCCGGAGGCGGGGGCGGCGGCCTCGGTCCAGCGCAGCAGTCCGTCGGGCCCGCAGGCGTAGGCCGTCAGGCGGCCGTCGCCGCCCGTGAACAACCATGTTCCGGCCGGGGGTCGGACCGGCGGGGGGACCGGTCGGCCCGGGTCACCGGACGCCGCCCCGCGGGCGGAGAAAGCCGTCCGACCGGCGCTGTTGCCTCGCATCACGCCGTCCATCCGCCCTTCCGTCGAGTGCTGTCCGTCGTTCCTCCGACGGCCTTTCACCGAAAAGGACCAGCCACTCGAAAGCGTGTCCTATGATTCACCCCATCTATAATAGAAGGGCTCCGCCTCCATGATTGACCGGCCCTCGGCACCGGCCTCCTCCCCTGTCTCCCGGCGAAAGCCGCGGCGCGGCAGGCGCGTCCTGTGGATCGTGCTCTCGGTGGCGGCCCTGCTCGTCCTCGCGGTCGGCGGCGCCGGCTGGTGGACCTACAGCCACCTCAACTCGAACATCTCCAGCGTCGACCTGAACCAGGCGATCGGCGACAACCGCCCGAAGAAGGTCGTCGAGAACGCCCAGAACGTCCTGGTCCTCGGGTCCGATTCACGAGCCGGGGCCAACGGCGACCTCGACCACGGCGACGTCAGCGGCGCCCGCTCCGACACCGCCATGCTGGTGCACATACCCGAGGGCCGCTCCAGGGCCACCGCGGTGAGCATCCCCCGCGACACCCTGATCAGCCGGCCCGAGTGCAAGGACAACGACGGCGGCACCGCGCCCGCCGCGAAGCGGGTCATGTTCAACTCGGTCTACTCCCTCGGCGGCCCCGCCTGCGTCGTGAAGACCGTGGAGCAGTTGTCCGGAGTCCGCGTGGACCACTTCGTCGAGGTGGACTTCGCCGGCTTCAAGGGCCTGGTCGACGCCCTCGGCGGAGTCACCGTCACCCTCGACCAGCCGATGAGCGGCGCCAAGGGCGGCCTCAAACTCGACGCGGGCACGCACCGGCTGAACGGCACCGACTCGCTGAAGTTCGTACGGACCCGCTACGGCTACGGCGACGGCAGCGACCTCGGACGCATCGGCCTCCAGCAGCAGTTCATGCTCGCCATGCTGACGGAGATCAAGAAGCAGGACGCCCTCGGCAACCCGGCCCGGCTGTACAAGCTGGCCGACGCGGGGACCAAGTCGCTGACCACCGACTCCGATCTGGCGTCCCTCACCGCGCTCTCCGACTTCGCGCGGAGCATGAAGGCCGTGGACCCGGCGACGATGGAGACCATCATGCTGCCGGTGGCCTACGACAAGGTCGACCCGAACCGCGTGGTCGTCGCCGAACCGCAGGCCGGCCAACTGTGGGAGGCCCTGCGCACCGACCAGAAGGTCCCCGCGTCGGCGAAGAAGTCCCCCGCGAAGGGCGGCACGGCCGGGAAGGGCGACACGGCCACCAAGCCGTAGGCCGATCCGCTCCGGCCACAGCGCTAGCGGAGCACCGTGCGCCAGTCGTTGCTCGTGTCCCAGTGGCCCGGGGGGTACTCGAACGGGACCTCGCCGAGCAGGACGAAGCCGGCCTTGCGGCAGACGGCGTTCGACGCGCCGTGGTCGACGGGCGGGAAGGCGTGCAGGTGGCGGCGCGTGCCGTGCTCGGCCGCGTGGGCGACGAGGGCGCGGGCCGCCGCCGCGGCCAGGCCGCGGCCCTGGTGTTCGGGCAGGATGCCCCAGCCCGTCTCGTAGACCTCCTCGTCCCTCCAGGCGCGCTCCCAGAAGCCGATGCTGCCCACGCTCTCCCCGTCGGCGACGATGCGGAACATCCGGCCGGCCGCCGGCTCCCGGGCACTGAGAGCGAGGTAACGGCTCTGCCGGTCCCGGAGCTTGGCCTCGGTCTCCGGGCCGCCGAGGTGTGCGGTCATGGCCGGCTCGTTCTTGCGGAGCAGCAGCCAGTAGTCGTCTTCCGCCCAGGCTTCCAACGTGATCTTCATGGCGCCCAGGCTAATCGCGGGTCGCGCCGCGGGACAGATCCGGGTGCGGACGTACGGACGGGGCCCCGCGGGGGGCGGGCCCCCCGGGCCCCGCCCCCCGCCGGGGGTGGGGGGGGCCGGGGGGGGGGGGGGGGCCCCCCCCCCCCCCCCCCCCCCCCCC